>JAFECP010000044.1:11000-25785 GCA_018242105.1 Pseudomonadota bacterium
TCGGCCGCACCGCGCGCGCCGGCGGCACCGGCATCGCCATCGCCTTCTGCGCAGCCGAGGAACGCACGCAGCTCCGGGACATCGAAAAGCTGATCCGTCATCCCTTGACGGTGATCGGCACGCCGCCGATCGAAGCGATGCCGGTCCAGGAGAGTCACACACCGCGCCACAATCCGCGCGGCAATCATCGCCCGCACGGCCACAAGCCCGGTGGGCACCAGCATGGCGGGCACAAGCACGGCGGACACAATCCGCATGCGCACAAGCAGAGCGGTCACAATCCGAACGCACAAAAATCTGATGGCAATGACGCGCCCCGCAACGACAACAACAACCGCCCACGCCGGCGCCGCAAATTCCGCGGCAATCGCAATGGCGGCCAGCAGCGGGCGGCTTAAACATCATTCTGTCATGGCCGGGCTTGACCCGGCCACCCATTACGCGAGCGTCTGCGAGCGAAAGAGTCTTCTCGGCGCGCGGACACGCGCCGGATGGGTGGCCGCCTCAGGAGCGGCCATGACGGTTGGGGTGTGGTGTCAGCGCGGCGAGCGCTTCGCCAGGATGCGCTGCAGGGTGCGGCGGTGCATGTTGAGGCGGCGGGCGGTTTCCGAAACATTGTGGCCGCACAGCTCATACACGCGCTGGATATGCTCCCAGCGCACGCGGTCCGCGGACATCGGATTCTCCGGCGGCTTGGGCTTGGAGCCTGGCGGCGCCTGCAGCGCGGCGAGAATGTCGTCGGCGTCGGCGGGCTTGGGCAGATAATCGATGGCGCCATATTTCACGGCGGCGACGGCAGTGGCGATATTGCCGAAGCCGGTCAGCACCACCACGCGCGCATCCGGCCGCGTGCCATGCAGCACTTCCACCACGTCCAAGCCGTTGCCGTCATCGAGTTTCAGATCCACCACGGCGAAAGCGGGCGGTGCATCTTTGGCCTGGGCGATGCCCTGGGCCACGGTCTCGGCGATGGCGACGGTAAATCCCCGCGCCTCCATGGCCCGGGCCAATCGCTCGCGAAGCGGACGGTCGTCCTCCACGATCAAAAGGGTGCGGTCGGAAGCCTGCGCCGGGGCGGGATTTGTCATGGGTGTGTCGCTTTCGCGGGGTCCATACCCCCTCACCCGCTCGCGCACAAGTTTAATCGCCGCAGAGGTGTTTTGTCCTAGAGAAGCCTCGCTCTTCCGGGGGCCTGGTCGCCATCGATGGCCCCGCGCGGCCAGCGCGCCGTCACACGGGCGCCCCCTGAGGAGACATTGCGGGCTCGCATCGTGCCACCGGTCTGTTCGATGAGCGTTTTGGCGATGAAGAAGCCCAGCCCCATGCCCTGCTGGCCGGTGAAAGCATCGGTGGGGGAAAGTTCGGTGTCGCCCAGGGCGTAAGTGCCGGGCCGCGAAGTGACGTAAGGCTCGCCAATGCGTTCGATGATGTCGGGCGCAAAGCCGGGGCCGTCATCCTGCACCGAAACGCGGATTTCTCTCTCGTTCCAGATCGCGATCACCCGCACGCGCGCATGGGCAAAGTCAGCGGCATTGGCGATTACGTTTCCAAGGCCATGCAGCAGCGCGGGAGAGCGCCACACCTTGGGCTCGGAGAGGCCCTGTGTGGCTGGCGCCATTTCAATCTGAATGGCCAGATCGCCATTGCGATGCGGGCTCGCGATATCGTCGAGCAATGCACCCAGCGGCAGGCGATCCAGTGCGCGCATCACACTTTCTTCGGGACGCGCCAGCCGTGTGAGGATTCCGCGGCATCGCTCCGCTTCCTGGCGGAGCAGCCGCGCATCTTCGGCTTCAGGTGAATCGGATGGCAGCGAACGTTCCAGCTCGCGGCTGACGATGGCGATGGTGCCGAGCGGCGTTCCCAATTCATGCGCGGCAGCGGCGGCGAGTGCGCCGATGCTGGCCATGCGATGTTCGCGCGCGAGCGCCAGTTGCGTGGCGGACAATCCGGCCTGCATGCGCGCGGCTTCCGAAGCGATGCGCCACGCATAGATGGATGTGAATCCGATACCGATCACCAGCGATGCCCAGATGCCGCCAAGAAAAAGCGGCGGCAGCGCAAGTGGCTCGTCCGGGGGCCATGGAAGAGGTTTGTGCACGACACCGATCACCGACACCGCCACAAGCGCGATGATCGCCAGCAATAGGGTATTGCCGAGATCCAGTGTCGCCGCGGCGATCACCACCGGCGCGATGAACATCAGCGAAAACGGATTCATGATTCCGCCGGTGAGATAAAGCAGCGCCGCGAGCTGCACCACGTCGTAAGCCAGATAGGCTGTTGCCGCCCGGTTGGAGAGGCGATGCGTCGGCTCATAGCGCAGCGTGAGAAATCCATTAAGCGCAGCGCTGGCCGCAACCGCGATCGCGCACGCAAGAAGCGGCAAGGGGTAACCCAGGCCGAAATGCACCAGCAGCAAGGTCACCGATTGGCCGCCGACCGCGAGCCAGCGCAGGTTGGACAAGGTGCGCAAGCGCACGCGGCCGGGACGCGACGGCAGGATCAGAAGATCGTCTTCATCCGTCGGCCACAGCCAACTGAGCCAGGATGGTTCGGGGTCGATTTCGGTCATTCCGGCTCTAGGACCATTCGCCGCTTTGGCGGTTGCGGGCCCCAAGTCTATCAATCGAAATGGCCTCGCAGGAATAAATGATGATCCGCACGCCCGAAGCGCTCATTCCTTATATTCTCGCCGCCGCCGTCGTTCTTGGCGGAATGGCGTGGCATCTGGGCGATTCCGTGGGCGGGCTCGGCCGCACCGTGACCTTCGGGCAAGCCACAATCGGCGGACCCTTCGCGCTCACCGACCAGAACGGCAAAAGCTATACCGACAAAGACCTGCGTGGGCATTGGACGCTGCTTTATTTCGGCTACACCCATTGCCCCGATGTTTGCCCACTCACCTTGCAGTTGATGGGCGATGTGATGGACAAGCTCGGCGCCAAGGCAACGCGCGTGACGCCGCTGTTCATCACCGTCGATCCGGCGCGCGATACGCCGGATGTGATGAAGCAATATGTGGCCGCGTTCGGAAAGAATTTCGTCGGCCTGACCGGCAGCGAAGCACAGATGGCGCCGGTGCTGAAGGAATTTCGCGTCTATGCGAAGAAGCGGCCGATCGCGGGCGGCGATTACGCCATGGACCATTCGGGCTCGATCTATCTGATGGATCCGAACGGCAAGTTCGCCGGCACCTATGAAGAAGTCCTTGGGCCGGACAAGATCGCTGCCGATCTGAAGACGCGACTCTAGATCGCCGGAACCGGCAATCCCGATTGCAGGCAGGCAGCGATCAGCGTGTTGCGCATCAGATTGACGATCGTCATGGCGCCGACGCCGCCGGGAACGGGTGTGATCGCGCCGGCGATCTTTGCCGCGCTGTCGTAATCCACATCGCCGGCGATTCTGGTTTTGCCGCCGCCCGCGTCGACGCGGTTGATGCCGACATCGATCACGGTGGCGCCGGGCTTCACCCAATCGCCTTGCACGAAATGCGGTTTGCCGATGGCGGCGACGAGAATGTCCGCGTTGCGGCATAGGCCCGGCAGATCGCGCGAGCGCGAATGGGCCATCGTCACTGTGGCGTTGGCGGCAAGAAGAAGCTGTGCGGCGGGCTTTCCGAACAACAGCGAGCGGCCGATCACCAGCGCGTTCAGACCGGAAATATCGCCGACATATTCCTTGAGCAGCATCATCATGCCCATGGGCGTGCAGGATACGAGTTGCGCGCGTCCGCTCACCAGAAGTCCCGCATTGGTCGCCGTCAGCGCGTCCACGTCTTTGGCCGGATCGAGAAGATCGAGCACCGCGGCTTCGCGCACCTGCCTGGGCAGCGGCATTTGCACCAGGATGCCATGCACGGCCTTGTCGCCGTTCAGCGCTTTCACGCGCGCCAGCACATCGGCTTCGCTTGCGCTTTCCGGCAGGCCGTAGTGAAAGGATTTGAAGCCGATTGCTTCGGCGGTCTTGCCTTTGTTGCGGACATAGACTTCGCTCGCCGGATCGTTGCCGACCAGAACGGTGGCAAGGCCGGGCACGATGCCGTGCGCCGCCTTCAACTTTGCGGCTTCTTCCTGAACCCGCGCGCGCAGGCCTGCTGCGAAAGCCTTTCCGTCAATGATGCGGCCGGTCATCTTACAACTCCGAAAGCTTCGCGCCGAGCGCAGCCCTATCACCATCGATCTGGATTGTCTTGAGCCGCGATGTCCCGCCCGCTGCAATGCGGATGGACGACTTTGGAATATCCAGAGCCTTCGCCAGCAAGGCGATCAGCGCCTTGTTCGCCTTGCCGTCTTCGGGCGGCAGCGAAACGCGGGCTTTGAGATATTTCTTTCCGGCGCTGTCCTGCACCCAGCCGTCGATAGCGTCGCGGCCGCCGCGCGGCGTCAGCCTCACGGCGAAACGAATACCGTTCAAATCGCGTAGCGGTCGGCGAGCCAGACGACGACCTGCTGCAGGAACCACACGCCGATGAAGACGATGATCGGCGAAGCGTCGAGCCCGCCCATCGGCGGCAGTATCCTGCGCACCTGCCGGTACACCGGCTCGGTCAACGCATCGAGAAAGCGAAGTATCGAGCGTGCCGCAGGGTTGTAACCGTTGATGACGCCGAAGGAGACGAGCCAGCTCGCCACGACAGAGGCAAGCACGATCCACCAATAAAGGTCGAGCAGCAGAAGAAGGAGCGAGAAGATCGGTGCGGGCATGAGCAGACTCTCGTAAGACGAGGAACCTTTTAGCGGTCCGGTTCTGTGAGGAGCAAGGAAGAGATAGGAAGCAAAGGGTGGCCTGCCAATCGGTCCATAGCGACAGCGTATGGGCGCGGAAATGGCACCAGTCCTCCTTCGCCGAGGCTTCGGAGGACACCCGCCTTCGCGGCGCCGCCGCGTGGGCTGGTGGAGCTGAGCGGAATCGAACCGCTGACCTCCTCATTGCGAACGAGGCGCTCTCCCAACTGAGCTACAGCCCCTAACCGGGGTTCGCGAGGGGTCCGCCCCGCGAGAGGTGCGGGTTTTAGGGAGCCGGGGCCAACCCGTCAAGGCGCGGCGGGTACGAAGTCCGGCCGTCCCCGGAAACGCCACCACACATAGACCCAGATCGCCAAAATCAGGGGGTACATCAGGAAACTTGCTTCGGTGCCGAGTACGCCGCCGGTAAGCCAGGCAGGACCATTGAAGGTCACATTGAGCATGCGTCCTTGCGGAATGCGTTCGCCGTTGGGGGTGCCGATAACGAAGAACTGCATGAAGTCATATGCGGCGTGAAAGCCGGCCGCGAACCACAGATTGCCGGTGCGCAGCACTGTGTAGCAAAGCCACAGGCTTAAAGTGACGAGGGTGATGACATCCCAGATGTTCTCACCGGGTTTGAGGAAGTAATGGGCGGCGGCGAAGATCGCGGCGATGACAAGCGCGGCGGGCCAGAAGCCGATGCTGCGCCATAGCGACTGCAGGAAATATCCGCGGAAATAATATTCTTCGCCGAGGCCGACGAGCACATTGGCGCCGAGCCATGCGAGACCCGCATGGAGAAGCGCAGCGCCGTTAAGCGCGAAGCCTTTGATCTGCATGCCGCCGAGCGCGATCATCCCGATAGCGATCAGCGCCGCCATCACCGCGCCGACAATAAAACCTTCCCATAACCGCGGTCCCAACATGCTGCGCACCGGAAAACCGTAACTCAACAAGCCGCGATGTTCGTAGAGCGCGAAGGGAATCGTGCAGATCAGCGCGATGAGGAGGTTAACAGATTCGCCAAAGGCGACGGTCTCTGCCGATAGGCCGTCGCCGGCGTGAAGCGCTTCCTGAACCGGCAACAGCGCACACTTCAGCAAGAACGGCGCGGCGACCGCCGATAAAACGAAGAATGCCACCGTGCGCCAGAAATGGCGCAGCCTGCCATCTGTATTCAGGAACAAACGTTTCACGATATTCCCCGGCATGTTATGCGCCGGGAAAATCTATCGCGCGGCTATTTTCCCGTATAGGCCACGCGCCACACAGTCTTTCCCGCATCGTCGGCGACAAGAAGGCTTCCGTCCTTGGCGACGAGAAGACCTGCCGGGCGGCCCCAGACTTCCGCAGGGCTCGTTCCCGGCTCGGCGAAGCCGGTGAGGAAGTCATCGTAACCGCCAACCGGTTTGCCGTTCGCGAAATGCACACGCACGACTTTGTAGCCGGTGGGCGCGCCGGAATTCCACGAACCGTGCAACGACACGAAAGCATCGCCTTTGTAAGCGGAGGGGAATTGTGGGCCTTCATAGAAGACAAGACCCAGCGGCGCGGAATGCGATTGGAAAAGCAGATCCGGCGTTTTGGTTTTCGCAACCATGTCAGGCCGCTTCGCGCCATAAGTTGGATCGGGATTGTGTCCGATATAAGCGTAAGGCCAGCCGTAGAACGCGCCCTTCTCCAGATGTGTCAGATAATCCGGCACAAGACCGTCGCCATACCCGTCGCGCTCGTTCACCGTCACCCAAACGGTGCTGGTGCCAGGATAAAACGCGATGCCGACGGGATTGCGCGTGCCGGTGGCGAATGGCGTCAGCGAGCCGTCGGCATTGACGGTCTGAACGCTGGCGCGTGTCGGCGCTTCGGTATCTTCGACGTTTCCGCCGCTGCCGATGGCCAAATAAAGCTGGCCGGATGGCGAGAACGCGATGTCGCGCGTCCAGTGATATTCGGTGCCGCCGAAATCCTGTTTGGTGATGCGCGTTTTCGCGCCGGCTTTCAGCGCGCCGTTTTTGTAGCCGAGTTTCCACACCGCATCGACGTCCCCGACATAGAGCGCGCCATCATGGAAGGCGAGGCCATGCGGTCTGTGAAAGCCGGTGGCGAAGGTCGCGGTCGTCGTCGCCTTCCCCGTGCCGCGCAGGATGGTGATGTTTCCGGTCTTGGGTTCGGCGAGAAAAACATCGCCATTGGGCGCCAGCGCCATCCACCGTGGATTGGAAAGTCCCGACGCATAGACCGAGACCGTGAAGCCTTTTGGCGCGGCAGGCATGACGCCTGCCGGACGAGGCACTGTCCTGGAGCGGTTATCGACCGCAGGTGTGATGAACGGTTTGGGCAGGTCGGACGGGGAGACAGAAAAATGCTTGCCGGGATAGTCCCCCAGGTCCGCGGCCATCGCCACGGAGGCCAATCCCAGCGCCGCCAGCGAAATTCCCGCCATTACCCGCATGCTCAACTCCTGTCAGAATCAGTTCGTAAACGGCAAATTTACCTTCGCGGCACAACTTCGGGAGGAACGTGCGAGAACGGCCATGCGATCCTTGTCCTTCGCCCTGCTCCTGCTGGCGGTTGCCGCGCTTCCCGCGCACGCCGAGGATAAGCCTGCGCCCGAGCACAAGGAAACCCAGTCCGCCAGTTTCATCATGATCGAGCCGATGTACACGACCATCGTGGACGCGGGCCGGCCGCAGGGCATGCTGCTGGTCGCCATCGGCCTGGACATTCCCGATGCCGCGTTGCGCGCCGAGGTCGAGCACGGCATGCCGGTGCTGCGCGATGAATATGTGCGCAGCCTGATGGCGTTCACCGCGGCCGCCGTGCGTCCCTACAAGCAACCCGATGTGGGAATGATCGCGAACCGGCTGCAACGGCTGACCGACAAGGCGCTGCACCGGAAAGGCGCGCGCGTTCTGCTAGCCCAGGTCGCGATTCAGGAGAAGCATTAGGCGCTGATGGACGCGGCGCCGCCGTTCGCGCCCAAGAGCTGGTTCAATAGCGAGACAACCATAGAATTTGGCGACTGTGCGTTCTGCTGCATCTGATAGGCATTGAACGCCTTGGCGAAATCCGCCGAGGTCAGCGCGCTGGAGCCACTGGTATTCAACGCGGTGAAATCGCGGGACGCATCGGCGGCGGTGCCGCCATTCGCCGTGATGAAATTCGAGAACTCGTTTTCGCTGACAGAAGCGTCGTCATTGGAATCCATCGCCTGCAACAGGGTGTTGGCGACATTGTCCGCCTGATCGTTCGCGCCGCCGCTCTTGTGGTGATGATGGCGATGGCCGCCATGCGCCTCACGAGTCTGCTGCGCTTGCGACACCGCGCTCGCCATCTGGCTTTCGCTGATGCCGGAGGTGCCGGACGAATCGGTCTGGGTAAGCGCGCTGAACAGCGAATCGGCTTGCGCCTGCGTGCCGCCCTGCTTTTCGATATAAGCTTCCATCTCGCTTTGCGAAACTTCGCCGTCGCCGTCGGAATCCATGGCGGAGAAGAGCTGCTGCACCGGATCGGACGAGCTGCCGGAAGCGCTCTGCGATGTCGTGCTGCCATTTTGCGCCTGCAGCGACACCAATGCCATCAGCGTTTGCGCATCGAATGTGGGAACGGCAGGCGTGGTTGGTTTTTGGCCGGTGCCTGGCACTGCCTGTTGCATCGCGCTGGTCAGCGCGGGCATCGTGGAACTGGACGAGGACGATGTGTAACTCGACGACAGCTTGGACAGCAGCGTGGAGAGAAGCTGACTTGCAGCGCCTGCGGCGGCACCAATCATGGCGGGCTCCCGAAAAAGGTTTGGCGCCCGAATTCTTCCGGCAGCGATGGACTAGCGAAGATTATGCCGTTGTCATGTTGTTTGGCTCGTCACACGGCCGCGCCAAAAACAGGCTGAACGAAATCTTACCCGGGACATTCCCGCGACAAATGCGGAAGAAGCTGCACCATCTGCGCGGCAGGAAGTGCCCGGCAGAAAGGTCACATCGCGGAGATGCCGCCATCCACTTTCAATTCCGCGCCGGTGACGAATTTGGATTCGTCGCTGGCGAGATAGAGCACGGCATAAGCAATGTCGTCCGGCTCGCCGATGGTGCCGAGCGGCACCTGGCGCGCCAGCTTCGCATACGCCTCTTCCTTGCCGAAGCGCTGCACCAGCGGATCGAGGATGGGCGTGGCGATGAACACCGGATGCACGGAGTTGGAGCGGATGCGATAGCCCTTGCGCGCGCAATGCAGCGCCACGGATTTGGACAGATGGCGCACCGCCGCCTTGGCGGAATTGTACGCCGCCATGTTGTGCCCCGCGATGATGCCGCTGATGGAGGAGATATTGACGATCGAGCCGCCCAGGCCGGTAGCCCGCACCGTCTCCGCCATCAAGGGAATGGCGAATTTGCAGCCCAGGAACACGCTGTCCAGATCGATCTCGTGCACGCGCTTCCAGTCTTCAAAGCTGGTGGCCTCGACATCCGAGCCCGCGCTGATACCCGCATTGTTGACCAGCACATGCAGGCCGCCGAACGCCTTGTGCGTTTGCGCGAGCGCGTGAACCCATTGCTCCTGCTGCGTGACGTCATGCTGGATGGCGATGGCCGCGCCTTTGCGCATGGCGTTGATCTGTTCGGCAACCTTCGCCGCGCCTTCGATATTCACATCGGTGATGGCGACACGCGCGCCTTCCTTGGCCAGCATCCGCGCCGCGGCCTCGCCCAGCCCCTGCGCGCCGCCCGTGATGAGCGCAATCTTGCCTTCGACACGTCCTGCCACGTCTATCTCCCGGTGAATTTCGGTTCGCGTTTTTCGAGAAATGCTTTGATTGCCTCTCGATAATCTTCGCTGGTGGTAGCCAGCGCATATTGATCGGCATCCATGAAGGTTGTCGCCGGATGCAGCGCATTTGCCACGGCATTGACGGATTGCTTGGTCATGCGGATGGCATTGGGCGGCAGCTTGGCTGTTTTCTTTGCCCATTTGTTCGCGGCGGCGAGCGCCTTGCCGTCTTCCGCCACTTCATCGCACAGACCCCAGAGCGCGGCTTCTTCCGCGCCGATATCTTCGCCATACATAATGAAGCGCTTGGCGCGCGCGGGGCCGACGAGAGAGACGATACGCGGCACCGCATGCCAGCTCATGTTCATGCCCAGCGGAATTTCCGGGAGGCGCATCGTGGCCGACCGCGCCATGATGCGGAAATCGCAGGCCACCGCGAGCGCTGCGCCGCCGCCGATGCAATATTTCTCGATGGCGCAGATGGTGACCTGCTCCATCCTCTCCCAGGCATCGCAGAGATCGGGACCGATGCGCACCATGTGGCGGCGCTCCAGCAAGCCGTTCGCCTTGCGCCGGTCCATTGCCGGATCTTTCAGATCGGCGCCAGCCGTGAACGCGCCTTTCGATGTAAGGATGACGGCCTGCGTCTCCAGATCGTCCGCGAAGCTGCGCGCCGCTTCGGTGAGTTCGAGGATCGCCTGCCGCGACAGCGCATTGCGCCCGTCGCCCCGGTCGAACGTCACCACCGCCACGCCGTTGTCGCGCGCGATGGTGATGAAGTCGCCGATTTTCGTCTCGCTCATTTCGGCGATTGTAGGTTCTTCACGATCCCAAGCAATGTGGTGCGCGGCATATAAGCGGTCGCCCCGGCGAGAATCCGGTTACGCAACCCGGTGATGACCACCCGGGTATTTTTCTGGAAGCCGCGATAGCCCTGCCTGGCGACAGCCATGGACGGCATCGCCGCGCCGGCGTTTGACAGCTTCGTTTTGCCCGTGCCGGCGCGTTCGCGGAATTTGCTCACCGTCGGGCCGGGGCAAAGGCAGCTCACATGCACGCCGGTGCCTTCGGCTTCCTTCCACAGGGCTTCGGAAATCGAGAGCACAAACGCCTTGCTGGCATAATATGTCGCCATCAGCGGGCCGGGCTGGAAAGCGGCTGTGGAGGCAACATTCAACACGCCGCCGCGCTTGTTCTTCAACATCGACGGCCAATAAATCTGCGTCAGTTCCAGAAGCGCGCGGACGTTGAGATCTACCATGCCGAGCTGTTCATCGGCTTTCGATCCATCCATCGCACCGGCGATGCCGTAACCGGCATTGTTCACCAGCACATCGACGGTCAATCCTTTGGCCGCAATCTCCTGCGCCAGTTTCGTGCCGCCACCATGTGCGCCCAGATCGAGCGCGATCGGCGTGGCGGCAATATTGTATTGTGCGGCAAGCCTGCCGGCTTCTTTCTTCAGTGCATCGGCACTGCGTGCGGTGAGGATGAGATTGTAGCCGTCTTTCGCGAAGCATTCAGCGAGGTCCAGCCCGATGCCGTAGGATGCACCAGTGACGAGCGCGGTCTGTCCGTCGCCCTTGCGTTTGCGTGCCATATCAAATTCCTCCGTTCAAAAATGATGAATGACTATTCTTTTGCAATGGCGCGCCACAGCGCCTCTTCCATGTCGCCCGCCAGTTTCGCGTCGAATTCCAGCGCGCCGCTGGCGGCGAATTTGGTGAGGCCGGCGGCGGCGCCCCACATCAGCGCCACCACCATGATGGGATTAAGATCGCGGATCGCGCCTTCGGCCCGCGCCGCGCGGACAAATTCCTCGGCCGTCTGCGCATAGGATTTCGACAGCGCGCGGCTTTCCGCATCGAGATAGGCGCCGTGATGGTGCAGATCCATGAAGCGCATGGCGCGCGGATTGGTGCGCGCGAACAGCGTCATGCGATGCCAATAGCGGGAGAAGAGCTCGCGCGGCTTCATGCCTTTGGGCGCGGAAGCAAGAACCAGGTCGTTATAGGCCTGTTTCCATTGCCGGTAGAGCGCGTTGACCAGCGCCTCCTTGGTCTCGAAATAGCGATAGACCGTGCCGACGGCGACGCCCGCCTTCGCCGCGATCTCCGGCACCGCCACGCCATCGAAGCCGCGCGTCTCGAACAGGTCGAGAGCTGCGGCGAGAAGGCGGCCGCGCTTGTCGTCCGCAAGATCGATCTTTTTGCCTGTCAGCCCTGAGATCATTGTTTCTATTTGCGAATGAACGTTCATTCATACTACTGGGTGTGTGAGGCTGCAAGAAGAAGAGAGCGCCCACTTGAAAGAGAGCTTCTCGATGTCTACAGTGTATACATGGACACGAAAGAGCAGATCTTAGCCGCTGCGCGCGCTGCCTTTGATCGGGATGGCCCGGAAGGGCTCTCGATGCGTGACATCGCCAAAGAGGTCGGCATCACACCCATGGCGATCTACCGGCATTATGAAAACAAGCAGGCGCTGATCGATGCGCTGGTACTAGACGCACTCGCCGAATGGTCGGGGATCGTCGCAGCGGTCCCGCCGCAAGCGCCGCTTGACTGGCTCAGCGCCATCGGCGAAGCGCATCTGGATTTCGCGCTCAAAACCCCGCGCCGTTACGAAGCGGCCTTCCTCACCCACACGACAAAAGCCCGCCGCTATCCGGACGACTTTCTCGCCGGCCAATCGCCGGCCGGCGCGCTGCAACTTCGGCTGATCGCAGAATTGATCGCCACGGGCGTGCTCAAAGCTGCATCGCCCGTCGAAATGCTGGTGACGAACGCGGCGCTGTCCCAGGGACTCATCACACTCTATCGCGCGGGCCGCATGGCCGGCAGCGAAGCGGAATTCCGCGATCTTTATCTGCGCGCCACTGCGCGCAGCATTCAGAGCTTTATGACGGAGAGATTGCAATGATTGCGATCGGTTGCGCGCTATTGAGCGCGGTTGGTTTCTATTTTTCCGAAGGTCTGGGCGATCAATGGTGGCTCGCCTGGCTCGCGCCGATTCCAGTGTTGTGGTTCGCTTTCGGTCCGTCGAAATACTGGCAAAGCTTTCTGGCCGCATTCTTCGCCTATGCACTGGGCTGCTCGGGCTTCGTCTACGCTTATGGCGAGCTGATGCCGCCGCCGGTTTTGATCCTGATTGTATCGGGGCCGGCCATCGTCTTCGCGGTTCCCGTGATCGCTGCCAAGCGTGTGCAGCAAAGCTTTGGCGAAATTGCCGCGATGTTTGCATTCGCGGCACTATGGGCGGGCATCGATCTGGCGACATCCTTCAGTGCGGCAGGCGGCGCTACCTCTTCGCCTTCGGCGGCGGAGATCGGCGCGCCGATCTTCATCCAGAGCGCATCGCTGGTGGGTTTTGCCGGCGTGACGTTTCTTCTGGGCGCGGTCGCCGCCGGAATCGCCGCCAGCCTGCGCAGCAAATCACCCGCGCCAGCGGCCATCGCCGTTGCGCTCTTCGCGGCGAACACGGCGTTCGGCTATATCCGCATGTCCGCGCCTCCCGAGGGAACGCTGCGTGTCGCATTGATTGAAAGCGATGCCGCGGTCGGCAAAACCCAGCGGGACGATAGGGAGGCAACGCTCAAAGCCTTCGATGCCTATGCCGCCGGGATCGAGAAGCTGCGCGGCAAGCATGTGAAGCTGATCCTGTTGCCGGAGAATATCGGATGGGTTGGGCCGGCATGGCGCAGCGAAGTGCAGGCAACGCTTGCGAAAGCCGCGACGGTTGCGGATGCAACGCTGGTGGCGGGCTTAAACACTTCCGTCGATGGTGCACAGCGCAATGCGTCCTGGGCCTTCACGCCTGGCGATGCCACGCCGGTAACCTATCAGAAGCGCCGTCTGATTCAGGGGTTGGAGACGCGCTTCTTCACCCCGGGCAAACAGCCCGCGGTCCTGTCCAACGGAACCGGATTGGAGATCTGCAAGGACATGGATTTCCACGCCATGATCCGATCCGACGCAGTGGCAATGCATCCGTTGCTGCTTGCCGTGCCGGCGTGGGATTTCCACATCGATGATTGGAGCCATGGCCGCGTCGCGCTGATGCGTTCGGTGGAGAATGGCGTGCCGATGGCGCGCAATGCGCGCGACGGACTTCTCACGCTCAACGACCGCTATGGCCGCATCGTGGCGCGCACCAAGACGGCGGGCCCGTTCAAGACATTGATCGGCGATCTGCCGCTCGACGGTCCCGGCGGCGGCACGATCTATGATCGCACCGGCGATGCGTTTGGCTGGCTATGTCTCGTTCTTGGCATCGCGGCGACGGTGCTTGCATTCTTCAAAACAAAAAGGGCGGCGTGACCGCCGCCCTTTGCAACCGTTCAGTCAGGAGATTTACTCCGCCGCCAGCAACGAGGCGCCGAGTTGGGTGCCGCCGTTCAGTGCAAGAAGATATTTGATGCCTTCCTCGGCGATGTCGTCGCCGACCATGCGGTCGCCTTCCGAGTAAAGCTCCTGCATGTCGAGATAGGCTGCATAGATCGGCTTGGTGCGCTCGGTGATGATGCCGGCCTTGAGCAGGGTCTTTACCAGCACGCGGAAGATATTGGTGGCTTCCTGCATCTCCTCGCGGATCGCCGTGTCCGTCACCGCTTCCATGAAGGCCTGCTGGCACCACACCGGGTCGAGGCCGAGTTCGCGATAGATCCATGCCTTCTGGTCCGGCGAGCCCAGATTGTAGAGCAGCACCTGGAACACCTGCGCGGCCCAGTCTTCGATTTGCTCGTGCTCGCCCCTGGACAGATGCGGGATGGTCCGGTCGGCCCAGATCTTTCCGAATTTGTGATGGAAAGCTTCGTCCGTCATCACAAGCTGCATCAGATGGCGCATCAAGGGATCGCGCGCTTCCTTGAACATGGTCGCGAAGGCGCCCATCGCGAGGCCTTCGACCAGCATCTGCATGCCGACGATCTTCTTCCAGACGAGCGGCGAGGAGACGAGCTCGTTAAGAAGATTGCCCAGAGCCGGACCCACCTGCACTGGCTTGCCCCAACGCGACTTGATATAGGCGCTGAACGCGGTGACGTGGCGGGCTTCTTCGCGCGTCTGGTTGGCGGCATATTCCTGCGCGCCCGGATCTTTCAGGATGTGGCAGAGCGAGGCCGACAGCGCGAGCGCGCCCTGCTCGCCATGCAGGATCGACGATAGCGACCACCATGTGTCCATGTTGGCGAGTTTGATCTTCTGGCCTTCGTCGAGCTTGTCGCCGATCGCGGTTTTCAGATCGCCGTTCAATTCCGGATTGACGAGATATTCCTTCGTCATGTCGAA
>JAFECP010000044.1:25815-39707 GCA_018242105.1 Pseudomonadota bacterium
TGCGTCGCGCTGATGATCTTGTCGAACGCGGTGGAGCGTGCGCCATAGCGGTTCACGTCCAGCATCGCGGGAAAGTCGTTCGGATCGGCAGCGTTATAAGCCGGATCCTTGGTGATGTTTTCCATGGGAGTCCTCGCTCGGTATTTTTGAATTGGGCTGCGAAAAGCTACGCGCAAGGCGGCGATGCCGCAAGGAAAATGACGGTAGCGTCACGCATTTGTAATCAGAATACTTAGCAGACCGCTGTCATGTCCGGGTTTCGGATTTTCCCTTCCCCTTCAACCGGTTCTGCGCCATAGGATATGGTTTACGGGCAGGGCGCGGGCTGAACGGGCGGACCGCTTGAGGACCTGCCTCGGGGATTCATGCGCGGCGGGGCAAATTCCATCTCGATCTGGGCGTTGCCGCTTGGCCTTCTGGCCATGGCAGTGGCGGTCTTCGCCTTCGATCTGGGCGGCATGGCCACGCGCATCTCGGGCGTCGAATATGATTTCTATCAGCAGAAGCGCCCGCGGCCTTACACCGACACGATCGCGCGCGGCCATTATCATGTGCGCACTTTCGTGCTCGATAGCAAAGCCGTCGCGAAATACGGCCATTGGCCCTGGGCGTCCGACACGCTGACGCGCGCGACGAATGCGCTGAAATCCGCCGGTGTGCCGATCGTCGTCTATGCCTTCGCGCTGGACGCGAGCGATCCAGCATCGCCGCAACGCTTCGCCGCGCAACTGCCGCCCACGCCGGAAAACGAAGCCGCGCGCGCCGCGCTCAGCGCCATGGTGTCGGCGGATGAGGCGCTTGGCGCATCCTTTGCGGGCGTCAAAGCCATCACCGGCTTCACGCTGGGCGACGATACCGGCGACGACAGCGTCGTCAGCAAGGCGAAGATCGCGGCCGATGGCGCAAGCGATCCGCTCTTCTATGCGCGGACATATAGCTATGCCTCGCGTGCGCTGCCTTTGCTGGAAGCGGCGAGCGCAGGTTCAGGCGCGCTCAATCTCCAGCCGGATCGCGATGGTGTGTTTCGCAGTGAGCCCCTGGTTTACCGGCTGAACGGCGTGCCGGTGCCGTCACTGGACGCGGAAACATTGCGCAACGCGCTCGCGCCCATGATCGTGCATGGTGCGCAAGGCACCATCCCGGGTGTGGATGCGAAGCCGCGTATCGCGAATGTCACTTTCGGCGGTTTCTCCATTCCCACGCGCCGCGATGGCGCGATGACGATCTGGTTCGCGCGTGACACCGCAGCGCGCGCGCTAAACGCCTCGTCGGTGATGGACACCGCGACGCCGCCCGATCTGAAGAGCACCATTGTCGTGATCGCGCCGCCAGGCGATACCGTGAAAACCGCGGCCGGCATGAAAAGCATTGGCGATATCCACGCCGAAGCTTTGGAAAATGCATTGCTCGGACAGTCGCTGAGCGAGAGCGCGGGATATCTGCCGCAATTCGTCTTCCTTTTCGTGGCGGGCGCGGCGTTGATTTTTCTTTTGGCGCGCATCGGAGTCATGTGGAGTGGCGCGCTGGCCCTCGCGCTCATTGCGGCGGCGCAAAGTTTCGGGTGGGCGCTGTTCACCAACAATCATGTGCTGCTCGATACTGCGACGCCATCGATTGCGCTGGCGCTCTGCTGGTTGGGCGGCCTCGGCGCGCGCGTGGTCAACATCACCGGCACACGCAGCGTTCTGAAACGCTCCTTCGCGGGCATGCTGCCGGCGCCGGCGCTGGACCGCATTTCACGCGAGCCTTCGCTGCTGAAGCTCGACGGCGAGTCGCGCATGGTGACGTGCCTCTCCGTAGGGCTGCGCCGTTATGCGGAACTCGCTGAATCTTTCAAGGACGACCCCAAGGACTTCACGCGCATGATCAATGCGGCGCTGGGGCCGCTGGTGGATGCGGCGCTGGATCATGGCGGCACCATCGGCCATCTTAGCGGCGAAAGCTTCATGGCGTATTGGAACGCGCCGCTGGATGACGGAGAGCACGCGATCCACGCCTGCGATGCCGCGCAAGCGATGACCGTCGCCATCGCGACGGTGAACGAACAGCTTTCACAGGAACGCCGCTTCGACGGCACGGCGTTCACCTCCATGGAAATCGGTATCGGAATCTCGACCGGACTGGCCATCACCGGCGGGTTCGACGCGCATGGACAGACCTCTTATTCGGTCACCGGCGATTGCACCCTGCTGGCCGAACGCACGCGCGAATTGTCCGCGCAATATGGCCCCGCCATCGTCGTCACCGACGACACGCGCAAGGCCGCCGAACGCGGCTACGCCTTTCTCGAAATGGACTTCATCGCCGCCGGCCCGCGCGAGGAGCCGGTCAAGCTCTTCGCCATTCTCGGTAATCCCCTGGTGCGCGCCTCACCGAAATTCCGCGCGCTGGCGACCTTCCACGACCACATCTTCGAATCCGTGCGCAGCCAGCAATGGGAGAAGGCGCGCGAACTGATCGATCAATGCCGCAAACTTTCCGGCGCGAGCCAGCAGCTTTACGACCTGCATCTGGCGCGCATCGCCTGGTTCGAAAAGCATCCGCCCGGCAGCGACTGGGATGGCGCATTCCGGCAGGTCGTTAAGTAGGTTTCACGCAGAGACGCAGAGAGAGCGGTGCTGAACGTGCGTCGTTCTCTGAATCGGCGCTCTACCGACGAATTTGCGCGCAAAGCGCGCTGGGAAAATCGTGAAACTTCAAATTCGATGATGAGGCAGTTCCGCACCGCTCTCTCTGCGTCTCTGTGTGAATCAATCTTTCGCCTTGCCGTAAAGCGCGGCCGCTGCGCCGCTGACGCCCGCCCAATATTGATCGCCATAAGAGAAGTGCCACCACTCTTCCGAATAACCGGCGAATCCCCGCTCGTTCATGATCCAATGCAGCAAGCGGCGATTGGCGCGCGCCTCCTCATCGGAAAAGCACATCGCATTGGCATGTGTTTCCATCCGGTCGCGATGGGCGATGGGCGAGGCGTCGTCGAACAAGGAGCCCATCCAGAGCTGCTCGCCGCCGATCCACCTTAAGGTGAGATCGAGGGCAGCGCCGGTGGAATGCGGCGCCGGCGCGTTTTGATTCGTCGTCGGCGCCGACCAATAACGGCTCACTTCGCGCATGAGCGCATCGCCGCTAAGCGATGGGTTGCGTCTTTGCAATTCGGCCGGCACCCATTCGTCGTGGAAATAGGCCTGCACCGCGCGCGGCCGCCATGCATCGAAGACATAGATCTCCAGCCCGAACGGGTTGAGCCGTGCATTCACCATGGCGAGGCGTTCCGCCACCGACTGGCGCGCCAACAAATCAGGCACCGATCCGGCGATGCGCTTCCAGTAGGGTGGATTGCGTTCGGAATGGTAAAAATTTTCGCCCGCGATGCCGTGCGCGTGGATATCGACGAGACTTTCCGAAAACGGCGCGCCGTCGCGATCTATCGGAATCTTCGCGCGCCATCCGGACGGGCAGCCGCGGATCGCCTGCTGATCGGGGATCGGCTTCTCGCGCAATTCTTCCAGCGGCCCGAACACGCTCATCTCGACAGGCTCTCAAATTTCGGCTGGACTATAGGCCCGCCATGACTGCAATCGAACATCATTTTCCGCATGACTACCGCCAGGCGCGCCACGCCTTCATCGCGGCGGCGGAAGCTGCGGGTCTTGGCGTCACCAGCCGGTTGCATCCGTCCGAAAAAGGAGCGGACGGCAAGCCGCTCTTTCTCGACACCACCACGATCGGTCAACGCGATGCGAAGACCGCGCTGTTGCTGATCTCCGGCACGCACGGCGTGGAAGGATATTTCGGCTCCGGCGTGCAGACCGGATTGTTACGCGAAGGCCTGGCGGAGCGTGCGAAAAAAGGAACGAAGATCGTCCTCTTGCATGCGCTCAATCCGTACGGCTTTTCGTGGGACCGGCGCGTCAATGAAGACAATGCCGACGTCAATCGAAACTTTCCCGATTTCAAACGTCTGCCGAAAAACGATGCCTATGACGAATTGCGCGAGGCCATCGAACTTCATGGCCTGTCGCGCGAGGCGATGAAAACGGCGAACGCGGTATTGCGCGCTTATTCCAACAGGCATGGCGCGTTCAAATTGCAGGAAGCGATCAGTGCGGGGCAGTACAAGCATCCCCACGGCGTCTATTTCGGGGGCGAGCGCGAAAGCTGGTCGCATCTGATGCTGAAGGATGTTTTCCACGAAGAGCTGAAGGGCGTGAACCGCCTTGTCGCCATCGACTGCCATACCGGGCTGGGCGAAAGCGGCGCGGCGGAGATGATTACCGAAGATTTGCCGGGCAGCGACGCCTACAAACGCGCCGCCGCGATGTGGGGCAATGTGCAATCCAGCGAGGCTGGGGAATCGCTGTCGCCGCCGTTGCAAGGCACGGTCGATCAGGCCGTCGCCAAATGGATGAAAGGCAAGGAGCTCACTTTTGCGGCGCTGGAAGTCGGCACCAAGCCAACGCGCGATGTGTTCACCGCCATCCGCCGCGACAACTGGCTGCATCAAAACGCCCAGCCCGACGATCCGGACTGGCCGTCCGTGAAGCGCGAGATTCGCGATGCCTTCTATGTCGATACGCCGGAGTGGAAGCGAAGCGTTTGGGATCATGCGATGAAGGCCGTGGATGCCGCACTTGCGGCGATTGCGTGAACCGCGGGACGGGGCGTAGCCTCCGCGCGCACAAAACAACTTGTCAGGGGGAAATCGTGAAAAAGACTCTGCGCACCATCGTTCCATCTGCCGCCGCTCTGGCGCTCGCATCGCTGCTTGGCGCTGCCAGCCCGGCCAATATCCCCCCGCCGGGCCCGGTGCCTCCCGCCGCCAACCAGAAAATTGCGCACGACATCTTCCGCGATCTGGTCGAAGTGCGTTCGGTGCACGATGTCGGCACCAAGGGCACTGCCGATGTCATCGTGAAATATCTGAAAGCCAATGGCTTCACGGATGCGGATATCCATATCGCGCCGGAGACAAAATATCCCAACCAGGTGAATGTCGTCGTGCGCATCAAGGGCAAGGGAAAAGGGAAGCCCGTGATGTGGATCTGCCACATGGATGTGGTGGATGCGAAAAAGGAAGATTGGACGCCGGGCCTGGATCCCTACAAATTCACGCAGAAGGACGGTTACTTCTACGGCCGCGGCACCTCCGACATGAAGGATGAAGACGCCGCCGTCGCCGCGTCTCTCATTCGTCTGAAAAAGGAAGGTTACGTTCCCGATCGCGACATCATTGTCGCGTTTACGGCCGATGAAGAAGTGGGCCTGGAACAGGATGGCCCGCAATTCCTGGTGCAGCATCGCAAGGATCTGGTCGGCGATGCGGGCCTCGTCATCAATCCGGATGGCGGGTCGGGTGAGATCAAGAGCGGCAAGCGCATCGATTTCGCGATCGAGACCGTTCAGAAGACTTATATGACCTTCAAGATGGAGACGACCAACAAGGGCGGCCATTCCTCCGAGCCGCGCCCGGACAATGCGATCTATCAGCTCGCGGCCGGGCTAACGAAGCTCTCCAACTACGTCTTCCCCTACAAGACGAACGCGACCACGCGCGCCTATTTCGCAACCGTCGCGCAGCAATCCAGCGGTGAGCGCAAGGCCGATCTGCTGGCGATCTCGAAAGAGCCGGTCGATAACACCGTGGCCGCACGGCTGGCGAAAGACACGTCGATCAACGCGATTCTGCACACAACGTGCGTCGCGACGATGCTGAAAGCCGGTGTGCAGGAGAACGCCTTGCCGTCGAGTGCGGACGCAACGATCCAGTGCCGCGTCTTTCCCGGTGAAAGCGTGGAGCAGGTGCGCTCGACGCTGGCGAAGGTCGCAGGCGATCCGGGCATCAAGGTGACGTTGCTGGAGCCCGTGCAGCCGGCGCCGGAAACTGTGCCCGACTCAAAGGTGATGGGCTCCGTCGCCAAGGTCGTCCATGAGATGTGGGGCAAGAATATTCCGGTGATGCCCACCATGGCTGCGGGCGCGTCCGATTCGATCTTCACCCGCGCGGCGGGCATGCCCAGTTATGGCGTGGGCGGCGGCTGGAGCGACATCGACGACATCCGCGCGCATGGCCGCGACGAACGCGATGAGATCGGCAATTTCTATCAAACAGTAGAGTTCACCTGCCGGCTGATGAAAGAACTGACCACGGCTCAGTAAGCGGCATCCACTCGTGCTTGATGTGCCATAAGCAGCCGCCGCCAAAAAAATGTTGGCGGCGGTTGCAGCCATCTTGAGGTTCCCGCCAGAAGGGAATCCAATCCCTCGACATCTTGGAGGGATTTCATCATGCGCTTGTTGTTGATTTCCGCTGCCGCCGGATTGTTGGCGATGAATGTTTCCGCAATGGCCGCAAGCAGCGCGCAGAACACCATGAAAACGTGTTCGGCGAGTTGGAAGACCAAAAGCGATACGGATAAAAAAGCCACGACGTACAAAGCCTTCATGTCGGGTTGCATGAAAGGCAGCGGCGCGGCCTCGACGCAGACCTCGACGATGACCACGGCTGCGCCCGCCTCGGCGATGGCCGCCGCGCCCGCGAAAGGCGGCTCGATGGCGACTTGCGCCGCGAGCTGGAAGACGACGTCAGACACGGCGAAAAAGGCGACGACATACAAAGCCTATATGTCGACCTGCATGAAGGGCAGCAGTACGGCGAGCATGGCGCCGGCCGGCGCCAGCACCATGATGGCGGCGCCCAAGACCGCTGCGCCGGCGATGGCCGCGAAGCCTGCCCCTGCCAAGAATGCAATGAAAGCATCGCCGGGCAAGTCTGCAATTCCAACGGAAGGCCACACCGGAACGTCCGCGCGCTGCAAAGACGGCACGGTCGTTCAAATCAAAAGCCATATAGGCGCGTGCTCCCGTCATGGCGGCGTTGCCGCCTGGCTTTGACTCCAATTCGCGAAAGGAGATGGACATGGGGCTTCTCGACGAGTTGAAAACAGCGGCGACCGGCGCGCTTTACCAGGCCGGTGAAGGAGCGGCCCAAAATGCCCTTCAAACGGCGTTGCAAGGTTCGGGCGGTCTTCAGGGCGTTCTGGACAAGCTTCATGCCGGTGGCCTGACGCCGCTCATCGCGTCATGGGCAAGCGGGCAGGGGCAGCCGATCTCGGTCGATCAACTGAAGGCAGCGCTTCCTGTCGAGCACATCGAGCAAATCGCTTCGCAGCTCGGGCTTTCGCCAGACCAGGCGCTGGCCGCGTTGTCGGAGCACCTGCCGGCATTGGCCGGGCAGGCGAAAGCCTGATCGTCGCTTGCGCCTGTATCCGGCGCCGCGGCTTTACGGGCTGCGGCGCCTCTTTTTTCATTGGCATCTTTCTCTGCCTTGCGGGCGAAGCGGGTTAAAACAAAAACGCTGCATGGCTGCCCGGATGCGGGCGCTATTTGCGGCTCCGGGCGGGCGAAGCTATAGCTGGCGCAATCGGCACCCGTAGCTCAGCTGGATAGAGCGCTGCCCTCCGAAGGCAGAGGTCACAGGTTCGAATCCTGTCGGGTGCGCCATTCCCGTTCAAAACTCGGAACTGTTGTCAGCGCTTGCGGGTTGGAAGCAGCGGCGGCGATGGCTGTGCGCGGGCCCGATATGATGGCCTTTTGACGATCCACCACGATTTGCGAGATGAGGCCGCGCACATAGCGGCGCTGCAAGGGACGCGGTGCGTCCAGCAGACGGCGCTTGAGTGTGGCGGCAACGGTTTTGGCTTGCTGGTTGGAGAGGCTTTGCCGGATTTGCGGAAGCTCGCGGTCCAGCGAAGCCAGAAGCGCCAGGCTTTCGTCGCGGCCGATACGATTAGGACCCCAAGGGGGACTCCCCCTGTCAAGGGGCAAGAAGGGTCGGAGGGTTGTGGCGAAGGATGCCTTCTCCTCCATGCTGCCGGAGATGGGATCGTTGCGATAGAGAGTGGAGTGGTTGTGCAGCATTCCCCGATCACATCCACGGGTTTCGTCCAGTATGGCGCCAATGGCATCGGGTCCATCAGTTGCCTGAACGGGCGCTGAGCCCCACCGGTATTTGGCCATAATTCCGGCGCGGCGGACGGTGTATGCTCGCCTGAGCGGTTTTGCAGGTTGAGCGGGAATGTCTCTCTACGATCATGCCGCCGATACTGTGCGCGCCATCTTCGACCGGCGCCTCGACGGGCCGCCGGTGCTGGACGCGGCGCGATATTTTCCGCATGCGGATCTTTTCAGGGAAAACTGGCGGAGCATCCAGGCCGAAGCGCTTGTGCTGATCGGGCGGTTGTCGCGCGTGCCCCGCTTTCATGAGCTGATGAAAGCGCAGGAGGAAAATTCCGCAAACGACAATCGCGACTGGCGCATCTTCATCATGAAAGTCTATGGCCATGCGGTGAGGCAGAACCTTGCGCGCTGCCCGATGACGGCGGCGATCTTGCGCCAATGTCCCGAGGTTCTGTCCGCATCTTTCTCTTTCCTCGCGCCGGGCAAATATATTCCGCCGCATCGCGGGCCGTTTCGCGGCGTGATGCGCTTTCATCTGGGTCTGTCGATGCCGCCGGGCGACGACGGGTTGCCCGGATGCGTGATGAATGTGGATGGCGTTCCTTACCGGCTGGGCAATGGCGACTCGCTGTTGTGGGACGATACCTACACCCATGAGCTTGTGAACCGCGCCGGGGATGTGCGCGTCGCGCTGCTGCTGGATGTGTGGCGCCCGGAAATGCCCGCCGACATGCGCGCGCTTTCGCATGCCATCGCCGGCATTGCGCGGGTGGGCGCGGCGCTGCAACCCGCCAGCGCCTACGGCAACTGATCGCGCATGCAGACATCGCAGGCGCTGAAGCGCCTTCTGGAAGACGCGCCGCCGGATCGCATCAGCGTGGGCTGGATCGCAGCGCGGCTTGAAAGCCGCTCCTTCGGGTTTCTGATGCTGGTGCTGGCGCTCGCGGGCCTTGCGCCGGGCATCGCATCGGTTTCGGGATTTCTTCTCGCCATCCCGTCGCTGCAGATGATCGCGGGCCGCAGGGCTTTGGCGTTGCCGCAATTCCTTTCTGCCCGGTCCGCCGCGACGCCCGGTTTCGCCAAATGGGTGCGCCGCCTGATTCCGGTCTTCGCCGCCATTGAGCGCGTGGCGCCGGCAAGCGCACATGGCAGGCTGGCACGTTCAACCCGGCTTATCGGCACGATCGATCTGCTTCTTGCGGTCGCGATCATCATGCCGGTGCCGTTCGCCTATATTCCGCCCACGCTCGCGGTCGTCGCGATTTCATTTGCGCAGATTGAAGACAGCGTGGCACTTCTCGCCGTCGCCTTTGCGCTCGCGGCTTTGGCGGCTTTCTTTGTCGGGCTGGTAGGCTGGGAAGTGCTGGAATTCTTGGCTCATCTGATAGGATTGTGAAATATCGCGTTTGAGTTCGTTCCACGATGCTTCGCCTGACCGAGATCAAGCTGCCTTTGGGCCATGCGCCGGACGCCTTGCGCGCCGCCATCGCCAAACGCTTGCGCGTGCCGCAGGATGCTATTTTGAGCCAGACGGTCATTCGCTGCGGCCATGACGCGCGCAAGAAGCCCGCGATCACGCTGATCTACACGCTCGATATCGCGGTGAAGGATGAGGCGGCGGTGCTGGCGCGCGCCATGGGCGGCAAGAATATCCGCGTCGCGCCCGATACCGAATACAAATTCGTCGCGCATGCGCCAGCAGGATGGACCGAACGCCCGCTGGTGATCGGCGCTGGGCCGTGCGGCTTGTTCGCGGGATTGATCCTCGCGCAGATGGGCTTTCGCCCGATCATCCTGGATCGCGGCAAAGTCGTGCGCGAACGCACGCAGGATACCTGGGGCCTGTGGCGGCGTTCGGTGCTCAATCCGGAATCCAATGTGCAGTTCGGCGAAGGCGGCGCGGGCACGTTCTCGGACGGCAAGCTCTATAGTCAGATCAAGGATCCCCGGTTTTTGGGCCGCAAGGTTCTCACCGAATTCGTGAAAGCCGGCGCGCCGGAGGAGATCCTCACCGCCGCCAAGCCGCATATCGGCACGTTTCGCCTTGTGAAGATGGTCGAAAGCCTGCGCGCGACGATCGAATCGCTCGGTGGCGAATATCGCTTCCAGCATCGCGTCACCGATCTTGAAATCGAAATGGATGGCGATGGCACACGGCATATGCGCGGCGTGAAGCTTGCGAGCGGCGAGACTATCGCGGCGAAGCGCGTTGTGCTCGCCGTCGGCCACAGCGCGCGCGATACGTTCCACATGCTGTTGGAGCGCGGCGTCGCCATTGAAGCCAAGCCGTTCTCCATCGGCTTTCGCATTGAGCATCCGCAATCCCTGATCGACCGCGCGCGCTTTGGCAGCAGCAACAAGGAATTGGGCGCGGCGGATTACAAGCTGGTGCATCATGCCGCGAACGGACGCGACGTTTACAGCTTCTGCATGTGCCCGGGCGGTACGGTGGTTGCGGCGGCCTCGGAGCCGGGCCGCGTCGTCACCAATGGCATGAGCCAATATTCGCGCAACGAGCGCAACGCCAATGCCGGCATCGTCGTCGGCATCACGCCCGCCGATTATCCCGGCAGCCCGCTGGCGGGCATCGATTTCCAGCGCCATTGGGAAGAGCGCGCCTTCGTCGCGGGCGGCGAGAACTACAAGGCGCCCGCGCAGCGCGTGGGCGACTTCCTCGCAGGCCGCGCATCGGCGTCGTTGGGCGAAGTCGTTCCGTCTTATCGTCCCGGCGTGACACCGACCGATCTGTCGTCCTGTTTGCCGGATTATGCGGTCGCGGCGATCCGCGAAGCGCTCTCCGCTTTCGGAAAGCAGATCAAGGGCTTTGACATGGACGACGCGGTGCTGACAGGCGTGGAGACGCGCACCTCTTCTCCCATCCGCATCCAGCGGGGCGCCGATTTCCAGAGTGTGAACACGCGCGGGCTGTTTCCTGCCGGAGAAGGCGCGGGCTTCGCGGGCGGCATCCTGTCGGCCGGCGTGGATGGAATCAAAGTCGCCGAAGCGGTGGCGCGCGACATGCTCGCCGCAGGCAAGCGCAAGGCCGATGCAGCATGAACCGGCTTTTCTATCTTCTTCTCATTCTGCTCGCCCTGAGCTTTGCATTGTCCGGATCAGGGCATGCCGAGGCGAACAATGACCGCAGCTTTACCGAGTGCACGCATTGCCCGGTGATGGTGGGCATTCCCGCCGGGCGTTTTGTGATGGGCAGCCCCAAAAGCGAGCGGGGGCGCTTCGATGCGGAAGGCCCGCAGCATATCGTCAGCATCGGGGCGTTCGCACTCGGCAAGTTCGACGTGACCAGCGAGCAATTCCAGATCTTCCTGCAGGAGACGGGCTATCAGCCGGAGCCCTGCAACAAGATCACCAATATGAAGTGGCATTCGCCACGCAAGGGTTTCGCCTATCCGCCGGAGGATGTGGAGCCGCCCAAATGGCCTGCGGTGTGCCTCGATTGGAAAGACGCAGAGGCTTATATCGCCTGGCTCAACGCGCGCGTGCGCAAGGAGCATCCCTCCATCGCCTACAAGCCGGGCGGGCCTTACCGGCTGCCCAGCGAAGCGGAATGGGAATATGCGGCGCGCGGCGGCACCACGACGGCGCGCTGGTGGGGCAATGAGGTCGGTAACGGCAACGCCAACTGCAATGGCTGCGGCAGCAAATACGACTTCCATATCCTGTCGGATGTCGATTCGTTCAAGCCCAATCCGTTTGGGCTTTACGGCATGCTCGGCAATGCCTGGCAGTGGACCGCCGATTGCTGGCATCCGTCTTATGTCGGCGCGCCGAAGAACGGCAGCGCGTGGACCACGGGCGATTGCAGCAAGCATGTCATCCGCGGCGGCTCATGGGACAACACACCGATCTTCATTCGTTCGGCGACCCGCAGCGGTTCGATGCCCGATGGCGGCGAATTCGATTATTCCAGCCTTTCGGGATTCCGCGTCGCGCGCGATCTGCCATAGCTCGCCCTTCGCCAAGCTCAGCGTAAGGAGGCCTGCCACCGTCCTCATGCTGAGCCCATCGAAGCATGAGGCGGCTCGTATTAACGCAATGTATCGCGCGGGTTCAGATCGAGCGTGAAATCGATTCCGTCTTTCGGCGCACCGGCCGGCAGTTTGAATGGCGCGGAGAGCAGCACCGCATTGCGCGCGGACAGCGCCACGTCACGAAACACTTTGTCCGTCACATAACGATGGCGGTCCGTGATCTCGGCGACGATGACCGCGCCATGCCCGGTCAGCGACACGCGCAACGGAATCGAGATATTGCGATTGCCCAAGGTCGAGAAATCGAACACCCAGCGGCGCAGGATCTGCGCACGGATATAATCGCGCACGCTGTAGAGCGTGGCCGCGCCTGCCTCTGCGCCGTTGGTCGTCGCGGTGTCGGCGGATGCGCCATCCTCGATCTTCAGATCGCTGTCGGGCTGGCGCAGCCTTGAGAGGTTCTTCAACTGCACTTCCAGCGCGTCCTTCGGCTGGCGCGCCCGGTTGGGGGCGTAGGCCTCGGGCTTTGGCGCGCCCGCAGGGCCTTTCATGGCTTTTTGCTGCGGCACCGGTGCGTGGCTGGGCGCGGGCGGCGCTGTGGTTTCGTCGCCAAGCTGCACGACGTCCACCGGCACGAACGGCGCCTGCTTCTGCGTCATCTGTTGCGTGTTGCGGATGAACAGCAGCAGAATCAGCAACAACGCGATGCCATGCAGAAACAGGGATCCCGCAACACCCGGGCTCATCCGGGTGAGCGCCTTGTGGTTTCCGGTGAACGCGAGAACGCGCTCTCTCAGCACACGGATGAACATCATGGTGGAACTCTACAACAATGCCGTCCCATTCGCTTCGGCTGGCGGCGGCATGTGTTTCCCATTGGAACCCGGGCGAAACCGGGATTGCCCGCTGTCCACGCGCCGGGCCAGCGTCGCGGCTCCCGGATCGGCGATGGTGCTCTTCCTTCGGCGTCACCGCGAAATATTGAAACACCGCCGCCGCGTAACATCGCAGCAATGTGATTTTCGCAGCGCTGTGGGCGGGCGGGCGCAGTTGCAGCCCGGCGAAGGGGGGGTAATATCGCCGCCTTCAAAGGGGGCATCGGCGCAGCGGGCACGCGCCGGCAATTCTGGCTCCGGAGCATATGGGCCGCGGCGTTTGCCGCATATCCGGCAACGTCCGGCTAAGGGGAATCTGAATGAAACGAGTTTATGGGCTGGTGGCGACGGCGGCACTGGCAGTGGCGGCAGCGGTCGCCTTCGCGGCGGATGCGCCCGCACCGAAAACGGATACGAAGGCGCCGGATCTTTATTCCGGAAAGTTCTTCAAGGCCGAAGAGTCGGTCACCAGCGGTTCTGTTGCCGGTATCTCTTATAAGGCCATCGCCGGCACGCTCGTCGTGCATCCCAAAGATTGGAACGATGTCGCCCAGAATGGCGGCTCCAAGAATCCGGATGCGAAAGCGGACGAATCCTCCGCCGAAGCGTCGATGTTCTTTGTCTACTACGCCAAGACCGGCGCACAGGCGGAGAGCCGCCCGGTGACGTTCATCTATAATGGCGGTCCCGGCTCTTCGACCGTGTGGCTGCATATGGGCGCCTTCGGTCCCAAGCGCGTGGTCACGGCGGAAGACAGCCACACGCCTGCCGCGCCCTATAAGTTGGTCGACAATGCTTCGACATTGCTCGACGCCAGCGATCTGGTGTTCATCGACGCGCCGGGCGCCGGCTTCAGCCGGATCGCGGGCAAGGACAAGGAAAAGGCATTCTGGGGCGTGGACCCGGACGGCGCGGCATTCGCGACCTTCATCGAGGAATTCCTCTCCAAATATAACCGCTGGAATTCGCCCAAATATCTTTTCGGCGAAAGCTACGGCACGCCGCGTTCGGCAGTCGTCATCAACGACCTGGAGGACAACCGCTCGGTCGATTTCAACGGCGTGATCCTGCT
>JAFECP010000044.1:39752-46900 GCA_018242105.1 Pseudomonadota bacterium
TATGAGATCGCGCTGCCGACCTATGCGGCATCGGCGTGGTATCACAACAAGCTTCCGGGCCAGAAGCCGAAGGATCTGGTGCCGTTCGTGCAGAAGGTCGAGCAGTTCGCCATGGGCGAATATGCGACGGCCCTGCGAAGGGGTGCGTTGCTCTCGCCCAAGCGCAAGCAGGATATCGCGAACAAGTTGCACAACCTCACCGGTTTGCCTGTGTCCTACATCCTGAAAGCGGACCTGCGCATCAATGGCGGCGAGTTCGAAAAGAACCTGCAGGACGATCGCGAGATGACCACGGGGCGGCTGGATACCCGCTTCTCCGGTCCGGACCTGGATCCGCTGAGCAAGGAATCCGACTACGATCCGCAATCCTCGGCAATCAGCTCGGCCTATGTCTCCGCGTTCAACTATTACGTCCGCAACCAGCTCAACTACGGCCAGGGCAAAACCTTCATGCCGTTCGCCGATGTGTTCAAATATTGGGACTTCAAGCATCAGCAGCCGGGCGCCGGCTTCGCCTTCCCGGGCGCCACGAATGTGATGCCGGATCTGGCGAACGCGATGAAGCAGAATCCGAACCTGAAGGTGATGGTGAATGGCGGCTATTACGATCTCGCCACGCCTTACTACGAAGGCTGGTATGAGATGCATCACCTGCCGATTCCGGACAAGCTTCAGGCCAACATCAGCTATCACTATTATCCTTCGGGCCACATGGTGTACGCGAACGAACAATCGCTGAAGGATATGCACGATGCGGTCGCGGCGTTCATCCGCTCGACCAGCAACGTGAAATAGAGCGTTTCGAAGGGCTGCGCGTCGCCGCACGCAGCCCTTCGTTTTCTCCGCGCGCGGGAATATCGGGGCTCCCGCGGGCATCGGACCAGCAAATCCGGCTTCGCGCCGGGAAAGAGGAAGCCCCATGAAACGTCTATATATGATGGCCGCATCCGTGGCCGTGGCCCTGACGGCGGTGGTCGCCTTCGCGGCCGATGCGCCGGCGCCGCAAACCGGCACGAAGTCCGATCTGTATTCGGGAAAATTCTTCAAATCGCAGGAATCGATCACCACCGGTGCGGTGAACGGAATCAATTATCGCGCTGTCGCCGGCACGCTCGTCGTGCATCCACACGGCTGGGACGACACCGACCAGAATGGCGGCAAGATCAATCCGGATGCGAAGAAGGATGAATCCTCCGCCGAAGCGTCGATGTTCTTTGTCTATTACGCCAAGACCGGCGTGCCGGCAGCCGACCGCCCGGTGACCTTCATCTATAATGGCGGCCCCGGCTCCTCCACCGTATGGCTGCATATGGGCGCATGGGGTCCCAAGCGGATCGTCACGGCCGACGACACCCATACGCCGGCCGCGCCCTATCAGCTTGTCGATAACGACTCGACGTTGCTCGATGCCAGCGATCTGGTGTTCATCGACGCGCCGGGCGCCGGCTTCAGCCGCATCGCGGGCAAGGACAAGGAGAAGGCATTCTACGGCGTCGATGCTGACGGTTACGCCTTCGCGTCGTTCATTCGCGAGTTCCTCTCCAAGTACAATCGCTGGAATTCGCCCAAATATCTCTTCGGGGAAAGCTACGGCACGCCGCGCTCGGCCGTGCTGATCAACGATCTGGAGGACGAGGATTCGGTGGATTTCAACGGCGTGATCCTGCTCTCGCAGATCCTGAACTACGATCTGTCGGTCGATCGGCCGGCCTACAATCCGGGCATGAATCTGCCCTATGCGATCGCGCTGCCGACTTATGCCGCGACGGCCTGGTACCACAACAAGCTTCCAGGCCAGAAGCCGAAGGATCTTCCGCCCTTCCTGCACACCGTCGAGCAATTCGCGATGGGGCCGTATCTTCAGGCGCTCAATCGCGGCGCGAGCTTGCCGGATGCGCAGCGCAATACCATCGCCCAGCAACTCCACAAGATCACGGGTTTGCCGGTCTGGTATTTGCTGAAAGGCGATCTGCGGATCGATGGCGGCGAGTTCCGCAAGATGCTCCTCGATGCCAATGACGACGCAACGGGGCGCCTGGATACGCGGTTCTCAGGACCCAATCTCGATCCCTTGAGCCAGCGCAGCGAATACGACCCGCAATCCTCCGCGCTCAGCTCGGCCTATATCTCTTCGTTCAACGACTATGTCCGCAATCAGCTCCACTACGGGCAGGGCCAGATGTATCTGCCGCAGGCGCCGGGGGCGAACCGCGCGTGGGATTTCAAGCACGCGGCGCCGGGCGCACGCTTCCCGTCACGCGGCGCGATGAACGTGATGCCGGATCTGGCCAATGCGATGAAGCAGAACCCGAATCTGAAGGTGATGCTGAACGGCGGCTATTACGATCTCGCCACGCCCTACTACGAAGGCTGGTACGAGATGCATCAGTTGCCGATCCCGCGCAAGCTTCAGGCCAACATCAGCTACCACTACTATCAGTCCGGCCACATGGTGTATGCGAACCGGCAATCGCTGAAAGAGATGCACGACGCGGTGGCGGCCTTCATCCGCGCGAACAGCAATGTGAAATAAGCTTACGCCGGGAAGGCTTGGGGCGGCCGGGCGATTGCACGGCCGCCCTTTTTGTTGCCAATCTCGCGCCATGCGCGAACCACCCGGCGAGCCCGCCGATAACATTGTCGTTGTCGAAGCCATCGGCCCCTCGCTGACGCTTATTCCCGCCGCCGCCGTCATCGTGCTGGGATCGCTGGCGCTGTTGATGGCGGGCGTCATGCCCGTATTGCTCGGCACGCTGGCAGAGAACGGCCGGCTGTCCGCTGCGGGCATCGGCCAATGCGCGACCCTGGAGAGCCTCGCCATGGGAATCTGCGCAGGTCTTTGCGGCGCGTTCCTGAAGGCGCGTCATCTGCGCTGGATCGCGGCGGGCGTCTCGTTTGCGCTGGCGGCGCTCGATTTCGGCTCGATGTCGGCCAGCGGCGCGCAGGTGCTTGTGCTGCGCACGCTCGCCGGAATTCCCGAAGGCGTGCTGCTTTGGATCACCGTGGGCATGATCGCGCGCACCGAGGTGCCCGAGCGCTGGGCCGGATTCTACTGGACCTCGCTCGTCGCCGGTCAGCTTCTGATGGCGCTGTCCTTCGTATGGATCATTCCTCATTTCGGCAGCGAAGGCGGCTTCGCGGCGCTGGGGCTGACGGCGCTTTGCGGACTGGCGGCGGCGGCCCTCGCCCCCAATTTATATGCCGATCTTCCGGTCAATCCGGAGGAGAGCGGTGCGCCGCCCTTGCGCGGCTGGTGGGCCTTGCTCGCGACGCTTCTGTTCACAGCGGCATCCGGCGCCGTGATGATCTATCTGCAGCCGATGAGCCAGGAAGCGGGATTGAGCGCCGATGTGGCGCGCACCGCTTTGTGGGTTTCGCTTGCCGCGCAGGTCGTCGGCGGCTTCCTCGCCACCGCGATGGCGGGCCGCGTCCATTGGTTCACGGTGTTCTGCGGCTCGACCGTCCTTTTCATCGGCGGCTGGTTCACGTTGACGATCCATCCGCCTGCCTGGCTCTTCATCGCCGCCAATGGATGGATGGGCCTGGTGATCGTGCTGATCGGTCCGTTCCTTGTGCCCATGACCATCGAAGCGGATCCCACGCGCCGGACGGCGATGCAATCGGGCGCAACGCAGCTTCTGGCCGGTGCGCTGGGACCGGCGCTCGCCTCCCTCATTGTCAGCGACGCCGATGTCTTCGGCGCGATCTGGCTCGGAACGGGATTGATATTGAGCGGGCTGGCGTTGATGGGCGCCTTGCATGTAACCGCGCTGCGCGCGCGCAAAAAGCTTCAACCCGCCTGACCGTTAGGATTGCAGCGGGAACCATCGCGCGCATGATCCGTTGCGGGTTTGGGCATGCACGCCCGCATCCTTCCACGGAGACAGGCATGGCGAAGAAGACGAAAAGGAAATCGCGCAAAGCGGCGAAAGCGGTCAACCGCAGCGCACCGCGTGCGAAGAAGAGCAAAAAGGCCAAAAAAGCCATTGTGCGCAAGGCGTCCAAGCGCCGTGCCGCCAGCAAGGCCAAGCAGCCCGCCGCAAAAAAGGCGAAAGCCAGGAAGCGTCCCGCGTGCAAATCCAGGGATGTGACCGGCGAGGGCAACTACACCGCCTCGCGCAATTTCCGGGAGAGCGAAACCTCGTTCATCCGCAACAACCGCGGCGAGATCGCCGCCAAGGCCAAGGAAGCGGAAGCCGCCCTGGAAGGCCCGGAAGGCGCCGAACTGCGCCGCGCCGGCGAAGTAAGCGGAAATCGGGGGCAGATGTAGGCCCCTGGCTTTCGAGAAAATCCTGTTGCAGACCGGCGGCGCGCCTTCCACGCCGCCGGTTTTGTTTTAGACTTCGTCTATGACCATGGGGGTCATATTGGGAGGCATTTCATGAAGACGATTATCAAAACAGGCATCGGTGCGACTGCTTTGGGCGCCATGCTTGCATCGGGCATCTTCATCGGCGAGGCGATGGCGGCTTATCAAACGCATATGCATGCCGCGCTGGACGAGCTGCGCAGCGCGCGGTCCGAATTGCAGGCGGCCACGCCGAACAAGGGCGGTCACCGCGAGCGCGCCATCGCGCTCGTCAATCAGGCGATCGACGAGACGCGCGCCGGCATCGATTTCGCGCGCTGATCTGCAAGACGCATTGTTATGCAAAAGGCCTCGCCTGGAATGGCGGGGCCTTCTTTTTTTCAGGCTTGGATCAGATATCGCTGGCGTCGAGCCAAAGCTGCGCCAGATGCTCGAGCCCGTTGCGGTCTTCCGCATCGAAGCGGCCGGTGACCGGCGCATCGATATCCAGCACACCGATGACATTCCCGCCCTTGACGAGCGGAACCACGATCTCCGATTGCGAAGCGACATCGCAGGCGATGTGACCGGGAAACCGGTTCACGTCTTTTACGATCAGCGTTTCGCGCTTCGCCGCAGCCGTGCCGCAGACCCCTTTGCCCATGTCTATGCGCACGCAAGCAGGGCGGCCTTGAAACGGCCCCAGCACCAGAACGCCGCCTTTGAGGAAATAGAAGCCCGACCAGTTCAGGTCGTCCAGGCTGGTGAAGATGAGCGACGACAGGTTCGCGGCGTTGGCGATGGGGTCGCGCTCGCCGCGGAACAGGCCCTGCGCCTGAAGCGCGAGATCGTGGAAGATCTCGCGCTTGGTGCCGGTGGGCTTTTCGGCAACGAAGGTCATTATGTTTTCGGCTCGAATTTGAGCGACGTGCCGTTCATGCAATAGCGCAGGCCCGTCGGTTCCGGTCCGTCCGGAAAGACGTGGCCGAGATGGCCGCCGCAAGCGGCGCAATGCACTTCGGTGCGCGTCATGCCGGCGGTGCGATCCGTGGAGGTTCCCACCGCGCCATCCTTCGGCTTGTAGAAACTCGGCCAGCCCGAACCGCTCTCATATTTGGTGTCGGAGGCGTAAAGCTCCTTGCCGCAACCGGCGCAGCGATAGACGCCCTCGCGCTTCTCATGATTCAGCGGATGGCTTCCAGCCGGTTCGGTGCCGTGCTTGCGCAACACGCGATAAACATTGGGATCGAGATGGCTCTGCCACTCTTCATCGGTCTTGCCGATGGGGAAATTTTTTGGTGCTGTCATTGGATTTTTCCTTCTTGTTCTTCTTGCATCCTATTTCGCGCGAAGAACGGCAATCGTTACAGGGCTTCAGCCGCCGCCGGCCTTAACCGCCACATCGAGCGTCTGGCGCATCCGGCCCTTGTTGGCGAAATCCCAGTTTCCGCTGAAGCCGATATCGTCGAGCTTCCAGCCACTGGCGCCGTTCACAAGATAGGCCGTATCGGTCCAGGTGAAAGGCTTGTCCTTGGGATTGCCCGTCTGGCCCGGATCGTAGGTGAGATGGACGTCGCAATGGCCGGTTTTCGCATCGCCGCTGCAGGCGCCGATCTTGTAGGCTGTCGCGCCCTCGAAATTGGAGGTGAAGAGATCGCCTTCGATCAGGGGTGGAACATCCTTGTTGGCGCGCGCGAATTTTTCTTCGGCGGCGCGGGCCTGCATCAGCAGCGCGTTCAGCCCTTGCGAAATATAGGGCGCGTATTTGGCGCGTCCCGCAGCGTCGGGAATTCCGTCCGAAGGGTGGAATGTCGCATAGGCCGCGTAAAATCCTGCCGCGGTTTTCGCCATCGCATCGCTGCCGTCCGCAAGGGCGGGCGATGCGGCGGCAAGAAGCGCCAGCGCGGCAATCGCGATTTTCACGCGCGCGACTTCAGCAGATCGCGGATTTCGCGCAGCAGCGCGACGTCTTCCGGCGGCGGCGGAGGCGTTGCATCCGCCGGCAGCGGCTTGGTCTGCAAACGGTTGATGCCGCGGATCAGCGCGAACAACGCCAATGCAATCACAATGAAATTGATGAGAGTATTGACGAAGACGCCGTAATTGATCGTGACCGCACCGGCTTTCTGCGCTTCGGCGAGCGTGGGCAGAATCGGGCCTTTCAGCGTGATGAAGAAGTTGGAGAAGTCGATGCCGCCCATAGCCCAGCCGACGGGCGGCATGATGATGTCTTTGACCAACGATGCGACGATGGCCCCGAAGGCCGCGCCGATGACGACACCGACGGCAAGGTCGATGACATTGCCGCGCATCGCGAATTTTTTGAATTCCTGGAACATACCGTTCTCCCTGGCAGGCGGCTGAACGCTAACCGGAGCTTTTGCGGGCAACAAGCAAGGCCACCCAAACCGGCAGAGCGCCGGCCACAACACCGAATGTATTGGCAATCTCGTCCCACCCGCTGCAGTCGCGCCCCACCGCGCCCTGGAGCAATTCCAGCGCCGCTCCCATGGCGATCAGTCCCAGCACCGCCCAGAGCACTCTTCGTTTGTCCTGCAAGGCCATGGCCGCGAGTGCGGACAGCACAAAATAAGCTATGAAATGCAATGCCTTATCCCAGATGAGGGGCTCTCCGCCTGCGCCCCCCAATTCGCCCCCGAAAACCCCGGCCCAGGCGGGAAGAAAAAGAACGGCGGCGGCATAGGCCAGCCGGCGGGACCGGGAGGGGGCTGGTTGGGTCATGGAATCCAGCGTTAGACCGAAATGCCGGTTTCCGCGAGCTTGCAAAAGGGCGCGCTTCGCGTATATGACCCGCCCTCCTTCGGGGCCGCCTGGCGTAAGGGCATGCCATGGCGACCCG
>JAFECP010000044.1:46910-59562 GCA_018242105.1 Pseudomonadota bacterium
AGGAGACCGAAATGCCCAAAATGAAGACCAAGTCGGGCGCCAAAAAGCGCTTCAAATTCACTGCGAAAGGCAAGATCAAGACGGGCCAGACAGGCAAGCGCCACCGCCTGATCTCGAACTCGCCCGCCCGCACCCGCGATTTGCGCGGCACCGCGGTGCTTTCGCATTCCGAAACCCAGCGCGTGAAGCGCTGGATGCCGTACGGCTAAGGGAGAACTGAACCATGTCACGCTCCCCCCGCGCCGTACCGAGCCGCGCCCGCCGCAACAAGGTTCTGAAAGCCGCCAAAGGCTTTCGTGGCCGCCGCAAGAACAACATCACCACGGCGAACGCCGCGGTCGATCGTTCGATGCAGCACAACTATGTTGGCCGCAAGCTGAAGAAGCGCAATTTCCGCGCCCTTTGGATCCAGCGCATCAATGCCGCCGTGCGCGAACACGGCGTCACCTACAGCCGATTTATCAGCGGGCTCGCGAAGGCCGGCATCGAAATCGACCGCAAGGTGCTTTCCGATCTGGCCATCCATGAGCCCGCAGCCTTCAAGGCTCTGGTGGATCAGGCCAGCAAGTAAGACTCGCGGATACCTCCATCGGAGCAACGGCCTTGGCATCGGCCCAAGGCCGTGCTTTTCAATGCTTTCCGATTGGGGTTTTTCATGAGCGATATTTCCTCCCTTGAACGCGATCTTCTCGCGAGCATCGGCTCGGCGAAAGATGAAGCCGCGCTCGAGGCGATCCGAGTTTCCGCACTGGGCAAGAAGGGTTCGGTCAGCGAGCTTCTGAAAACGCTGGGCGGCCTGTCGCCCGGCGAGCGCAAGACGCAAGGGCCGGTCATCAACGCGCTGCGCGACAAGGTCGCCGATACGATCGCCAGAAAGAAAACGGCGCTGGCCGATGCCGCGCTCGATGCGCGCCTCGCGACGGAGCGCGTGGACGTCACGCTGCCGATCCGTCCCGAAGCGCAGGGCACGATCCATCCGGTGAGCCAGGTGCTGGATGAAGTGACAGCGATCTTCGCCGATCTGGGTTTCGCCATCGCCGAAGGCCCGGACGTGGAATATGACGATTACAATTTCACCAAGCTGAACATCCCGCCGGACCATCCCGCGCGGCAGATGCACGACACCTTCTATATGGCCCAGCAGAAGGACGGATCGAGCCACGTCCTGCGCACGCACACCTCGCCGGTGCAGGTGCGCACCATGCTGAAGCAGAAGCCGCCGATCCGCATCATCTCGCCGGGCCGCACCTATCGCGTGGACAGCGACGCGACGCACTCGCCCATGTTCCACCAATATGAAGGGCTGGTGATCGACGAAGTTTCCACGCTCGCCAATCTGAAATGGGTGCTGGAGGAATTCTACAAGGCGTTCTTCGAAGTCGATTCCGTCGAATTGCGCGCGCGTCCATCTTTCTTCCCTTTCACCGAACCGAGCGTGGAATGGGATCTGCGTTGCGACCGTTCGGTTCCCGGCAAGATCACCTTCGGCATCGGCAATGACTGGCTGGAGCTGGCGGGCAGCGGCATGGTCAATCCGCGCGTGCTCGACATGTGCGGCATCGATTCCACGAAATATCAGGGTTTCGCCTTCGGCGGCGGGCTGGATCGCCTCGCCATGCTGAAATACGGCATTCCGGATATCCGCCCGTTCTTCGAATCCGATCTGCGCTGGCTGCGCCATTACGGATTCTCGGCCTTCGATCTTCCAACGCTCGACGGAGGGCTCTCCCGATGAGCGCGCACCAAAGATTTTCCTCCCCCGTTTACGGGGGAGGGGGACCGCGAAGCGGTGGAGGGGGCACGCGCAGAAGGCCCCCTCTGTCTCGCTGCGCTCGACACCTCCCCCGTAAACGGGGGAGGAAAGCGGCGGAGACCGTGCGATGAAATTCACGCTCTCCTGGCTGAAGGCCCCGCTCGACACCGATGCAGACGCGAAAACCATAGCCGACAAGCTGACCTCCATCGGCCTGGAAGTGGAGTCGGTCGAAGATGCGGGCGCGCGGCTGAAGGATTTCACCGTCGCTTATGTCGTCTCGGCGGAGAAACATCCGAACGCCGACAAGCTGCGGCTGTGCATGGTCGATACCGGCGCGAAAGACCCGGCCTCAAGTAGCGAAGCGGTAGGCCAAAAAAATTTGGTGCAGGTCGTCTGCGGTGCACCGAATGCCCATGCCGGCATGAAAGCCGTGTTCGCGAAACCCGGCACCGTCATTCCGGCGAGCGGCGCGGAGTTGAAGATCGGCACCATCCGCGGCGTGGAATCGCGCGGCATGTTGTGCTCGATCCGCGAGCTGATGCTGGGCGATGAGCATGACGGCATCATCGAGCTTGCTGCCGATGCGGTGGTGGGCGAACCCGCTGCGAAAGCGCTGGGCCTCACCGATCCGGTGATTGATGTGTCGATCACGCCGAACCGTGGCGACGCCACGAGCGTCTATGGCATCGCGCGCGATCTCGCCGCTGCCGGTCTTGGCCGTTTGCGCGAAGGCGATCTGTCGCCCGTGCCGGGCAAATTCCCCTCGCCGATTCAGACCGTTCTGGATTTCCCCGAAGGCACACAAAGCGCCGCGCCGATGTTCGCGGGCCGCCTGATCCGCGGCGTGAAGAACGGCCCCTCGCCGAAATGGCTTCAGGATTGGTTGAAGGCTGTCGGCCTGCGCCCGATCTCTGCCTTGGTCGATGTCACCAATTTCATTTCCTTCGATCGCGGCCGCCCGCTGCATGTGTTCGATGCAGCCAAGCTGAAGGGAAGCTTGCGCGCGCGTTTCGCCAAGGATGGCGAGCAGCTCGTCGCGCTGGATGGCAAGACCTATACGCTCGACAGCGAAATGGTCGTGATCGCAGACGATGAAGCGGCGCGCGGCATCGGCGGGATCATGGGCGGCGAGGATTCGTCCTGCACCGAAACCACGACCGATGTGTTCGTGGAATCGGCGCTGTTCGATCCGGTGCGCATCGCGCGCGCGGGCCGCATCCTCGGCATCGTTTCGGATGCGCGCTACCGCTTCGAGCGCGGCGTCGATCCGGAATTCGTCGTGCCGGGCCTGGAACTCGCCACCAAAATGATCCTGGAATTCTGTGGCGGCGAGCCGGGCGAAATTGTCGTCGCTGGCAGTCCGCCGGGATGGAAGCGCGAAATCGCCTTCACGCCCGATGCCGTGCTCAAGCTCGGCGGCATGGACGTGCCGGACGATGAGATCGTGCGCATCCTCACGCGCCTCGGCTTCAAGGTCGAAGGCCGAAACCCGATGAAGGTGACGCCGCCAAGCTGGCGTGGCGACATCGCCGGCAGCGCCGATCTGGTGGAAGAGGTTGTGCGCATTCATGGCCTCGACAAGGTGCCGTCGCTGCCGATGGATCGTCCTTCGGTGATCGCGCGCCCGACGCTGACATCGTCGCAGCGCCGTTCGCGCATCGTGCGGCGCACGCTGGCCGCGCGCGGCTTCAACGAAACGATCAATTTCTCCTTCATCCCGCGCGAACACGCCAGGCTGTTCGGCGGCGGTGACGACGAGCGCCAGTTGCAGAATCCCATCGCCGCCGATCTGGATGCGATGCGGCCTTCGGTGCTGCCGTCGCTGCTGGCCGCCGCGCAACGTAACGTGGCACGCGGCTTCTCCGACGCGATGCTGTTCGAGCTGGGCGCACAATTCGACAGCGGCATGCCCGAAGCGCAGAAAACCGTCGCCGCCGGCATCCGCAGCGGCGCAGGCGCGCGTAGCTGGACGAAAGCCACGCATGCTGCCGATGCGTTCGATGCCAAGGCCGACATGCTGGCAGTGCTGGAATCGGCGATGAACGGCCCGATGACCGCGCCGGTCAAACAAGGTGCGGCTGCGTGGTATCATCCGGGCCGGTCGGGAACGCTGGCGCTCGGTCCCAAGGTGCTCGCCTATTTCGGCGAACTGCATCCGAAAGTTCTGGCGGCTTTCGATCTTAAAGGTCCGGTCAGCGCCTTTGAAGTCTTCATGGATGCGATCCCGGAATCCAAGGCCAAGTCCAAAGCCCGCGCGCCGTTCGCGCCATCGCAATTCCAGCCGGTCGAACGCGATTTCGCCTTCGTGGTGGATGCGACTGTCGCCGCCGACGCGATCATCAAGGCCGCGAAGGGCGCCGAACGCGATCTGATCGAGCGCATCGACATCTTCGATGTCTATGAAGGCAAAGGCGTGCCGGAGGGCAGGAAATCCCTCGCCATCTCCGTGCGCCTGCAGCCGAAGGACAAGACGCTGACGGACGCGGAGATCGAAGCCATCGCGCAAAAGATCGTTGCCGCCGTCACCAAAGCCACCGGCGGCACGCTTCGGACCTGATTTTTCCTCCCCCGCACCAGCGGGGGAGGAAATGGGATGCACATGATCACGACCGATTTCGACAAGCGCTCCGGACTCATGTTCATCCTCGCTTTCGGCGTGGTGAGCTTCTTTGCCGATATGGGTTACGAGGGCATGCGCTCCTCGACGGGTCCGTTCCTGGCGCTGCTCGGTGCGAGCGGAACGGTGGTGGGCGTCATCGCGGGCGCTGGCGAGTTGTTCGGCTATCTGTTGCGCGCCGTGTCGGGCCGCCTTGCGGAACGGACGCGCGCCTACTGGCCGTTCACGCTGGCGGGTTATGTGTTGCAGATGGCGGTGATCCCGCTGCTGGGATTGTGCGGCAACTGGCAGATGGCGGCAGTCGTCATTGTGCTGGAGCGCACCGGAAAAGCGATTCGCAATCCCACCGCAAATTTCATGAAATCGCGCGCGGGCGAGCATATCGGTCAGGGTTGGGCATTCGGGTTGCATGAAGCGATGGATCAGGCCGGCGCAATGGCGGGGCCGCTGATCGTTGCGCTGGTGCTGGCCCATCACGGCAGCTACGCGCATGCGTTCCTGTGGCTTGCCGTTCCGGTGGCGTTGACATTGATCAGCGTATTCACCGTTGCGGCGCGTTTCCCCTATGCCGGGCATATCGTGGCGCCCCAGCCGCATCTGAGTTTCAAGCTGCCGCGCGCCTATTGGCTTTATGCCGCAAGCTCCGCGCTGGTCGCGTTCGGCTTCGCGGACTATCCGCTCATCGCCTATCATTTCAAGCAGGCAGGATTGGTCAGCGATACGATGATCCCGATCCTCTACGCCGTGGCGATGGCGGCATCGGGCATCGGCGCGCTTCTGTTCGGCATCGCCTTCGACAAGCGTGGCTTCGCGATTTTCCCCTCCGCCATCCTTGCCGCCGCGCTGGTGACGCCGTTGGCGTTTCTGGGAGGGCACGATCTGGCGATCGCCGGCGCGGCGCTATGGGGGCTGGCGCTGGGCGCGCAGAATTCCATTCTTTCGGCAGGCGTGGCGAAGATCGTGCCCGAACATTCCCGCGCGCGGGCTTATGGATTCTTCTCCGGCATCTTTGGCATCGCGTGGTTCGCGGGCAGCGCCGTGATGGGCCTGCTCTACGACAAGTCGCTTTATCTGCTGGTGGGCGTTTCCGTGCTTGCGGAGATTCTGGCGCTCTTGCCGCTTCTGATGGCGGTTAGAAGTAGAAGCTAATCTCTATGTCGTCATCGCCGGGCTTGTCCCGGCCACCTATACGCGCCGTCCCTCATGGGTGTTCATGGGTCGCCGGGACAAGCCCGGCGATGACGGTTGGATATGGATAAAACCAAGCGAAGTTAGAATTTTAATAGCGCAGGCGCGACGCCCATCTGCTGCACAAGCTTGTCGAATTCCACGCGAGCTTGCGGATTGGAGCGCTGGTGCCGCTCGGCGAAGATGAATTCGTTCTTCAGCGAATGTTCGAGGCCGGTGAACTCCGTCACCCGCACCTTGTAGCCATGCGCTTCCAGAAATAGTCCGCGCAGCACATTGGTGAGTTGCGCGCCGAATTCGCGGCGCTGGATGGGATGGCGCCACAACTGCTGCATCGGGCCCTTCACATGATCCAGTTCGCGCGCCACTTCCGCCTGGCAGCATGGCGCCAGCGCCACAAAGCGCGCTTCGTTTTCCAGTGCGAACAGGATCGCTTCGTCCGTCGCCGTATCGCAGGCATGCAGCGCCGTCACCACATCGGCTTTGCCTTCCGGCAGCCTGGCATCGCGGATGGCGCTTTCGAGGAATTGCATCCGGCCGAAGTGGCTTTCGGCGGCGATCTTCTTCGAGGTCTCGATCAGCTCGTGCCGCGACTCCACGCCGTAAACTGTGCCGCGGCCTTCCTTCGCGAAGAACAGGTCGTAGAGAATGAAGCCGAGATAGGATTTGCCCGCGCCGAGGTCCGCCAGCACCGGCTGTTCCTTCTCCCGGAACGCCCAGTCGAGCGCCGGGCGGATCAAGTTCGCCAGATGCAGCACCTGTTTCAGCTTGCGCCGCGAATCCGCGTTCAGCCCGCCATTGTGGGTGAGGATGTGCAGTGCCTTGAGCAGCGGCACCGATTGGCCGGGCCAAAGCTCGGCCAAGGGGTCTGTTTTTGCCGGTTTTCCGTGCGGTTTCGCCATGGGGCGCGGACCCTAGACCGGCGAAGGCGGCGCGGCTATACGGCACCGCGTCATGAGCACCGAACTCGCCAAAATCCGCAATTTTTCCATCGTCGCCCATATCGACCATGGCAAGTCCACGCTCGCCGACCGGCTGATCCAGGTCACGGGCGCGCTGTCGAGCCGCGAGATGAAGGACCAGGTGCTGGACTCGATGGATATCGAGCGCGAGCGTGGCATCACCATCAAGGCGCAGACCGTGCGCCTCGAATACAAAGCGCAGGACGGCCAGACCTATATCCTCAATCTCATGGACACGCCGGGCCATGTCGACTTCGGCTATGAAGTGTCGCGCTGCCTGGCCGCCTGCGAAGGCGCGCTGCTGGTGGTGGATGCGAGCCAGGGCGTGGAAGCGCAGACCCTGGCGAACGTCTATCTCGCCATCGACGGCGGTCTTGAGATCGTGCCGGTGCTCAACAAGATCGACCTGCCCGCCGCCGAACCCGCGCGCGTGAAACAGCAGATCGAAGATGTGATCGGCATTGACGCCAGCGAGGCTGTCGAGATTTCCGCCAAGACGGGCCTCAACATCGAAGGCGTGCTTGAAGCGGTGGTCACGCGCCTGCCCGCGCCCAAAGGCGACATCGACGCGCCGTTGAAAGCGCTGCTGATTGATTCCTATTACGACACCTATCTTGGCGTCGTCGTGCTGGTGCGCATCGTCGATGGCGAGCTGAAGAAGGGCCAGAAGATCCGCATGATGGCGGCCGATGCCGTCTATCAGGTCGAGCAGATGGGTGTGTTCACGCCCAAGAAGATCGGCGTCGATAAGCTTGGCCCCGGCGAAGTCGGCTACATCACAGCCCAGATCAAGGAAGTGGCCGACACGCAGGTCGGCGACACCATCACCGACGAGCGCAAAGGCACCGAGACGCCGTTGCCCGGATTCAAGCCGGCGCAACAGGTTGTGTTCTGCGGCCTCTTCCCGGTCGATGCGGCGCAGTTCGAAGATCTGCGCGGCGCGCTGGGTAAGCTGCATCTGAACGACGCCAGCTTCACCTATGAAATGGAGACCTCCGCCGCGCTGGGCTTCGGATTCCGTTGCGGGTTCCTCGGACTGTTGCATCTGGAAATCATTCAGGAGCGGCTGGAGCGCGAGTTCAACATCGATCTCATCGCCACCGCCCCTTCCGTTATCTATCGCTTGCATATGAATGACGGCACGATGAAGGAGCTGCACAATCCCGCCGACATGCCGGATGTGACGCGCATCGCCTTCATCGAAGAGCCGTGGATCAAGGCAACCATTCTGGTGCCGGACGATTATCTGGGCGCCGTTCTCAAGCTTTGCGAAGACCGCCGTGGCCGGCAGGTCGAGCTGACCTATGCCGGCAACCGCGCCATGGTCATCTATATGCTGCCGCTCAACGAAGTGGTGTTCGATTTCTACGACCGCCTGAAATCGGTAAGCCGCGGCTATGCCAGCTTCGATTATCACATCGAGGAATATGAAGAGGGCGATCTGGTGAAGATGTCGATCCTCGTCAATGACGATCCGGTCGATGCGCTCTCCATGATCGTCAATCGCGCCCGCGCCGAAGGCCGCGGCCGGGCGATGTGCGAGAAGCTGAAAGAGCTGATCCCGCGTCATCTGTTCAAGATTCCGATCCAGGCGGCCATCGGCGGCAAGGTTATCGCGCGCGAAACGCTATCGGCGCTGCGCAAGGATGTGACAGCGAAGTGCTATGGCGGCGACATCAGCCGCAAGCGCAAGCTCCTCGACAAGCAGAAAGAGGGCAAGAAGAAGATGCGCCAGTTCGGCAAGGTGGAGATCCCGCAGGAAGCCTTCATCGCCGCGCTGAAGATGGATCAGGATTAACTTTTCCGCGCCGGTTCGTGCTATGATCGGCGCATGCAACGCGACGATGCCATCCACCTCCTGAAACAAGCCGAGCCCGGGCTCCGTGCCCGCGGGGTGACCGCGCTCGCCCTCTTCGGCTCCACCGCGCGGGATGAGGCGACCGAAGACAGCGATGTGGATGTCATGGTCGATCTCGATATGTCCCGCCAGCCAACGCTTGTAGATTTATCGGGAATGCGCCTGCTGATCGAGGATACGCTGCGCCATAAAGCTGATCTTGCGATCCGAGATAGCTTGCGGCCAACCTACAGAACCAATATCGAAGCAGACGCGATCCGGATTTTCTGATGGCGGCGAAACGAAGCATCCGTGAACGCTTGCGCGACATTGAAGAAGCTATCGAAAAGATAGACAGATTTCTCAACGGGAAATCATTCGACGATTTCAAGAATGATGCGCTCGTCCACGATGCCGTTGTGCGGAATCTGGAGATTGTCTCGGAAGCCAGCCGTCATGTGCCGCCCTCGATAAAGGCCAAAGCGCCCCACATTCCGTGGCGCGAAATCGCCGATTTCGGAAATGTGCTGCGCCATGGTTATGAGGGCGTCAACGATCCCATCCTCTGGTCCACAATAGAAAAGGATTTGCCGCCTCTTCTTGCCGCCGTACGCTCGCTTCTAGCGGACCCGGACACCGCATGACCGAACTCGATCTTCTCAATCTCGCGCGCTCCGCAACGGAGAATGAGATCAGCCTGTTCGCGCAGGTCATCACCATCAATTTCGCGATGGTGGTGGGCATCTATTATTTTTTGCACGGCGCACGTATGGCCATGAAGGTGTTCGCCTTCGCGGTGTATCTGATCGGCATGCTGCTCTTTCTGGGCCAGATGCTGATGGAAACGAGCTTGAAGATTGAGGTGCTCAACGCCATGCGGGCTTTGCCCCACCCTTCCGTTGTCACGCAGGATTATGTCGGCCTCAGCGGCACATGGCTTGCGCACGCGACAAGCCTTTTGTTCAACGGGGCCTTCTGGCTGCTGTGCATCGGGATCGGCTATCTCACCTTCTTCTGGGACAAGGACGGTGAATCGCCGTGAGCGTTTTGCCGGGAAATTGGCTGTTCTGGGCGGTTCTCTCCGCGATCTTTGCGGCGCTGACGGCGATCTTCGCCAAGATCGGCGTGGCGGATATCAATTCCAATTTCGCCACTTTCATCCGCACCATCGTCGTCATCGCGGCGCTGGCTGGAATTCTCAGCCTCACCGGCGGCTGGCAATCGCCATCGGGCATTTCCACGCGGACTTATGTTTTCCTTGTGCTCTCCGGTCTGGGCACCGGGGCTTCGTGGCTTTGCTATTTCCACGCGCTGAAGCTGGGCGAGGCGGCGCGCGTGGCGCCGATCGACAAGCTCTCCGTCGTCCTGGTCGCGATCTTCGGTGTAGCCTTCCTGGGCGAGAAGCTCACCGCTGTGAACTGGATCGGCGTCGGCCTCATCGCCGCCGGCGCGGTGCTGGTGGCGCTGCAGATATAGCAAACAAAAAGCCCGGCGATTGCGCGCCGGGCTTTGTGGATGGCCGGGCCGCCCCCCGCAACAAGTGCGGGGTACCAGGCAGTGACGGTGTTCTAAAGGCTATTCCGCCGCGAGCAGCGCCGCGCCCTTGGAGTTCTCCACGAAGTTGATGGTCTGAAGGTATTTGATGCCTTCCTCGGCGATGTCGTCGCCGACCATGCGCTCGCCTTCGTTCTTCAACTCGTCCATGTTGATGTACATGCCGTAGAAGCTTTTTGTGCGCTCGGTGATGATGCCGGCGTTAAGCAGCGTCTTCACCAGCACGCGGAAGATGTTCGCCGATTGCTTCATAGCTTCTCTACGGTCGTCATCGGTGAAGGCTTCCATGATCGCGGCGCGCGCATCCTGCCAGTCGATGCCGACAGCCTCATACACCATCTTCATCTGCTCGGCGTTGACGAGGTTGAACAGCAGGGTCTGGAAGCATTGCGCCGCCCAGTCCTCGACGATGTTGTGCTCTTCGGCGGAGAGCTTGGGGATCGTGCGGTCGGCCCAGATCTTTCCGAATTTGTGGTGGAAGGCTTCGTCCGTCATCACAAGCTGGCACAGCTTCACCAGCAAGGGATCGTTGCTCTTCTGATAGAGCGTCGCGAAGGCGCCCATGGCCAGGCCCTCGACCAGCATCTGCATGCCGACGATTTTTTTATAAACTTCCGGCGCGCCGACCATTTCGCTGAGCAGGTTCTTCAGCGTCTCGCCGCAGGGCAGCGGCGTGCCCCAGCGTTGCTTGATGTAAGCGGCGAAGGCGGTGACGTGGCGGGCTTCTTCACGCGTCTGGTTGGCGGCATATTCCTGCGCGCCCGGATCTTTCAGGATGTGGCAGAGCGAGGCAGAGAGCGCGAGCGCGCCCTGTTCGCCATGCAACAGCGCCGAGAGTTGCCAGCGCGCGGCTTCGTTCGCGAATTTGATCTTCTGTTCTTCGCTCATCGCATCGCCGATGCGGGTGGCGAACACCGCGAAGAATTCTTTCGGCAGGACCGTCTGCTTGGCGATGTCGAACGGCGCTTCGAAGTCGATATATTTCTTGTCGAGCGGATCCCAGAAATGGTCGTGGGTTGCGCTGATGATCTTGTCGAAGGCGGTGGAGCGCTTGCCGTAACGCTCGGTGTCCAGCATCGCCGGAAAATCATCCGGCGCCGCGGCGTCATAGGCATTGTCTTTGGTGATCTGGACCATAGGTCTCTCCAGCGCATGTGATTGGCGATGTTCTCGGAGAGAGTATGGGCTTCGTCCTTGAAGATTTCAATAAAGATGACGCAAGCGTCACGTTTGTGACGGAGTGTCATTCGTATTTCCGGCTTGATGTTTGATGCGTGATGTACAATGTTTCGCCCATGCGCACCACGCTTTCCCTGGATGATGACGTGCTTTCGGCGGCGAAGGCTCAGGCCGGGCGCGAAAATCGCAGCCTTGGCGAAGTCGTGTCCGAACTGGCGCGGCGCGGGCTCGAACCGCGCGCGGCGCCGCGCAAAATGCGCAATGGCATCACGCTTCTACCCCGCAGCCAGACTAGCAAGCCGGTGACCGCGGACATCGTGCGGCAGTTGCGCGATGAATTGCCGTGAGTGTTTTTCTCCTGGACGTGAATGTCCTAATCGCGCTGCTCGATCCCGATCACACGCATCACGACCCGGCGCATCGCTGGTTCGCGGAGACGGGTAAGAACGGTTGGGCGACATGCCCCATCACGGAAGCTGCCGTTCCGCGCATTCTCGGTCATCCGCGTTATCCCAATGCGCGGGGCGTGCCCGCCGCCATCATTCCCTATCTGTGCGATCTCTGCGCACATCCCGGCCATGTGTTCTGGCCCGACGATATCAGTATCCTCGATGAAAACCGGATCGACGCCACGCGCCTTCTAGACTTCGGGCAGATCACGGACACCTATCTGCTGGCATTGGCTGCCGCACACACTGGCAAGCTTGCAACCTTCGACCGGCGGCTCGTCACCGATGCGGTGCCGGACGGCAAGGCCCATCTTACCGTCATTCATTGAAGGGCCTCCCGCATCGGCACACAGATCTCGGAGAGACAGGACGCAACTTTACCGGCCTGATCGAAGAATGCCCGTTCTGCCCGGAAACTGCGCCTTCGGGTTCTGTCGCCATTGAAACTCGACAGTGAGAGGGATGCGCCATTTTCTTGAAAGACGTTGGGCTTCTTCCCAAGCATCAGATGCTGACTGACCCTGAACCGAGATGCCTAGCTCGGGATAATATCGAAAGCCTTCTTCCTCGTATTTCGCCGCTTTGGCCGGAATGTTGAGTTCGCGAACGAGGTTTTCGCCTTCAAAGCCTTTGGCTTTAACCTCCGCAACCATTGAAAGCATAATGGCTGACCAGCGCGGATTTTGGATCGATTTGCCGTTGATCGTGGCCGATAGCGGTTTCGTAAAAGCGAGACCGGGTGTGCTTTCAAATTCTGTTGCACCATTGCCTGCCGCTGCGGCGTTTGGCTCGTCGTCACGCTCCATTCCAAGCTGCTCCATCGCGTCGCTGACGATGCGATCGAAGGTTTCACTCGGCGTCTTGGTTCCAAGCCAAGTGGATAAAGACTTCAGGTTGGCGAAGGTGGCGTCATTAATTCTGATTACGGGCATCATTGCGCTCTCCTACTGTAGTAGGAGATATGTAACATATCCAATAGTCTATCAAGGGAATATGTAACATATTTTTGGAACAAAAAGAAAACATTCTCTTGACACCGTGACGGTAGGGGCGTACATTCTTCCCAACTCTCGAACTGCGCCCGGACCGTAGCCGTCGCCCAAAAGCGGC
>JAFECP010000045.1:0-3469 GCA_018242105.1 Pseudomonadota bacterium
GCGGAAAAGGTGGAGGGAGGCCCCCAGCAAATTGAAATTCAAATACCAGCGCTCAAAACCGCCAGCGAACAACCACGACGTCCGGATTCGCGCGCGCAAACGGAATCGAAAAAATCGACATTCAATTCCGCTGCTACCCGTCGCTGAGCGTGCCCTTGGTCGAAGCAACGCCACCCTCAAGCCGGTCGTCCGGCGTCACCGCCTGGCGCAAGGCGCGCGCCAGGCCTTTGAAGCAGCTTTCCACGATGTGATGGCTGTTCTCGCCATAGAGATTCTCGACATGCAGCGTGATTCCCGCGTTCTGCGCGAAGGCCTGGAACCATTCCTTGAACAGTTCGGTATCCATCTCGCCCAGCTTCGCGCTGGGGATTTTCACTTTCCACACGAGATAAGGCCGGTTGGAAACGTCGATCGCCACGCGCGTCAGCGTTTCATCCATCGGGATGAGCGCGCTGCCGAAACGGGTGATGCCCGAAAAATCGCCCAGCGCCTTTTTCACCGCCTGGCCGATGACGATGCCGGTGTCCTCGGTGGTGTGGTGGAAATCGATATGCAGATCGCCCTCGGCGCGGACCTTCAGGTCCATCATCGAATGGCGGCCGAAGCTTTCCAGCATGTGGTCGAGGAAGCCGATGCCGGTCTCAATGTCGCAATCGCCCGAACCGTCCAGGTCCAGCGATACGGCGATCTCGGTTTCCCGCGTCTTTCTTTCCACGGTTGCGGTGCGCATTTGACGAGCCTATTTCATGTCCCTTGGGTCCATATAACAGCCCTATGGATTAAGCGGAAATGACCTCAGAGAAATCCGAAGACCGGCGCTGGCGTTCCACCACCATTCTGTCCGTCCGCAAGGGGGGCCGCGTCGTCATCGCGGGCGACGGGCAGGTGACGCTGGGCGCCACCGTGATGAAGGCGAATGCCCGCAAAGTCCGCCGTCTCGGCAAGGGTGACGTGATCGCCGGGTTCGCGGGCGCCACCGCGGATGCCTTCGCGCTGTTCGAGCGGCTGGAAGCCAAGCTGGAACAACACCCCGGCAATCTCGCGCGGGCGTGTGTGGAATTGGCGAAAGACTGGCGCACGGATCGCTATCTGCGCCGCCTCGAAGCCATGATGGCGGTGGCGGACACCAAGACCTCTCTTATTCTTTCGGGCACGGGCGATGTGGTGGAACCGGAAGACGGGTTGATCGGCATCGGCTCCGGCGGGCCTTATGCGCTTTCCGCCGCCAAGGCGCTGATCGGCAGCGGCGCCGGCGCGGAAGACATCGCGATGCGTTCCATGCGCATCGCCGCCGATATCTGCATCTACACCAACGGCAATATCATCATTGAAAGCCTCGACAGCGTATGACGTCATTCTTCACGCCCCGCGAGATTGTTTCCGAACTCGACCGCTTCATCGTCGGCCAGCACGAGGCCAAGCGCGCCGTCGCCATCGCGCTGCGCAATCGCTGGCGCAGACAGCAGTTGCCTGAAGCGTTGCGCGACGAAGTCTTGCCGAAAAATATCCTGATGATCGGCCCCACCGGCGTCGGCAAAACCGAAATCTCGCGCCGTCTCGCCAAGCTCGCCGAAGCGCCGTTCCTGAAAGTGGAAGCGACGAAATTCACCGAAGTGGGTTATGTCGGCCGCGATGTGGAGCAGATCGGTCGCGATCTGGTGGAGATCGCCATAGGCCAGGTGCGCGATAAGAAGCGCCGCGATGTCGAAGCGCAGGCCGAAGCGCGCGCGGAAGACCGCGTGCTCGATGGGCTCGTCGGCGCGAATGCCAACGCATCCACGCGTGAGACGTTTCGCATGAAGTTGCGCAACGGCGAGTTGAACGACAAGGAAGTCGAGATCGAGATGAAGGACTCCGGCGGCATGCCGGCCTTCGAGATACCCGGCATGCCCAATACGCAAATCAGCATGGTGGGGCTGGGCGATATTTTCGGCAAAGCCTTCGGCGGCAAATCCAAGCCGCGCCGCATGACGGTCGCCGAAGCGCATGCGCCGCTGGTTCAGGAAGAGGCCGACAAGCTGCTCGATAACGACAAGATCATCCGCGACGCCATCGAAAGCGTGGAGCAGAACGGCATCGTGTTTCTGGACGAGATCGACAAGATCTGCGCGCGCTCCGAAATGCGCGGCGGCGGCGATGTTTCGCGTGAAGGCGTGCAGCGCGATCTGCTGCCGCTGATCGAAGGCACCACCGTCGCCACCAAGCATGGCCCGGTGAAGACCGATCACATACTTTTCATCGCGTCCGGCGCGTTCCACACCGCCAAGCCGTCCGACCTGTTGCCGGAATTGCAGGGCCGCCTGCCGATCCGCGTGGAATTGAAAGCACTCTCCCGCGAAGACTTCCGCCGCATCCTCACCGAGCCGGAAGCCAGCCTCATCAAACAGTATGTCGCGCTGATGGGCACCGAGGGCGTGACGCTGGGCTTCACCGACGATGGCATCGAAGCGCTGGCCGACATCGCCGCGCAGGTGAATGCCACGGTCGAGAATATCGGCGCGCGCCGGTTGCATACGGTGATGGAGCGCGTGCTGGACGAGATCAGCTTCACCGCGACGGACAATTCCAGCACGACCCTCACCATCGACGCAGCCTATGTGAAGGCCCGCGTCGAGGACCTTGCCAAAGATCAGGACCTGTCGCGGTTTATTCTCTAGGCGAGCCGGTTCCGGGCGGCCTTTTCGGCCATCTGGGACAGTTTTTGGGCCTGTTTGGGGAAGGGCGCGGGCTTCCAGTTGACCCCTCGGCCAATCCTTGCAAAAAGTCGCGCCGCTTTTCGTCCAGAACAAGGGCTTTGCTCGATGCGGCAGAACTATCTCTTCACCTCTGAAAGCGTTTCCGAAGGCCATCCGGACAAGGTCAGCGACCGCATCTCCGATGAAGTGGTGGATCTGTTCTTCCGCGAAGGCCCCAAGGTCGGCATGAGCCCGTGGGATATCCGCGCAGCCTGCGAAACGCTGTGCACGACCAACCGGGTTGTCATCGCGGGCGAAACGCGCGGCCCCAAATCGGTCGGCCCCGCGCAGGTCGAAGAGGTCGCGCGCCAGGCGATCAAGGATATCGGTTACGAGCAGGAAGGCTTCCACTGGAAGACCGCGCGGGTCGAAGTGCTGCTGCACGCGCAGTCCGCGCATATCGCCCAAGGCGTCGATGCCTCCGGCAACAAGGATGAAGGCGCGGGCGACCAGGGCATCATGTTCGGCTATGCCTGCACCGAAACACCGGCCCTCATGCCGGCGCCGCTCTATTACAGCCACAAGATTCTGAAGCTGCTCGCCGATGCGCGCCACGCCGGCAAGGAACCGACCTTGCAGCCCGACGCCAAGAGCCAGGTCACGCTGCGTTATGTGGATGGCAAACCAGTGGAAGCGACGCAGATCGTTTTGTCCACGCAGCATGCCCACGAAGACCAGACGTCGAACGACATCCGCAAGATCGTGGAGCCTTACATCCGTCAGGCGCTGCCGAA
>JAFECP010000045.1:3507-6521 GCA_018242105.1 Pseudomonadota bacterium
GGCGATTGCGGCCTCACCGGCCGCAAGATCATCGTGGACACTTACGGCGGCGCGGCCCCGCATGGTGGCGGCGCGTTCTCCGGCAAGGACTCCACGAAGGTGGATCGTTCGGCGGCTTATGCCGCGCGCTATCTGGCCAAGAACGTGGTGGCTGCTGGGTTGGCGGATCGCTGCACGATCCAGCTCGCTTATGCGATCGGCGTTGCCGAGCCGCTGTCGGTCTATGTCGATACGCACGGCACCGGAAAAGTCGATGAAGCCAGGATCGAAGCCTTGCTGCCACAGATCATGAACCTGAAACCGCGCGGCATCCGCGAGCATCTGGATCTCAACAAGCCGATCTATGCGCGCACGGCCGCTTACGGCCATTTCGGCCGTGAGCCGGACAAGGACGGCGGTTTCTCGTGGGAAAAGACCGACCTCGCCGCGAAGATCAAATCCGAATTCTGATGCGTTTTGTTCCTCGTGCTTCGACAAGCTCAGCATGAGGAACAAAGCTACTCCTCATCCTGAGCTTGTCGAAGGATGAGCGGCGCGATGAGTGCCGAACACGCCGAACGCTATCGCCGCAAACTCTATGGACGGCGGAAAGGCCCGGCCCTTTCCGTCCGCCAGGAGCATCTGCTCGAAACACTGCTGCCGAAGCTGACGCCGGAACTGCGCGAAGGCGCGGACCCGAGAAGCTATTTTGCTTCTCCATCACCTCCCCTTCGTGGGGAGGTCGAAAATTCGCAAGCGCAGCGAAGCGAATTTTCGGGTGGAGGGACGGTGCTCGACGAACACCCCCCACCCGGATCGCTTCGCTCTCCGACCTCCCCACAAGGGGGAGATGATTACAATGTCGATGACGTTTGGCTGGAGATCGGTTTCGGCGCGGGCGAACACCTGCATTGGCAGGCGGTGAACCATCCACGCGTGGGATTGATCGGCGCGGAGCCATTCGTGAACGGCGTCGCCAAGCTTCTGTCGAAGATCGAGGAAGAACCCACGCCGAACATCCGCATCTATATGGACGATGCGCGCGACATCATCTCCGCCCTGCCGGATGCGAGTGTGGGCCGCGTCTTCGTGCTGTTTCCCGATCCGTGGCCCAAAGTCCGCCACCACAAGCGCCGCTTCCTGCAGACCGAAATGCTGGATCAACTTGCGCGCGTGATGAAACCCGGCGCGGAATTGCGCTTCGCCTCCGACGATGCGCCACTTCTGGAGTTCACACTGGAGATTTTGATGGCCCACCCGGCCTTCCGCTGGACGGCTCAGTGCGCTGCCGACTGGCACATCCGTCCGTTGGATTGGCCCCAGACACGCTATGAGGCCAAGCAACTCCACGGAATCCCGGCTTTCCTGCGCTTTTGCCGGGTCTGACCTTGTAATCATGGGTTTCGGAGGGTATATCCCCGCCCATCCCAGACAACAGAACGTGCTGTTGTGTGGCGGTCCGAAAGGATCGCCGCGCGGGGAAGGCTTTTGGTTGGCCGGATCGCGCTTCGCTGTCCGGCCATGACAAGGATTAAAGGTCATTATCTCGCAGATGTCGCATTTGCAGCCGATCATTGAGCCCGCCGTCGAAGCGGCGGGTTACAAGCTCGTGCGCCTGCGCCTGTTGGCCGGCAAATCCAAGACGCTGCAGATCATGGCCGAGCGCCCGGACGGCACGATGAATGTGGACGATTGCGCGAAGCTTTCCCGCGCGCTGTCCGAATTCCTCGACGCCGAAGATCCGATCGAAGGTGAATACGACCTGGAAGTGTCGTCGCCCGGCATCGACCGTCCGCTGACGCGCCAGTCCGATTTCGCGCGCTGGGCCGGTCACGAAGCCAAGATCGAACTCGTCCATGCCAACGAGGCCGGCCGCAAGAAGTTCAAGGGCCTGCTGCTCGGCCTCGACGGCAACGACGTGATGCTGGAAGCCGATGGCAGCCGTTTCAAATTTCCCTTCTGCGGCATCGCGGAAGCGAAACTGGTTCTCACCGACAAACTCATTGCTGAAGATTTGAAGGCGCGCAAAGCGCAATAAGGAGAAGACGACCATGGCCGCTATTGCCGCCAACAGAACAGAATTGCTGCAGATCGCGGACGCTGTTGCCCGCGACAAGAACATCGAGAAGGCGGTCGTCATCGCCGCGATGGAAGAAGCCATGCAGCGCGCGGCGAAGGCTCACTATGGCGCAGAGAACGAGATCAAGGTCGATATCGATCCCAAGACTGGCGAAACACATGTCTCGCGTTATCTCCACGTCGTCGAGCTGGTCGAGAACGACAAGACCGAGATCAGCCTGGCCGATGCGCGCGCGCGCAACCCCGCCGCGCAGGTGGGGGACATCATCGCCGAGACCTTGCCGCCGGTCGATTTCAACCGCATCAATGCGCAGAACGCCAAGCAGGTGATCGTGCAGAAGGTGCGCGACGCCGAACGCGAACGCCAGTTCGAAGAGTTCAAGGACCGCATCGGCGAAATCGTCCACGGCATCGTCAAGCGCGTTGAGTTCGGTTCGGTGGTGGTCGATCTGGGCCGCGCCGAGGGCGTTGTCCGCCGCGACGAGATGATCCCGCGCGAAAGCTTCCGCACCGGCGATCGCATCCGCGCCTATATCTACGATGTGCGCCGTGAAACGCGCGGGCCGCAGATTTTCCTGTCGCGCTCGCATCCGCAGTTCATGGTGCGCCTGTTCGCGCAGGAAGTACCGGAGATCTATGACGGCATCATTGAGATTAGGGCTGTCGCGCGCGATCCGGGCAGCCGCGCCAAGATCGCGGTGATCTCCAAGGATTCGAGCATCGATCCGGTCGGCGCCTGCGTCGGCATGCGCGGCGTGCGCGTGCAGGCGGTGGTGCAGGAGCTGCAGGGCGAGCGCATCGATATCATTCCGTGGTCCACCGAAGCTGCGACCTTCATCGTCAACGCGCTGGCGCCGGCGGAAGTCTCCAAGGTCGTGCTCGACGAAGACACGCACCGCACCGAAGTCGTGGTCCCGGATGAGCAGTTGTCGCTCGCCATCGGCCGCCGCGGCCAG
>JAFECP010000045.1:6527-32139 GCA_018242105.1 Pseudomonadota bacterium
TCGACATCCTGACCGAAGCCGAGGAATCGGAACGCCGCCAGAAGGAATTCACCGAACGCACCACGCTGTTCATGGACTCGCTCGACGTGGACGAGACCGTGGCGCAGTTGCTGGCGTCGGAAGGCTTCGCCTCCATCGAAGACGTCGCCTTCGTGCCGCTGGACGAATTGGCTGCCGTCGAAGGGTTCGATGAAGAAACAGCGCAGGAACTTCAGACCCGCGCGCTCGAATTCATCGAAGCCAAGAACAAGGAAATGGACGACAAGCGTAAGGCGCTGGGCGTCGAAGACGATGTTTTGGACGTGCCGGGTGTTACGGCTGCCATTGCGGTTGCGCTGGGTGAGAACGAAGTGAAGTCGGTCGAAGATCTCGCGGGCTGCGCCACCGACGATCTCGTTGGCTACTACGAGACCAGCAAAGAGAAGGAGCGCGTCCGCGTTCCGGGCTTCCTGGAAGGCTTCAACCTCACCGCCGAAGACGCCAACGCCATCATCATGAAGGCGCGCGTGAAAGCGGGCTGGGTCGAGGAAGAGCCGGAACCGGAAGTCACCGAAGAAGAAGTATCCGAAGAGGCTGAAGAGGCTTGAACATCGCAGTGACCATCGGGAAGGACGACGAGGAAACGATGCGCCAGAGAAAGTGCATCGTTACGGGCGAGGTGCGTGAGGAAGCGCAGCTTATCCGCTTCGCCGTCTCGCCCGATGGCGATGTGGTGCCTGACATCGCGGCGAAATTGCCGGGGCGCGGAATCTGGGTGAGCGCGGACCGCGCCACGCTTGAACGCGCCGTGGCCAAGAACCATTTCTCCAAGGCGGCGAAGGCGAATGTGAAAGCTTCTGCCGGCCTTCCCGATCTGGTCGAGAAACTGATCGTGCAGCGCATGATCGGCGATCTGGGCATGGCGCGCCGCTCCGGTGCGCTGGTGACCGGCTTCGACAATGTCGCGCGTGCGATGGATTCTAGGCCCACGCCTGCGCTTCTGATTGAAGCCAGCGACGGCTCCGCCGACGGACGCCGCAAGGTACTCGGAATGGCGAAATCCAGAGGCCTCGATCCCTTTGTTCTGGATCGTCTTTCCAGCGCGGAATTGAGCTTGGCCTTGGGCAAAGAGAATGTGATACATGCCGCCCTCAAAGCGGGCGCGCTTGCCGAACGATTGATCTTCGAAGCGGGCCGGCTTGCCGGGTTCCGTTCCGGAAAAACGGATGCAGGTTCAACTCCTGCACATGAAGGAATTGCATGAGCGACGCCGACGATACCAAGCGCCCCGCGAAGACGCTGACATTGAAGAAGACGGAAACGTCCACTGTGAAGCAGAGCTTCAGCCATGGCNNGTTGTGGTGGAGAAGAAGCGCACCGCGCACCCCACGACCGGTGCCGCGAAGCCCGCTGCTGCTACGAAAGCGAAAGCGCCCGACGCCGAGGCCAAGCCTGCGGCGAAAGCTGCGCCCGCGCGTGACGCCGGCCGCCCCGGCGTTGTCCTGCGCCAGTTGACGGAAGAGGAAAAGGCGCGCCGTGGCGCGGCGCTTGCCGACGCGCGCGTGCATGAAGAAGAGGCCCGCCGCCAGGCCGAAGAAGACGCGCGCCGCAGAGCCGAAGAAGAAGCCAAGCTGAAGCAGGAGCGCGAAGCCGCCCTGCGCCGCAAGGTCGAAGAAGAAAAACGCAAAGCTGCCGAAGAGCTTGCGCGCAAGCACGCGGAAGAAGAAGCCCAGCGCCGCGATGGCGGAACGGCCGAGGCGCCGCGTCCCGGGGCTGCTGCCGCAGAAGCGCCGCGCACGCGCCGTGTGAACGAAGAAGAGGAAGAGGCGCCGAAGAAAGCCGGTCCCGGCGGCAAGGTTGCACCCAAGACGCCGGCTGCCCGCAAACCGGGCGGCGAGGACCGCCGCCGCGGCAAGCTGACCGTTACCCGCGCCCTGTCGGATGACGGCAGCGAGCGCACCCGTTCGGTTGCTGCCTACAAACGCCACTTGCAGCGCCTGAACAAAGGGCAGCAGCAGCAGGCTGCAGGTCCTGCCGGGCCGCGCGAAGTCACGATTCCGGAAACCATCACGGTCGCCGAACTGGCAAACCGCATGGCGCGCCGCTCGGTCGATATCATCAAGGTTCTGATGAAGAACGGCATGATGGTCACGCAGAACGATGTGATCGACGCCGACACCGCCGAACTTGTCGCCGCCGAATATGGCCACACCGTCAAGCGTGTTGCCGAATCCGACGTTCTGGAAGGCCTGAAAGGCAAGGATGACGACACCGCCGAGATGGCGCCCCGTCCGCCGGTTGTCACCGTCATGGGCCATGTCGATCACGGCAAGACCTCGCTGCTCGATGCGCTGCGCAAGACCGACGTGGTCGCGGGCGAAGCCGGCGGCATCACCCAGCATATCGGCGCCTATCAGGTGAACCTGAAGAGCGGCCAGAAGATCACCTTCCTCGATACGCCGGGCCACGCCGCGTTCACGCAGATGCGCGCACGCGGCGCCAAGGTCACCGATCTCGTGATTCTGGTGGTGGCCGCCGATGACGGTGTCATGCCGCAGACCGAAGAAGCGATCAGCCACGCCAAGGCCGCGCATGTTCCGATCATCGTTGCCGTCAACAAGATCGACAAGGGCGACGCCAACCCCGCGCGCGTGAAGACCGAACTGCTGCAACACGAAATCCAGGTCGAGGATCTGGGCGGCGATGTGCTGTCCGTCGATGTGTCCGCGACCAAAGGCATGAACCTCGACAAGCTGGAAGAAGCCATTCTTCTGCAGGCCGAAGTTCTGGACCTGAAAGCCAATCCGAACCGCACCGCCGAAGGCGCGGTTATCGAAGCCAAGCTCGACAAGGGCCGTGGTCCGCTCGCCACCGTTCTGGTGCAGCGCGGAACGTTGAAGACGGGCGACATCGTCGTCGCCGGTTCCGAATGGGGCCGCGTGCGCGTGCTGGTGAACGATCGCGGCGAGAACATCCCGTCCGCCGGCCCATCCATGCCGGTGGAAGTGCTTGGTCTTTCGGGCGTGCCGGAAGCGGGCGACGAATTCGTCGTCGTGACCGATGAAAGCCGCGCCCGCGAAGTCACCGAATATATTGCCCGCAAGCGCCGTGAAGCGCGCCATGCCACGACCGCGCGCCAGTCACTCGATCAGTTGCTGAAGACCCAGAAGGAAGGCGAGAAGCGTCTTCTGCCGCTCGTCATCAAGGCGGACGTGCAAGGTTCGGTCGAAGCCATTCAGGGCGCGCTCAACAAGCTGGGCACCGACGAGGTCGGCGCGCAGGTTCTGCAATCGGGCGTTGGCGCGATCACCGAATCCGACGTCATCCTCGCCCATGCTTCGGGTGGCGCGATTATCGGCTTCAACGTGCGCGCCAATGCGCAGGCGCGCGAACGCGCAAAGCGCGATGGCGTCGAAATCCGCTACTACAACATCATCTACAACGTCGTGGACGATGTGAAAGCGGCGCTCTCGGGCATGCTGGCGCCCGAAACGCGCGAGAAGTTCCTCGGCAATGCCGAGATCCTGGAAGTGTTCACCATCTCCAAGGTCGGCAAGGTTGCGGGCTGCCGCGTCACCGAAGGTCTTGTGCGCCGCGGCGCCAAGGTGCGCCTCATCCGCGACAACGTCGTTGTCCATGAAGGTGAGCTTTCCACGCTCAAGCGGTTCAAGGACGAAGTGCGCGAAGTGCAGACCGGCCAGGAATGCGGCATGGGCTTTGTCGGCTACCAGGATCTGCAAAAGGGCGACGTGATTGAGTGCTTCGAGGTCGAAACGATCCAGCGCGCGCTTTGACGCGCGCTGGGCTTTCGCCTCGCCATCGCAGGTGACGCATGGCTGCGCCTTCCGGCAATTCCTCCATGGATATTCAGCGTTATATGCGCGCCGCCGGCGATGCGATGCGCATGGGCGACATGGCGCATGCCTGTCATATCGGCATGGAAGCGGTATCGCGTGGCCTCGAAAACGAACAGCTTCTGACACTCGCCGCTTACGCCTCCATCAACGCGGGAAACGATACGAAAGCGCTGGAATTGGCGCTGCGTGCACGCAGCCTGGCGCCACGCAGCCTCGATGTCCTGACGGCGCTGGCGATGTGCCAGCAGCGCAATGGGCTGTTCGGCGAGGCCGCGGGAACTTGTGACGCAGCTTTGAAACTTTCACCGGGTAATGCACGCCTGCGGTTCAACAAGGCCTGTGCGCTGGAAGCAATGAGCGAAATCGCCAAGGCGTCGCGCGAATTCGAGCGGGTGCTGGACGCCGAACCGCGCAACGCCGAAGCCTTGGCACATCTGGCGAATCTCGCCGCCCAGCGTGGCGATGCGCAAGCCGCGCGCGATTACGCCGTGCGGGCATTGCAGATCGATCCGCGCCAATCGGCAGCCACGCTCGCCCTCGCCACGGCCGATGTCGAAGACGGGAAATTCGAGGACGCGCTGGCGCGCGTGAAGCCGCTGCTGGCGGATACAAGCCCGGTCAACCGTTCCATCGCGCAAGGCCTTGCCGGCGATGCGCTGGATGGGCTGGACCGGATTGAAGAGGCGTTTCGCGCTTATACGGCCTCCAAAGAGACGCTGAAGGCATTCTATCAACCGGTATACGAAGCGGCCGGGACGGAGCGTGCGCTGGCGCGGGTCAATCGTCTGGAGCAGTACTTCCGCGATGCGCCGGAAGATGCATGGCAGGCGCACGGAGGCGGCGCGCCGCAAAGTGCGGTGAAGGAGCATGTGTTTCTTATCGGATTCCCGCGTTCGGGCACGACCTTGCTGGAGCAGATTCTCGCAAGCCATCGCGATGTCGTCTCGATGGAAGAGCGCGACTGCCTGATCGACGCGGAGAAAGAGTTTCTGACGCCGGATGGCCTTGATCGGCTTGGAGGCATCGGAAGTGGCGATCTGGCGGCGGCACGCCAGTCTTATTGGCGCCGCGTTGAAGAAGCCGGTATCACGCTATCCGCGCCGGTGTTCGTGGACAAGATGCCGCTCAACACGGTGCTTCTCTGCCTCGTCGCGAAGCTCTTTCCCCAGGCGAAAATCCTCTTCGCGCTGCGCGATCCGCGCGACGTCGTGCTATCCTGCTTTCGCCGCCGCTTCGTCATGACGGCGCAGATGTATGAGCTGATCACGCTGGAAGGCGCAGCAAAATACTATGACGCGGTGATGCAGCTCGCCGAACGCTATCGCGAAAAGCTGGGCCTCAACATTCATGAGCTGCGCTACGAAACGATGGTCGCGGATCTGGAAACGCAGGTGCGGGCCGTCTGCGCATTCATGGGAATCGAATGGGACGGCGCCATGCGCGACTTCGCGAGCCGCGCGCGCAAGCGCGGCATCGACACGCCGAGCGCCGCGCAGGTTTCGCGCGGCCTTTACACACAGGGTGTGGGCCAGTGGCAGCGTTATGCCGCGCAGCTTGCGCCCGTTATGCCGCTGCTCGGCCCATGGCTGACGCGCTACGGATATACGGAATAGGAGGTCCATCATGCCGCGACACCAACATCCGTCACGCGACAAGGGGCCTTCACAGCGCCAGTTGCGCGTCGGTGAAATGCTGCGGCATGCGCTGTCGCAGGTTCTCATCCGCGGCGATATTCGCGACGACGACCTGTCCGGTGTGTCGGTAACGATCACGCAGGTGAAGCCCTCCGGTGACATGCGTCATGCCACGGTGTTTTGCGAACCGCTGGGCGGCAAGAATGCGGACAAGATCATCAGGGCGCTTAATCGCCACAAGGCGTTCATCCGCGGCGAGATGGGCCACATGATCGAGCTGAAATTCACGCCCGAGTTGCGTTTCGTCGAAGACAACTCCTTCGCGGAAGCGGAGAAGATCGAAAACCTTCTGAAATCCGAGCGTGTGCGTCGCGATCTGTCCAAACCTTCCGGCGTGGAAGACGATGAGCCGTAAGAAGAAAGGCAACGCGGTCCACGGCTGGGTGATCGTGGACAAGCCGCAAGGCGTTACGTCCACGCAGGTCGTAGGCCAGGTGCGCCGCATCTTCGATGCACAGAAAGCCGGCCATGCCGGAACGCTCGATCCGATGGCGACGGGTGTTCTGGCCGTCGCATTGGGCGAAGCCACCAAGACGGTTCCCTATGCGATGGATTCCGAAAAGACCTATCGCTTCACCGCCCGTTGGGGTGAGGGCCGCGACAGCGACGATGCCGAAGGCGCCGTCACCGAGACCTCGGACGTCCGGCCGGACCGGGCGGCCATCGAAGCCGCCATCCCCCGCTTCGTGGGCGAGATCAGCCAGACCCCGCCGGTCTATTCCGCGATCAAGGTGGATGGGGAGCGGGCCTATGATCTGGCCCGGGACGGGGAGGCGGTGGAACTGCAATCTCGCGCCGTCCTGATCCACGAAGTCCGCTTGCTGGAGATCCCGGATTCAGACCATGCCGTGTTTGAAATGCGTTGTGGCAAAGGCACTTACGTCCGGGCCTGGGTCCGGGATATCGCCCGGGCGCTGGGCACCTGCGGGCATGTTTCCCAGCTTCGGCGGACCTCTATCGGGGGCTTTTCAGAAAGCCAGTCCGTGCCCCTAGAAACGCTAAGGGGTTTTATGCATAGTCCCGCCGCTTTTGAGCACTTGAGGCCACTTTCTACCGCGCTGGACGGCATCCCGGCGCTGGCAGTTACGGGTCCGGATGCAGTTCGCCTCCGCAGCGGCAATCCGATTCTGATGCGCGCGAATCTTTTCGCCCGCATCACGGACGCCTTTCCGGACGAGCACGATCTCTCAGGTCTCACGGTCTATCTCTCCACGGGCGAGGGTGAGCCGGTCGCACTGGCCGAACTCGCTGCTGGAGAACTCAGACCGTTTCGTGTGTTCAACTTTGGATGACCGGAAAGAACTGAAATGACGATTACCGCAGAACGCAAAGCCGAACTGATCAAGGAATATGCGACGCAGCCGAACGATACCGGCTCGCCGGAAGTGCAGGTGGCGGTGCTCTCCGAGCGCATCAACAACCTGACCGAGCACTTCAAGGACCACAAAAAGGACAATCACTCCCGCCGTGGCCTCATCAAGATGGTGTCGCAACGCCGCCGTCTTCTCGACTACGTCAAGGCAACCGACGGAAAGCGCTATGAGTCGCTGATCTCGCGGTTGGGCCTGCGCCGCTGAGCGCGCTGTCTTCCATCGAAGGCCAAGACACGAAAGCGTGGGTGGGGATGGCTCTGCCCACGCATTACCCGTTTGTCCGTGAGAGATAAGAAACTCGCCGCAATACATCGCCTCAGATAGCGAAGCGATAGGCAGACAAACAAAGCCTACGGCAATCCGGCCGTGGGGAATGAAGGAACAAAAAACATGTTCAAAATCTCGAAAGAAGAATTCGAATGGGGCGGCCAGAAATGGTCGCTCGAAACCGGCAAGGTTGCACGCCAGGCTGACGGCTCCGTCGTCGCCACCTGCGGCGAAACCGTCGTGCTCGCCACCGTTGTGGGCGCGCTGCAGCCGAAGGAAGGAATCGATTTCTTTCCGCTCACCGTGAATTACCAGGAGCGCTATTACGCCGCCGGCAAGATCCCGGGCGGCTATTTCAAGCGCGAGCGCGCGCCGACGGAGCGCGAGACCCTGATCTCGCGCCTGATCGACCGCCCGATTCGCCCGCTCTTCGCCGAAGGCTACAAGAACGAGACGCAGGTCGTCTGCCAGGTTCTCAGCCACGATCTGGAGAACGATCCGGATATCGTGGCGATGGTTGCCGCTTCCGCTGCACTCACACTTTCCGGCGTGCCCTTCATGGGGCCGATCGGTGCGGCGCGCGTCGCCTATATCGATGGCGAATACAAGCTGAATCCGCCGATCGACGACATGGTCAATTCCAAGCTGGAACTGGTTGTCGCCGGCACCGCCGATGCGGTGCTGATGGTGGAATCCGAAGCGCAGGAATTGGATGAGAAGACCATGCTCGGCGCCGTGATGTTCGGCCACCGCGAAATGCAGACGCCCATCAAGGCGATCATCCGCCTGGCCGAAAAAGCTGCGAAAGAGCCGCGTGCCGTTCCGCACAGCGACACGGGCCTGAAGATCGAGGAGATCGAGAAGGTCGCCGGCATCAACCTCTCCGGCGCATTCCAGATCCCGGTGAAATTCGAGCGCCGCGACCGCATCGCCGAGATCAAGAAAAAGACGGCGGAATATTTCGTCGGCGAAGGCGACGGCAAGATGTCGCCCAAGGAATTCGGCAATCTCTTCCACGATCTCGAAGCCAAGATCATGCGCAATGCGGTGCTCGATACCAAGACGCGCATCGACGGCCGCGATCTTGTCACGGTTCGCCCGATCGTCGCGGAAGTCGGCGTTCTGCCGCGCACGCACGGTTCGGCGCTTTTCACGCGCGGCGAAACACAAGCGCTGGTTGTCGCGACCTTGGGCACCGCTGAAGACGAGCAGTTCGTCGATAGCCTCGAAGGCACCGGCAAGCAGACTTTCATGCTGCACTATAACTTCCCGCCCTACTCGGTCGGCGAAACGGGCCGCATGGGCGCTCCGGGCCGCCGCGAAATCGGTCACGGAAAGCTCGCCTGGCGCGCGATTCATCCGATGCTGCCGACGAAGGAAGAATTCCCCTACACGCTACGCGTCGTCTCGGAAATCACCGAGTCGAACGGTTCGTCCTCGATGGCCACGGTTTGCGGCACCTCGCTGGCGCTGATGGACGCGGGCGTTCCCTTGAAGAAGCCGACGGCGGGTATCGCCATGGGCCTCATCATGGAAGGTTCGCGCTATGTCGTGCTGTCGGACATCCTGGGTGACGAAGATCACCTCGGCGATATGGACTTCAAAGTGGCCGGCACCGCCGATGGCATCACCTCGTTGCAGATGGACATCAAGATCAGCGGCATCACCGAAGAGATCATGCGTGTCGCGCTGGATCAGGCGAAGGGTGGGCGCATGCACATCCTGGGTGAGATGAACAAGGCGCTGGATCATGGCCGCGAGCAGCTCGGCGAACATGCCCCGCGCATCGAGCAGATCAAGATCCCGACCGACAAGATCCGCGAAGTGATCGGTTCGGGCGGAAAGGTGATCCGCGAGATCGTCGAGAAGACGGGCGCGAAGATCAACATCGAAGACGACGGCACGGTGAAAATTGCCTCTGCTGACGGCGAGTCGATCAAGGCTGCGCTCAAGTGGATCAAAGGTATCGTGGCCGAGCCGGAAATCGGCGAGATCTACGATGGCAAGATCGTGAAGGTCATGGACTTCGGCGCCTTTGTGAACTTCTTCGGACCCAAGGATGGCCTCGTCCATGTTTCGGAACTCGCGCCGCAGCGCGTCAACAAGCCGAGCGACGTGGTCAAGGAAGGCCAGGCCGTGAAGGTGAAGCTCCTCGGCTTCGACGATCGCGGCAAGGTTCGCTTGTCGATGAAGGCGGTTGATCAAGTCACCGGCGAAGACCTCACCAAGAAGAAAGCGGAAGCCGCTCCGGCACAGTCCTGATCCCTGCGCTTTCTGCATGGTGTCGATCCGCCCGCGAGAGATGTCTCGCGGGCGGTTTCGTTTTAGCGTTCGGCTGTGGAGGGCTTCGCATGCCGAAGATAGACATCGCCAAAGCGGAAGCGAAACGCGGCTCGGGCTATCCCGCGCCGTTCGACAAGCCCTGTTTGGAACGCTTGCGCATCGGGTTGGGCGATGCCGGCGGTCTGAACGATTTCGGCGTGAACATGCTGACATTGCCGCCCGGCGTGTGGTCCAGCCAGCGCCACTGGCATTCGAGTGAAGATGAGTTCGTTTATATCCTCTCGGGTGAAGTCGTGCTGGTCGATAATCACGGTGAGCACGTCCTGCGTGCGGGTGACTGTGCCGCGTTTCCGAAGGGCGAGAAGAATGCCCATCATCTCGTCAACAAGTCGAAGACGGATGCTGTATGCCTGGAAGTCGGCACGCGCTCAAAGGATGATTTCTGCGATTATCCCGACATCGACATGCAGATTGACGCCCGCACCGACAAATTCACGCGCCGGGATGGGACGCCCTATCCCGGCCAGTGGCGGCGGAACGGCGGCAGCGGAAACCATCCCGCATGAATGATGGTTAATCGCGTTTCACCATTCTTGTGCGGAGCGATGCGTCCCGGTTAGGTTAGCCGCCGTCTGGGGTGGTCCATGCAAGCCGCGATGCGTTTTCTCAGCCTTGTCCTGATCGTGCTCGGCCTCATGCTGCTGGGTGCGGATGTCATCGCGTCGCTGGAGAAGGGTGGCGAGATCACCGTGCGCTCGCTCGATCAGGTGTGGATGATGATCAACGCGTCAAGCGACCTGGCTTTCCATGGCTGGCTCCAGCGCACGATCCCACAGCCGGGCGCGCAATGGGTCGAGACCGTCATGGGTTTCTGGAGTTGGGCTGTGATCGGTTTGCCGGGCGTAATCCTGGCGTTCCTCTTCGGCCGCCATTCCGACATGCGCGGCTGATTATTTTTCGCGCGTTCCGCCCGGAACCCACAAAACATCGCCCGCGCCTTTGTCGTTCGCGAAACGCGCCGCGACGAACAGATGATCGGACAACCGGTTCGCATATTTGATCGCCGCCGGATTCACCGCTTCATGTTCCGCAAGCTCCGTCATCAGCCGCTCCGCCCGGCGCACGATGGTGCGCGCGGCATGCAGATGCGCGGCAGCGGCGGAACCACCTGGCAGAATGAAAGACGTCAGCGGATTCAATTCCGCATTCATGGAATCGATCTCGCTTTCCAGCCGCGCCACCTGCGCATCCACGATGCGAAGCCGCCCTTCATTGCGTTTGGTGGTCTCGGGCACGCAGAGGTCGGCGCCCAGGTCGAACAGGTCGTTCTGGATGCGCGCCAGCATGGCATCCATCTGGCCATGGGTGTGCAGCCGCACCAGTCCGATGGCGGCATTGGCTTCGTCCACCGTGCCATAAGCGCCGATGCGCAAGGCATGTTTGGGCAGGCGCGATCCGTCGCCCAGCGCGGTTTCGCCCTTGTCGCCGGTCTTGGTGTAAATGCGGTTCAGCGTGACCATATGCTGACTTTAGGCACGGAAACCGCCCTGTTCCAGCAGCATTTCTTGGCAGTTGCGGCGGGGCTTCCCGTGGCTATGATCCGCCCGAATTTCACGGAAACCCCCGCTATGTCTGTCGATACACCCGAAACCATCGAAGTGGACGATACCCGTGTCGCCTGTGATGGAATCGGCGGCTCGCTCGGCCATCCCAAGGTCTATCTGGAGATGGGCGACGAGAAATATGTCGAATGCCCCTATTGCGACCGCCGCTTCGTGCTGCGCGCCGGAGCCTATCATCATTGAGTAAGCGCATTGAGCAAAGCCAAAGCCTCTCCCGATAAGAAGCCTCTTAAAAAAGGCGATCATCTCTACCTGATCGACGGGTCGGGCTATCTCTTCCGCGCCTACCATGCGCTGCCGCCCCTGAGCCGCAAGTCCGACGGTCTGCCCACTGGCGCGGTATCGGGCTACTGCAACATGCTATGGAAGCTGCTGGAAGACATGAAAGGCGCCGATGCGCCCACCCATGTCGCCGTCATCTTCGATGCGGGCAAGATTACATTCCGCAACAAGATTTATCCGCAATACAAAGCCAATCGCCCAGATCCGCCGGAAGATCTGATCCCGCAATTCCCCCTGGTGCGTGACGCAACGCGCGCGTTCGGCGTGGCATGTGTGGAGATGGAAGATTTCGAGGCTGATGATCTTATCGCCACCTATTCGCGCATCGCGATGGAAGCCGGCGCACGCTGCACTATCATCTCCTCCGACAAGGATCTGATGCAGCTCATCGTGGACGGCAAGATCGAATTGCTCGACACGATGAAGAACAAGCGCCTGGGCTCCGCCGAGGTGGTGGAGAAGTTCGGGGTGCTTCCCAACAAGGTGGTGGAAGTGCAGGCGCTGGCCGGTGACTCCATCGACAACGTGCCGGGTGTGCGCGGTATTGGCGTGAAGACCGCTGCCGAGCTGCTCAATATCTATGGCGATCTCGAAACGCTGTTGAAACGCGCAGGCGAGATCAAGCAGCCCAAGCGCCGCGAAACCCTGGTCGAGAATGCGGAGAATGCGCGCGTCTCGCTCAAGCTCGTCACGCTCGATGCCAACGTGAAGGTGAAGGAGCAGCCGGACGAATTCGGCGTGCGCGAGCCCGATGGGTTGACGCTGATCGGCTTTCTGAAAGCCATGGAATTCAATTCTCTCACGCGCCGCGCCGCTGCGCATTATGGAATCGAAGACCCGGAATCGGTTCCGGCCAGCGCCGATCCGGCGGAAAAATCCTTGCCCGCACCTGGCAAGGCGAGTGCCGTGAAACCCGCGCCGGTCGCCGAAGAAAAATCTCTGGTGCCGGGAAAAGGAAAAACACCCGGCGCCGTGATGGATCGCGGCGAGATCATGCGCGCTATCGATTACCAGAAATACGAAACCGTCTCGACCCTGGCGCGGCTGGACCTCTGGATCGCACGCGCCCGCGAAGCCGGAAAAGTGTGCGTCGATACGGAGACGACATCGCTCGATGCGATGCAGGCCATCTTGTGCGGCGTGTCGCTCGCGGTTGCGCCCGGTGAAGCCTGTTACATTCCGTGCGGCCATCGCGCCGGTGATGGCCTCGATCTGGCAGGCGACAAGGGCAAGATCGCGCAGATTCCGGAAGTGGATGTTCTCAAGCGCCTCAAGCCGCTGCTGGAAGACGAATCCATTCTCAAGATCGCGCAGAACATCAAATATGACTATCTCGTCTTCCTGCAGCGCGGTATCCGCGTCACGCCGTTCGACGACACGATGGCGATTTCCTTCGTGCTGGATAGCGTGCTGCACGGCCACGGCATGGACGAGCTTTCCGAGCTTAATCTGAACCACAAGCCGATCTCGTTTTCAGACGTCGCTGGAAAAGGCAAAGAGAAAGTCACATTCGACTGTGTGCCGGTCGATCAGGCGACGAAATATTCGGCCGAGGACGCCGATGTGACGTTTCGGCTGCACTGTTTGCTCAAGCCGCGCCTCGTCGCGGAAGGCAAAGTCACCGTCTATGAAACGCTGGAGCGGCCGCTTATTCCTGTGCTGGCCGATATGGAGCGCGAGGGAATCCTCGTCGATCCGGATTTTCTGCGAAAGCTCTCCAACGAATTCGCCAAGAAGCAGGTAGCGCTGGAGAAGGACATTCACAAACTGGCGGGCGGCGAGTTCAACATCGGCTCGCCCAAACAGCTTGGCGAATTGCTCTTCGACCGCATGAAGATTCCCGGCGGCAGCCGCACCAAGACAGGCGCATGGTCCACCGATGTTGGCGTGCTGGAAGATGTGGCGGGGCAGGGACATGAGATTGCGCAGAAAGTTCTGGACTGGCGCCAGCTCTCGAAACTTCGCGGCACCTACACCGAAGCGTTGCCTACATATGTCAATCCGAAGACGGGCCGCGTGCATACCTCCTATTCGTTGGCGGCGGCGAGCACGGGCCGCCTCGCGTCCACAGACCCCAATCTGCAGAACATCCCGATCCGCACCGAAGACGGCCGCAAGATTCGCCAGGCCTTCATCGCGAACAAGGGCAATAAGATCGTCAGCGCGGATTACAGCCAGATAGAATTGCGCCTGCTTGCGCATATGGCGGATATTCCGCAGTTGAAGAAAGCCTTTGCAGACGGCCTCGACATTCATGCCATGACGGCATCCGAGATATTCGGGGTGCCGGTGAAGGGCATGCCGCGCGAGGTGCGTTCCCGCGCCAAGGCCATTAATTTCGGCATCGTCTACGGTATCTCCGCTTTTGGTCTCGCCAACCAGCTTGGCATCGCGCGCGGCGAGGCTGACGATTACATCAAGAAGTATTTCCAGCGCTTCCCCGGCATCCGCGATTATATGGAAGAGACCAAGGCTTATGCCCGTGAGCACGGCTATGTCGAAACCCTATTCGGCCGCCGCGTGCATATCCGTGAAATCCGGTCCTCCAATCCCAGCCATCGTGGCGGCGCCGAGCGCGCGGCGATCAACGCGCCGATCCAGGGCACGGCGGCGGATATTATCCGCCGCGCCATGATCCGCGTGCCCGGCGCACTGGCGGCCAAGAAGCTGAAGGCGAAGATGCTTTTGCAGGTGCATGACGAACTGGTGTTCGAAGTGCCCGGCAAGGAATGCGACGTCTTGATCGCAACCGCGCGGCAGGCGATGGAGCATGCGTCGCTGCCCGCGCTTCAGCTATCGGTTCCGCTGGTCGTGGATGCGCGCGCCGCCGCGAATTGGGACGAAGCCCATTAGGCGCGTCAGGCTGCGATAGCCTTCAGCCCTGCTTCCATCTCGATGCCGGCCTTTTCCAAGGTCACCATCAATTCGTTCATCGCGGTATCGGCGTCGGGAGTTTCGCCCTTGGCTTTTCCGAGATAAGCCGCATAACCCGTCATGAAGCCTTGCTTGCCCATATAAGTCAGGATCAGCGCGCGGGCCTGCTCCGAAAGCCGCCCTTGCGTGATCGTCGCACCCGTCATCAGCCGCAGGATTGCAACCGCTTTTTCCACAGAGCCAACCGGCTTGGCATCGATGGATTCGAGCAGTTTGGAGCGGCCCGCAGCTTCACAGGCGATCTTGTCGAGCGCGTCGCAGATTTCCTGTTTTTGCACGTCCTGGAAGCCGGACCGCTGCACGCGTTTTTGCAGGTCGACGAGCCGTTGCAGGCGTTCCATCACCGGCGTTTTGCCGAACAGGTAATATTGCTCAAAGCCGGGCGAAGTGATGATCGGTGCAAAGAAGGTTGTAAGCTGGCGCTTGTTTTCCGCGCCGATGATATTTTCCTCGATCAGCAGCAGCCGCTCAATCTTCTCGTTCACGCCGCCGGCCTCGGTCAAATGCTCGCTGACCATCTCATTGGTGACCAGCCGCTTGGAGCGCAAGGTAAACGCGCCGATCAGCTCTTCATGGCTGAGATATTTTCCCTGCCCCAGCACCAGCTTGTTGGCGATGCGGCGCAGGGTTTTTAGTTCGTCCACCAGCGAATCCGGGCATAAGCGCTTGACGCTTTTCAGCTCCGCCAGAATGCGCCCGGCGATCGCGGTGCGCGCGGCGGGAAGCGTGTCCGTCTTGAAATGCCGTGTCACGGCGGCGATGCCCGAATGGGCGCCTTCCGCAGGTTGCCCCAGAAAGACATGGACGAGCACCCATAACGCCGCACCGAGGTTCTCGCTCTCGCCAATTAGTTCGTGCAGCGCTGCAGAGCCCGCGAGGATTTCCGCACCGATGGAATCCACCGTACCCAAAAGGACGTCGGCAACGTCTTCGTTCTCTTCCGCTTCCTTCAGGATCGCAAGCAGACGGGTGAGTTTTTCATTCCAGCCCGGCGCGTCGGCCAGGTAGTGCGCGATGGCGCCGTTGAAGAGATAGGTCTTGTCGCCTTCCTGCGCGATCTGCCGCGCCAGCGCGGCGAACTGGCCTTCCTTCGCCACGGGAAAATAGTTGCGCTTCTCGTCGTTATAGACGCGGTTCATGGCCTTGGTGGCGAGATCGTTCAGCTTTTTGACGATCTGCTGCACAGGCATGGTGGTCGATGCTGCCTGCGCCACGGACACTTTCTGGACCGCATGTTGATATATGGTGCCAGTCGCTTCGAGCTGCTCCAACGCATCGCCCCGATGGATAAGTTCAGTGACCGTCAGCTTCTGGCGGCCAAGATGCTCGACCAACAGCCGCGCCATTGTGCTGCGCGCGTGATACGAATAAAGATCGTCCGGCTTGAAGCAGGGAAGGGCGCTGGGCGCGTCTTCCTTCGCCACCTCCTCCTTCATCTTGTTGTGGCCGTCTTCAAAGATCTTGAGCGACTGATAGGCGCCGGTCTCGTTGTCGAAGCTTTCCTTGACGACTTTCACGCCAGTGGCCTGGTTGTCGGCCATCAGCGCCTCGGCCATCGTGATTGCCGAATCGCGTTGATTGACGGCGTCGTGCATGACCCAGCCGCCCTTGGCGCCCTGTCGGCGGAAAACCTCGTAATGGACTTCGCGTGACATGAACCGGCCCCGACCCGCGGCTGCCAGTATCGCGGACCTTTTTTAACTTGCGGTTAAGGCTGATGCATCCCGGCAAGTGCATGGATGGATGGTGTTTTTCCGCACAAATGGCATTCCGGATCGGGCCTTACGGCGACGGTGCGAAACCGCGTGGCCAAAGCATCGTAAATCAGCAGGCGTCCGGCCATGCTTTCGCCGATGCCGGCGATCTCTTTCATCACTTCCAATGCCTGCAAAGTGCCCATCACTCCCGCGGCCGCGCCCAGTACGCCAGCCTCCGAACAGTTGGGAACGGTGCCGGCGGGCGGCGGCTCGGGAAAGATGCAGCGATAGCAAGGGCAGCCGGCAACATGCGCTTTGAACGTCGCAAGCTGTCCGTCGAATTCCGTGACCGCGGCGGAGACCAAAGTCTTCTTGGCGAAATAGCAGGCGTCGTTGATCAAAAAGCGTGTGGTGAAATTGTCCGATCCATCGGCCACGATGCCGTATTCATCGATGATTTGCAGTGCATTTTGCGCCGTCAGCTTCTCGTTGTGCGTGCGGATGTTCACATGCGGATTGATCGCGTGTGCCGCGTCGGCCGCCGAATCGGTTTTCGCGCGGCCCACATCCTTTGTTCGGTGCGCGATTTGGCGCTGCAGATTGGAAAGCGATACCGCATCGAAATCGGCGATGCCGATGGTGCCCACTCCTGCCGCCGCCAGATAGAGAATTACGGGACTGCCGAGACCGCCGGCGCCGACCACCAGAACCTTGGCCGCTTTCAGCTTTGCCTGGCCGGTTCCACCCACCTCCCGCAACACGATGTGGCGGGCGTAGCGATCCAGTTCCTCATCCGACAGGCTCATGGGTGGGCTATAACCCATTGGCTCTCCGCGAGAAAACCGGAATCGCGGCGGATCGCCCCATAGGCCAATTCCTCTATCCTTTTCAAAGGCTTGGGACTATAGAGGCGCGAGGAAACCAATTTCCCGGGTTTCATTGAAGCTCGGATGGGCCAACGCTATTTTGGCCCACAAAACCAACACATGAGCGGCCTGTCTGGGCCGCCGATCTCGCGGGGTTTGATATGGCTGACACACAGGCTTTCGGCCTGGAGAAACAGGGCTTTCGCAATCTGAAGTCCGTGAACTGGAATCTCACTGTTCCCGAACTTTACGAGCACTCGATCCGCCGCGGCGAAGGCTTGCTCGCGCAGAACGGTCCGTTCGTTGCCCTTACCGGCCAGCACACCGGCCGCTCCGCCACCGACAAATTCGTTGTGCGCGATGTCTCCACGGAAAACACCGTATGGTGGGACGAGAACCGCTCGATGACCCCGGCGCAGTTCGATGCGCTCTATGCCGATATGATGAAATTCGCGGAAGGCAAGGAGCTCTACGCGAAGGATCTGTTCGGCGGCGCCGATCTGGAGCATCGCCTGCCGGTGCGCATCGTCACCGAATATGCGTGGCACTCACTGTTCGTGCACCAGCTTCTGATCCGCCCAACGGCGGAGCAGCTCAAAGGATTCGTGCCGGAATTCACCATTGTGGATCTGCCGAGTTTTGAAGCCGATCCGGCAAAGCATGGTGCCAAGACCAAGACGATCATCGCGGTGAACTTCGCCAAGAAGATGATCCTGATCGGCGGCACGTCCTATGCCGGCGAGATGAAGAAGTCGGTATTCACGGTGATGAACTACCTCTTGCCGCCCAAGCGCGTGATGTCGATGCACTGCTCGGCGAATGTTGGCAAGGACGGCAAGGCTGCGATATTCTTCGGCCTGTCGGGCACCGGCAAGACGACGCTGTCAGCGGATGCTTCGCGCACGCTCATCGGCGACGACGAACATGGCTGGAGTGAACATGGCGTCTTCAACATCGAAGGCGGCTGCTATGCGAAGGTGATCCGCCTGTCGCGGGAGAACGAGCCGGAAATCTATGCGACCACCGAGCGCTTCGGCACCGTGCTCGAAAATGTCGACATGGATCCGAAGACGCGCCAGTTCGATCTTGATAGCGCCAAATACGCGGAGAATACCCGCGCTGCCTATCCCATCGACTTCATCCCGAACGCGAGCGAGACCGGCCGTGCGGGCCATCCCAAAAATGTGATTCTGCTCACCGCCGATGCCTTTGGCGTCTTGCCGCCGATCGCGCGGCTGACGCCTTCGCAGGCGATGTATCACTTCCTTTCCGGCTTCACCGCAAAGGTCGCAGGCACGGAAAAGGGTCTCGGCAAGGAGCCGCAGCCGACGTTCTCCACCTGCTTCGGCGCGCCGTTCATGCCGCGCCATCCAGCCGAATACGGCAATCTCCTTCGCGATCTCATTGCTCAGCATGGCTCAGATTGCTGGCTGGTGAATACCGGTTGGACCGGCGGCGCCTTCGGCACCGGCTCGCGCATGCCGATCAAGGCGACACGCGCACTTCTGGCCGCGGCGCTCGACGGCTCGCTCGCCAATGTCGAAATGCGCATCGATCCGCATTTCAAATTCCGCGTGCCGGTTGCCGTGCCGGGCGTGGACTCCAAGATCCTGAACCCGCGCGACACCTGGGCCGACAAGGGTGCCTATGACGCACAGGCCAAGAAGTTGGTCGGCATGTTCCGCGAGAACTTCAAGAAGTTCGAAGCTCATGTCGGCAAGGACGTTCTGGAAGCCGCGCCGATCCTTGCGGAAGCTGCCGAGTAATTTCCGGCGACACGAAAACAAAACGGCCCGCGAGCGATCGCGGGTCTTTTTGTCTGTGCCTGAGAAAATTCAAAGCGTCTTGCGATACACCCACACGCGCGCCGGCGGCAGATTCATCAAGACAAGCGCCGCACGCTTCACGCTTGCGCCAACCGGCGCTGCGATGGGCGGCTCGAAGCCATAGGAGAATTGCACATAAGGGGCGCCGGGCTTCAGCTTGGCGAGTGCGCCTTCGATCAACGCGCGGCGGCGTTCTACCGGATGATTGAGCAGGGGCAGGCCGGAGACGATGGCGGCGAACGTCTCGCCATTGCCATTTCCGAGTGTCTTTTTCAGGTCGAACGCATCGCCCTGCACGACATGCACTTTGGGAAAACGCTCGGCGACCATCCGGGCGAAATCCGGATCGTATTCGATGGCGGTGATGCGTTCCGGCGCGATGCCGCGCTCGATCAGGGCTTCGGTGACGACACCGGTTCCCGGGCCCAATTCCAGCACGGGGCCTTCGACGGAAGGATCGATCTGCCGTGCGATGGCCTGCGACAAAGCTGGGGAAGACGGCGCTATCGCGCCCACATTCTTGGGCCGTGCGATCAGACCCTTGAGGAAGTGCAGATGCTCGGCGGCGGTGTTTGTGGGCATAAGACTTCCTATCAAAAACCTCGGCGCATTTCAGCTATTCGTTTCAGGTAATTGACCCCCAACCGGGCCGGGCGGAACCTGTGCAGACACAATGGGCGAGAACGTTATCGGTTCGCGAAGAAAAGGCAGGCAGGACATGGTTTCGCAGCAAAATCGGGTCGCAGAGTTTCGTGAGGCGCATGCCAAGGGCAAGATTCTTGTCCTGCCCAATGCCTGGGATGCCGCCAGCGCCCGGCTGGTGCAGGATGCTGGTGCCAAGGCGATAGCGACTTCCAGCGCCGCCGTCGCCTGGTCCAACGGCTACGCCGACGGCGAAGGCATGTCGCGCAAGGTTGCCATCGCGGCCACCAAGGAAGTGCTGCGCGTGGTGAACCTGCCCGTGAGTGTGGATAGTGAGGCCGGTTATTCCTCCGAGCCAGCGAGGGTTGCTGAGCATTGTCTGGAATTGATCGATATCGGTGTCGCGGGTCTCAACATCGAGGACGGCGCCGATTCGCCGGATCTTCTTGTGGCGAAGATCAAGGCGATCAAATCCGCAGCAAAAGCGAAAGGCGCCGATATTTTCATCAACGCGCGTGCCGATGTGTATCTGCGCGATCTCGTACCGGACGGCCGGAAACTCGCCGAAACGGTTCGCCGCACCAAGCTCTACACCGAAGCCGGTGCGGACAGCATCTTCGCGGCGTTCATGACGGACATCGCGCAGATTCGTGAAGTCGTCGCTGCCACCGATCTGCCGGTGAATATACTGGCGACCAAGGCGGCGCCGGATGTCGCGGCGCTGAAAGCGGCGGGCGTGCGCCGTCTCAGCATTGGCGCGCTCACAGGGCGTGCCGCTTACGGGCAGGCGGTGCGCGCGGTGAAGATGCTGCTGGATGACGGCAAATACGATGCGATCTTCGCAACCGCAGGCGATTGCCCGGATTTCAACAAGGCGTTCGGATAGAGCGAAGCTTAGGCTTCGCCCTTCCAGAACTCTTTCACCTTGGCGAAGAAGCCTTCCGATTCTGGCTGGCTTCCCGGCGCGGCTTCTTCTTCGAACTGTTTCAGCAGCTCTTTCTGCTTCTTGGTGAGTTTCACCGGCGTTTCCACCGTCAGCTCGACATAAAGATCGCCGCTCATGCCGCCGCCACGCAGCACCGGCATGCCTTTGCCGCGAATACGGAACTGCCGGCCGGACTGTGTCCCTTCCGGGATCGCGACTTTCGTGCGCCCGCCGTCCAGGGTAGGGACCTCAATATTGCCGCCCAGCGAAGCGGTGACGAACGAGACCGGTGCATGGCAATAAAGATCATGTCCATCACGCTGGAAAATCTGATGCGGCGCGAGGGAGATGAAGATGTAGAGATCGCCCGCCGGTCCACCATTCATGCCGGCCTGGCCTTCGCCGGCAAGGCGGATGCGCGTTCCTTCTTCCACGCCCGCCGGAATATCGACTGACAGTGTGCGTTCCTTCTGTACCAGCCCTCCACCCTGGCAGGTTTTGCAGGGATGCTTGATGATGCGGCCATTGCCGCGGCAGGAGGGGCAAGTGCGTTCGACGGTGAAGAATCCTTGCGTTGCGCGCACCTTGCCGATGCCGGCGCAGCTTGGGCATTGCTCAGCTTTGTGACCGGCTTCCGCGCCAGTGCCGCCGCAGGTTTCGCACGCGACCGCGCTGGGCACCTTGATCTGCGCGTTGCGGCCCCTGAAACTTTCTTCGAGAGAGATTTCCAGATTGAAGCGCAGATCCTGCCCGCGGTTCTGGCGGCGTGCTTTGCGCCCGCCGGTGAACTCGCCGAACAGATCGTCGAAAATATCGGTGAAGCTGGATGCGAAATCGAATGGATTGCCACGGCCGCCACCGCCCATACCGCCGTGTTCGAATGCAGCGTGGCCAAAGCGGTCATATGCGGCGCGCTTCTGATCGTCCTTCAGAACTTCATAGGCTTCGCTGACTTCCTTGAAACGGACTTCGGCGGTGGAATCACCGTGATTGCGGTCGGGGTGGTGTTCCTTGGCGGCCTTGCGATAGGCGCTCTTGATGACATCGATGGAGGCCGTGCGCTCCACGCCCAGAACTTCGTAATAACACCGCTTTGCCATCGAATACGTCAACCACCTTAAAACGGCAGGCCCGCACCCCCTTTAACGGAGATGCGGGCCTGTCATCATGACTTCAAGTCCTTGATCATCGGTTCACGCCCCCCGGACCGACAAACGCCGCTTACGCAGCGCCCTTCTTGTCGTCTTCGACCTCGGAGAACTCCGCGTCCACGACATTGTCGTCCTTCGGCTGTTCGCCGCCATCGGCGCCGGGTGCCGCGCCGCCGGCTTCCGCCTGCTGCGCCTTGTACATGGCCTCGCCAAGTTTCATCGAAGCCTGCGCCAGGGCTTCCGTCTTGGACTTGATATCGTCCGCGTCGTCGCCCTTGAGCGCTTCCTTCAGCGCCGCGATGGCGCTTTCGATGGCGGCGCGGTCGGCCTGGTCGATCTTCGAGCCATGCTCGCTCAAAGCCTTCTCGGTCGAATGCACGAGCGAGTCGCCATGGTTCTTGGCCTCGGCGCCTTCCTTGCGCTTCTTGTCTTCGGCCGCGTGCTGCTCGGCTTCCTTCACCATCTTGTTGATGTCGGCTTCCGACAGGCCGCCCGATGCCTGGATGCGGATCTGCTGTTCCTTGTTGGTCGCCTTGTCCTTGGCGGTGACGCTCACGATGCCGTTGGCGTCGATGTCGAAGGTGACTTCCACCTGCGGCACGCCACGCGGCGCGGGCGGCAGGCCTACGAGGTCGAACTGACCCAGCAGCTTGTTGTCCGCCGCCATTTCGCGTTCGCCCTGGAACACGCGGATGGTGACAGCCGTCTGGTTGTCTTCCGCGGTCGAGAAGGTCTGTGACTTCTTCGTCGGGATCGTGGTGTTGCGCTCGATGAGGCGCGTGAATACACCGCCCAGCGTCTCGATGCCCAGCGACAGTGGGGTCACGTCGAGAAGCAGAACGTCCTTCACTTCGCCCTTGAGCACGCCACCCTGAATGGCCGCGCCGATGGCGACGACTTCATCCGGGTTTACGCCCTTGTGCGGCTCCTTGCCGAAAAGCTGTTTCACCGCTTCCTGAACCTTGGGCATCCGGGTCATGCCGCCCACGAGAATGACTTCGTCAATCTGGTTCGCCGAAACGCCGGCATCCTTCAGCGCCTGCTTCACTGGGGCGATGGTCTTCTGGATGAGGTCGTCCACCAGCGCTTCCAGCTTGGCGCGCGTGATCTTCATCGTCAGGTGCTTGGGACCGGATGCATCCGCCGTGATGAACGGCAGATTTACTTCGGTCTGCATCGCGGACGACAATTCGATCTTCGCCTTTTCCGCCGCTTCCTTCAGACGCTGCAGGGCAAGGCGATCCTTGCGCAAGTCGATGCCGGCTTCTTTCTTGAACTCATCCGCGAGATAGCCGACCAGACGCTGGTCGAAATCTTCACCGCCAAGAAACGTGTCGCCGTTGGTCGACTTCACTTCGAACACGCCGTCGCCAATCTCCAGCACCGACACGTCGAACGTGCCGCCGCCAAGGTCGTAAACCGCGATGGTGCCGGAGCCCTTCTTGTCCATGCCATAGGCAAGGGCCGCGGCCGTGGGTTCGTTGATGATGCGCAGCACTTCAAGGCCCGCGATCTTGCCGGCGTCTTTCGTCGCNNGCGCTGCGCGTCGTTGAAGTAGGCAGGCACGGTGATGACCGCCTGCGTCACTTTCTCGCCGAGATGGGCTTCGGCGGTTTCCTTCATCTTCTGAAGGATGAAGCCGGAGATTTCGCTCGGCGAGAATTTCTTGGAATCGCGACCGGCCACCCAGGCATCGCCATTGTCGGCTTTGACGATCTTGTAGGGCACCATGTCGATGTCCTTCTTCGTCATGGGATCGTCGAAGCGGCGGCCGATAAGGCGCTTAATCGCGAAGAAGGTGAATTCGGGATTGGTGACGGCCTGCCGCTTGGCGGGCTGGCCGACGAGGCGCTCACCATCATTGCTGAAGGCTACGATGGATGGCGTGGTGCGCGCGCCCTCTGCATTTTCGATGACCTTGGGGGCTGAGCCCTCCATTACGGCCACGCACGAATTGGTCGTGCCCAGATCGATACCGATCACTTTTGCCATTGCTCTAATTCCTCTCTCTGGCGGACGGCTACCTGGCCTCTGCTGTGAGCACCCTCCGGGCCGTTCCCATTGATATCATTGACAAATCCAGCTTGAGACCAATGCCCGGCCGGACCTGAGGGGTATATAGGAAGAGGGGTACGCCTACGCAAGGTTCGCATGGCTTCGAAACATGCCGGAGGCCATTGCTTTGAATGGGTTATAGGCCTTCCGCCCCGGGGCTCAACCCTGGCTTTGGAAGGTTTGGCCGCTTGCGCATCTTGTCGCGGCGCCCCGAAAAGGGAGGGCGGTCAGCCTTCGTAGCCAAGCCGTGCAGCCTCCGCGCCGCAGATCGCGGTGATGCGCGCGTAGTTCTGTCCGAAGAAGGCTTTCGGATCGGCGCCATGCCCGCGGGGCTGGAACTGGTGATCCAGCTTCTCGGAAATATCGGCGACGACCGGCAGCCCCAGGTTGCGCGCCAATGTCTCGATCGTTGCGCGCTTATGTCGGGAGAAGTCCTCGTAGCGGATAATCAAGGTGCGTTCGCCCAACGTCTCGGCGATCTGTGCCGCTTTCAGCCAGCGCTGCGCGAGAATGTCGATGTAATGCCCGGGCGCAAGGCCAAGATCGGAACCGACCAGTATGCTGCGCCATGTGCGGTTAAGGCGCCGCCGCCCCGGCGCGAGCCTGTCCGCATCGCCTCCGATATCGACGCGTTCCAGAATGCTGCGGATGTTTTGCCAGGGATTGCGCAGCACCGTCACGGCGCGGCTTTTTCTGAAATGCGCCATCAGCGCTGGCGCGGCGAATGTCAGCCCCGGCTCCTTGACGATAGGCGCCGAAAACGCCCACGCGTTGCGCCTCACATAATTCGCGATGGGAATGTCGCCGCGAATGAGTTCGCCAATATAGGGCTCCTGTGCACCGGCGAAATCGGTGATGAGATGATTGCCAGTGGCTTGCGCCAGAAGTCCTGCGATCGCCGATGTGCCCGACTTCTGATTGCCGAACACCAGCAGCGGCGCCGCATTCGGCGTGCTGAACAGCGCCAGCAGTCTTTCGCGAAGGACGCGCTTGTTCAGGGTGAAGTGCATTTGAGCCATTCGAGGATTGGGGAACTATCCCGTGGCCAGCGTGGCAGTTTTTTTGAAACGCTGAAACCGGCAAATTGTCGGCAAATGTCGCGCGGGCGAATGATGTGATATCAGCCCGGATTGAGTTGATGGATGGCCGCGTTCAGCGCTGCTGCGAACGATAGCCAAGCCAGATAAGGTGCGAACAGCCAGCCGGCGATGCGGTCGACACGAAGGAACGCCACCATCGTCAGCAGCACCAAAAACCACAGAGCGGCGATTTCGATCAGCGCCAGTCCGATGGCATGCACGCCAAAGAAGATGAACGGCCAAGCGAAATTGAGCGCCAGTTGCGCCACCCAGAACAACAGTGCGCGGGATTCGAAATCGGTGATGCGCCACACACGCCACCCTGCGACCGCCATCAGAACATAGAGCACGGTCCAGACCGGCGCGAATACCCAGTTGGGTGGATTGAACAATGGTTTGGCAAGTGTTGGATACCAGGTGAGGGCATTTGGTTCCGCCACCAACCCGGCAAAAACTCCAACGCCAAGTGTAAGCGCAAGGAACCCAGTCAGAACGGCAACGTCTTGAAAGCCTCCGCCGCGTCTTCGCTTCCTCACATGAAGTTCCCGGACCATGTTTGCAATACGTTCGGGAACGGGGATCGGTTCAAAGCGCGGCGATCACCGCAGCATTGTAGATCTCGCTCATCTTGGCGCCGAGCGGCGCGATCTGCACCGGCTTCTCGAGGCCGATCAGCAGCGGTCCCAGAACGCTGATGCCGCTCATCTCGCTCAAAAGCCTTGTTGAGATCGAAGCCGAATGGATTGCAGGCATGATGAGGACATTCGCTGTGTCTGTAAGCCGTGCGAACGGATAGAGCGCGAGCTTGTCGGGATCGAGCGCCACATCCACCGCGATCTCGCCGTCATACTCGAAGTCAACGCCACGCCGGTCGAGGATATGCACTGCCTCGACAATGCGCTCGCTGCGTTCGCTGCGGGGAAAGCCGAAGGTGGATGAAGCCAGCATCGCGACGCGCGGCGTGAAGCCGAAATTCTTCACCACCCGCGCCGTCTGCACGGCGATGTCCGCCAGCTCTTCGCTTGTCGGCATCTCATGTACCGAAGTGTCGGCCACGAAGATCACCCGGCCCTTGGAGAA
>JAFECP010000045.1:32159-34885 GCA_018242105.1 Pseudomonadota bacterium
TGATAGGCGCGCGTGACACCTGTGATCATCGCGTCTGCATCGCCTGCGGCCAGCATGCACGCCCCGTAGATATTGCGGTCGTTCGTCACCATGCGCACCACGTCGCGATAAAGCGCGCCGCGCCGCTGTAGGCGGAAATAGAGTGAATTGATGTAGTTCGAGGCTTCCTGTGCGGAGTGCGGCACACGAATCTCCATCGTGCCCGGCTCGACGCCGGCGCGCTCCATACCTTCCTTGATGGTCTGCTCTCGGCCCACCAGCAATGCCTTGCCGAGCCCGGAATTCTGGAACGCCGCCGCGGCGCGAATGACGGAATCTTCCTCACCTTCCGCGAACACCACACGCTTGGGATGGGCGCGCACGGAAGCTGTGATGTTCTGGAACAGCACGGCGGAGGGGTCGAGCCGCGCGGTGAGTTGGTCGTGATAAATGGTGAGGTTCTTCACTTCGCGCCGCGCTACGCCGGTTTTGATCGCGGCTTCGGCTACGGCCGCGGAGACTCTGGAGATCAGGCGCGGATCGAATGGCACGGGAATGATGTAATCGGGGCCGTAAGTCGGCCGCTTGCCGCGATAGGCCATCGCCACTTCGTCCGGCACGTCCTCGCGCGCCAATGCCGCCAGCGCTTCGGCAGCGGCAATCTTCATCGCTTCGTTGATCGTCGTTGCGCGCACGTCCAGCGCACCGCGGAAGATGTAGGGGAAGCCCAACACATTGTTCACCTGGTTGGGATAGTCGCTGCGCCCCGTGGCGACAATGGCATCGGGACGCACGGCTTTCACCTCCTCCGGTGTGATCTCCGGATCGGGATTGGCCATGGCGAAGATGATCGGCGCTTTCTTCATGGTCATCACCATGTCCTGCGTCACCGCGCCCTTCGCCGAAAGGCCGAGGAACACATCCGCGCCTTTCAGCGCGTCTTCCAGCGTGCGCGCATCCGTGTCGATGGCATGCGCGCTCTTCCACTGGTTCATGCCCACAGTGCGCCCGCGATAGATGACCCCCTTGGTGTCGCAGAGGATGGCATTGGCGTTCGGCAGACCCATGGCTTTCAGCAATTCCAGGCATGCGATACCCGCAGCGCCAGCGCCGTTCACCACGACTTTCATGCCAGAGAAGCTGCGTCCCGTGAGATGGCACGCGTTGATCACGCCGGCGGCGGAGATGATGGCGGTGCCGTGCTGATCGTCATGGAAGACGGGAATGTCCATTAATTCGCGCAACCGCTCTTCGATCACGAAGCATTCGGGCGCCTTGATGTCTTCCAGATTGATGCCGCCGAAAGAAGGGCCGAGATAGCGCACCGCGTTCACGAAGGCATCGACGTCGTGCGTGTCCACCTCCAGATCGATCGCGTCCACATCGGCGAAACGCTTGAACAGGACCGCCTTGCCTTCCATCACGGGCTTGGACGCCAGCGCCCCCAGATCGCCCAGTCCCAGAATGGCTGTGCCGTTGGAGATGACGGCGACCAGATTGCCCTTGGCCGTATAGTCATAGGCCCGCTCCGCATTCTCCGCGATGGCGCGTACCGGCACGGCCACGCCCGGCGAATAGGCGAGCGCCAGATCGCGCTGCGTCGCCATGGGCTTGGTGGGGCTGATCTCGATCTTCCCCGGCTTGCCTTGGGCATGGAAGGCCAGCGCCTCTTCTTCGGTGAATGTGGGTCTCTGGATATGGTCCATGCCTGCCGCCTGACGGTGATCCACAGAATATCCGCCCGGAAAGCCTGATGTTTCAAGGACGCTATCGCCGCGCCGTGCGCCGGAGCGGTAGGGTGCGCTTTCCATGAACGAGCATGTGTCCCCGCCCGCCGACGCCGAGGCCGCTACGCCCATGATGGCGCAGTATCTCGAGACCAAGGCCGCGCATGCCGAATATCTGCTGTTTTATCGCATGGGCGATTTCTACGAGATGTTTTTCGATGATGCGGTACGCGCATCCGAAGCGCTCGACATCGCGCTTACCAAGCGCGGCAGACATGCGGGCGACGACATTCCGATGTGTGGTGTGCCGGTTCACGCCGCGGAAGCCTATCTGGAGAAGTTGATCCGCAAAGGCTTCCGCGTCGCCGTCTGTGAGCAGATGGAAGATCCGGCGGAGGCCAAGAAGCGCGGTTCCAAATCGGTGGTGAAGCGCGAGGTCATCCGCCTCGTCACGCCGGGAACGCTGACCGAAGATTCCCTGCTGGAAGCCCGCGCCTCGAATATGCTGGCGAGCTTGGGCCGCAGCGGCGGCGATTTCGCCATCGCCTCCGCCGATATGTCCACCGGCGTATTTCATGTAGGGGGCGTGACAGCCGCCGACATCGCCGCGGAGCTTGCGCGCATCGCCCCGCGCGAATTGCTGGCGCCGGATGCGCTGCTGGGGGATGAGATGTTGGCGCCTGCGCTGAAGAGCTTCGGCCCCGCACTGTCGCCGTTACCAAGCGTGAAGTTCGATTCCGGCACCGGTGAGCGTGCGCTGAAGTCCCTTTATAAGGTGATGGCGCTGGACGGTTTCGGATCGTTCGGACGCGCGGAGTTGTCGGCAGCCGGCGCGCTGGTCGGCTATCTCGAACTCACGCAGAAAGGAAAGCTGCCGGCGCTGAAGCCGCTGCAGCAGACCGCGGCGCGGGCCTATATGGCGATTGACGCCGCCACGCGCCGCAATCTCGAACTGGTCGAGACGCTGACCGGCACGCGCAACGGCTCGCTGCTCGCGGTGATGGATCGCACCGTGACGGC
>JAFECP010000045.1:34924-44473 GCA_018242105.1 Pseudomonadota bacterium
TGCGCCGCCGTCTGCGCGATGATCTGCGCCGCGCACCGGACATCGCGCGCGCACTGGCGCGTCTCTCCGTCGGCCGCGGCGGTCCGCGCGATCTCGCGAATATCCGCGACGGCCTGAAAGCCGCCCGTGCTTTGCGCGATCAGCTCGGCAAGCTGGGCGATCCGATGAAGCCTGCGCTGGGCGAAATCGAGCAGGCGCGCATGGACCTGATCGAAGGCATCGCCGCCGCCAGCATCGTTTCCGGCAAGCTGGAGCATTTCCTCGTCGCCGAACCGCCGTTTCTGGCGCGCGATGGCGGCTTCATCGTCGCGGGTTCTCACCCGCCTTTGGATGAGGTGCGCTCGCTGCGCGATGAATCCCGCCGCGTCATCGCCACGCTGGAAGCGAAATACAAGCATGACAGCGGCGTTGCCATGCTGCGTATCAAGCACAATGGCGTGCTGGGCTATTTCATCGAAGTCACGCCGCAGCATGGCGACAAGCTGCAGGAAGGCGAGAACCGCACGCTCTTCCGTCACCGCCAGACCATCGGCAGCGCGGTGCGCTTCACCACCGACGAGCTGGCCACGCTCGCCACGCGCATATCGCAAGCTGCAGATCAGGCGCTCGCCATCGAGCGCGAATTGTTCGAGCAGATGCTGGCCGCGGTGATGGATGCCAGCCTCTCGCTCGCGCGCATCGCCGATGCGTTGGCGCGTGTCGATGTTACGACGGGTTTGGGCGAGCTTGCCGTTGCCGCACGCCATGTACGGCCCCTTGTCGATGATAGCCTGAATTTCAAGATCCATCGCGGCCGTCATCCGGTGGTGGAAGCCGCGCTTGCCGCCGATCACGCCAATCGCTTCGTGCCCAATGATTGCGATCTGTCGCCGGACACCAAACGCATCTGGCTCGTCACCGGCCCGAACATGGCGGGCAAATCGACGTTCCTCCGCCAGAATGCGTTGATCGCGGTGATGGCGCAGATGGGCGCGTTCGTACCGGCCGAAAACGCGCGCATCGGAATCGTGGACAAGCTCTTCAGCCGTGTCGGCGCCGCCGACGATCTGGCGCGCGGCCGCTCGACCTTCATGGTGGAGATGGTGGAAACGGCGGCGATCTTGAATCAAGCTACGCCACGCAGCCTCGTCATCCTCGATGAGATTGGCCGCGGCACCGCGACTTTCGACGGTCTTGCCATAGCATGGGCCGCCGTTGAGCACATGCATGAGAAGAACAAATCCCGAGCCCTCTTCGCCACGCATTACCATGAGATGACGGCGCTGGCGGAGCGCCTCAACTCGCTTGCGTGCGTGACGATGAGCGTAAAGGAATGGAAGGACACCATCGTCTTCCTGCACGAAGTCGTGCCCGGTGCCGCGGATCGTTCTTACGGTATCCATGTCGCCAAGCTTGCGGGATTGCCGCATGCTGTCATTGGCCGTGCCGAAGAAGTACTGCGCGCGTTGGAAGACGGCCGCGAAGGCCACAAGCCGCTGGGGCGCATCGATGATCTCCCGCTGTTTGCCGCCAACACTCCGGTCGCCGCGGCTGCGAGCGAGCCAAGCGCCGTGGAAGAAGAATTGCGCAAGATTTTCCCCGACACGCTGACGCCGAAACAAGCGCTCGATCTGCTTTATGCGCTCAAGGAGAAACTGCCCAAAACCTAGGCCGCTTCCGAATTGTCCCGCAAAATGCGAAACTCCCGGTCATGAGCAGTTCCGCCAGAGCCCCCCGCAAGTTCCTGGTCGTCGTGGACAAAACGCCGGAGTGCAAAGTGGCCATCCGCTTCGCGACACGCCGCGCCATGGCGACGGGTGGGCGCGTAACCTTGCTGTGTGTGGCGCAACCGGCCGATTTCCAGCAATGGCGTGGCGTGGAAGAGATCATGCGCGATGAGGCGCATCAGGAAGCGGAAGCCCTCATCCACGATGCGGCCAAAACCGTCAACGAGCTTTCAGGCATTGTCTGCGAACTCATCATCGCTGAAGGCCGGGCCATGGAATCGCTGATGGAGTTGCTCAAGGGCGATTCCGATATTTCGATTCTCGTGCTTGCCGCTTCCACCGCGAAGGAAGGCCCGGGCCCCATGGTCGCGACCGTTGCAACGGCGGCCCACTATCCCATTCCAGTCACCATTGTTCCCGGCAATCTTTCCGATGCCGAGATCGACAGCCTCGCATAAGGATTTCCATGCGCTATCTGCACACGATGGTCCGCGTAAAGAACCTCGATGCCTCGCTCGATTTTTACTGCAACAAGCTCGGGCTGAAGGAAGTGCGCCGCATCGACAATGAGGGCGGCCGTTTCACGCTCGTGTTTCTGTCCGCGCCAGGCGACGTCGAACGCGCCGCGAAAGATCAGGCCCCGCTGGTCGAACTCACCCACAACTGGGACACCGAGGACTACAAAGGCGGGCGCAATTTCGGCCATCTCGCCTATCGGGTGGAGAATATCTACGACATCTGCAAACGGCTGATGGACGGCGGGGTCACCATCAACCGCCCGCCGCGCGATGGGCACATGGCCTTCGTCCGCTCGCCCGACGGAATCTCCGTGGAGCTGCTCCAGGAAGGCGCGCCGTTGCTGCCAGCGGAGCCTTGGTCGTCGATGCCGAATACCGGCGCCTGGTAGCTTGAAGAGCCCTAATGTCTGGGCGGTTCTGTTCGCGCGAGCGCCGCAGTGGCTGGCATCGCCGTGCCAATTTGGCAGCGGAGGCAAAAGGCCGCGCCGTCCGCAGCTTAAATCTGCTAAAACAGGTCCATGGCAAAAATCATTGTCTTCATCGCCATCATTGTCGTGGCCCTGATTCTGTCGGCCGGGCTTTACACGCTCTGGGTGGGCGGCGACACCGCCAAGTCGTGGTCGAACCGGCTGATGCGCTGGCGTGTGCTGGCGCAATTCATCGCCATTATCATCATTATGATCGTGCTTTACGCCACAAGCCCCCACTAGGTTCGATTCTGTCGCGCGCCATCTTGCTTTCGCTTCCAATCTTGCGGGCGCTATAATCCCGGCCAGACAGCTACCCGCGTGCAGGACATGGCCGGAAAAACGCTCTACGACAAGATTTGGGATGCCCATCTGGTGCATGAGGCGCCGGGAGAATCCGCCGTCATCTATGTGGACCGCCATTTGGTCCACGAAGTGACGAGCCCGCAGGCCTTTGAAGGCTTGCGCATGACGGGCCGCAAGCTGCGCCGCCCGGATCTCACGCTCGCGGTGGCCGACCACAACGTGCCGACGAAGAACCGCGCGGCGGGAATTTCCGATCCGGAATCGCGCGATCAGATCGCGACGCTGGAAAAAAACGCCAGGGAGTTCGGCGTTGAATATCTGTCGATGGACGATATCCGCCAGGGCATCGTCCATATCGTGGGGCCGGAGCAGGGCTGGACTTTGCCGGGCACCATTATCGTTTGCGGCGACAGCCACACCTCCACCCATGGCGCATTTGGCGCGATCGCCTTCGGAATCGGCACCAGCGACGTCGAGCATGTGATGGCGACGCAGACACTGTTGATGCCCAAATCCAGGAACATGCGCGTCACCGTGAGCGGCAAGCTGCCGGTCGGTGTTACCGCCAAGGACATGGCGCTCGCCATCATCGCCAAGATCGGCACCGCCGGCGGTACCGGCCATGTCATCGAATATGCGGGCGATGCGGTGAAAGGTCTGTCGATGGAAGGCCGCATGACCCTGTGCAATCTCACCATCGAAGGGGGCGCGCGCGCGGGCCTGATCGCGCCGGATGAAACCACCTTCGCCTATGTGCGCAGCAAGCCACGTGCGCCCAAGGGCGAGCAGCTTGAACAAGCCATCGCTTATTGGAAAACGCTACATTCCGATGTGGATGCCGTGTTCGACGAAGAGATTGCGCTCAATGCCGCCGATATCGCGCCGATGGTCACCTGGGGTACCTCACCCGAACAGGGGCTGCCGATCACCGGCCACATTCCCGATCCGGCGAAGATCGCCGACACCAATCAGCGGGCGGGTGTCGAGCGGGCGCTCTCCTATATGGACCTCAAGCCTGGCACCGCGTTGTCGGATGTGAAGGTCGATCGCGTCTTCATCGGCTCGTGCACCAATGGCAGGATCGAGGATTTACGTGCCGCGGCGGTCATCGCCAAAGGCCGCAAGGTCGCCGCCCATGTCGGTGCGATGGTGGTGCCGGGGTCCGGCCTTGTGAAGAAGCAGGCCGAGGATGAGGGCCTCGACAAGGTGTTCACCGAAGCGGGTTTCGAGTGGCGCGAGCCGGGATGCTCTATGTGCCTGGCCATGAACGCCGACCGGCTGGAGCCGGGCGAGCGCTGCGCCTCCACCTCCAACCGCAATTTCGAAGGCCGTCAGGGGCGTGGCGGGCGCACCCATCTGGTCTCACCGGCGATGGCGGCAGCGGCGGCGATTGCCGGCCATCTCGCGGACGTGCGGGACTTCCAGTAAGAAGCTCTAAGCTTCAATTTCTTTGTAAGTTGCTTCACGGCATAAGGCGCACACGTCCGGCAGCTTTGTCTTGCGCTGTAAAGTAACTCACGTAAGGTATTTCACGAAGATTCACCGAGAAAGCCTGATGAAATCTGACAGCGAGCGCCAGACTGCCTATCAGAAGCGTCGGGCGGAAAGCGAAAGCCGCATCACCTTCTGGATAGGCAAGGACACCGAAGCGATGGTCGAAAAACTGCGTGGGGAAGAAAGCCGCAGCGACTGGCTCAACCGTGCTGTGACAGAGCTGATCTACCGCCAGCTCACCGGAAAACGCTTCGGCCAACTCTATGCCGCGGACGACCACAAACGGGCATCCGCCAAGGCACGCGAACTGGGTCTCCATCTACCGGGTTAGAAAAAACTCACTGGATCGATATCGACGGTCACGCGCACTGCATTGGGGACCTTCACCAGCGCCAGCCATGCTCGCAGATAGGTTTGAACGTCTACGCTCTTGTCGGCCTGCACCAGCAACCGTTCGCGGGTCTGGCCCCGGAGCAGATGATAGAAGGCCGGTGTCGGTCCCCACACTTTCACGCCGCGCGCCGATGGCGCGGCCTTCGCCAGTTGGCGGCCCGCATCCCGCACCTTATCGCCTTCCGCGCCAGACAGAATGACAGCAGCCAACCGGCCGAAGGGCGGCGTCGCGGCGCGCTCGCGAAAGCCGCGCTCCTGTTCGTAGAACGCGTCGCGATCCCCGGACGCGAGCGCTTTCATTACCGCGTCATTCGGATTGCGGGTCTGCAACAGCACAAAGCCCGGCTTTTCCGCTCGGCCTGCGCGGCCCGACACCTGATGCAGAAGCTGAAACGTCCGCTCGCGCGCCCGCATGTCGCCATCCGCTCCGCCCAAATCCGCGTCGATCACGCCAACCAAAGTGAGCTGCGGAAAGTGATGGCCTTTGGCCATGATCTGCGTGCCGATCACCACGTCGATCTCGCGTTTGACCATGGACCGGATCGCCGCCTGCGTCTCCAGCGGGCCATGCCAGGTGTCGGACGAGGCAACCGCCATGCGCGCCTGTGGAAACACAGCCGCGAATTCCTCCGCCACACGCTCCACGCCGGGACCGCAGGCGATCAGGCTGTTCTCGGCCTGGCACTCCGGGCAGTTCTTCGGCGTCGGCACGTCGAAACCGCAATGATGGCAGGTCAACCGCCTGTGATAGCGATGCTCCACCAGCCAGGTGGAGCAGTTGCGGCAAACCATCTTGTGGCCGCAGCTCTGACATAGCGTGAGCGGTGCATAGCCGCGACGGTTGAGGAACAGCATCGCCTGCTCGCCGCTGGCCAGTGCCAGTGCGAGCGCCTCGCGCAAGGGCTGCGACAGCCACGTGCCGGTATCCATCTTCTCTAGTCTGAGATCGATGAGCTTGATCTGCGGCAACGACGCCACTCCGTGGCGCTCACGCAGCCGCAGCCAGCGATAGCGTCCGCTCGCCGCGTTCACATAGCTTTCGAGCGATGGTGTAGCGCTCGATAACACGACGGGGCAGTTCTCCAGCCGCGCGCGCACCACCGCCATATCGCGCGCGTGATAGATAACGCCATCTTCCTGCTTATAGGCTTGCTCGTGCTCTTCATCGGCGATGATGAGGCCCAATTCCTGGAACGGCAGGAACAATGCCGAGCGCGCACCCACCACCACGCGCACCTCGCCGTTCATCACTGCGCGATAGGTGCGCTTGCGCTCCTTCTGCGAAAGATCGCTGTGCCATTCGGCCGGGCGGCAACCGAAGCGCTCGGCGAACCGGTCGAGGAATTGCACGGTGAGCGCGATTTCCGGCAGCAGAATCAACGCCTGCTTGCCCTTCCGCAACGCTTCGGCCACCGCCTCGAAATAGGTTTCGGTCTTGCCCGAACCCGTCACGCCATCCAGCAGGCTGGTGGAGAATTTCTGCGCTGCCACGTCCGCAACCAAAATCCGGGCCGCTTCGCTTTGCTCGGCATTCAGGGCCGGCTGCGCGTAATCCGGCTCGGGATCCGGAAAGCGTGCGAACTCCGGCAGCCCGGTTTCCACCAGCGCGCCGCAACCGATGAGGCCGCGCACCACTGCGGGGGATGCATTCGCTTCTGCCGCATAGTCGCTCAGGCGCCGTGCCAGCCCGTCTTCACACAGCGCCAGCACGCGCGCGCGCGCCTCGGTCATTTTCTTGGGCGTTTTGTCGCCGCGCACGAAAGCGATGCGAGGGACGGGCTCGTCGAATGCCGAGGGCACACGCAGCGCCAGGCCGAGAACCTGCCCTGGAGGCGAGAGTGTGTAGCGTGCCACCCAATCGACAAAATCGCACAACGCACCCGACAAGTGTGGATTGCCCGGCAATCGCCCGACAGGCTTCAATTTTTCCGGTGCGACCTTGCCGTCGCCGTCATTCCACACGCAGGCGAGATATTCGCGCGGCCCCAGAGGCACGGTGACAATCGTGCCGCGCGGCAGCTTTTCGTCCGTCGCATAGTCGTAAGCACCCGAAAGCGGCAACGGCAGAAGCACGCCGGCGCGATGCGCGGGCGCGGTCTCCTCACTGGGCTTCAAGGCGGCGGGCTTCATCGCTACACTTTCATCACTGATTCGCCGTGGTCAACGCGGAACGCCATGACTCAACCGATCCGGACTATCGCATGAGCGACCGCGCGGAATCCCGCGATCCGGCGCTTGCGGCCGCGCAGGCGGTGAAGGCCTATATAAGAATGCACCGCGAAAAGCTCGCGGAAGATGGCGAGCTTCTGGGCCTTTTGCTGCCTCAGCGATTCGGCGATGCCCGTGTGCGCGATATGCAGCGCCATGTCATCGAGCGGCTTTCCGGCGAAAACGCCACCCTGCGCGCCGAGCGCGACGGTCTTAAAAGCGACCGTGCCGTCCGGTTGGGCGACGGTGTGCGCAAGCTGGTGCTCGATCTGATCGATGCGCGCTCTTTCGAGGAGGCCATCGCCGTGGCGACCGCTGCCGCTCCCGCCTTTGGTGCGGATCGGGTGGCGCTCTGTGTGGAAGGCGAAAACGCCGCGCCCAGAGGCTGCCAAGGCGTGCGCCTGATCGCGCATGGAACGACGAAGGCGGTCCTGGGCCGTGATGGATCGGGCGCGGTGCTTTCGGGCGGTGGTGAAGCCCTGTTGGGCGCGGGGGATTGCAAAAGCCTCGCCGTGTTCCGCCTGCGCATCGGCCGCGAAACTCCGGCCGCCCTCTATGTGCTGGGCGCGAGGAGCGAAGGCCGCTTCGAGGGCGAAGAGACCGCCGCCGACCTTTCCTTTTTCGCGCGGGCATTGGAACGTGCGATCCGCGCATGGCTCGATCTGCCGAAACTCTGAAATCAGAATGGCTGGCGTCGCTCGCGCATGAACGCCGTGCGAGTCCGCATACGCTGCGCGCCTATGGCGATGATGTAACGCACTTCTTGGAATTTCTGGTCATCCATGTCGGCGGCACGATCGACGAGCGCAAGCTGGAGAAGATCGCACCCGCCGATATCCGTGCCTTCATCACGGACCGGCGCAATGAAGGTCTGGGCAATCGCTCGGTGCGCCGCACACTTGCTTCCATTCGAAGCTTCTTCCGCCATCTGGCGCGTGAAGATGTGGTGGACAATCCGGCCGCGAAGAGTGTGCGCAGCCCGCGCATCGCCCGCTCGCTGCCGCGACCATTAAGCGAAACCGATGCCGCGCGCACCCTGGCTGCAGCAAGCCAGAACGATATCGAATGGATCGGCGCGCGCGATGTGGCGCTGCTCACGCTGCTATACGGTGCGGGCCTGCGCATCTCCGAAGCCTTGAGCCTGCGCATCGGAGATGTGCCGCTCGGCGAGGCGATGGTGATCTTCGGCAAGGGCCGCAAGGAGCGCGTTGTGCCGCTATTGCCTGTCATCCGCCAAGCGATTGCGGCCTATGCAGCGCTGCTCCCGTTCAAATTGTCGCCGAAGGATGCGCTGTTCCGTTCGCGCCGCGGCAAAGACATGAGCGCGCGCGAGGCGCAGGCGCTGATGCAAAATCTGCGTGGACGGCTGGGATTGTCCGAGCGCGCCACCCCGCATGCGCTACGTCATTCCTTTGCGACGCATCTTCTGCAGAATGGCGGCGATTTGCGCACGGTTCAGGAATTGCTCGGCCATGCCTCGCTTTCCACCACGCAGGCCTATACCGAGATCGATGCACGCAAACTGATGGACGTCTATGAGAAGGCCCATCCCAAGGGCAAGGCGCACAAGGACGCCGCTTGATCACATGCCCGGCAGTTTGAGCAGCCGCTGTTTCGCGCTGCCTTTTAACACCGCCCAGATTTCACGCCGCGCCAGCTTGGCCTGATCGTCACTGCGCGTTTCCAGATAGGTCTGCACATCGATCAGAAGCTTCTTCAGTTCTGCGTTTGAATAGTTGAGATCGGAAATCTTGAGCGAGGCATCGCGCTCACCCATCACCGCACCCAGCTTAACCCGCAGCCGCACGTCCTCGACGGATGCTTCCAGTTCGGCCAGCAGATTGCGCAGCTCGCGGTTCTCGGATGCGCGCATCTCTGCGCCGTTCTCATATTCCTGCGCGCAGAAATTGAGCAGCATGGTGAGAAGGCCCGTCGAATTCTGCGTGTAGCCTGGCGGCAACTGCGGCGCGATCTGCATCATCATCTGCATCGCGGTGGTTTCGAGGATTTTGTCGATTTCCGGCTTCATGCGCCCACTCCAGCAAGGCGATCCGCAAGAACCTTGTTGTGAAAAGCGAGGCAGTACCATCCCGAAAACAGATTCACCGGATCGGTGTTGCGTCCGTCGCCATATTCCCGCGCTGCGGAAATCCAGATCGCCGCGCCTTTCAGGCTGGCGAAGATTTCCCACCAGAACAATGCGCGCGGATCGGCCTTGAGGCCGCTCGCCTGTTCCCAGAATGCGATGGCATGTTCGCGCGAGACCAGGCCTGCGGGGCGTTCCGGATTGTGATGACTCCATAGCGGATCGAGCGCCCAGCCGAGGTCTTCCAGCGGATCGCCGATATGCGCCATCTCCCAATCGAGAATCGCGCGGATGCTGCCCTCGGCGTCGTAGAGGAAATTGCCGCTGCGATAATCGCCATGCACGATGGAGACCTTTTGCGCCGGCGGCGG
>JAFECP010000045.1:44493-67347 GCA_018242105.1 Pseudomonadota bacterium
TCGATCTCGCGTTCCCAGCGTTCGACTTCATGCTTCCACGAATCTGCGCGCGCGCCCTCGAAATCGCCAAGACCGATCTTATCGGGGTCGGCTTTGGCAATCTTGCCGAGCGTGGAGAAGAACTGATGGCCGATCTTGGGCGCCAGCGCGCCGTAGGGATCGGGCTGGATCACCGATGCGACTGTGCAGTGCTGGATCTCTTCCATGATGAAAAACGGCCGGTCGAGCGGACCGTTGTCCAGCTCCAGAACGATGGGCTCAGGCACCGGGACACCAAGCTTGTGAAATGCTTTGTAGGCGCGGAATTCCGCCGATCGGTCGGTGTCGATCAGGCTCGCCGGCGGATCGCGGCGCAGGATAAGGCGGCGGTCATGCGCGCGGCCGTCGCGATAGTAGCGCGCGGCAAAGCGATAGGTCTCGCGGCTCGCCCCGCCGGAGATGCGCGACAGACCGTCCACATCCACGGCCGGGATGCCGAGCATTTTGGCCATATAGGCCGCAAGCCGCGGTGTGATGTCATCGCTCATGGCGCGGTGTCGAAAATTTCGTTGAAGCCGGACGGCGCATGCGGGCCAATGATGAGTTGCTCCAACACCCCTATTCCGTCCTGTTTAAGGCCATTCGGCCCTTCCAGCTTCACCGATGAGATCGCCTGCACATGCAGGAAGCGCGGATCGTTCTCGTTTACGCTCGCGGTCTCATACTCATCATAGCCCAGTGCGTTCTCGCCCTTGAAATGGCCGTGGCCCCATTCGGGATGGGTGTAGCCGATGCCGGACATGTAGAAATTGTATTTGGGCGCGATGGTCGCCCGCCACTCGCCGCCATCCGGATCGGCGACACTGATAACCGCGCCTTTCGCGTGGCGCGTTCCGGATTTGAAATCGAGTTTCGACCCGGCTTTGGCCATGTGCACGGCATCGCGATCGCCCACATCGCCGATCACCGAAGCTTCGTTCCACGGTTTGCCGCTGGCTTCGGCGTTGTTGTGATAGAGCATGAAACGGTCTTCGAAATTGAGCGGCGCCCATAGCCAATAGAATTGCGGCAGCCGCGGCGGCGCGATGGGCTGCGGGTTCTGCAATCCGATAGGCCGCACGCCCCAACTACGATCGCGCGTGCCAAGCCATTTGGAATTCACCGCGATGCGCTTGCCCTTGATCGCGATGAAGCCTTCATAGGCGCCGTTCTGCGTAAGGCGCGTATAGTCCAGCATCGTCGAAGGCCCGACGCGATAGGTGAAGCGCGGTTCTTCTACCGGCTTAGCGCGTGCGGCGAAGAGAAGATCGGCTTCGATGCCATGCTCGTTCGAGGAAACGCGCACGCGTAGCTTCTTCAGTGGCTCGACGATCTCGATGCCGATTGGCCCGACCACCGTATCCATACGTTCCATGTTGAGGATGCGCGAGGCGTGCAGATTGCGCTGCACGCCGCCGTCGATCACCGAGAACGCGGCGTCTATGATATTGAGGTGTGGATAGACGCCCAGCGCACAGGCGAAGAACGTGTTGCCGTCCGGCGAATAGCCGTTGAAGAAGTAGCGGTCGTAAAAGTTGCGATCGGTGCCTGCCGTGGCAATCGGCTCCGGCAGTTGGTGCACCGGATAATCGTCGGCTTTTGTGAGCATGTCGCGTTTCCGGAAGTCTTGTTTTTGTTGGGCAAAGTGTGGCGCAGGCCGCCGCACCCAAGCAACCGTGACGCGGCGTAAAGGCTACGTTGTAAAGTCGATCTCGTCGTCATCACGCAACGAAATGCGGCGCTTGCGTGCTTCGTTGGCGAACTGGATCACACTGACGGGAATGGTCGCGAAATAAACGATCAATATCGTCGCCAGCGTTGCCCAAGGATAAATGATGGCCGATGCGATCACCGGCACGGCCAGCACCGCCAGCGCCACGCGCCGGTTTTTCGGAATATGCAGCCGCTTGAGCGAGAAGGTCGGCACCCGGCTCACCATCATGATGGAGACGAGCGCGATCATCACCGCCGTCACCATCGGATTGCGGAATTCCGGACTGGAGAACTGGAAAGTGAACTGCATCGGCAGAAGGATGAGGCAGGCGGCAATCGGCGTCGGCATGCCGGTGAAATGCTTAGCGGGCGGCGCATCCACGTCCACGCTTTCCACATTGAAGCGCGCGAGGCGAATGGCGCAGCACATGGCGTAGATCAGCGCCATTACCCATCCTGCGCCGCCCGCATGAGTGAGCGTCCACATATAGATGACGATGGATGGCGCGATGCCGAAACTGACGAGATCGGCGAGCGAGTCGAGTTGCGCGCCGAATTCCGACCCGGCGCCAATCAACCGTGCGATCCATCCATCCATTGTGTCGAGAAGGGCGGCGACAACGACGGCGGCTACGGCACCTTTCCAGTTGCCATACATCGCCAGTGGAATAGCGGTGGCACCCGAGCACAATGCCGCCAGTGTGATAGCGCTGGGAATATGCCGCGTAACGGGCACGGTTTCGCTGAGATTGGCCACCCGCGCCATATCGGGCCTGGGTACTTTGGGCAGTTTTGCCATCAGCTTGAGAACGACGCGAGGATCGTCTGGCCCGCGCTGACGCTCTGGCCGGGGCTCACCATCACGCGTGCGTCGTCCGGCAAATAGACGTCGACCCGGCTGCCGAAACGGATGATTCCAAAACGATCGCCCCGGCATAGATGCTGTCCTTCACTTGTCTCGCTCACGATCCGGCGGGCAACCAGCCCTGCGATCTGGATCACGGCGATATCTGTTTCAGCCATCCCGCCCGGCTTCTTCACAGAAAGCCGCATCGACATGCGCTCATTATCGGTGCTCGCTTTGTCGAAGGAGGCATTGAAGAATTTGCCCGGACGATATGCAAGCTTCGTCACGGTTCCCGCGCAGGGGGCGCGATTCACATGCACATTGAAAATATTCATGAAAATCGAGAGGCGGGTCACAGGCCTGTCGCCCATCCCCAGTTCCGCGGGAGGGGCGGCCTTCACGATGGGGAGGAGCTTTCCATCCGCCGGGCAGACCACCAATCCTTCGTCCGTGGGAACCTTGCGCTCCGGATCGCGGAAGAAGGCGATGACCCAGAGAGTGACCGGCAGCAGCATCCATCCCGCCCAGGGGGCGAGCAGCCAAGCCAGCAGATTGGCGACCGCTGCGAATGCGATAAACGGCCAACCTTCGCGGTGGATGGGCAAGCGCAAGGATTTTGTCCTCAGATCGTCTGAGCGGCGGGCCTCATAGGACGTTGTGGCGCAATGCGCAAATCCGCCGCCGGTCCGAGGCTAATCGGTTGCACCGTGGGCGAGCCGTGCTATACCCCCCGCCGCCTCCAAGCATCTGGTCGCAATTCCCGCTGGAATTGCTCCGGGGCCGCTTTAGCTCAGTTGGTAGAGCACATCATTCGTAATGATGGGGTCGCGTGTTCGAGTCACGCAAGCGGCACCAGCTTTCTCAAAGTAGATGAATTTATTGCAATATCAATAACTTAACAAGTCGCGGATGTGAGCGGCCGGTGCATAGGGCTTTGCGTGTCGCATTCAAAACGCGCCGGCGGCCCCCATATTGCGACGATGGATATGGACGTACAGATCGAACGCAGGGCGGTTGAAGGTCATACAGAATCCCAGTTGATGCTCGGACAGAGTCTCGAAGCGCAGGGTCGCTATGGCGATGCACGCAACTGGTTCATCAAAGCAGCGCAGAGCGGCAATGCCGAGGCCCTGACCGCGCTCGGCATCAATCTTCTGGTCCGGCCGCCGCTCTCTCACTTTGAAGGTGTAAAGGCGATCATTGCCGCGGCGAATGCCGGTGACGCGCAGGCGATCCATATCGCCGGCGCGATGGCAGCTCTGGGCGCGGGCCTGCCGCAAAACTGGCCGATGGCGCTCGATTGCCTGCATCAGAGCGCCGAACGCGGGCTGGTGCCGGCGCAAGACGAGCTTCGTTTGCTCGCGAGTGCGCAAACGGGCGCGTGGAAAACCCTGCGTGACAGCGTTGATGTGGAGACGCTGTTGAAACCGGCCCCAATGCGCGTGGTGCATCAGCGTCCGCGCGTCTCGGTGGCCGAGAAATTTCTTTCGCCGCAAATGTGCGATTGGCTGATCGAACGCGCGAAGCCGAAGATCGGACGCGCCCGCGTGTTCGATGCAAAAAGGGACGGCGGAAAGATCGATCATACGCGCAACAACAGCGCGACCGATTTCAACATTGCGGAGACCGATCTGGTTCTTGCGCTGATCCGCGCGCGCATCGCGACCGTCACCGGCCTCGCGCCACAGGGCATGGAGCATTCGCAAGTGCTGCATTATTCGGTGGGCCAGCAATTCGCGCCGCATTTCGATTTCCTCGATCCGGCGACGCCCGCCTATGCGCAGAATATTGCCAGCGCCGGCCAGCGCCTGGCGACATTCCTTATCTATCTCAACGACGATTTCGACGCGGCGGAGACGTCGTTCCTCGCGCTCGGCTGGCGCTATCGCGGCGGCAAGGGCGACGCCATTTTGTTCTGGAACGTGGATGAGCAGGGCGTGCCGGATCGCCAGACCTTGCATGCCGGGCTTGCGCCCACGCGCGGCGAGAAATGGCTCTTCTCGCAATGGATTCGCGGTCCGCGACGCTGAATTTGCAGTCGCGCATACGCGCCCATAGTCTGCCGCCATGTTCGCCGGCCGATTCACATTCCTTGCTGCCAGATGGATCAGTATCGCAATGGGCCTGGCGGCTTTGGCGTGGCTGCTGTGGCTTTTCTACATCTATCTCGTTTCGGAAGCGGTGATCGAGCGGCGCTACACGCTCCCATCATCGCTCGTTCACGCCAGCAAGGATGCCGCCGACATTGCGCAAGGCAAGCACTGGATGACGGTAACCGGCTGTTTCGGGTGCCATGGCGACGATCTCAAAGGAAGATCGCTGCGCGGCAATCCCGATTTACCGATTCACAGCGGCGATCTCACCGCACTCGCCGCGACCTATACCGATGGAGATTTCGAGCGCGCCATTCGCCATGGACTGACGCCGGATGCGCGGCCCATGTGGCTGATGCCGTCGGATACTTACGCCTACATGCGTGACAAGGATGTGGAAGCGATCATCTCCTATATTCGGGCGCAACCGGCCGATCATGCGTCCGTGAAGAAACCGAAGTTCAACTGGAAGGCGCGTAAGGCGATCGCCGCCGGACGTCTGGTGCCGATGACGCCGAAGGCCGACGAGATTTTGAGCCCGGCAGACCTCGGCCCCCGCTATGATGGTGGGCGTTACCTGGCGTCGCTGTCTTGCGCGCAATGCCATCGCGGCGACCTGACCGGCTCAGGTTACGCGCCCGACCTCAACGTCGCGGCAAGCTATTCGCGCAGCCAGTTCTTCCGGCTGCTCTATCGCGGGCAATCCCTACACGGCTGGTTGCCCACCATGTCGCCGCTGGCGCGCGCCCGGTTCCGCTATTTTCACGATTACGAAGTGAACGCGCTCTATGACTATCTGGTCGCACGCAAAACCTTGCCGGCCTGGACAAAGGAACAGCGTGCGGAATTCAACGAAAGCGCCGGGCAGAAGCCTGCACCCGCGCCGAAGAAGTAGACCGGTTTTCCCTTTCTGCCCGGGGCGTGATAACCGGGGCGCATGGCAGTTCATCCGCTGATCAAGCTTCGGCCCAAAGAAGGCCGCCGCCTTCGTGGCGGCGCGCCATGGGCTTTTTCCAACGAGATTGTCATGGACGCGGCGGCGAAATCGCTCGCGCCGGGAAGCATCGTGAACGTACAGGGCGACGATGGGATTGTTTTTGGCACCGGGTATTTCAATGCCGCCAGTCTTATCTCGATACGTATGCTGGACCCGAAGGCGGATGCTAAGATCGATGCCGGATTTTTCGCTATTGCTTTGAAGCGCGCGTTGATGCGCCGCGAAGCTGTTTATGATGCGCCTTATTACCGGCTGGTTCATGCCGAAGGGGACGCGCTTCCCGGCCTTGCCATCGACCGTTTCGCAGATCTGTGTTCGATCCAGGTGACGACAGCAGGGATGGAAAAGTTGACGCCAGCCTTGCTGGAAGCTTTGAACGAGGTGATCGCGCCCAAGACGGTCATGCTGCGCAACGATGCGCCATCGCGGGCCCTGGAAGGGCTGGGTTCATATGTGCGCTCCGTGAAAGGCGAAGTGCCGGAGCGCATAACCGTCCTGGAGAATGGCGTACGCTATTTCGCGGATATCGGCGGGGGCCAGAAGGCTGGTTGGTACTTCGATCAGCGCGAAAATCACGCGTTCATGGCGAAGCTGGCGACGAACCGTTCCGTGCTTGACGCTTATTGCTATGCCGGCGGCTTCGGCCTCGCCGCGGCGAAGAACGGCGCGAAAAGTGTCACTGGCATCGATTCATCGCAAGGCGCGCTGATCTTGGCGGAAGAAGCCGCCGCGGCGAACGGCGTCAAAGCCAAATTCGTGAAAGCCGATGTGTTCGAGGACCTGGAGCGTCTCGCCGTTCAGAACGGGAAATTCGATGTGGTGATCGCCGACCCGCCACCCTTCGTGAAATCCCGCAAGGACATCGAGCCGGGTGCGAAAGCTTATCGCAAGCTGGCGCGTCTCGCCGCGACGGTAACCGCGCCAAACGGATTTCTGTTGCTGGCGTCCTGTTCGCACAATATCGCAGCGGATCGTTTCGCGCTGGAATGCGCCATCGGCATCGCGCGCGCGGGCCGCCGCGCCGCGCTGATCCACCAGGCGGGCGCGGGCGCAGATCATCCGGTGCATCCGATGCTGCCGGAAACCGCTTATCTCAAGGCGCTGGTTTATGCGCTCGACTGACTATTTGCGAAAACGCTGTATAAACTGGCGGGTGCGGTGTCGCGAGCCTATCCTCGGCCTTGCGCGGCGCCCGTCACAAACGCGTCAAGGGATCGGATCGCCGCTACGCGCCGCCCAGCCCATATAGATGACGCCGAGTTGCCGGGCGCGGAATCCCGAAACCGCCTTGGTCTGGTCGTCGAACACCAGGGTTTGCGGCGCGGCATCCGAAGAGGTTGGCCATTGCGGCAGGTTCACGCCGTTGGGATCGCCCGTCTTGGCGAAGTTGGTCCAGTAATTTTGAACAAGACCAATCATCTGCTTGTCTTTGTCGGTGACAAAGGACGCCAGCATCGCGCCGCGTGGGGTCTGTGAGAAACCGTGCAGGCCGAACACATAGACGACCTCGCCGCCATGTCCAACGCCCGGATCGCGGCCTCGTAGCGCATCGGCGAGGTAGCGGAAGTGATAGACGTAGGACTTCTCGCCTGTCTTTGCCACATAATGTGCAAAACCTTCTGCGCCGGACGCGAAGAGTGCGTCGCTGAAGAATTGGCGAACGAATTCGTCATCATCTATCTTGCCGTCCGCATCGTAGAGTGCGCGCACGGCGGCAAGCTTGTCGCCCAGCGGCTTCAACAGACTGTCTTTCGTCATGCCGATATATTTCATCAGCGTGGATTCATCGCTGTTGGAGCCGGCCATGTACGTCACCTTCGCAATCTTGCCTTCCGCGAAAAGCCGGGAAACCTGATCGGGAAGCACGGCGCCGTCCACCATTGGCGTCGTTCCGTTTTCGACATTGTCTTTTTCGGTCTGCACGATGCTGGCCGCGCTCAGTGCGCGCAATTCTGCGGGATCGTTTCCAGCATTGGTGCGCGCCGTAAAAACTGCCGCCGCGGCCTGCGCTTCGGCGCTTGTCGGCGTGTGAATGAGGCCAAGCCCCGATTCGGAGATCGCCTTGGTGAAAAGCCCGCGCGCCAGCGGCGATACCATAAGATCGTTGACGCTCATGCCACCGGCGGATTCGCCGAAGATGGTAACGTTGGAGGGATCGCCGCCAAAGGACGCGATGTTCGCCCGGACCCATTTCAGAGCCGCGATTTGATCCAGTAATCCGTAATTGCCATGCGGCTCATCGGGGTGTTCCGCAGCCAACGTGGGAAGATCGAGGAAGCCGAACCAACCCAGCCGGTAGTTGAGCGTCACCACAATCACGCCATGCTGCGCGAGCTCCATGCCGTCATAGATCGAATTCGCCGATCCGCCGCCGCGGAATGCGCCGCCATAGATCCACACCATCACGGGAAGCTTCGTTCCCGGGGCGGTGTCCGGCGACCACACGTTCAACGAGAGGCAATCCTCGCTCTCGGGGATCTTCTCATAAGCCATGCCTTTGGGGCGCGGCGCCTGCATGCAGATGGGGCCGAACTTGCTGGCATCGCGTATGCCGTTCCAGTTGGGTGCAGGCTGTGGCGCACGCCATCTCAAATCTCCGACCGGCGGGGCAGCGAAGGGGATGTTCTTGAAGACGGAGATGCCGCCGTCGGTAGCGCCGGCGAGCACGCCTTGCGGAAGGACGATCTGCGGATCGGCGAATGCCGAGCCTGAAATCAGAACCGAAAACACCGCCGCCAGCGCGAAACTGCGCATGAGCCCCTCCCGCGATTGCCTGTCGCGTACGAGAAGGGGCTGGCGACGATCCGTCAAGTCAGATGCTGATCTGCGTACCCAATTCCACCACGCGATTGGCAGGCAAGCGGAAGAACCGCGCCGGCGAATAGGCGTTCGACGCCAGCCATGTGTAGAGCGCAATGCGCCAGGGCGGCAGAACGGGGCGGGATGCGGGGACCAGCATCTCGCGGCCGACAAAGAACGTGGTGCTGTCCGGGTCGATGACCAGGCCGTAAGGCCGTGCCAGCTCTAGGCTCTTGGGCACGTCGGGATATTCGAAGAAGCCGTAATGAAGCTTCATGGCGAAGAAGCCTTTGCCAAGCTTTTCCACTTCCACATGCTTCGCGGGTTCGACGACCGGCACGTCGTCCACACTTACGCTCACCAGCACAACGCGCTCATGCAACAGGCGATAGTGCTTGAGGCTGTGCAACATGGGCCCCGGTGTAAGATCGGTGCGGGGCGTCAGGAAAACCGCGGTGCCCGCGATGCGTTGCGCGGATTTGTCGGCTCGTTCGAGGAACAGCGCCATGGGCATCGCGCCGTCGCGCAGGCGCTCCAGATGCAGCCTGCGCCCGACACGCCATGTGTCCATGACCACGAAAACCGCCGCGGCGACGGCCAGGGGCAGCCAGCCGCCCTGGATGATCTTGAGCGTGTTGGCGGAGAAGAAAGTGAGATCGATAAGGCCGAGCGCGCCGAACAGCAGGATCACCAGTGGTAATGGCCAGCGCCAGCGGCGCCGCGCCACAACCGCCACAAGAAATGTTGAGATCGCCATGACGCCGGTCACCGCGATGCCATAGGCGGCCGCCAGCGCATCGGAGGATTTGAAGATCAGGACGATCAGCACCACGCCGACGCCCAGCATCGCATTGATGCGCGGCACATAGATTTGCCCCTGCTCGGTGGCGGAGGTGTGGCGCACTTCCATGCGTGGCAACTGGCCGAGCTGCACCGCCTGCTGGGTGATCGAGAACACGCCGGAGATCACTGCCTGCGATGCGATGATCGTCGCGACAGTCGCCAAGGCCACCATAGGATAATGCGCCCAATGCGGCGTCAACGAGTAGAACAGGAAATTCACCGCATGGGGATTGACCAGCAGCATCGCGCCCTGCCCGAAATAATTCAGTAGTAGCGCGGGCAGCGCAAAGAACAACCAGGCATATTGGATCGGCTTGCGGCCGAAATGGCCCATATCGGCGTAAAGCGCCTCGCAGCCGGTCACGGCGAGAACCACCGATCCGAGGGCGACGAAGGCGATCCAGGGCTCATGCTTGAAAAGCGCCAGCGCATAAACCGGATTGGCGGCGGCCAGAATCTGGGGCGCTTTCAGGATCGCGTTCAATCCCAATATCGCGATCACGACGAACCATACGGCCATCACCGGGCCGAACAGGGCCCCGATCTTCTCCGTGCCGTTGCGCTGGATGAGGAACAGCCCGATCAGAACGATCAGCGCGATGGGCATAACCCATTCGGCGAACGTGGTGCTTTCTGCACCGATGCCTTCGACGGCGGAGAGGACCGAAACCGCCGGCGTCAGCATGCCGTCGCCGTAAAACAAGGCCAAGCCCAACAACGCGACCAGGCCGATGGAAGCTTTTACGCGCCGGCTGAGGCCCGTCACGCGATGGGCCAGCGCCGCCAACGCCAGCACGCCGCCTTCACCGTCATTGTCGGCCCGCATGATGAAGACGACATATTTGATCGTCACCACGATCAGCAGTGCCCAGAAGATCAGCGACAACACCCCCATCACGGCGGTGATGCCTGGCGTTGCGCCGCCCGCGGCGAGCGCCGATTGCTTCATCGCGTAGAGCGGGCTCGTACCGATATCGCCGAAGACGACGCCGAGCGCGCCGATCGTCAAACCGATTTGGCGCCGCGCGGAAACGGGACTGCTATAGGATGGAGAAACCGAAGACATCGTTACACCTAGATCGTCGTCTGCGTGCCCAGCTCAACCACGCGGTTAGGCGGCAGGTGATAGAAACGCGCTGGCGATAAAGCGGATGCCGCCAGCCGCATGTAAAGCCACAGCCGCCAACGGCCCAGTGCGGAATGTTCGGCTGGCACCAGCGTTTCATGGCCGATGAAAAAGGTGGCGGTTTCCACGTCGATGGCCAGGCCGAAGGGCCGCGCTTCTTCCAGAGCGCGGGGCACATCTGGTGTCTCGAAGAAACCGTGATGGATGTTCACATTATAAAAGCCCTTGCCGAGCTTTTCGACTTCGATGCGCTTGGCGGCGGGCACGATCGGCGTGTCATCGACCAGCACATGCACCAGGATCACGCGCTCATGTAGCACTTTGTTGTGCTTCAGATTGTGTAGCAGCGCGCCGGGCACGACATCGCCGCGCGCCGACAGGAAGATGGATGTGCCGGCGACGCGCACCGGCGTCTTGTCCGCGCGTTCGAGGAAAAGATTAAGCGGCATGGATTCGCTGCGGATTTTCTCCATGTGCATGCGCCGCCCGTTGCGCCAGGTTTCCATCAACACAAAGACGAAACCGGCGACCGCGAGCGGGAGCCAACCGCCTTCCGGGATCTTCAGCATATTGGCGCCCAGGAAGAGGAAATCGATGATGGCGAGCAGGCCGAACAGCGCGATCACCAACCCGAGCTTCCATTTCCATTGCCGCGCGGCCACCAGCGACACGTTCATCGTGTCGATCACCATCACGCCCGTGACGGCGATACCGTAGGCCGATGCCAGCGCGGCGGAACTCTTGAAGATCAGCACGATCAGCACAACGCCGATGCAAAGAATGGCGTTCATGCGCGGCACGAAGATCTGTCCGTAATCCGTCGCGGAGGTGTGGCGGATTTCCATGCGCGGCAACTGGCCGAGCTGAACCGCCTGCTGGGTGATCGAGAACACGCCGGAAATCACTGCTTGCGAGGCGATCACCGACGCGATGCCCGACAGAATCACCATCGGGTAATGCGCCCAATGCGGCACCACGGAGAAGAACGCGACGCTCGCCAGATGCGGATCGCGCAGGATGGCGGCTGCTTGCCCCAGATATTCCAGCAGCAAAGCGGGCAGCGCCACGAAGAACCAGGCTTTGCGGATGGGCGCTTTGCCAAAATGGCCCATGTCGGCATAGAGGGCCTCGCAGCCGGTTACCGCCAGCACGACGGCGCCGAGCGAAACGAACGCATGCCATGGCTCTTCGGTGAAAATACGGATCGCGTACCACGGATTGATCGCCACCAGCACCGATGGGGTCTGTATCAGCGAGATCGCACCAAGCACCGCCAGGACGGCGAACCACAGCACCATGAATGGGCCGAACAGCGTTCCGATTTTCGCGGTGCCGCGACTCTGCATCGCGAACAACCCGATCAGAATGATGAGGGTGAGTGGTATGACCAGCGGTTCGAATTCGCGGCTACCCAGCCCTAAGCCTTCCACCGCCGATAGAACCGTGATTGCGGGCGTGAGCATGCCGTCGCCGAAGAAGAGGGCCAAACCCAGCACAGCGCCGATACCGATGGTCATCTTCACGCCACGCCCAATGCCTGGCGAACGGTGCGCCAACGAAGCCAGCGCCAAGGTGCCGCCTTCGCCATCATTGTCGGCGCGCATGATGAGCACGACATATTTCAGCGTCACCACGATGAAGAGTGCCCAGATGATGAGCGACAGCGCACCGATGGTGTCGTCGTGCTGCGGAAAGGGCCCGCCGGTGGCGAGCACCGTTTCGCGCATGGCATAGAGGGGGCTGGTGCCGATGTCGCCGAATACGACGCCCAGCGCGCCCAGCATCAGCATCCAGTTTCGGCCAGGCCCGGTCGCCGTCACCATGTGGGTCGGCGCGCGCGGCAGATCGTTTTCCAAAGCATCGGACAGACCGGGCTTCGGATCGTTCACAGCGCTTTGGGAAGTTGGTTCATCCACCGCAGAAGACGCTCTTGGCAACGCTAACGCGCAGTTTTAGCGCTTCGGTTTACCGGCGCGCGACGGTTGCGCTCCGCTCAGGGGCGCGGACCATACCCACGCCCGCCCCAAAGGCAACGGGGTGGGGCGTCTGGACGCGTGGGCACGGCCAAGCCTCTGATTTACTTACGAATATATATCAGGAGTTATCGGCAACCAGCGGGTTGTCGCGCCCCGGCCCGATGAAGCCCTGCACCAAATAGGTGCGCGCGCCCCAGGCGCCGGTGCGCTCGTTGAAGACGCGCACCTGGCTCCAATCATTGTCCGGGCTGACATCGACGACAGGATCATCGATGAAGATCGCGCCGTCATTCAGCCAGTTCGCATGGCTGACGCGGATCTCGCGATCCGACACCATGGCGGTGACGACCGCGACATGGCTATGGCGCGGACCGGCATAACCGGTCAGCACCAGAACCGATCCCAGCTCTGGCATCTCGCCACGCGCATAAACGCCGGCGGCTTTCTGCCACCAATCGGCGGCGTCGCCGTAAAGCTTCACCTGGGAATGATCGCGTGCATAGGGCACGCATTGCAGCGGCGCTTCCGGAATGGATTGCGCGCGGCTCCAGCCGGAGGAACGATCGGAATAATCGGGCGAACTCGCGCATGCTGCCGTCAGCAGGCAAAAAGCGGTCACCGCCGCGAGCCGGATATGAGACCCCACCATCGTCAAAGCCCCTTCTGCCGCTCTAGCTGGCGGCGACCTTGAAGGCATCATAACTGCGGTTTTTCAAAGCGGCGTAAGCCATTTCGCCAGCATTTGAGTAATTCAAATGCCGCCACAAACGTAAAGATTTTGTTAATATTATTCGCCCGGTCCGGCGTCGCGCGCCGGCAAACGGGCCGTTCCCTGCCAGCCCATTGCGCCGATAAGAAGAAGTCCGGCAGCGGCGATGATGAAGAAGGGCAGGCTCCAGGCCTGTTCGGTCAACGCGAAAACCGGCAGCGAGATGCCGGCAGCAAGTTCTGGGCTGCCGCGCCAGCCGCCGACGATGACGGTGCCGCCTTTGGGCGTGCGCGCGAAATCCATCGGCGTGCCTGCGAAGGCTTCATACGTTGCGCGCGCGTTGGAAAGCACAAGGCCGCTTGGAAAGATCATCGCGAGCAGAAGCGATTGCAGGAAGTAGGGCTCGCGGTCGCGGCCCAGCATCTGCTGGCCTTGCCACAAGTAGAAAAGACTCGTCGAAATGCCGAGTGCGGTGACGCAAAGGCCCAGCGTACCCACGCTACGCAGATAGACGGCGTCCATGGCCATCAGCGCGAGGCTGATGATCGCGCTGGCGCCGGCCAGAAGATAAAAGCCGAACTGGCACATCTGCAGCGACATCGCCACTTTCAGCCAGACCGGAAAAGCGCTCGCCCAGATCTGCGGCAGAAGCTTGCGCGCGCATTGCGCATGCCCCTTGGTCCAGCGGGCCTGTTGTGCGCGCCAGGCTGCGGCGGTTTCCGGCAATTCGCCCGGCACTTCGAGATCGTGGACGAACGCCATGCGATAGCCTTTGAGTGCGCAGCGCATGGAAAGATCGAGATCTTCGGTCAGCGTGTCGCCCGTCCAGCCGCCGCCATTGTCGATGGCCTCGCGCGCCCACACGCCGGCCGTGCCATTGAACGACATCGGCAGCGCGGCACGGAAACGGGCCTCCTGTTCGATCGCGAAATGACTGTCGAGAAGAAAGCCTTGCGCGCGCGTCAGCCAGTTGCGGTTGCGGTTTGCATGCCCCCAGCGCGCCTGCACGAAGGCGAGGCCATTATCGGCGACCAGCGCCGGCACCGTGCGGCGCAGGAAATCCGAAGGCGGCACGAAATCGGCATCGAACACGGCGACATAAGGCGCCTGCGAATGTGTTAGTCCGAAAGCGAGGTTGCCGGCCTTGAAGCCCGCGCGCTCGCCGCGGCGCATGACCTTGAGATTCACATCTGCCGGAACGATCTTGCGAACCGAAGCGGCAAGGGCATCGTGTTTGGAGGCAGGGCCATCGTCGAGAAGCTGGATTTCGAGTTTGCCTTTCGGCCAGTCCAGTTGCGTGGCGGCCGCGGCGACGCGGATAGCAAGCTGCCCTTCGTCGCAGACCGGAAGCTGAATGAGCACATTTGGCAATGCTTCATCGGGAAGAAGCGGCATGCGCAACCGGCGCGGCGCGCGGTACATGCGCAGGATGGCGAGGGTGGCGAGCTGGAGCGATAATATCGCCAGCGCGATCAGCACCAGCGCCAGCATGAATTGCAGCATCAAGGACAGACCGGACATGCGACGCGCGCGACCCCACTCTTTTATTGCCGAAGTCGGCACGCCCGTCGGATGGCGCAACGTCCGGTTTTGCTCCGCGAAGGCACACGCGGATGGCACGGCTTATACCGAGGTTGAATGTGCTTTGGGACCAAATCTTTCGCAAGACCTGGCGGCATATAGCCCTTTTTTCAGTCCAGCGTCCGCCGGAAACGGGCCAGAGCGATCCCCATCACGACGAACATAAAGAGAATAAGGGGCCACAGGTCCGGCCAGATTTCCGGGAACCCATTATCCTTCAACAGGATGCCCCGCACGATCCTCAGGAAGTGGGTGGCCGGGAGCGCCTCGCCGATCCATTGCGCCCAGCCGGGCATCCCATCGAAGGGAAAGGCGAAGCCCGACAGCAGGATCGTCGGCAGCAGGAAGAACACCATCATCTGCATGGCCTGCAACTGGTTCTCGGCAACGGTGGAGAACGTGTAGCCGACAGCGAGATTGGCGACGATATAGAGCGCGAGCGCCACCGACAGCAGCAACAGCGAGCCGATCATCGGCACGCCGAACACGAATTTCGCCACGATCAGGATGATCGCGCTTTGGATGGCGCCGACCGCGATATTGGGCGCGATCTTGCCCAGCATGATCTCCACCGGCGATGCCGGCATGGCGAGCAGATTCTCATAGGTGCCGCGTTCGCGTTCGCGGGTGAGCGCGAGGCAAGTCATCAGCACCATTGTCATGGTCAGGATCACCGCCAGCAATCCGGGAACGATGCTGTATTGGGTGACGGATTCCGGATTGTAGAGAAGGTGCGTGACGGTGTTGAAGGGCGGCGCAGTTTGCGCGCGCGTCGCCAGCGGCCCTTTCAGATCGTCGCGCAGCGCCGTCGACGCGATGCCGGTCAGCGCGGCGATGGCGTAGGATCCGGCAGCGGTATCGGTTGCATCCGCTTCGATCAGAAGATCGGGCGGGTTGCCGCGCACGATATCGCGCGTGAAATTTTCCGGGATTTCCACCGCGAACAGCACTTTGCCTTCCTGCAAAAGGCGGCGCGCTTCCTGCGGCGAATGTGTTTCTTTCACGATATTGAAGTAACTGGAATTCTCCAGTGCCACGATGACAGCGCGCGCGAACACGCCCGGATCGTCGACCGAAATCACTGTCGGCAGAGCTTTCGGATTGAAATTGATCGCGAAGCCGAACAGGAAAAGCTGCATCAGCGGCACGCCCACGATCATCGCCAGGGTGATGCGGTCACGGCGCATCTGCAGAAATTCTTTCAGCAGGATGGCGTAAACGCGCGCGAAGGAGAACGTGTTGCTCATTTTGCGTCCTCCTGCAAATGGATGAACACATCTTCCAGATTGGGCTTGGTTTCGCTGACGGTCACGCCCGCCTCGTTCTTGTAAGGCGCGATGGTTTTTTCAAGCGCGATGCGATCTCGCCCCGATACGCGCAATGCCGCGCCGAAGAACCCGGCGTAATCGACGCCCGGCTGACCCTGAATTTTCTGCAGAAAGCGGCGCACATGCTCGCCTTCGAGCACGAAGGTGGTGAGGCCGGATTGCGCGATAACCTCATTGACCGTGCCTTTGGCGATCAGCTTGCCGTTCAGGATATAGACAATGCGGTCGCAGCGTTCGGCTTCGTCCATGTAATGGGTGGAGACGAGAACCGTCAGGCCTTCTTCGCTGAGCGCGTGGATCTCCTCCCAAAAGTCGCGCCGCGCTTTGGGATCGACGCCCGCCGTTGGCTCGTCGAGCAGAAGCAGCTTCGGCTCGTGCAGCATGCAGGCGGCCAGCGCCATGCGCTGTTTCCAGCCGCCGGAAAGCTCACCTGCGAGTTGCTTCTGGCGCTTCACCAGGCCCAGCCGTTGAAGCGTGTGATCCACCTTGGCTTCGCGATCCGGCAAGCCATAGAGCCGCGCCACGAATTCCAGATTTTCGCGAATCGACAGATCTTCCCAGAAGCTGAACTTCTGGGTCATGTAGCCGACTTCGCGTTTGATCTGTTCGGATTGCGTGATGACATCGAGGCCAAGGCACGTCCCGCGGCCGTCGTCGGGATGGAGCAATCCGCACAGCATGCGGATGGTCGTCGTCTTTCCCGATCCATTGGGGCCGAGGAAGCCCCACACTTCGCCCTGCGGAACCGCAATGTCCACATGATCGACGGCAACCTTCTTGCCGAAGTGCTTGGTCAGTCCGCGAACGTCGATGGCGAGATCGGATGCCATGTCAGAGCGGCCGCACCTGCACCGGCTGGCCGGGATTGAGTTTCATGCCGCCGGGCATGCGCGCTTCCAGCTTGAAAACGAGCTTGGTGCGGCTGTCCTGGCTGAAGATCACCGGCGGCGTGAATTCCTCCTGCTGCGCGATGAAGCTGATTGTTGCCTCCATCGGCTTGCAGCCGTCGCAACTGATCCGGACCTTCTGGCCGATATGCACTTTGGAGAACTGCGTCTCTGGCACAAAAAATCGCACATAGATATTCTTCGGCGGCAGGATCGAAAGTACCGGTGTCGATGCTGGGACATATTCGCCGGGGCGGAAGTAAACGTCCTGCACGCGGCCTTCGGTTTGCGCCATCACATTGCGCTGTGTCAGTGAATAGGTCGCGCCCGCCAGCGAAGCATCCGTTTGCGCGATCTGCGATTGCAGTTGCGCGATGCGGGCTTCGGATTGCTGGTAGTTCGATCGCGCCAGATCCAGATTAGCGGGCGTTCCGGCATTGGCGCGCGCCAAACCCGTTTGCCGTTCAAGCTGGCGTTTGGCATAGGCCAGATTGGCTTGCTCTTGCGTCAGCGACGCCTTGGCGGTTTCAAGCGAAGCGATGGCCTGATCGCGCGCCGCGACTTGCGCGGTGTCGTCCAAAGTGAAAAGCACATCGCCACGATGCACCAGCGCGCCGCGCTCGACATGCAGGGATGAAACCCATCCCGGCTGCGGCGCGGCGATGAACGCGTTGTCACCCTCGCCGTAGCCGAGCCAGACCTGATCGCCGCTTTTCCCGCAAGCCGCGAGCAGCAGAAGCAAAAGGATTGAAACGCGCTTCATCATGATGCCTCTCCGTCGGCGGCGATGCCGCGCAGCAAAATGTCGAGATGGGATTTGAGGAACGCTTGATGGTCATAGGGCTTGGCGTCGAATTGCGCGAAGGTGGTGCGCCAGAAAATGGAAAGCAGGATCGGTGCGATCAGAATACGCGCGACATGATCCGGCTCGATTTTGCGGAATTCGCCGCGCGCGGTGCCGCGCGCAATCACGCTCGTCATCGCACCCAATCCCTTGTCGATGATCTCAACGCGATAGAAGCGCGCGAGTTCGGGAAAATTTCCCGCCTCCGCGACGATGATCTTGGGCAGCACCACGCGGTCGCTGGTCGCGGCGAAATGCGCGATCATCGTCACCGCGTCGCGCAGCAGGTCACGCGACGAACCCTCATAGATGCGGATGTTTTCGATCACCTGGGTGATCTGCGCGCCGATGGATTCGCGCACCAGCGCCTTGAACACCGCTTCCTTGTTTTCGAAGTAGAGATAGATCGTGCCTTTGGTCACGCCTGCGCGTTCGGCGATGTCATCCATCCGCGAAGCCGCGAAGCCTTTTTCCGCAAAGCAGGCCAATGCCGCGTCGAGGATTTCTTGCGGCCTTGCCTGTTTGCGCCTGCGCCAGCGAGGGGCGGTAGTATCCATGGCTTCCAGTAAATAACTGACTATTCAGTTATAAGTATCCATCCATCGCGAATTTAACAATCCGCGCGTTTACACAGGGGCTATGATGTTCCTGCAGGATGGGGCCGAGCATCGGGAGCAGAGACGTGAGTAAAATTTACAAATCAAAATCAAAGACTTATACCTTTGCCGCGAGCCTTTCTGCGATCCTCCTCACCGCTGGGCTCGCGGGTTGCGTTCAGCCCGCTGCTTATGGGCCGCGCGTCGAAGGCAGTCAGGTCGGCTATACCGACGAGCGCCTCGCGCAAAATCGCTATCGGGTGACCTATGCCGGAAACTCCGCCACGCCGCGCGCGACTGTGGAAGACTATCTGCTCTATCGCGCTGCGCAGGTGACGCTGGATTCGGGCTTTGCGGCTTTTGAATTCGACACGCGCGATACCAAGGCGAAAACGACCTATTTCTCGACCTTCGATGGCTTTCCAGGGCCTTATGGGCCGTATCGGAATTTCGGCTGGTACTGGCACAACTGGGGTTTCGACGAAGACGTCGAGTCGCGGCCGATCACGCGATATGAGGCTTATGCCGAAATCGTCATGCTGAGTGCCGATCAGGCGAAGTCGGAGCCGCGCGCGCTCGATGCGCATGATGTGCTCACGCGGCTCGGACCGCGCGTTCCGCCGCCCCCGCCGCCGAAGTGATCCGTCAGGCCAGCCGCCTCAGCACCATGCGCGCCACATCGCCGTCGCGCGCCACAGCCACAACGTCATAACCTTCCGTGCGGCACATATGCGGCACATCGATCGGCGCCATAGGATCGTCGGTCACGATGTGAATTTCAGCGCCAACCGTTGCTTCACGCAGATGTTTGCGGGCCACCAGCGCGGGCAGGGGGCATTTCAGGCCTCTGAGATCGATTTCTTCTTGCGCCATTTGGCCTCTTTTGCTGCCTTTCCCGCGCAGCCTATTCTTGGCGTTTCGAGTCGGAAGGGCCGCGTAAGCATGTTCGACGCCATGAGGCGCGAGGCGATCTATATCACAAGCCTGGCACGCACCTTCTATCGTATGCGCCATGTAAAGCCGGATTCGGCGCTGACCATCGCCGATGTGATGGAAAAGGTTGCGCGCGCGCATCCGGATAACGTCGCTATCCTCTTTCAGGATCGCATCATCACCTATCGCGAGATGGATGGTTGGGCGGCCCGCTATGCGCGCTGGGCGCAAGGGCAGGGCATTGCGCGCGGCGATGTGGTGGCGCTGCTGATGGAAAACCGGCCGGAATATCTCTTTGCGTGGCTGGGCCTGCTCAAGCTCGGCGCGGTGGTTGCGCTCATCAACACCAACCTACGCGGTGCGCCGCTGGCCCATTGCGTGTCCATCGCGGGCGCCCGGCATATCGTCGTCGGCGCGGAATTGTCGGACGTCTATCGCGAAGCCGCCGCGCAGATTTCGCCTGCGCCTGACCTTTGGATCACGGATGAAAATGGCGGCGGCAACCTTGATGCCGCCCTGGCCGCTGCATCACCCGAACCGTTCGATGCCAAAGCGCGCGAAGGGTTGCTGTGCAAAGATAAAGCGTTTTACATTTTCACATCGGGCACCACGGGCCTGCCGAAAGCAGCAAATATCAGCCATTTGCGCGCGCTGTTCATGATGTATGGCTTCGCTGGCGGATTGGGCGCGAAGCCGAGCGACCGCATGTATAACGTCCTGCCGCTCTACCATTCCTCCGGCGGCATCTGCGCTGTCGGTGTGGCGTTCACCACCGGCGGCACGCTGGTGCTGCGCCGCAAATTCTCCGTGCACGAGTTCTGGGACGATTGCTTCCGCTACAAGCCTACATTCTTCCAATATATCGGCGAACTATGCCGATATCTGCTGAATGCCCCACCCAGTCCGCATGAGCGCGATCATGCCTTGCGCGCCATCACGGGGAATGGGCTGCGCCCGGAGATCTGGCCGCATTTCCAGCAGCGTTTCGCGATTCCAAGGATCGTTGAGTTCTACGGCGCCACTGAAGGCAATGTGTCGATGTTGAATTATGACGGCAAGGTCGGCGCTGTCGGCCGCATCCCGCATTATCTGCGTAACGTGATGACGACCCGTATCGTGCGCTTCGACATCGAACACGAGATGCCGGTGCGCAATGCGGAAGGCTTCTGCATCGAATGTGCGCCGAACGAAGCGGGCGAGGCTATCGGCCAGATCACGCACGAACCCGGCAAGGGTTTCGAAGGTTACACGAAGACTACGGACACGCAGAAAAAGATCCTGCACGGCGTGTTCGAGAAGGGCGATAGCTGGTTTCGCACCGGCGACCTGATGAAGCATGATGAGCTTGGCTATTTCTATTTCGTTGATCGCATCGGCGACACATTCCGCTGGAAGGGCGAGAATGTGGCGACAAGCGAAGTCTCCGAAGCGCTGGGGGGCATTCCCGGCATCGAGGAAGCCAATGTCTATGGCGTTTCCGTGCCGGGCATGGATGGCCGCGCCGGCATGGCGGCGCTGGTTGTGGATGGCGATTTCGACCTCGCTGTTCTGCCGCAGAAACTGTCGGACAGTCTTCCCGCTTATGCCCGCCCGGTGTTCTTGCGCATGATGCCGCGCATGGAAATCACCGGCACCTTCAAGCAGCGCAAGGTGGAGCTGGTGAAAGAGGGCTTCGATCCCTCCGCGATTGCCGAGCCCATCTACTGGCTCGACCCGGCGACGTACAAATATGAACCTCTGGATGCCGTGCGCTATGCCGACATCACGTCCGGCCGCGCAAAGCTTTAATCGAAATCGATCTCGGCGGCCGGAGCTACATTCCCGAAGCTTCCTTGCGTCGTGTCATTGATGATCGCGACGATATCTCTGCCCCTCGCGATCCTCGTATCCCCGGTTGAGTGCGCGTCGGACACCAGTGTGACCCCATAGCCCCGCTCATAAGCGCTGCGGATTGCCGACGTCACGCAATATTCCGATTGCATGCCCGTGACAATGAGATGATCCACGCCGGCGCGTTTCAGTTTCGCGTCGAAATCTGTGTCATGGAATGCGCTGGATTTGCGTTTGACTATTACATCGTCGCCCGGCTGTGGCGTGAGCTTGTCGTGAAATAGATAGCCCGGCTTTCCGGGCTGAAATGGGTGATCGCCATAGCCGTGGTGTTGCACAAAGAATATGCGGGCGCCCGATTGTCGTGCCTGCGCAATTAATCCCGCGATCCGATCCACTACCGCTTCGCCGTCATGCGGCGGAAAATTCTGATCAAACATGCCCTTTTGCACGTCGATAACAACGAGCGCCTTGCTCATGCGGCTTTAAACTCCGAAACAGGCGTCCATTTTTTCTTGCGGCGCGCGATGCGGCCAGGCACATCCTCTCCGTCGAAATCGTGCGGCACCGCGGGAAAATCCAGCGGCGGCTTCTCGCGGAAGCTGTTGGCGTTCACGGCGAACCACATCCTGCCGCCGTCTTCCATCAGCGCGCCGATATAGACGCCGCAATCGCGGCAGACGAGGAAATCGGCTGTCTTCAGGCCGAACCGATAGCGATTGAGCCTCTCCGCATCGCGCACCGAAATGCGGATCGACCCGCTCGGATCGGAGGTCGTGTGCGCGCCATGTGCGCGGCAGAAGCTGCACATATCCGCGCGCAAACCAAGGGCATCCAGCCCTGCGGTGGCTTCGAATACATAAGAGAGATTGCCGCAATGGCAGCCGCCGGTGAATTCGTATTTTCTCATTGGCGCAAGCTAGCGCGGAAACAAAAAGGAGGGGCCAGGTGAAACCGCATGGCCCCTCCCGAAAAATTGCGAAGCTGTTATTCGGCGGCTTTCTTGCCTTTCTTCGCTTCGTCCTCGTGATGCTTCTGGATGGTCTGCATCGCCGCGTTCATGGCGGCGCCAATGAAACGCTCCTTGTTGTCCTTCGCCCAGTTGAGCGCCGTCTCGCGCGCGGTGTTCGCGCCATTGATCACCGGCGTCACATAACGCTGCCACATCTCATAGGACTTCCTGGTGTTCTCGAAATCCGCCCAGTTGTGCGCAAGCTGCAGGAACACGCCGAAATCGCCCTGCTTCTTTTGCAGACGGCGGATCTGCGCGATGGCGTCCTCCGGCGTGCCGATCACCGCCACGCCGTTCTCCACCATCTGCTCGGCCGATTGGTTTTCCGTCGCCTCGCGGCCCGCCACGGCGGAGATGCCGGAGAAATAGCCTTGCCACTTTTCAAGCCCGAACTTCACGTTCTCGAACGCCTTCTCACGCGTCTCGGCGATATGCACCGGGCCGACAAGGCGCAGACGGCTCGGATCCATCGTGCGGCCGTTCTCGGCGGCGGTCTTGTTCGCGATCTCCCAGTTGATCGCCAGCGCGTCGTAGCCGCCGGCTTGCGTCGCCGCCACGCACAGCATGCCGAAGCCGTGGCGTCCCGCAAGCTTGCCGCCGGATGGCGTGACCGAAGATGCCACGCAGATCTCCGGGTGCGGATCGCTGAACGGCAGAAGCTGGCAGGTCGCATCCTGCAAGGTGAACCAGTCGGTCTTGTGCGTGACGCGCTCGCCTTTCCA
>JAFECP010000045.1:67434-69259 GCA_018242105.1 Pseudomonadota bacterium
TGGTCGAGCTGGATGATACGGTTCGCCGCCATCAGCGGGTTGTGATAGGGCAGCGACACCACGCCGGTGCCGAGCTTGATGCGCCTGGTGCGTTCCGCTACTGCCGCGATGAACAGTTCCGGCGAGGGTATGATCTCGAAGCCCGCGGAATGATGTTCGCCGATCCAGGCTTCGTCGTATCCCAGGCGATCCAGATGCTCGATCAATTCCATGTCGCGCTGGATGGCGAGCGTGGGATCCTCATCGACGGGATGAAAGGGCGCGAGAAAGATTCCGTTCTTGAGCTTCATGGCGTTCCTCGTAAGGCGATGGCTTATGGTCAAACTATGCCATGCGGGGGGCGTGGCTGTCCTGCCTGCCGCAACGTCAAACGATCAGAGCGGCGGCGCTTCAAATCCGCCCAATTCCTGCTCTATCGCAGCAGCGAGATCGAAAAGCCGGTCTTCGCTATGCGCGCGGCCCACAAGCTGCACGCCGACGGGCATGCCGTTGCCCGTGCGTCCGGCTTGCACCGCAAGCGCCGGCAGGTGCAGCGAGGTCGCCAGCGAAATCCAGTTGAGCAGGTTGTTGTAAGGCACGATCTTGCCGTCGATCTCGATGCTGCGGCTGGCGAAACTGCCTTCCTGATTGTGTGCGAAGGCGGTCACGGGCGTAATCGGCATGATAATGGCTTCATAGCCTTCATCGAAGAATGCGTTGATCGCGTCCTTCTGCTGCTGCCGCACGACGCCCGCACGCAGGATATCGCGATAGGTTGCGGTGGAGGAAAGCCGGAATGCCGCGCCGCCATCCTCGCCGCGCGCCAACGCTTCGCGATCTTGCGCATTCATCACTGCGAAGGCGTTGTAAACGTCGTCCGGCAAGCCGCTGCCCAGCACCGCCGCAAGCGTTTGCATATAGGGCTGCATCAACGCTGCGCCCTGCACCGGCGGCCTGGCATTGCCCACCGCAACGCCCTGGCGTGCAATTGCATTGGCCGCGCGCCGCACCGCGCCGTGCACGTCTTCGGACAGTGGCCATGCGTCGTCCTGATCCCACACCGCGATGCGCGAGCCTTTGATGATTTTTTCCGTAGCGCCGTTATGTCCGCGCAGCACATTCCAGAGCAGGCGCAGGTCGCCGACGTTGCGCGCCATCGGACCGACGACGCCAAGGTCGGTCTCCACGAATTCATCCGGCGCGGGCGGGATGTGGCCGCGCAACGGCAGCACGCCCCATGTCGGTTTCAGCGAAACCACGCCGCAGAAATTCGCCGGATGGCGCAGCGATCCGCCGATATCCGAACCAATCTCCAAAGGCGTGATCCCCGCAGCCAGCGCGGCTGCGGCGCCGCCGGAGGATCCGCCCGGTGTCTTCGTCACGTCATAGGGATTGTTCGTGGTGCCGTAGATTTCGTTGTAGCTCTGAATGTCGCCCAGCATGTAGGGCACGTTCGTCTTGCCCCAGATCACCGCGCCGGCGCGCCGCGCAGACGCCACCACGTCGGCGTCGTTGCAATCCTTCTTGCGGCCGTGAAATCCCTTGGCGCCAGACGTCGCCGGCATGCCGAACACATCGAAGCCGTCTTTGATCGTCATAGGCAAACCGGCAAGCGCGCCAAGCTCCGCGCCATGCGCGCGCGCATCGTCGATGGATTTGGCGGCGGCGCGGGCGTGATCAAGATCCTTCTCGATCACCGCGTTCAGCTTGGCGTGTAGCGCATCGTTGCGCGCCACATGCAGGTCCAGAAGTTCGCGCGCGGAAATTTTCTTTGCCGCCAGATCGGAAAGCATCTGCCGTGCCGTAGCGTAAATTCCGGTCATGTCGAACTCTCTTGTGCGGACCA
>JAFECP010000046.1:0-3202 GCA_018242105.1 Pseudomonadota bacterium
CTTCGGAGACGATGAAGGCCTGCTACGACTCGCCGCGTCCATCGAAAAAGCCGCGCCGTGGGCGCATCGTTACGAGAGAATCAAGGTGTAGATCATGCCATTCGCGGAATATGACAAGCATGATGCATTGGGCCTTGGCGCACTGGTGAAGCAGAGGATGGTCTCCGCCAGCGAGTTGGTGGATGAAGCCCTCGCCCGCGCGGAACGGATCAATCCGAAGATCAACGCCATCATCTTCAAGGCTTTCGACGCTGCGCGCGCAGTGGCGAAGAAGAACACGAGCGATGGCCCGTTCAGCGGCGTGCCGATGCTACTGAAAGACATGCGCGCCGGTGCGGTGGGCATGCCGACGCGCAACGGGTCGCGGATGATGCCACCCATCCCGGCCGATCATGACGCAACGCTGGTGACGCGTTATCGCACGGCGGGGCTTATTCCACTGGGCAAAACCAATGTGCCGGAGTTCGGCATCCTGCCGGTTTCGGAATCCAAGCTTTATGGACCAGCGCGCAATCCGTGGAATCTGGATCACACGCCGGGCGGATCGTCCGGCGGTTCGGCGGCTGCGGTGGCGGCCGGCATTGTGCCTTTGGCACACGCAACCGATGGCGGTGGATCGATCCGCATTCCGGCGTCGTGTTGCGGCCTTGTCGGATTGAAGGTTTCACGCGGACGCATCACGCAGGGACCGGACAATGCGGATTCCACGGCGGGCCTGAGCGTCGATAACTGCGTAACCCGTAGCGTGCGCGATTGCGCGGCGATGCTGGATTTGTCGTCCACGCCGGATTTCAGCGATCCCTATTTCGCGCCGCCGCAGCAGGGGTCTTATCTCGAGGGCATCAAAACCCCGCCGACGAAGCTGAAGATCGCCGTTTCAACGAGCAACTATCGTGGCGCGCCCTTCCATCCCGATGTGGCGGACGCCGTGCAGAAAGCCGCGAAGCTGTGCGAGCAGCTCGGGCATACGGTGGAAGAAGCCAAGCCTGCCGTGAACAGCGAGGAAATGACCACTGCCTTCATGGTGCTGTGGGCCACCGCCTCGGCTTTCGGCATCGAGACGCTCACGCAGCTTACCGGGCAGAAGCCTTCGCTGGACAATCTGGAAGGCTTGACACTAGGCCTCTACGAGCGCGGCAAATCGATCCCTGCAACAAAACAGATCTGGGCACAGCAGGCGATGTATCGCGTCGCCCGGCTGATGGGAAAATTCCACGAGCACTACGATCTGTGGCTCACACCGACATTGGCGCAACCGCCGCTGAAGATCGGTACCGTCGATATCGATGAGCAAAATATCGAAAAGGCGTTCGCCCCGATTATCGACTATGTGCCGTTTACCGCGACGCAGAACGCCACCGGGCAGCCGGCGATCAATCTGCCACTGCACTGGAACAACCAAAACCTGCCGATTGGCGTTCAGTTCGTGGCGCGCAATGGCGGCGAGATGACCCTTCTGCAACTGGCAGCGCAGATCGAGCAGGCGCAACCCTGGTTCGACAAGCGCCCGCAAATCTAGAGGACGGCGACGATGGCATTCGTGGAATATGACAAGCATGACGGCATTGGCCTGGCGCACCTCGTTCGCAAGAAGCAGGTTTCGCCGCGCGAGCTTCTGGACGAAGCGATCGCCCGCGTGGAGCGGCACAATCCGAAAGTGAATGCCGTCGTCTACAAGGCCTATGACGAGGCGAAGAAGGTTGCGGACGGCAAGCTGCCGGACGGGCCGTTCAAGGGCGTGCCGTTCCTGATCAAGGATATCGGCATGGCCGTTGCGGGCTGGCCGATGACGAACGGCTCGCACTATCTGCGCAACAATGTCAGCGAGAGCGATGCGGAACTGACGAAACGCTATCGCGCTGCCGGTGTCGTGATCTTCGGCAAGACCAACACGCCGGAGTTCGGCATTCCCGGCACCACGGAAGGCCGTCACCTCGGCATCTGCCGCAATCCGTGGAATCCCAATCATTCTTCCGGCGGATCGTCGGGCGGCGCGGCGGCCTCGGTAGCCAGCGGTATGGTGCCGATGGCGCACGGCTCCGATGGCCTCGGTTCTATCCGTATTCCGTCTGCGCAATGCGGGCTCGTGGGCATGAAGCCGACCCAGTTCCGCAATCCGGGCGGGCCGGACGATCGCGGCCGCGCGCATGGCTTGATCTGCGATCACGTTCTGACGCGAAGCGTGCGCGACAGCGCGGCGATGCTGGACGCGACGGGCTATCCCGAAGACGACGCGCCCTATGCGCCGGTGCCCAAGGCGCGGCCTTATCTGGACGAGATCCAGACGCCGCCGGGCAGATTGCGCATCGCCTTCACCACCGAAGTGCCGCGTGGCATCAACCCCACGCCGGATGTGCAGAAGGTGTTCGACGACACCGTGAAGCTATTGGGCGATCTCGGCCACACCATGATCGAGCTTCCCAAACTGCCGATCGACTGGCGCCGTCTCTATCGCGCGCAGGGCATGGTGTCCGGCGGCATGATGGCGGCGAACATGGAAGAGCTGATAGCCAAGCTCGGTGAACCGGCGCCGGACGATCTGGAGCCGCTGGCGCTGGTAAGCTGGAAGAGTGCCCGCAAGCTCACCGGCGCGCAGGTCGCCACCGGCTTGCAGGACATGCGGCTCATCTCCCGGCAGATCATCGCGTTGTGGCGCGACTTCGATGTGATGCTCTCGCCCGTCACGCTGGCGCCGCCGCCGGAAATCGGCCACCTGGATCCGGTGAATGTCGATCCCAAGGAGTTCAACCGGCGCCAGTCCTTCGTGTTCGGTTATACGCCGCCGTTCAACATCACCGGCCAACCCTCGATGTCCTTGCCCATGGGCGCATCCGGCACGGGGCTTCCCATCGGCATGATGTTCACGGGGCGCTATTCCGACGAGGCGACGCTCTACCGCCTGGCGGCGCAGATCGAGGAAGCACGTCCGTGGCAACCCTGGGCCGATCACAAGCCGCAAGTGTGGGGTTGACTACTCTGCCGCTTGCGCAGCGGGCTTGAGCCACGCTTCCAGATCGGCAATCGCGCGGTGGGACATCGCTTTCTTGCGATCCTTGCCACGTGCGCCTTTCAGTTCCGGGAACAGGCCGAAGTTCACATTCATCGGCTGGAACGTCTTTTCATCCGCGCCGCCGGTGATATGCGCGAGCAAGGCGCCGAAAGCCGTGGTGGGCGGCGGCGCGACGATCGCCTCGCCGCGCGC
>JAFECP010000046.1:3235-3789 GCA_018242105.1 Pseudomonadota bacterium
GTCACCTGTCCCGCGAACCGGATCGAAGGCCGCGCTCTCAATTTCAGCGAACCGTCCAGCAGCTTGGGCGAATTGATGAAGGTGTTGCGGTGCAACCCGCCGAGGCGCGCAAATTGCGCGTTCTCCAGGCCCGGGATCATGCGGAAGATGCGCGTCTGCTCGCCATGCTTCAGCTTGGTCTGGAAACCGACCATGTTCCACAGCGTGCCGAGCGCGTTGTCCTGGCGAAGCTGCACCACGGCATAGGGGCGCTGGCCGGTGCGCTTGTCGCTGAGGCCAACGGGCTTCATCGGGCCGAAGCGCAACGTCTCTTCGCCACGCGAGGCCATCACTTCGATGGGAAGACAGCCTTCAAAATAGGGTGTGGTCTTTTCCCATTCCTTGAATTCAGTTTTTTCGCCCGCGATCAGCGCGGCGATGAAGGCGCGGTATTGCGCTTCGTCCATCGGGCAGTTGATGTAGTCCGCGCCATCGCCCCCCGGACCGATTTTGTCGTAGCGCGATTGCATCCAGCAGATGCCGAAGTCGATCGACTCCTTATGGACGATCGGCGC
>JAFECP010000046.1:3826-25208 GCA_018242105.1 Pseudomonadota bacterium
GGCCAGCGCGGGCGACGTCAAAGGACCGGTGGCGACGATCGTGCTCTGCCAGTCTTCCGGCGGCAGGCCCGCAATTTCCTCGCGGCGGATTTCGATATTCGGATGCGTTTCGATGCTGCGTGTCACATCGGCGGAGAAGCCGTGGCGATCGACTGCCAATGCGCCGCCGGCGGGCAATTTGTGCGCATCGGCCGCGCGCATGATGAGCGAACCGGCGCGGCGCATTTCCTCATGCAGCAGGCCGACCGCGTTGTTTTCCCAATCGTCGGAGCGGAAAGAATTGGAGCAGACCAGTTCCGCGAAACTATCGGTCTGGTGCGCATCGGTTGCGCGCACCGGGCGCATCTCGTGGAGCACGACCTTGGCCCCGGCTTCCGCGGCCTGCCAGGCGGCTTCCGAACCCGCCAATCCGCCGCCGATGATGTGAATGGGATGGGTCATTTCACTCAATGTCTTGTTCTGTCTGCGAAAACGCTCTGAGGTTGTTTTTCGGGAAACGGGGGCGGGATTATCCCTCCCGTCTCCGTCTGAATTGAATGTCGATTTTCGCTCTTTGCCTTTCGCGCTTTCACAACATGTTGTGGCCGGAAAAATGCGGAGCAGTCGTTTTCACGTTTTCCACTACCCCCTCCCCCTCTCCCCGTCCATCCTTTCCGGCAAGACGCAGTTCTCCTGTTCGCCAAACGCCATTTCTGGCGCGATTTGCCGATTTCGAGAGGAGGAACAGAATAGGAACTCCTACTTGCGTTGTCAATATCCAGAGCGACCGCAAGCTCTCCGGCCGGCTAAAGCCGCCCCCGCCAGCTCGCACGCAACATCGCGAATTGGCGGCGGTAGAGCGGGATTTCCACGGGCGTCCGGAACGCATCGAAATCCGGCGCGGTGACACGCTTCAGATAAAGCGGCGATGTCGCGGCGGGCAGGAATGCGGGCAGCGCGGCGCCCGGCTTTATGCCGTGCCCCGCTGCCAGATGTTCGCGCGCGAACCTGGCGATCCGCGCGATCGCCGGTCCGAGCTTCTTTCCCGAATGGGTCTGCAAAATCTCTTCGCGCGAGGTTCCGGCGTCGCCGAGAAAATCCAGCGGCAAATAGACCTTGCCGCGCGCGGCGTGAAACGGAATGGCGCGCAACAGGCCCGCTAGCGCATGTGTGACGCCGGCCAGATGCGCCAGATCGTCATGCGCCTCGCCCAGGATGCGCGACGCCAATCGCATGAGATTACCGCTCGTCGCGTCGCAATAGCGTTCGAGGGCGAGAAGATCGGCGAAAGTGGTTTCCGCCGCATCGTCCTCGCGCGCATCGATCATCGCCTCGAACAATTCGGGCGGCAGATCGTATTGCGCGAAAAGCCCGGCCAGCGCCGTGACCGTGCGATGCGGGCGCGGCTTGCCTTCGCGTGCGCCTTCCAGCGCTTCGCGCCACCATTGCAGGCGGATCGCCTGCATCATCGGCTCGCGCGCGCTTTCGGCCACCCGCGCGATCTCGTGATGGAAGGCATAAAGCGCGAAAAGCGCGGGACGCTTATCCGCCGGCGCGAATAGCGCGGCGTGGAAACGGTCTTCGTCGGCTTTGCGCAGATCGGCTTCGAGGGGATGGGACAAGCGCTTCACCTTTCCTCCCCCGTTTACGGGGGAGGTGGACCGCCGCGCAAGCGGCGGGACGAAGGGGGCGCTTGCCGCGCAATCAGGTCGAGCGTTTCATTGAGATATTTGTAAACGTCCTCATTCGTGACCCGGACAACCTGCCAACCGTGCAATCGCATATAGCCATCACGTTTGCGATCGTACGCACGCTCGACATCGGAGCCATGAGTGGCACCATCCACCTCGACCACGAGACGCGAAAGAGGGCATGCGAAATCAGCGATGTACGGGCCGATAGGATGCTGGCGCCGGAAGCGATGGAACGGCCAGACAAGCGGCCGAAGGCGCGACCAAAGGATCACCTCCGCATGGGTCATTCGCTTGCGTAATTCCCGGGCGTGTTTGACCACCTTGCGACCGCTGCGCATACGTCGTTCCGGCCCTTGCGGGCCGGCCCCCTTCGGCCCTCCTCCCCCGTAAACGGGTGAGGAAAGTGGACGCAATTTGTCGGCTCGGAATGGCGAAACTGTCAGCGGTTGTCGCAACAAAAAAGCCGCCCAGCGTGACCGAGCGGCTTCTTCAACAATGTAAGCGGCTTATGCCAGATGCGAAGCCGCAGCCATGCAGAACAGCATGGGGATGGACAGCATCGTGTTCACGCGGCTGAACATGCCGGCCGGTTTGGCGGCGGCGGCGCGCGCTTCAGCGGTCAGATCCGGATAGGCGTTACCGATGTTCAGAGCCTTCTGCTGGCCCGGCCAGATGATGAACCACACGTTGAACCACATGATCGTGCCCAGCCACATGCCGATGCCGATCATCAGATAGGTGGAGTTGGAGAAGCCTTCCATCGAATCCAATGTATAGGCCTGCACGAGATAGCCGTTCAGCGCGGCCAGAACGATGCCGAACACGATGGTGCTCATCGCGCTCCAGCGGAACCACCACAGAGCCGCGGGGGTGATGTATTTGCCCAACGCCGGGCGAAGCTCCGTGGGGATCGAGGGCGTGGTCGGCGTGGAGACGAAGTTGAAGTACCAGAGCAGGCCGATCCACATCACGCCGCTGAGGATGTGCAGCACGCGGACGAAATAGAGCCAGAACGCGTCGTCCAGCGAGAAATAGCCGACTTGCCAGAAATGTATGGCCAAAATGACCACAACGAGCGCACAGCCCGCGAGTATCGTGTTCCTGAGATTGGAAAAGAATGCAGCCATGACCCGGCCTCCCCGCCGCGTTGAATCGCCGCAGAAGACTCTTCACCTGTTCGGGAAATGAATCCAGAGGGAAATTCCCGCAAATATTTTAGGACAATTCCCCAAAAGCGAATGGCGAGTAGCGAGTAGGGACTAAGTATCCGCACCGTCTTTTCTGCTTTGCAGAGACCTGATGAGCGAGCGAAGCATCTTGCCAACGGCTTCGCAGGCAGCCAACGGCGAGTCTATGGCCGATAGATGCACCAATCCTACGCGTTCGGCCACCAAGGGATGAGTTTCAAGTTCCTTGAGCGAGCCTTGCGCAATGCGAAGATGTTGGATGAAGGGATGTCAGACCGAACAGTTCATCGCGGGGAAATTCGCGCGTGAGCCGATAACACGCTTCGGCAAGCGACATAGCATCCTGCCAGACCCGCAAATCCCGATAGGATTTGATTTCCGGCGTTTCCAATAGCGCTTCCCCCTATTCGCTACTCGCTATTCGCCACTCGCTTCCCGCAGAACTGTCGCTACTGCCGTTCGCCTTCTACAGCGTCAGCTTCTTCGGGCGGCGCATCGTGTACCAGGTCACCACGATCAGGCGCGTTACCATCACCGCCGTGAAGAACGAGGTGATGATGCCTATCAGCAGCGTTACGGCGAAGCCGCGCACCGGGCCCGTGCCAAGCTCGAACAGGATGATGGATGCGATGACGTGCGTGGCGTTGGCGTCGATGATGGTGGCCATCGCGAGGCGGAAGCCGGTGTCGATCGAAGCGATGATCGTTCGCCCGTTGCGGTGCTCTTCGCGTATTCGCTCATAGATCAGCACGTTGGCATCCACGGCCATGCCCATGGTGAGCACGATACCGGCGATGCCGGGCAAGGTGAGCGTGGCGCCCAGCATGGTCAGCACCGCGAGCAGCAGGATGATGTTCAGCGTCAGCGCGACATCGGCGAATATTCCGAACATGCCGTAACGCGCGAACATGAACAGCGCGACCAGCGCGAGCCCCGCGAAGGTGGAGATCTTGCCGGCATGGATGGCGTCCGCGCCCAGTTCGGCGCCGACGGTGCGCCGTTCCAGCGGCTTGAGCGGCGCGGGAAGCGCGCCCGCGCGCAGAAGCACCGCGAGGTCGTTCGCGGTCTGGATGGTGAAGCCGCCGGTGATCTGCCCGGAGCCGCCGAGGATCGCCGTCTGGATCACGGGCGCCTCGATCACCTTGTTGTCCAGAACGATGGCAAAGAGGCGGCCCACATTGTCTTTCGTGGCGTTGCCGAACTGGCGCGCGCCCACGCTGTCGAAGCGGAAGGTCACGACGGCGCCGCCGCTCTGCTGATCGAAGGTGCCCTGCGCATCCGTCAGGCGATCGCCCGACACCATGATGCGCTTTTCCAGGACGTAGGGGATCGGCGGCTGGCCTTTGACGGGATTGTCTTCATAGAGAAGCTCATCGCCGATGGGGATGATGCCCCGCTTGGCTTCTTCCACATTGGCGCCCTGATCCACGAGCTGGAACGTCATCTTCGCCGTGGTGCCCAGAAGCTTGATGAGGCGATCCGGATCGGAGAGGCCCGGCACCTGCACGACGATGCGGTCGTCGCCCTGCCGCTCGATCGCCGGCTCCTTGGTGCCGAGCTGGTCGATACGGCGGCGCACGACTTCGATGGACTGGTTGACGATGTCGTTCCTGGCGCCGGTTATGTAGGCGTCCGTCATCTTCATCGAGATGGTATTGGCCTGATCGCTCATGTCGTAGGCGCGGGCGCCGACCGACATCACGCCGCCCGTCACCAGCGGATTGAGATTCTTCAGGATGCTCCTGGCGTCTTCGAGGCGGGCGGGATCGATGATGTGCACCGACACCGAATCCGTGCGGGCCTGAAGATCGTTATAGGCGATATGCGCCTTGCGCAGCCCGATGCGGATATCGCCGAGCAGAGTCTCCAGACGGTCCTGCTGCACCTTGTCCAGCTCGACTTCGAGCAGAAGATAGGAGCCGCCCTGAAGGTCCAGCCCCAGGCTCACCGTCTTCTTCGGAAAGAACGGCGGCAGGCGGTTGAGGACATTCTCCGGCAGCGCGTTGGGCAGCGCGAACAGCACGCCTGCCAGCAAAATCAGCAGGGTGAGAACGCGCGACCATGTGGGGATCTGCATCATGGCGGATTAATCGTTCGCCGGCGTGTTCTTCGGGCGCACTTCGCTGAGCGTGCCTTTGACCACCTTGATCTGCACATTGTCGGCGATCTCGACGGTGATCTCGGTGTCGTCCGTTTTCACAGGCTTGGCGACCTTGCCCACGATGCCGCCAGCGGTGACGACGGTGTCGCCACGGCCCACCGCATCGACCATCTTGCGGTGCTCCTTCATCTTCTGCTGTTGCGGGCGGATGAGAAGGAAATACATGATCGCGAAGACCGCGATCAGCGGCACGATGGAAGTGAGGAAAGAATCCTGCATGGATAAGCCCGTTTCGATTGGGCGCGGACTATAGCCGCGCGCAGCCCCATTGCAACCGTGATACATCAAGGACTTAGCAGGTGAAAAAGGCTTCGGGAAGCACGTTGGAGCGGGTGCAGACGCGGATCGCGGAAGCGCTGGAAAGGCTGGCGCCCGGCCCTGTCCGGAATGCCGCACCCGCATCGGGCGATGCGTTCGTGTGGGAGCCCGCGCATGGCGGGCTGGTGGCGGTGGCGGAGGTGGCGGGCGTCCCGCTCGCGCTGCTGAAAGGCATCGACGCTTCGCGCGATGTCTTGCTGGAGAACACGCGGCGCTTCGCCGAAGGCTTGCCGGCCAACAACGCCCTGCTCTGGGGCGCGCGCGGCATGGGCAAATCTTCGCTGGTGAAGGCGGCGCACGGCGCGGTGAACGAAAAGCGCAAGGGTGCTGGCCGGCTGGTGCTGGTGGAAATCCATCGCGAGGAAATCGCGAGCCTGCCGGTGCTGCTGCGCATGCTGCGGGGAAGCAAGCGGCGCTTTCTTCTTTATTGCGACGATCTTTCCTTCGACAAGGACGACACGAGCTACAAATCGCTGAAGGCGGCGCTGGAAGGCGGCATCGAGGGGCGGCCTGCGAATGTGCTGTTCTATGCGACAAGCAATCGCCGCCATCTGATGCCGCGTGACATGATGGACAACGAGCGCGCCACCGCGATCAATCCCGGCGAGGCGGTGGAAGAGAAAGTCTCACTCTCCGACCGCTTCGGCTTATGGCTCGGTTTCCACAACTGCGGGCAAGACGATTATCTCGCGATGGTGGATTCCTATGCCGCGCATTTCGGGTTGAAGATGGAGCACGAGAAGCTTCACGCGCGCGCCTTGGAATGGTCCGCAACGCGCGGCGCGCGCTCGGGCCGCGTGGCGTGGCAGTTCATCCAGGATGTGGCGGGTGAATTGGGGAAGAGGATTTAGAAGCGGCGCAGCTCCCTATCCTCACACATCGCTGTCATGGCCCGCCGGAGTGTGGGCCACCCAGGTGACATTTTCTCGGTTTTCGCAAGAAAGAGCGCAGCAGTCTGCGCTTCGCCGTTCAACACCACGCCACTTTCAACTGGGTGGCCCGCACTCCGGCGGGCCATGACAATGTTTTTGGTTGAAAGATTTTAGCTGTCGTTCGACGCGGTCAGGATCGCGCGCGGGTCGATGGGCTTCATGTCGCGGCGGATCTCGAAATGCAGTTGCGGACGGTCCACATCGCCCGTCTGGCCCACCGTTCCAATGACATCGCCTTTCGCCACGCGCTGGCCGCGCGCCACGCCGATAGAGGCCGTGTGCGCGTAAGCGGTGACATAGGTGTCGCCATGCTTGATGAGAATGAGATTGCCGTAGCCCTTCAGCTCGTTGCCGGCATAAGTCACGACGCCATCGGCGGCGGCGTGGATCGGCGTGCCGTATGCGGCGGCGATGTTGATGCCGTCATTGCGCTGGCCCCCGCCCGTTGAGCCAAAGCCCGAGATGATGGTGCCGCTGACGGGCATGACGAAACCGGAGGTGAGATGGTCGCCTGCGCGCGCGTCCTGCTGCGCGTAGTCCTGGCGCGGCGGCGCATAGGCGGGGCGCTTGCGCGGGACGATATCGGAATAGTCGCGCGCGGCGACGCGCGTTTCCTGCGCGGGCGCGTAGTGGCGTTCGCCGCGGGCGGCGCGATAATCGCGCGGCGCGGAGTGCCCGTAGAAATCGGCGTAGCTTTCGCGCGCGTCCTGATAGGTTTCGCAACCGGAGAGCAAAGCGGCGCCGGCAACGCACAGCGCCAATGCGGCGATGCGGCTAAATCTTCCCTGGCTCGTCCGGTTTGCGCGCATCCCGCGGCAGTCCCTCGATCATCGGCACGAACATCACGGGAAGAAGATTCTCCCGCTCTATTCCATGCTCACTCTTGACGATCTTGGTTAAGGATTGGGAAACGCCGCGCGCGCTTTGCACATCGCCGCCGACCGGCGCGATCAGGATTCCCGCGGGTTTTAACTGGTCGATAAGATTTTGAGGAACCTCGGAAACCGCGGCGGACAGCAGAATTCTGTCGAAAGGCGCCGCTTCCGGCCAGCCTTTCAGCCCGTCGCCATGGCGCGTGACGATGTTCCGCAACTGTAGCGTTTTGAAACGCTCTTCAGCCTGCACGAGCAAGGGTTTGTGGCGCTCAACCGTATAGACCATGCGGCACAGCGGCGAGAGGATCGCCGCCTGATAGCCGGAGCCGGTGCCCAGTTCGAGCACGCGATGTTTCGGATCCAGCTCCAAAGCCTGCGATGCAAACGCCACGACATAAGGCTGGCTGATCGTCTGGCCGCACGCGATGGGCAGCGCGGAATTTTCGTAAGCGCTCGTTTCGAACGGCCGATCGACGAAGACCTCGCGCGGAATGGTTTCTATGGCGGAAAGCACGCGCGTGTCGGCGATGCCCTGCTTGCGCAGAGTCATCGCCAGTTCGATGGCGCGCGCGCCGGTCATCGGAACGCGGCGCGCAGCGTCTGCAACGCTTCGAATTGCGTGAGGTTGAGGTGCAGCGGCGTGACCGATATCTTCTTTTCATAGACGGCGCGCAGATCGGTGCCTTCTTCGGGGTTGCTGCGCACGCGCTTGAAGCCGATCCAGAAATAGGGATTGCCACGCATGTCCACGCGGCGGTCCATCGCCGCCGTCTGCATGTCGCGCTTGCCCTGCTCGGTGATCGCGATGCCTCTCACCTCGCCCGGCTCGCAATCGGGGAAGTTGACGTTCATCAGCGTTTCCTGCGGCCAGCCAACGGCAAGCAGCTTGCGCACGACATCGGGGCCATGCGCCTCCGCGCAATTCCAGCGCACCTGATAGCCTTCGTCGAAGCCGTAAGCCTGCGAGAGCGCGATGGAGGGAATGCCCAGCGCCGTGCCTTCCATCGCGCCCGCGATGGTGCCCGAATAGGTCACGTCGTCCGCGATGTTGGAGCCGCGATTGACGCCGGAGAGAATGAGCGTGGGCGGATTGTCCTTCATGATCTCGGCCACGCCCATCATCACGCAATCGGTCGGCGTTCCGGTCGTGGCGAAACGCTTCGCGCTCACTTCGCGCAGGCGCAGCGGCAGCGTGAGCGTCAGCGAATGGGAGGCGCCGGACATCTCCGTTTCGGGCGCGCAAACCCACACATCGTCGGTGAGCGAACGGGCAATCTTCTCGGCGATGGCGAGGCCCGGCGCATGGATGCCGTCGTCATTGGTGACGAGGATGCGGTGTTTAGACATGGTGCGATCTCTTTCCTCCCCCGTTTACGGGGGAGGTGGATCGACGCGCCAGCGTCGAGACGAAGGGGGCCAGCGGCGCGAGCGCCCCCTCCACCGCTTCGCGGTCCCCCTCCCCCGTAAACGGGGGAGGAAAAGGAGCGGCGCAATCCACGCGCATCATGTAGCCTTCTCTATTCTTTTCATCCCGCCCATGTACGGCACCAACACGTCAGGAACGCGAATAGAGCCGTCCGGCTCCTGATAATTCTCCATGATCGCGATCAGCGTGCGGCCCACGGCAAGGCCGGAACCGTTCAGCGTGTGAACGAGGCCCTTCACCTTGCCGTCCTTGCCGCGATAGCGCGTCTGCATGCGCCGCGCCTGGAAATCGCCACAGTTGGAGCAGGAGGAGATTTCGCGGAAACGGTTCTGCCCCGGCAGCCACACTTCGATGTCGTAAGTCTTCTTCGCCGCAAAACCCATGTCGCCGGTGCAGAGCGTGACGACACGGTGGTGCAGGTTGAGGCGCTTAAGCACTTCCTGCGCACAATCGGTCATGCGCTCGTGTTCGGCTTGCGACGCTTCCGGCGTGGTGATCGACACCAGTTCCACCTTGGAGAACTGGTGCATGCGGATCATGCCGCGCGTGTCCTTGCCCGCCGCGCCCGCTTCGGCGCGAAAGCAGGGCGTGTAAGAGGTGAAGCGGTAGGGCAGCGTTTCTTCGTCGATGATCTCTTCGCGCACGAAATTGGTCAGCGTGACTTCCGCCGTCGGGATAAGGCCGTAACGGTTCTTGCGGATAGCTTCCTTCAGGTCGCCGGAGTCATCGACAAGGATTTCGCCGCTGATCGCCCAGAATTGATCGTTCTCGAATTTGGGAAGTTGCGTGGTGCCGAAGAACGCATTGTCACGCGCCAGAATCGGCGTCTGCATTTCGGTGTAACCGAACGTGTCGGTGTGCAGGTCGAGCATGAAGCTGCCCAGCGCGCGTTCCAGCCGCGCCAATCCGCGCGTGAGATAGACGAAGCGGCTGCCGGAGACTTTCGCGGCGCGCTCGAAATCCATCATGCCGAGCGCTTCGCCCAGATCGAAATGCTCTTTCGCATTGTTCAGACCCGGATTGCTGCCGAAGGCGCGCGCAGGCACCGGCACGTTGTCGGCTTCGCCGCCGCCATCGGGCGCGTCATCGGCGGGCGTGTTGGGAATACCGGCGAGGATCTCGTCGATCTTCGCCTTCATCTCGCGCTCGCGCTCTTCGCCTTTTTGGATTTCATCCTTCAGGCCCGCGACTTCCGCCATCAATGCGGACGCCTGCGCTTCATCCTTCTGCGCCTTGGCTTTGCCGATCAGCTTGGACGCTTCGTTGCGGCGCGCCTGTGCGGTCTGCAGCGCGACGAGAAGATCGCGCAGCTCGCGATCCTTCTTGAGGATTTCTTCGGCCAGACTTTCAGCCGATTGCGCATAAGCCGGGCGGCGGGACAGCACCGCGATCCAGGCAGCTTTGTCGTCTCGAATGGCTTTGATGTCGTGCATGGCCGTGAATCCTTGAGTGAGCCGGTAATGGCACGGGTCGTTTGGGGGGTAAAGCGCCTCGCGCACCCCTCCCCGAAAAACGCTTCGCGTTTTATCGACCCTCCCTCAAGGGGAGGGTTGGAGCGGCATTTTGAGACATTTCGGACATAGCTAGACGACGAGATTGGATCACCGTTCCACCCTCCCCTTGAGGGAGGGTCGAAACGCCATAGGCGTTTCGGGGAGGGGTCCATGCGCAAATTTCCGAAAGCGAATGCTGTCCGCCGGAAAGCATTGAAGCTAGATGCTGCGCGGTCCTTGCGAGAGAACTCTACCAAGTGCGAACGCCAACTCTGGTCGATGCTGCGGCGCAAACAGATGGCGATGCTGCGATTTCGCCGACAACACCCTATCGGGCCATACATTGTCGATTTCTTTTGTCCCGCCATGAATTTGGTCGTTGAACTCGACGGTGCGCAGCATAGCGAGCACGAAGCGATCGTATATGACGAAGCGCGGACGCGATGGCTTGAAGCGCAAGGGTATAAAGTTCTGCGATTTTGGAATTGGGATTTCAAAGAAAATCCTGACGGTACGCTCGACCGCATTTGGCATGCGATCAAAGAGAGTGGAAGGCCATTGCCGGAGGCGCTTCGCACACCCCTCCCCGAAACGCTTTGCGTTTCGACCCTCCCTCAAGGGGAGGGTAGTTAGCCGGCCCGCGCCGCGTCTTTCTTCGCGCGGTCGCGTTCGATGAAGCGGACGCACCAGATCGAGATTTCGTAAAGGCCGACCAGCGGGATCATCAGGCTGAGCATCGAATAGGGATCGGGCGGGGTGAAAATCGCGGCGATGGCGACAAGGCCCACAATGGCGTAGCGGCGCATGGAGCGCAGTTGCTGGCTGGTCACGATGCCCACGCGGCCGAGCAGCGACAGCAACACCGGCAACTGGAAGCACAGGCCGAAGGCGAAGATCAGCGTGGTGACGAAATCCAGATATTCGCTCACCCGCGCCTGAAGCTGGATGCCCAAACCGGCGGGGCCGTTGTTCGTCTGATAGCCCAGAAAGAATTCGATGGCGTAAGGCAGCATCACGAAGAATACGAAGGCGCCGCCCAGCACAAAAAGAACCGGCGATGCGATGATGAACGGCAGGAAGGCGCGGCGCTCGTTCTTGTAGAGGCCCGGCGCGATGAAAAGATAAAGCTGCGTCGCCACCACGGGGAATGCGAGGCACAATCCGCCGAACATGCCCACCTTCACATAGGTGAAGAACGTCTCATACAGCGCCGTGTAGATCAGATGATCGTTCGGCTGGCCTTTCAGCGCCACCGCCAGGGGCCAGGTGAGGAAAGCATAGATATATTTGGCGAAGGCGAAGCAGATGACGAAGCACAGGATGAACGCGATCAGCGACCAGATGATGCGCCGGCGCAGCTCGACCAGATGATCCAGCAGCGGCGCCTTGCTCGCTTCGATATGGGCTTCGTCGTCGGCGGTGCGGTCGCTCATTGTTTGGCTTCTTGCGCCACGGGCCGCTCAACAACCTCCGGCGGCGCTTCTTCAACGGCGTGATTGTGCGCATCCATCGCCGGACCGGGATCGAGCGGCGTATCGAGCGGGCGCATCACGGGCGCGGGCTCGAGCGGCCGGTTCATTTCGTTTTCGAGTTCGGAGAGCGGCCGCTCGCGGCGCAGATTTTCGATCTCGCTGCGCAGCTCATCCAGCTCGGACTGCCGCGCCATCTCGTCGAAGCTTTTGCGGAATTCGTTGGCCATGCCGCGCGCCTTGCCGACCCATTGGCCGGCGATGCGCAGCAGGCGGGGCATATCCTTCGGCCCGACCACAACCAAGGCCACGACCAGAAAGATAAGGATATGGCTCCAGCTTAGATCGAACATCGCTGTGGCTTAGCGGCCGACCTGATCCTTGTCGCGATCCGTGGAGATCGGCGGCGGGCGGTGATCGTCGCGATCGTCATGATCGGAATCCTGCAGGCCCTTGCGGAACGCGGTGATCCCTTTGGCGGCATCGCCCATCAGGTCGGAAAGCTTGCCGCGGCCGCCGAACAGAAGCAGGGCCACGATCACCAGAATGAGAATGTGCCAGATGCTGAGCGTACCCATGGAGTTCTCCTGCGGCGTCCGGCTCTTATATAGGATGCCGATGCCTTGCGCGGGGTTAAAGCGCCGAAGTTGTTGCAAAGCAAGGCATTAGAAACCTCGCCCTCATGTGTTTTCCTCCCCCGTTTACGGGGGAGGTACGCCGCGCATGCGGCGTGGAGGGGGCCGCCGCGCCAAACGTCCCCTTCGCCGCCTTCGGCGGCACTTCCCCCGTAAACGGGGAGAAGAGATTCAACCGATCAAGATCTCACCCTTTCGATCGAAAACGGCGGCCAGCGTTCCCAATCGTTTCTGAACCGGTTCGCCCGCGATCCGCTGGCGGCGGCTGGAAACGTCCAGCAGCAGGCGGGCCGGCGTCATGCGCAGGGGATAATGCGGCAATTCGCGCTCCGCGGAGGCGGAGAGCGAAAAGGCCAGCCGCGCGGCCAAACCGATGCGGCGGGCAAGCCGCTCGTCTTCCGCGTTCAACAGATCGTGCGCCCCGCCATCGCTGGGAAAATCCCCATCGCCGGAATAGCGGTGGAACACGGCGGTGGCGATCAGCGCGCGCTCGCGATGGGTGGCCCCGGCGAAGGGGGCGGTCACCACTTGGTTGAATGCACCCAGTGCGCGATCATCCGGGTGGCGGCGCCAGCCGACATCGGAGAAAAGGCAGATCGCGCGGCGGATGCGGCGCTCAGGCTCTTTCTCGCCCGGAAAGAGCGGCGCCATCCATTCGAACATTTCACCGGCATGCAGCGGCGCGCGGCTGATGCGCGCGTTGGTGGCGGCGGCGAATTCGATGAGCGGATCTTTATCGCGCTCTTCCGGCGTGAGGCTGGCATAAAGCAAGCCCTCGCGCACGCCATAGGCAGAGACGACGACTTCCTTCAATCCCGTCGCCAGCATCAGCCGTTCGAGAACCACCGCGCCATAAGGCAAGGCTTCCGAGCGGCGGCGCGAGACGACCTTCATCAGCTCAAGCGATTTCTTCGATTGGCGGCTGAGGATTTCGCATAGATCGAGCGTGCGTCCGCGCGGGATCGGATAATCGTGCAGCACATGCAGCGGATAGTGCCGGTTCTCCATGTCGATGCGCGCGAAGCTGCGCCATGCGCCGCCCACGGCATAGAGCGAACGGCCGGTGAGATCGCCGAGTTTCGACAAACCTTCCAACCCGCGATCGACCAGCTTGCGCGCCTTGTCGGGATCGTCTTTCGACTGGTCCATCAGGCGCAGCGGGCCGAAGGGGAAGGTCATCGCCGCGCCGGTTTTGCCTTTGCGCACGGTGACGACATCGAGCGAACCGCCGCCCAGATCGGCGACAAGGCCGTCGGCATCCGGCGTTCCGGCAAGCACGCCTTCCGCCGCCAGCCGCGCTTCTTCTTCGCCGGAAAGAATCCGGATCGGGCCGCCCCATAGCGTCTCGGCTTTGCGCACGAATTCCGCGCCGTTGGATGCATCGCGCGCGGCAGCGGTGGCGACGGCGTCTCGCATCTCCACCTTGTGCGCGTCGGTGAGCATGCGGAAACGGCCCAGCGCTTCGAGCGCCAGCGCGATGCCTTCATCGTGCAACCGGCCGGTGGTGACCATGTTGCGGCCTATGGCGCAGATGGCTTTCTCGTTGTGGACGACGGCAGGGGTGCGCGAGAAATTCTCGTAGATCACCAGACGCACGGAGTTGGAGCCGATGTCCACGATGGCGACAGGGCCGCGTCCCTTGCGGCCAAGCGTCAGGGCAGGCCCTCGCGTTTCGGCCGTTGCTGTGGCGATCGGCGCCATGAATCAGTCCCGCTTCGCGGCGAGGGAAATGGATTTCTTGAGCGCGCGGCCGCGGCCCGATAGTGAAGGATTCGTCATGAAGTAAGTATGCGACGAAAACGCGTCCTCGGACATGGCCTTGGGGTCGCGGGTGTAGGTCGCATCCGCGTTCATGTTCCAGCTTTGCGCCTGATCCTTCAGCAGCGCCACCATGATCTGCTCCAGCACCTGCTCATGCACGGTGGGATTGTCGATGGGCACCAGCGCCTCGACGCGGCGGTCCAGGTTGCGCGGCATCCAGTCGGCGGAAGAGATGAATACCCGGGCCTTGGGTGACGGCAGGCCGTGGCCATTGCCGAAGCAGACAATGCGTCCATGCTCCAGGAAGCGGCCGACGATGCTCTTCACGCGAATGTTGCCGGACAGGCCCGGCATGCCGGGGCGCAGGCAACAGATGCCNNATGTGCGGATCGACCAGCGCGTTGAGCTTGGCCCAGATCGCGGCGGGCCTGCCCGCCTGTGCATGGACCATCTCTTCCTGGATGGAGTCGATCAGCCGTCCGCGCAGCGTGAGCGGCGAAATGGCGATCTTCTCCAGGCTCGCCGGCTCGGCATAGCCGGTAATGTAGTTGAAAAGTTGCGCGGCATCGCGGCCGAGCGCCGGATCGGCGCTGAACAGCGACAGGTCTGTGTAAACTTTCGCCGTCTGCGGATGATAGTTGCCGGTGCCGAAATGGACGTAGGAGCGCAACTGCCCGCTCTCGCGGCGCACGACCAAACTCACCTTGGCGTGGGTTTTCAATTCGATGAAGCCATAGACGACCTGCACGCCCGCGCGTTCCAGATCGCGCGCCCATTTGATGTTCGCCGCTTCATCGAACCGCGCCTTCAACTCCACCAGCGCGGTGACGGACTTGCCCGCTTCCGCCGCTTCGATCAGCGCGGAGACGATGGGGCTGTCCGCAGAGGTGCGATAGAGAGTCTGCTTGATGGCGACGACGTTCGGATCGGCGGCGGCCTGGCGCAGGAACTGCACCACCACGTCGAAACTCTCGAACGGATGATGGACGATGATGTCCTTGGCCCGGATGGCCGCGAAGCAATCGCCGCCATGGTCGCGGATGCGCTCGGGAAAGCGCGCGTTGTAGGGCTTGAACTGCAGATCCTGCCGCTCGGGCACGATGAGCTGCTTCATGTCCGAAATGCCCATCATGTGATCGACGATGACAAGCTCGGATTTCTTCAGCGACAGTTGATCGGCGATGAAATTGCGCAGGCTCTCCGGCATGGCGGCGGCGCATTTCATGTGAATGACGGAGCCGCGCCGGCGGCGCTTGAGCAGCGTCTCGAACAGGCGGACGAGATCTTCCGCCTCTTCCTCCACTTCCACGTCGCTGTCGCGCAGGATGCGGAAAAGCCCCGAGCCGTTCAGCGTATAGCCGGGGAAGAGCTTGCCCATATAGATCGTGAACACGTCTTCCAGCGCGAGGAAGCGCACATGGCCATTGCTGCCCGGCAGCTTGATGAAGCGCTGAAGTTGCGGCGGCACGGGCAGAAGGGCGTTGACGGCTTTGTTGTCCTTCTTGCGCGTGAGTTGCAGCGCGAGCGTGAAGCCGAGATTGGGGATGAACGGAAACGGATGCGCGGGATCCAGCGCCAGCGGCGTCAGGATGGGAAAAATCTGCTCGCGGAATTCCCTGTCGAGCCACTCACGGTCGCGATCGGTGACTTCTTCGGGACCGATCGCCGCAATGCCGGCATCGCGCAATTCCACGCGCAGCTTGGCCCACATGGATTGCTGATCGCCGATCAGCCTGCCCGCCACCTCTTCCACGCGCGCCAGTTGCTGCGCGGGCGTGTGGCCGTCATCGCTCGCGGTGACGACACCCGCGGCGACCATGCCTTTAAGGCCCGCGACGCGGACCATGTAAAATTCGTCGAGGTTCGATGCGGAGATCGACAGAAAGCGCAGCCGCTCCAGCAGCGGGTGGCGCGGGTTCTGCGCCTCCTCCAGCACCCGGCGGTTGAAGGCCAGCCAGGAAAGTTCCCGGTTCACGAAGCGGTCCGGCGACGCCATCTCCACGGCGGGCACCGATGCGGAAACAGCCTCTTTCATGGCCATTGTCCGGCCCCCGCTGCCGGGCGCCGAAGGGCTGGAATTCTCTATATGTAACTGAGGCTTAGTCATTTTCCGCACGGTGGAGGACGCGGAATCCTAGAGGATAAAGATTACCGTGTCATGGCGATGACAAGGCGGATTGCTGGCAGCGCTCACGAACGTTAGATTGCGCGTATGCGTTATGTTCTCGAAGACATCGAAGCCGGAAAGCTTCCCCAGGAGGTCGAGCGGCGAGGCATTACCGCCCGCCAACGTTTGCGCGTGACGCTGGAAACGCTGGAGAACGATCTTCCGCTTGCGTGCATGGCAGAGGAAGGCCACGCGTTCGACTTCCTAAAGGACGAGCCCAATCTTTATAGCGAAGCGGATATCAAGCGCCCGAATGTTTGAGTTCGGTAGCATTGTCCTCACGCGATTTCCATTCACCGACCTTTCTGGCGGAAAGATAAGGCCAGCGCTCGTCATCTCGCGCGACAACCACCGCCGGCCGGGCAGACGTTATTTTGGCCTTCATAACCTCACGCAGCTATACGGCAGCGAACCCCGATGCGCTGGAGATCGCTCCAAGCGAAAAAAATGGGTTGAAAATTCCTTCGATCGTGCGCTTCGACAAAATCGCTACACTCGAGCAACGCGTCGTCGTGGGCAGGATCGGTGACGCCGAGGCCGCTTTTCTGAACAAGGCAAAGTCCGTGTTCTTTGGCGTTTTCGGCTTCGATTTTCTTTAGACTTATTCCGCGCCCGCCAACATGTCGCGTACCAGCGCCAGGTTGATCGCCCTACCCTCGGCCAGCGCGCGTTCATCCGCCTGCGCCACGAAATCGCGCATCGCTGAGGGGCTGCGCTCCAGCGATTTCACCATCCGCTCGATCACCACATCCGGCACCGCAAGCTGACGGTCGTTGAACAGCTTTCGCGCGATGGCGGCAAGCAATGCGTCATCCGGCGCCCAGAGCGGAAAGGCGAGCAGCGCGGAGAAGCGCGACGCCAGATCGGGCAGCGATGTTTTCCACGCAGATGGCGGTTCATGCCCGGTGAGCAAGACCGGCGCCTCCGGCTGCGCCTGTTCCAGCAAGGAGAACAGCGCGGTATCGCGCGCGGGGCTCACATGCGCGGAATCCACATCTTCGACGACCAGCGGCAACGCCGGATCGCGGGTGACGAGCGATCCGCTCAACTCCTTTGCCGGAACGGTCTGGGCGCGGGAACGCGCCTGCCAGATGGCGGCGAGATGCGATTTTCCCGAACCCGGAGGTCCGTGCAGCGCCGCCACCGCGACAGGCCAATGCGGCCATGAATCGATAAAGGCCAATGCCGGCGCGCTCGCCAGCGACGGCACGAAATCCTCGCGCGTGAAAGCCACGCGGGAGCCAAGCGGCAGAGGAAGTTGCTGCGGCAAAATCAGGCCGTGCGCCGCGCATGCGTCGCCGCGCGCAGCCATATCTGCGCATAGCCGAGGCCCGAGGCCAGCGTGAACGCGGCGACCGCGATTTGCGCGAAATTGATGAGGACCGGCGCGTGTATATCGAATGTCAGGAGCAGCAGCATGACGCCGACATAGGTTACCTGCACCGCGGTGCTGACCTTGCCCAGAAGGCTCGGCGTCGCGCGGAGCGGCAGCGAAAGCAGATGCGCCAGCCCTATTCCGAGCACGATGGCGGCATCGCGCGCTATCACCAGCGCTGTGAGCCAGACCGGCGTGACACCCAGAACCGTCAACGCCAGAAACGAGGTGAGCATCAGTAGTTTGTCAGCCGCCGGGTCCATATAACGGCCGAACCGGGATTGAAGATTGAAACGCTTGGCGAGATAGCCATCCAGCGCGTCCGTGGCGCCCGCGATCGCGAACACAATCAATGCCGCATAGTCATGGCCCCGCCACAACAAGGCGGCAAGCGCGGGCGAGGCCGCGAGCCTGAGTGCGGTCAGGAAATTGGGGATGTTGCGCAGAAGGAAGGTCACTGCCCTGCCGTCGCGGAGGTGGGGTCGGGATCCTGCAAAGCCAATGTGTAAGAACCGCCTGCGGCCTTCTGCGTGAGATCGACCTTCTGTTGGGCGAGGCTGTCGCGCAGTTGATCCGCCGTGCCCACATAGGTGAGCGAAAGCCGCGCCATGCCCGTGTCCATCGCATTCACGGCAACATCGGTCAGCGTGGGTATCGTACCCAGATGCGCAAGCAAGGTTCCCCATGCCGTCAAGGAGTCGATGGTGAATTCCGCTGTCAACCGATTGCGCTTGCTAAAATCGATCGCGGTACGCGTCTTCCAATAGGCGGTGATGGCGGCAGCCGTGGCGGCCGCGGCAGCTCTCAGATTGCCCGGTGGCGTGCCCGGCACCGTCACGTCCGGGATCGGCGGGGAAGTGCCCAAGCCAAGACGCTTCATCTTGATGATGGTTTGCCCGCCGGAGACATTGATCTGCGCGATCACCGCTTCTTCCGCCTTCACGCGCGACGCGGAGGGCTCGACATCCTGCCACGTCGTCGTGTCGAAATTGGTGTCCGCAAGATTGCCCTGATCGATGGGATCGCCATAGGGCAGCACCAACGGCAGCGCGGCGTGTGAATAAAGCGGCGTCGCCCACGCGGCGGCCCAGGGCGAACGGCCCGCCCATTTCGGCGACAGCGCGAGAATCAGGATCGGATGCCCCTGCGCATCGCTATAGGCGATGTTCGCGCCGCGCAGCAGATGGCGCACGGCTGCCGGATTGAAAGCATAGGTCATCTTGGCGACATAGCGCGTGGTCGACCGTCTCACGTCCTGCGGCAGATAGCTGGCGATCAGCCGGGTCAGCGCCACATCGTCCAAAGCGGGAACCTTGGCGATATCTTCCGGCTTGAGCAGCCGTTTCAAAACCATCTGCCAGGCGCGTGCCTTGCCGGAATTGATGGCGATGGTCTGAGCTTCGACCGCCGAGGCCGCTGTCGCGTCCACCGGGATATTGGTGACCGTGAACGGATCGGACGGAGCCGCAGCCTGGCCAGCGGAAACCGGCGCTAGAGCGAGAAAAGCCAGAGCGGCAAGAATAAGAGTGTGGCGCATGGAAACCCTCAAGACCGGGCCAATATAGGTGGGCCGCTCATTCCGCGAAAGCGCTGGAAAGCCACAGGAAACGACGCTCCTGTGCCAAGTTTGCGGCTTGTCAGGCCCCGGCAGGCTGCTTAAACGGAGCCGTCGCGCCACATTCGGGATTCCATGACGTCCGGCCGCAATGGCATCACCTATAAGGATTCCGGAGTCGATATCGACGCCGGTGACGCGCTGGTGGATCGCATTGCCCCCGCCGCAAAGGCGACCCGGCGCAAGGGCGCGGACGCGGACCTTGGCGGGTTCGGCGGGTTGTTCGACCTGAAGGCCGCCGGTTTCAAAGACCCTATTCTGGTTTCTTCAACCGACGGCGTAGGCACCAAGCTCAAGATCGCCATCGACACCAGGCTGTTCGCCGGCATCGGGCAAGACCTGGTGGCGATGTGCGTGAACGACATCATCGTGCAGGGCGCCGAGCCGCTGTTCTTTCTCGACTACTATGCGACCGGCAAACTGGACGTCGATGACGCGGCGGCGGTGATCGAAGGCATCGCGCGCGCCTGCAAGGAATCCGGCTGCGCACTGGTCGGCGGCGAGACGGCGGAAATGCCAGGGCTTTATGCGAAGGGCGATTTCGATCTGGCGGGCTTCGCCGTTGGCGCGGTGGAGCGCGGCCATGTGCTGCCCAGGACGCGCGATATGGTGGCTGGCGATGTACTGATCGGTGTGGCGTCCAGCGGCATCCACTCCAATGGGTATTCGCTGGTGCGCCGGGTGGTGAGCGATGCAGGCCTGGACTGGGATGCGCCCGCGCCCTTCGACAAATCGCGCAAGCTGGGCGAAGCGCTGCTGGCGCCGACGCGGCTTTATATAAAGAGCGGTCTCGAAGCGATCCGCGCCGGCGGCGTAAAGGGCTTTGCACATATCACCGGCGGCGGCATCACCGAGAATTTGCCCCGCGCCCTGCCCGATGGATTGGACGCGGAGATCGATTTAAGCGCGTGGACGCCATCGCCCGTGTTCGGCTGGATGGCGAGATCCGCCGGCATCGAAGAGCGCGAGATGCTGCGCACCTTCAACTGCGGCCTGGGATTGATTGCCGTGGTTTCCGAGAAATGCACAGGCCGTGTCATCGACGCTTTCCAGGAACGCGGCGAACGCGCCGTGCGCATCGGCCATCTCGTCAAAGGCGATGGCGAAGCGAAGGTCCGTTACAAGGGCGCGCTGAAACTGTGAGCCGTGTTCGTGTCGCCGTGCTGATCTCCGGACGCGGCAGCAATCTCCAATCGCTGATCGACGCCGCGAAAGCGCCGGACTATCCGGCGGAGATCGCGCTCGTCGTTTCCAACAAGCAAGATGCCGCCGGGCTGCAAGTCGCGCGCGATGCGGGCGTTCTCACCAAGGTCATCTCGCACAAGGTATTCGGCAGCCGCGAAGCATTCGATCGCGCCATCGACGCGGCATTGCGCGAGGCGAAGATCGGCCTCGTCGCCGAAGCCGGTTTCATGCGCATCCATTCCGAATGGTTCGCGAAGACGTGGGAGGGAAAGGCGCTGAATATCCACCCTTCCCTGCTGCCGCTGTTTCCCGGCATCCGCGTGCACCAGCAGGCCTTGGATGCGGGCGTAAAGGAGAGCGGCTGCACGGTGCATTTCATCGTGGCGGAGCTGGATAGCGGCCCCACGATCCTGCAGGCGGCCGTGCCTGTGCTGCTGGGCGACACGGCGGAAACGCTGGCCGCGCGCATCCTCATGGAAGAGCACAGGATCTATCCCGAAGCGCTGAAACTTGTCGCTCAAGGAAAAGTGAAGCTGGACGGTGGACGCGCGGTTTTCCTTTAGCGATGCTCACGGGCGATACAACACCAAGGGGGCAGATATGCCACGCATCCTCCGGTTGGTCATCGCTCTGGGTTTTCTGACGGCCTCGCTTCCAGCCAGCGCGCAAGATGCGGCGAACCCGCAAAGCTTCTTCGTTCTTGTTTATTCGCAAGGGCCGTCGTGGAAGCCCGGCACGCCGATGGCCAAGCAACGCCTCGGCAAGCATTTGGCTTACATGCTGTCATTGCGCGATACGCATAAGCTCTTTCTGGCCGGTCCATTGAAGGATGCGAATGGCGGGCTAATCCTCCTGCGTGCGAAAAGCATCGACGATGCGAAGGCCATCATGGCGCACGACCCAGCGATCATGACCGGCGTCTTCGTTGGCAATGCGCATGCCTGGGAGGCGCCCATCGATTCCGGCAAGACGGCGAAGGACTTCCTCGCACAGCCGGAATAGAAGTCAGCCAACCAGTTTCTTGGCGGCCAATTCCTTGCGCCATGCCGCTTCGCGCTCTTTCAGCAATTCGCCGATGATGAGCGCGTTGTCGTCCTTCACTTCCTCAAG
>JAFECP010000046.1:25220-40622 GCA_018242105.1 Pseudomonadota bacterium
CCGTTCATGCGAAGCTGGAACCAGAGCGAGTTCTGCTGTTTTTCCAGATTGCGTGACGTGCCGGTCCAGCGTTCCTCACCGCAGGTGATCGAGAACACGCCCACGCGCTGCGGCGTTTCCCTGTATTCGCGCAACAGCTCTTTCTTGCGGGCGTTGCTCATCAGAAGCCCACGCCCGCGATCTTGGCGGAGATGTCCCACAGGCGCTTCGCATCCGCATCGCTCTGTGCCGCGCGGGACGGGCTTATGAGCTTCTTCTTGTCGTAATAGCCGCCGGTTTTTCCCGCGACGTCGTCCGACGAGGACAGATAGATGATCGTCTCGGCGCCCTGCTCCGGCGTCAGCGCGAAGTTTTTGGCGATCTTGATCGCGAACGCCATCAGCCCGCCCGACTGATCGCCGAAGCGCGTGCCGACAAAGCCCGGATGCAGGCAGTTCGCCGTGACGCCGGTTCCCGCAAGGCGCCGCGCCAGTTCACGGGTGAAAAGGATGTTCATCAGCTTGGAGCGGCCATAGACCGCGAAGCTGGAATAGCTCTTCTCCGATTGCAGATCGTCGAAGTTCAACTTGTTGCCTTTGTGCGCGTCCGACGCCGTGGAGACGATACGCGCACCCGGCGTCGCCTTCAGGCGGTCGAGCAGGATGTTCGTCATCGTGAAATACGACATGTGGTTCAGGGCGAAGGTCTTCTCCAGACCGTCTTCCGTCACCTGACGCGCGCCGAACATCGCGCCGGCGTTGTTGATAAGCACGTCGATCTGCGGCTCGCTGTCCGCAATCTCCTTCGCCACGCGTTTCTGGTCCGCGAGCCTGGTGAGATCGGCGTAGTGAACCGTGTGGTCGGATTGGGCCGCGATGGCGCGGAAATGCTTGCGCGCCGCTTCGCCGCGCTCGCGGTCGCGCGCGACGAAAACGATGCGCGCGCCCTTTTGCGCCAGCCGGTCGGCGGCGACTTCACCGATCCCCGACGTGGCCCCCGTGACGACAACAACCTTGTCTTTCATCGCGAAGTCCATCGTTAGGGTCTCGGCTTACGACAGCTTATCCAACCAGTTCGAGGCCGGAGAAGAAGAAATGGATTTCCTGCGCGGCGGTTTCCGGAGCGTCGGAGCCATGCACCGAATTGGCTTCGATCGATTCCGCGAAGTCCTTGCGGATGGTGCCCGGCGCGGCCTTCGACGGGTCGGTGGCGCCCATGACTTCGCGGTTCTTGGCGATGGCGTTCTCGCCTTCCAGAACCTGCACGACGACCGGACCGGACGTCATGAATTCGCACAGGCTTTTGAAGAACGGGCGCGCCTTGTGCACGTTGTAGAATGCTTCGGCCTGCGCCGTGGAAAGCTGCATGCGCTTGGAGGCGATGACACGAAGGCCCGCCTTCTCGAAACGGTCGACGATGGCGCCGGTGTGATTGCGCTTGGTGGCGTCCGGCTTGATGATGGAAAGGGTGCGCTCAACGGCCATTTCTAAAGCTCCGAATGGGGAATTTTGCGGGCCTTATAGAAGCGCCCCGGCGGAAGGGCAAGCCGCGTCCAAAACCTGCTAAATAAGCCTTGTTCAGGAGGAGGATCGCATGCCTCGCGTTGCCGTTGTACAGGCCGGATCGGTTCTATACGACACCGGCGCCACACTGGCGAAGCTGGAGCGCCTCGCACGCGACGCCGCAAGCCAGGGCGCGGAGCTTGTGCTGTTCCCGGAAGCCTTCGTCGGCGGATATCCCAAAGGCCTCGATTTCGGCGCGCGCATGGGATCGCGCAGCGACGGCGGGCGCGATCAATTCCGGCGCTATTACGATTCCGCCATCGCATTGGACGGCCCGGAGGTCGAGCGCATCGCGGCATTGGCGGCGAAGCACAAAATCCATCTGGTGACGGGCGCGATCGAGCGCGATGGCGGAACGCTTTATTGCGCGGCGCTGCATTTCGATCCGAACGGCGAACTGATCGGGCGGCGGCGCAAGCTGATGCCGACGGCGATGGAACGCCTCGTCTGGGGCATGGGCGACGGATCGACTCTGTCGGTCACTGAGACGCCGCTCGGTCGCGTCGGCGCAGTGATCTGCTGGGAGAACTACATGCCGATGCTGCGCATGACGATGTATGCGCAAGGCGTGCAGATATATTGCGCGCCGACGGTGGACGACCGCGACGGATGGCAGGCCACAATGCGCCACATCGCACTGGAAGGCCGCTGCTATGTTCTGTCGGCGGTGCAATATTTCACGCGCGCGGGCGCACCGGCGGATTATACGCCGATCCAGGGCAATACGCCGGACAGGGTTCTCATCCGCGGCGGTTCCGCGATCTATGGACCGCTGGGCGAAGAGATCACCGCGCCCGTCTATGGCCGCGAAGCCATCCTCACCGCCGATATCGATCTTGGGATACTGGCGCGCGCGAAATACGATCTCGACGTGGTGGGACATTATGCGCGGCCGGATATCTTCACCTTGAATGTCGACCGCCGCCCGAAGCTCGCCGCGAACATGATCTGGGACGATCCGGCGAGCGAATAAGCGCGCTTCCGTTTGACCGCCGGGCGCTGTATGCACCCGCCACCATGCTGGTTATCGACGACGTCACCGTCCGCATTGCGGGCCGGGAAATCCTTGAGGGCGCGAGCGCTTCGCTGCCTGCGGGGCGGCGCGTAGGGCTGGTGGGCCGCAACGGCGCGGGCAAATCCACGCTGCTGAAAGTCATTCTGGATCAGCTTCATCCCGATCTGGGCGAAGTCACCAAACCGTCCGGCTGGCGCATCGGCAGCGTGGCGCAGGAAGCGCCATCGTCCAATGTGAGCCTGCTCGACACGGTGCTGGCGGCGGACAAGGAACGCATCGAACTTCTGGCGCGCTCGGAAACAGAAACAGACGGCCATGCACTGGGCGACATTCACGCGCGGCTCGACGCCATCGACGCTTATGCCGCGCCCGCACGCGCTGCATCGATTCTCGCGGGCCTTGGCTTTAACGCGGAAGAGCAACTTCGCCCCTGTTCGGAATTCTCCGGCGGATGGCGCATGCGCGTGGCGCTGGCGGCGATCCTGTTCTCCGCGCCGGATCTGTTGCTGCTGGACGAACCGACGAACTATCTCGATCTCGAAGGCGTGTTGTGGCTTGAGGATTATCTCAAGCGCTATCGCGGCACGGTGTTGATCGTCAGCCATGACCGCGACCTGCTGAACAGCGTGGCAGAGTTCATCCTGCATCTCGAATACAAGAAGCTGACGCTCTATACCGGCGACTACGACACCTTCGTCACCACGCGCGCGATGCGCCGTTCCAACGACTTGGCGTTCGCCAAGAAGCAGGATGCGGCGCGGGCGCATATGCAGGCTTTCGTGGATCGCTTCAAGGCGAAAGCCTCGAAGGCCCGGCAGGCGCAGAGCCGCATGAAGATGCTGGAGCGGTTGCAGAAGGTGGAAGTACCGCCGGATGAATATATCGCGCCGATCAAGCTTCCCTCGCCGGAGAATGTCAGCCCGCCGCTGGTGACGATGGAGAAAGTCGCGGTCGGCTATGATGGGCGCGCGGTGCTCACCAACATCTCGCTGCGCTTCGATCCGGATGACCGCATCGCGCTTCTGGGCAAAAACGGCAACGGCAAGTCCACGCTGGCCAAGCTGCTCGCCGGGCGCCTGCAAAGCATGGGCGGCGATGCGGTGTTCTCGCGCAAGCTGACCGTCGGTTATTTCGCGCAACATCAGCTCGATGAAATGGATGCCAGCATCACCGCGGTGCAGACGCTGGCGCGCTATCGCCCGAAGATGACGGAGACCGAACTGCGCACGCGGCTGGGCTCGATGGGTCTTGTCGGCGACAAGGCGACGACCGTGGTGAGCAAGCTCTCCGGCGGCGAGCGCGCACGGCTGATGCTGACGCTGGCGACGCTGGACCGCCCCAACCTGCTCATTCTCGACGAACCGACGAACCATCTGGATATCGACGCGCGCGAGGAATTGCTGATCGCGCTCAACGATTTCGAAGGCGCGGTCATCCTCGTCAGCCATGACCGCCGCCTGATCGAAGCGACGATGGACCGGCTGTTCCTTGTCGCCGATGGCGGCGTGCATCCCTTCGAGGGCGACCTGGACGATTACCGCCGCTTCCTGCTCAGCGGAAAAAACGCACCGACGCGCCGCGAAGAACCGGCGCCGAAAATCTCCAAGGAAGATGCGCGCAAACAGGAGGCCGAAAAGCGCCGCCTGCTGAAGCCGCTGAAAGAGAAGGTCGAGCTTGCAGAGGGCCAGATCGCGGAACTGAACAGGGAAATTGCGAAGTACGACAAGACGCTTTCCGATCCGCTGCTGTTCACCAGCGACCGCGCCAAGGCGACAGCGGTATCCAAGAAGCGCGCGGAGGCTCAGCGCAAGCTGGAAGCCGCCGAAACCCGCTGGATGGCGGTGAACGAAGAATATGAATCCGCGATGGCGAGTTAGCTCATCGGCTTTTGTTTGAGAATAACCCAATCTCACCAACCTACAGTGTCATGGCCCGCCGGAGTGCGGGCCACCCAGGTGAAATCTGCACAAGTGATGACGGATAGGACGCCGGGCGCTTTTCTTTTTGAAATCTGCGAAGGCGTCAACTGGGTGGCCCGCACTCCGGCGGGCCATGACAAGTGAGTACGTGGCTCTGCCCGCTCAAATCGCCCTAATTCAAATTCTGCTGCGCGATCTTCAGCCACTCGCGCTGGCGGCGGCGAACATAGGACGGCGAGGATTTCACCGCGTCCACAATCGCGCGGAACAGCGATTGCGCTTTTTCGCGCTGGCCCATTTCGTTGAGCAGCACGGCGTAGCGGCAGCGCGCTTCCTCGCCCGGATAGACGCGAGACAGCTTTTCATATTCCGCCGCCGCCTGCTCGTTCTTGCCTTGCAGCGCCAAAGCGCGCGCATAATCCAGATGCGCGTCCTGCGTGAAGGCGTGCGGATCGGCGGCGCGCAGCGCATCGAATGCGCGTTCCGAACCCGCGCCGTCGCCCGCCAGCAATTTGGCGCGCGCCAACCCATGCAGCAGCGCCGGATCTTCCGCGAAGGTGCCTTGCGCTGCCCCTTGATAAAGATCGACGGCATCCTGAAAACGGCCGCGCTTGAGGCACTCTTCCGCGAACACGCGCTTGGCCTGCGCGGAGCCGACCATCTCCAGCTCGCGCTTCTTCTGGCGATAGGAGGTTCCCGGATCGGTGATGTTGGGCATGTTGTCGGCGTAGCGGCGCACGGCGTAGTTCTGCGCGGCGCCGGAGGCGAAATTGTAGATCACATAGGCGCAGATACCGACCCATGGCAGCAACAGCACCGGCACGATCCAGAGATAATGCTGCCCGCTGCGGACGATGTGGACGGCGCAGGCGATCTGCGCGAGCAAGGTGATGAAACCGAGACCGTAGAACATAAGTCTTATTTCTTGTTTGCGGCGCGGATTTCAACCCGTGATCCGCCGCCACGTTCCTCATGACAGAATTGTCACCCTGCGAGGGAACCTAAGCCTGCTTCTCGAATTTTCCGGTCGGCATTTCTTTCCAATAGGTCGCGTCGTGGCCGGCGGCCTTGGCGTCTTTCCACGCGGCACGCGCGCGGCTGAGCGACTCCGCATCGCGCCCGTCGAACATCAACACGATACGGGTGAGCGCGTTGGCTTCCGTGCCGTTCCATGCCGGCGGTTCGGCGCCACCGACGAGGAAGAGGACGTTCGCGGCATTGGCATTTTCATCTTCGGTGGTGATGAGCACCGGCTGACGCTTCGCATTGCCATCGCCCACCTGCGCGTGCGGCAGGAAGCTCTGGTCGTCATAGGTCCACAGCAGATTGTCGAGCGCCGATGCGCGGTCCGCCGAGTCCGCCTTGATGAGCACGCGCTGCCCACGCTCCAGCGTGCGCGTGACGAGATTGGGCAGCACGTCATCGAGGCTGCGGCGTTCTAGATGATAGAAGAGGGTTTCGGTCATCGCACCGAACCTTTCCTCCCCCGTTTACGGGGGAGGTGCTGAGCGAGCGCAGCGATGCGAAGCGGAGGGGGCAAGTGCGCGGAGAGGGCCCCTCCACCGCTTCGCGGTCCCCCTCCCCCGTGAACGGGGGAGGAAAAGTGAGGAGCGCTTGTCATCACTTCTCGTAGTTATCAGCAACCAGCCGATCCAGCGTGCGCACGCCCCAGCCGACACCCCAGCCGGGGGAGAGCGGCTTCTGCTCGCCGTCCTGCCAAGCGACACCGGCGATATCCAGATGCGCCCAGGCCTGTCCCTTCTCCACGAAGCGCTGGAGGAACTGCGCCGCGACGATGGAGCCGGCATAGGGGCCGCCAATGTTCTTCATGTCGGCGATTTTGGATTTGATGAGCTTGTCGTACGCATCGCCCAAGGGCAGCCGCCACACCGGCTCGCCCACTGCCTTACCCGCATCGGTGAGTCGTGTGGAAAGCTGATCGTTGTTGGAGAACAGGCCCGCGTGATCGTTGCCGAGCGCGATCATGATCGCGCCGGTCAGCGTGGCGAGGTCGATCACGAATTTCGGCTTGAACTTGCGCTGCGTGTAGGTGAGCGCATCGGCCAGAACGAGGCGGCCTTCTGCATCGGTGTTCAGCACTTCGATGGTCTGCCCCGACATGGACGTGACCACATCGTCCGGGCGCATCGCTTTGCCGTCCGGCATGTTCTCAACCAGACCGATCACGCCCACGGCATTCACCTTCGCCTTGCGCGCCGCGAGCGCGCGCATCGTGCCGGTTACGGCGGCGGCGCCGCCCATGTCGCCCTTCATGCCCATCATCGATGCACCGGGCTTCAGCGACAGGCCGCCGGAATCGAAGCACACGCCCTTGCCGACGAAGGCGACCGGCGCTTCGTCTTTCTTGCGCGCGCCGTTCCAGCGCATGACGACAAGCTGGCTTTCACGCTCGCTGCCCTGCCCGACGCCGAGCAGCGATCCCATGCCTAGCTTCTTCATCTGCGCTTCGCCCAGCACTTCGACCTTGAGGCCGAGCTTGGAAAGCTGCTTCGCGCGGTTCGCGAATTCCGCAGGATAAAGAACATTCGGCGGTTCGTTGATGAGACCGCGCGCGAGGAACACGCTGTCCACCACCGCCTCCATCGCCGGCCACGCCTTCTTCGCACCGGGTACGTCGCGCGTGCCGATGGCGACGGTCTTGATCGTCATTTCGTATTCGTCGCGCGCTTTGGTGCGATATTGCGTAAAGCCATAGCTGCGCAGCTTCGCACCCATCGCCAGATGCGCGGCCAGCGCGGCAGGCTTCAGCTTCGCGCCCTTCGGCGCGTCGATGGCGAAAGCGATAGCGGGTGTGCCGTTGGTATAGAGCCGCGCGACGACGCTCGCGGCCAGCCGCTCGGCGGACCCGCCATTGAAATCCTCGCCCTTGCCCATGCCGACGAGCAAAACGCGCGAGGCCTTCAGCCCCGGCGGCGCCAAAACCTCCACCACCTGCCCGGTCTTTCCCGAAAATTTGGACGAGGCAGCCACGGCCCGTTTCAGGGCGCCGCCCGCGGCCTTGTCGGCCTCCATTGCCGATGGGGTGAACACGCCATCCGCCTGGACGCCCAGGACCAGGGCTCCAGCCACGTTCAGGGACAGGGCGGCAAAGGAAAGCTGCATGGGATACCTCCAGGTAATGTTTGCTGCCCTTTAATCCAAAAAAATACGTTCCGTCAGGCAGATGCGTGGATTTCGGGTTGCCGGGTGGCGGCGGGAAAATGCTAGTTAGTGCTAGATTCAGCTTAGGTCGAATCCGGGGCCGGGACCAAGCGCCGCGCCAGGGCTTTCAGGGTATGCCAGCGAACGCAAGATTGCCGCGACTGTCGAACTATGTCCTGCGCCAGCTCGTGGGACCGATCGCGCTTTTCGGCTTCCTGCTGACCGGCGTGGTGTGGCTGTCCCAGTCGCTGCGGCTGCTCGATCTGGTCATCAACCGCGGACAATCGGCGCCGACCTTCATCTACCTGACGCTGCTGGTGCTGCCGAGCCTGCTGGTCATCATCCTGCCCATCGCCTTCTTCGCCGGCGCGCTTTACGGCCTGCACAGGCTGAACGCGGATAGCGAGCTGGTTGTCATGCAGGCAAGCGGTTTCAGCCGTTTCCAGCTCGGCGTTCCGGTGATGATCGCGGCGGTGATCGTGATGGCGCTCACCTATCTTTGCAGCCTTTATCTGATGCCGCTGGGCCAACGCACGATGCGGATGGCCGTGCTCGACATCCGCGCCGATATCGGCGCCGCCATGTTGAGCGAAGGGGCGTTCAACACCCCGGCCGACGGGCTGACGGTCTTCATCCGGGAACTGGCGCCGGATGGACATATTCGCGGCATTCTTGTTCACGACAATCGCGATGCGAAACGGCCGACCACCTACATCGCGGAAAGCGGCGTGCTGGCGCAAACATCTGCCGGCGGGCGCTTGATCATGATGGATGGAACGATCGAGCAAGCGAACGGCAACGGCGCGCAGCTTTCGGTTCTGAAATTCAACCGTTACGTTTTCGATCTCGACCAGTTTTCAGGCCAGCAACGGGAGTCGCAACTGGAAGCCAGCGACCGCTACCTGAGCGAACTGTTCTGGCCGCAATTCAAGACACCGCCGAAGAACAGGAATCTGATCAACATTTTCCTCGCGGAAGGGAACAACCGCCTCGCCGCACCGCTCTACTGCATCACCTTCGCGTTGCTGGCGCTTGCTGCAGTGACGGGTGGGCGGCGGCAGCGCGGCGCCTACGCCTTGCGCCTGACCGTCGCGGCCATGTTCGCCGCAGCCCTGCGCATCGTCGGCTACGGCGCGCAGAGCATGGCGGCGCGCAATCCATCCCTGCTCTTCCTGCTCTATTTCATCCCCATCATTGGCGCAGCGCTTGCGCTGATCGACCTGCAGGGCACGCTTCTGCCGCGCCTGATGGAACGCTTGCGCGGTCCCGCGCCGCTGGCCCCCGCATGACCTGGTCCTGGACTCTCTTCCGCTATCTGGCGCGCCAATTCATCGTAGGCGTGGGAACGGTCTATGCGGGTTTCCTGTTTCTGGCGCTGTCGATCGACATTGTCGGCCTCGCCGATCACACCGCTGAAAAGCACGTTCCCACCAGCGTCGTGATCGGCATGGCGCTGCTGCAGCTTCCCGATCTGGGTTTGAAGCTCATGTCATTCGCGGTTCTGCTGGGCGGTGTGTTCGCTTTCGTGCGCCTTTCGCGCAGTCAGGAATTGATCGCGATCCGCGCAGCGGGCGTTTCCGCATGGGATCTGCTTGCGCCGTCGCTCGCGGTTGCGGTGGCGCTCGGCGTATTCACCGTCATGGCGCTTACGCCTCTCACCTCCCGCATGCTGGTGCAGTATTCGGAAATGGAAGCGAAATACATTCGCGGGCAAGCGTCGCAACTTGCCATCTCCCGCAACGGATTGTGGCTGCGGCAGGGGGATGCGCACTCCCAATCGGTGATCCATGCGCTGCGCGTGGCCAATCAGGGATTACGCCTGGAAGACGTGATCGTATTCCGCTATGGCGAAAACGACCGCTTCATGGGCCGCATCGATGCACATTCCGCCGTGTTGGAAACTGGCGCATGGACGATGCGCGATGCTTGGGTTAGCGGGCCGGAGGGCAAGTCGGTCTATCATCCCGTTTACAGTTTCGAGACGACGCTGACCCCGGCGCAGATTCAAGAGAGCTTTGCCTCGCCGTCCACGATTTCCTTCTGGGACCTGCCTTATTTCATCGCGACCGCGCGCAAGGCGGGCTTCTCCGCCGTTCGCTATGTCCTTTATTTCGATTCCCTGTTAGTGATGCCTGCGATGTTCGCGGCGATGGTGTTCATGGCCGCGAGCTTTTCGCTCAGGCTTGCACGCATGGGCGGCCTGCTGAGCGTGATCCTCTACAGCGCGCTTGCTGGCTTCGGCGTGTATTTCTTCGCCAATGTGACCGAGGCGCTGGGTGAATCCGGCATTCTTCCCACCGCGCTCGCCGCGTCGGCGCCCGCGGCCGCGGCCATTCTGCTGGGAATGACGCTCGTCTTCCACCAGGAGGACGGCTGATGCGCCGCGCAAGATTTCTCGGTTGCCTGACCGCCGCACTTCTTCTGAGCGGCGCCGCGCACGCCGCCAGCCCTGTGGGAAAGAACGCGTTGCTCGGACCGCCAGGCGGCGATTATGTGCTAAAGGCCGACGACGTCACCTATGACGTGAAAGGCAAAGTCGTGACCGCGAACGGTCATGTCGAAGTCGATCATAACGGGCGCATCGTCACCGCCGACGTGCTGACCTACGACCAGAATACCGACACTGTGACGGCCAGCGGCAACGTCGTGATGATGGCTCCGGACGGCAATGTGGTGTTCAGCCCGCGCGTCGTGCTCAGCAACGAGATGAAGGACGGCGTGCTGGAAGGATTCCGCGCCCTGATCGGCAAAACGGGCCGGCTTGCCGCAACGCGGGCAACGCGCAGGGACGGAACCGTCACGACGATGGAGCGCGCGACCTTCACCAATTGCAAAATCTGCAACAAGCCGGGCCAGCGCACGCCGCTTTGGGACGTGAAAGCCTATCATGTCGTCTACGACCAGACGGCGCACAAGATCACCTATCGCGATGCCATCATCGACTTCTTCGGCATTCCCGTGGCGTACACACCCTATTTCAGCCAATCCGACCCCACCGTGAAACGCGAGACCGGACTTCTGGCGCCCGATGTCGGCTCATCCAGCACGCTCGGAAGCTTCGTCAAGCTTCCCTATTACATCTCGCTCACAGATTCGCGCGACATGACGATTGAGCCGATCCTCTCCACCGAGGGTGGCCAGGTGTTGGAGGGCGAATATCGCGAGCGCTGGAATCACGGCGGCATGTGGCTGCAGGCCACGGTCGCCAGCAATCCCAACGGCGGCCTCAACGAAAACACGCATGAATGGTATTCGTCGCTGTTCGGCGCGGGCCGCGCGCCAATCGGCGACAGCAATGTCTGGCGGTTCGGCTTCGATGCGCAACTCACCTCGAACCCGACTTATCTGGAACGCTACAGCCTCTATAACAAGGACGATCAGCTCTTTAGCGATTTGTTCGTCGAAGGGGTCAGTGGGCGTAGCCGCTTTGCGATCACCGGATATTTCTTCCAGAGCCTCGTCGGTTCCTGTCCACAACTCTCTTCCACAAACCCGCCCGTCTGCGCGACGACACAGGTTTCGCCGCTGTTCATCAAGACCGCGCAAATTCCGCTCGCGCTGCCGCTGATCGAATACACGTATATCCCCGAGCGTTCCGTTCTGGGCGGCGATTTCCGGTTTGACCTCAACAGCATTTCGCTGGAACGCAACAGCGGCCCCGACAGCCAGCGCCTCACCGGCGAGATGCGCTGGCAGCTTCCATTCGTGACGGATAACGGCCAGCTCTTCACGATCCGCGCCGATGCACGCGGCGATCTCTATCGCGTTTCGAACAACGATCCGCTCGACTTCCCCGCCATCCCCACGAAAACCAACTATATCGCACGCGGCGTTCCCTATATCGGCGTCGATTGGCGTTGGCCGTTCGTCAGCGGCGGCGGTTCCGGGAAAACAGCGTTCATCGTGGAGCCGATCATCCAGGCCATCGCCGCGCCTTACGGCGGCAATCCGAAAGGCATCCCCAATGAAGGCAGCGTCAATATCGAGTTGGGCGAGAATGACGTCTTCAGCTTCGACCGCATCCCCGGTTACGACATCGTGGAAAGCGGCCCGCGCGCGAATGTGGGCTTCCGCACCGAAGCGATGTTCCCGAAGGGCAGCGTCGAACTGCAGCTTGGCCAGGTGCTGCGCCTGAAACCGGATCCGGTATTTTCGGAAGAGACCGGCTTCGGCGACAAGGCATCCGACATCGTTGGCCGGTTCACGATCAAGTTTCCACCCTATTTTAGCCTCACCCATCGCGTCGATATCGATGAGACCGACGGAACGATCCGGCGCAATCAGGTCTATCTGGACGGCAGCTATGGCCGCTCTTCGATTGAACTCAGCTATGTGCGCCTGCCACAGCAGGACGTGATCTCCACCGATGAGCCGCGCGAAGAGGTTAACGGGCAAGCGACAGTGGGCATTTTTGACTATTGGGTCCTGTTCGCGGCGGCGCGGCGAGACCTTGCCAACAGCCAGATGCTCGATGACGAATTCGGCATTGGTTACGACGATGAATGCCTGAAAATCTCGCTTTCTTACCGCCGGCAATACACGCGCGACCGTGACATTGCGCCTTCGACATCCATCCTGCTGCGCTTCAAGCTGAACACCAGCGACGAGCCGGACACGCGGGGCGCCAGCGAGCTCTTCCCGCGGCATCTGTTCTCGACCACAAACCTTTGACCTTGCGCCCAAATTGCTTATTCTCCGGGCAGCCGGGCGCCCGCGGTGGACGGGACGCGAATGGTGACCCGAAACCGCAAGAATATCCGAGACCGGTCCTTAAATGACTCGCACTTTCACGTTCGCACTCATCGGTGTTTGCGCGCTCGCGCTGAATGCCGCGCCGCTTTGCGCCAAGGAATCTCCTACTGCCCGGACACAAGCTGCGGCCACGCAAAACGCAGCTACGCCGCCGGGCGATGAAACGCTCAATGTCGGTGAGACGCCGGAGGAAGCGCAACTGAAAGGCGACGGCGTCGCCGCGATCGTCAATGACACGGTGATCACCGATTACGACCTGCGCCAGCGTGTCGCCCTTTATATTGCAACCTCGAATGCGCATCCGTCGCCGAAGGCATTGAAGCAGATTCAACAACAGGTGCTGCGCCAGCTTGAAACGGAGCGCATCCAGCTTCTCGAAGCGCAGCAGAACAAGATCACCGTTTCCGCCGCCGACGTGGACAAGTCGATCGACAATATCCTCAAGGACAATCACCTCACGCTTGAACAACTGACCGCGATTCTTGCGCGCTCTCATGTAGCGATAGCAACCATGCGCTCGCAGATCGCCGCGCAGATCGCCTGGTCGAAAACCGTGCAGGCGCAATACGGCGATCGCGTCGATGTTTCGCCGGAAGACGTAAAAGCGGAAATGCAGCGCATAGCAGAGGGCCGCGACAAACCGCATTTCCTGGTCGCCGAAATCTTCCAGTCGGTCGACAATCCCGAGGACGATGCCAAGGTCCTCAAGAGCATGCAGGAAATGGAAGAGCAACTGCGCAGCGGCGCTTCGTTTGGCGAGCTTGCGCGGCAGTTCAGCCAGAACCCGACCGCGGCTTCCGGCGGCGATCTCGGTGTCGTCGTGCAGGGACAGTTGCCCAAGGAACTTGACGAAGCCGTGAGCAAGATGCGGCCCGGCTCGCTGAGCGAACCGATCCGTTCCACGGGCGGCTATTACATCCTGCTTCTGCGGGCGCGCCAGGAAGGCGAAAACACGAAAGTTCCCGATCCGGCGCAGCAGCAGGTGAACGATCATCCTGCCTCGATACCGCTGGATCGCATTCTGCTTCCCATCGGCCCAACGCCCAAAAAGGATCTTCTGGAAAAGGTGATGACCTTCGCCAACAATCTGCGCACGCACATTCTGAGCTGCGACGGGCTGGCGGAAGCGATAAAACCGATTAAGGGCGCCGTTTATATGCATCTGGGCACCATGCGCGTCGCCGATCTCAGCCCGCAGATGCAGCAGGCCCTGGCACAAACCCACGCAGGTGAAACCACCGTTCCATTCCAGTCGCCGGCGGGCGTCGAACTGATCGTGCGCTGCGACAAGGGTGCGCCGCCGCCGCAATCGGCGTTCAAGATGCCGTCGCGCGACGATGTCGAGCAGCAACTGTTCGAGCAGCGCATGGCGGTATTGTCGCGCCAATATCTGCGCGACCTGCGCCGTGATGCCGATATCGAGAAGCCCGGTGAGCCCCTGGGTCCGCGCAAATCCTCCGATGCCTCGGAACAGTGAGATTTCACCAGCGCCGGACGCGCCCATCCTCATCACCATGGGCGAACCGGCCGGTATCGGACCGGAAGCCGCCGTCGCCGCGTGGCATGCGCTGGGCGGCAAGATCGGAAAACGCGCGCTGAAGCTGGTCGGTGACGCGAAAGCTTTTCACGATATCCCTGCAAATGCCCTGATCGAGAGCCATGCGCTCGGCGCGCCTGTGCGCATGGGCCACGCCGATCCTGCAAACACACACGCCGTTGTGGACGCCATAGACACGGCTGTCGCCATGGCAGTGCAAGGCGCTGCCGCCGCCGTGGTTACCGCGCCGATTCACAAAGCTTCGTTGCTGCAGGGCGGCTTTGAATTCGCCGGGCATACCGAATATCTGCAAAAAATCACGCAAGCGCCGCGCGCGGTGATGATGCTGGCGGGCGGCGGGCTGCGTGTGGTGCCGCTGACGATCCATATTCCCATCAGCGAAGTGCCCAGGCGCATCAGCGAAGTTGCCATCGTCGAGACGGGCGAGATCATCCTGCAGGCGTTGAAACGAGACTTCGGCATCGCCAAACCGCGGCTGGCGATCAGCGGCCTCAATCCGCACGCGGGCGAAGAGGGCGAGATCGGCCCCGAGGAACGCGACATCATTGCACCGGCGGCACAAGCGTTGAGCGCCGAGGGCACCGTATTTGGCCCCCTGCCCGCCGACACCATGTTCCACGAAGAAGCGCGCGCACGATATGACGCGGCACTGTGCATGTATCACGATCAGGCATTGATCCCGCTCAAGACGCTGGCCTTCTGGGATGGCGTGAACGTGACGCTGGGCCTGCCGATCGTGCGCACCTCGCCCGATCACGGCACGGCGCTCGATATCGCAGGCAAAGGCAGAGCCGATCCACGCAGCATGATCGCGGCGATCAGGATGGCCGCCGAGATCGCGGATGCGCGATTTGGACTATAGCGATCCACTGCCGCCGCTGCGCGAAGTGATCGCGCGCTACGATCTGGCGGCGAAGAAATCGCTGGGCCAGAATTTCCTTCTCGACCTCAATCTCACCCGCAAGATCGCGCGCGCCGCTTCGCCCGGCGGTGCGGTGATCTACGAAGTCGGTCCGGGGCCCGGCGGCCTGACACGCGCGTTGCTGATGGAAGGCGCGGCTAAAATCGTGTCGGTGGAACGCGACGATCGCTGCCTGCCCGCACTGGAAGATATTTCGCGCGTCTATCCGGGCCGTTTGCAGGTCGTTCCTGCCGACGCGCTGGCGCTGGATGAAACGAAACTCTTCCGCGAACACAATATCGCGACACCGGTGCGCATCGCCGCCAACCTGCCCTACAACATCGGATCGGCCCTCCTCGTGAAATGGCTGGCAGCCGAAACCTGGCCGCCGTTCTGGCAATCGCTGACCTTGATGTTCCAGCGAGAAGTGGCAGAGCGCGTTGTCGCCAAGCCCGATACGAAATCTTACGGCAGGCTCTCGGTGCTTTCACAATGGCGCGCGAAGCCGAAGATATTGTTCGACGTTTCGCCGCGTGCCTTCACGCCGCCGCCGA
>JAFECP010000047.1 GCA_018242105.1 Pseudomonadota bacterium
GAGTTCATATCGGGGGCGGTGTTTGGCACCTCGATGTCGCGGCGTCTCTTCCTGGGGCTGTAGTCGGGCCCAAGGGTATGGCTGTTCGCCATTTAAAGTGGTACGTGAGCTGGGTTTAGAACGTCGTGAGACAGTTCGGTCCCTATCTGCCGTGGGTGTTCGAAACTTGAGAGGACTTTTTCCTAGTACGAGAGGACCGGAAAGAACGTATCTCTGGTGGATCGGTTGTCACGCCAGTGGCACAGCCGAGTAGCTAAATACGGAATAGATAACCGCTGAAAGCATCTAAGCGGGAAACTAACCTCAAAACCAGGTTTCGCTTGAGAGCCGTGGAAGACTACCACGTCGATAGGCCAGGTGTGTAAGTGCAGCAATGTACTGAGCTTACTGGTCCTAATCGCTCGATCGGCTTGATCGCCAAGCACTCGTTTCATGTCTGGAAATAAGGCCAGACGAACTTCTTGCAAACACGCTCGTGTGTGCTTTGCATCACATCAATCGCAGCGCGTTACCCGCGCGCTTCGTTGATCAGCAATAATGTCTTTGTTTGGTGTTTTTCGCTTGCGAGGTTCGCCCTCGTTTGCCGCATCTGTTCTTTGCCGGACTGGTGGTACTAGCGGGGGAATCCTACCCGATCCCATTCCGAACTCGGCCGTCAAAGCCCCCAGCGCCTATGGTACTGCGGCTCAAGCCGCGGGAGAGTCGGTCGCTGCCAGTCCTGCCAAGAACAGATGCCCGCCTTCACAAATACGACAAGCCCCGCGATCCTAGGATCGCGGGGCTTTTTGTTTTTTAAGCGTACGCGAGAGCGTGAGCGCCATGGAGAATCCGATGCGCGTGTTCGATTTCACCAACGCGATCATGCGCGCGCCGGCGCCCAGTGTGGTCCATGGCTTGCGCAATGATTCTTCCCCCGATCCGGATTTTGAGAAACTTCGCGCCGAACATCGGGCTTATGTTTCAGCGCTTCGGGATGCAGGGCTTTCGGTCGATGAATTGCCGCCGCTCGATGCCTTTCCTGATTCCATCTTCGTCGAGGATCCCACTTTCATCGTTCCGCAAGGCGCGATTCTTCTGCGCCCCGGCGCGCCGTCACGCCTGAGCGAGCGCGAACACATGCGCGATGCGTTGAAGCGCCACTTCGGCCAGGTGCACGAACTGGTGGATGGCGAAAATGCGGATGGTGGCGATGTTCTCATCACGCCCAAGACGATTTTCATCGGTCTTTCTAAACGCACCAACCGCGCCGGCGCCGAAGCGTTGCAGGCAGCACTGCATTCGCTCGGCCGCAATACGCGTATCGTTCAAACGCCTTCCACCGTCCTGCATCTCAAGACCGCGTCTTCGCTGCTGGACGAAGAAACAATCCTCGTCACGCGCGCGATGGCGCAGAGCAAGGTCTTCGACGGCTTCCGCCTGATCGTCACGCCAGATGGCGAGGAAGCCGCCGCCAATGCCTTGCGCATCAACGGCACCATTTTGCTGGGCGACCGATTTCCGCGTACAGCGGAATTGATCCGGGGCCGGAGGCTTTCCGTACAGACCATGCCTGTCACGGAGGTCGCCAAGCTCGACGCAGGGCTGTCCTGTATGTCGCTGCGCTGGTGAAACGGAAGCGATGAAGCCGAAAACTGTCACCGTTCACGACAAGATGCAGCGCAATTACCGCTACAAGCTTACAGAGCCCGCGGGCCGCAACTTCGATCCCGAATTCAAGCCGGAACTCACGCCGAAGGAGATGCTCGAGTTGGGCGTGTTCGGCGGAAAATACATGACTGATTGCCGAAAGGAATTCCCCAAAAGCTGGTTCGTGCGCGCCAGGCTTTCACCGGAGGGCGCCAACGCGGATATCAACTTCTTCCGCATCGCCGCTTCCAAGCCGTTGTCCTACTGGAAGCAAAAGGGCTGGATTCATAACGACGATCCGCGCGGCTGGTTTCAATGGTATTGCCGTTACTATGCCGGGCGCCGCATGGAAGACGATGTGCGCCAGATCGGCCGCTGGAAGAACATGACGCGCCATCTGGCGCAGTTGAAGAAACATTGCGAGCGGGACGACTGGTCCTGCCGCCCCCGCCAGCGTCAGGCGCTGCTGCATTGGGCTTACGACACGCGCAACATCCGCTGAGCGCTATTCGGCGGCGAGCTTTGGCGCGCCTGCGAGCCATGATTGTTTTGCGCCACGGCTTCGCGATGCATCTCGCGCCAGTTGAGATCGGGCGCCAAGAATTTATCGTCGAACCAGGGCATATTCTTGAGATCGAAAACACGCTCCCGCAAGAAATTCAGGGTCATGCGCACCGCGGTCTTCTGCGCCTGCTCTCTGCCGTAGCTGGCATAGAGTTTCAGGGGAATTCGCATGCCGATATCCAGCGGTATGAACGCGCTACCCTTGATCACCATGTAAGTCGGCATCAACGCGATCCCCACACCCATCAGCACGCTGCGCGCGAGGAACGAACTGTGGTTCGTAAAAAGCGATGTGAATTTGACGGTGTTGTCGCTGAACAACGCCGCCCAGGTGCCCTTGGATATCAGATATTGCGCCTGGTCTATCAGACGATGCTGCGCGAGATCTTCGATCGACCGCGGTGTGCCGTATTCCTCCAGATACAACCGGGACGCGAATGGGATAAAGTGCACCGTGCAAAGGTTTTTCGCGATCTGCCCGGTGTCCACCGGCGGCGTATAGTGCAGACGAATATCGAATAGCTCGTTGCGCTCGGCCTGCTCGTCGGATTCCAACATCATCCTGAGCTCGACATCCGGATAGCGGGCGAAAAATCCCGGAAGAAAGTCGGCAATCCAGTAATTCGCGATTCCGTCGGACAGCCGAAGGCTGCAATCGCCGGCGATGCGCGAGGCTGCGCCTTGCGCGCCGTCCTGGGCACGCGACAGCGCGGCCTCGGCCGACAGGACGTGATTGAGGATGCGCTGGCCTTGATAGGTGATCTTCGCGCCGGCGGGGCCGCGCTCGAACAGCCGCACATTCAACCCGGCTTCCAGCCGTTCGAGCCTCTTGCTCACGGCCGATTGCGTGATCTTCAACTCGGCAGCGGCTTTCTTGATGCTGGATGTTTTGGCGACCGCAAGAAAGTAGCGAAAGTCATCCCACCGTCCGCCGTCCATACTACCCCTCCCCGCTTTTGGAATATCCCCATTCCAAAACCGACCTTCCTGCATTCCTGTCTTCACTGCCACACTCTTTAACTAAGGCTGTGCTTCTGATAGATAACAACTTATAGTTGTATATCTCTCCGAGGCAAATAGATGTCGGATTATAATAAATTCAAAAGCTTACGGGAGCGGGTATGGGGCCCAAGCGAGTCGGTCGAACATCCGGAAGGCGGCCTTGTCTGGGTGCGTCCGCCGGAATCTACCGAAATCCCGCTGCTGCACAGGCTCCTCATTGCGGAGATATCCCCACAGGCCGGCACACTCGAAACCATGATGCGCGTCTTCGCGCACAACAGCGACAGCTTCTGGCTGATCGAGCGTCTTCCGCCGGACAGCGAAACCTCGAACATCGTCGGGTTCTATGCGTTCCTGCCGCTCACGGCGGAGGGCCGCGCGGCACTGGAAGCGCACACGCTCGACACCGCCGATCCGCCGCTCTGCGTGCTGGCGCCGTTCGGCGATGCGCCGGCGGCGGTTTACATCTGGGCCATCGTCGCGCGCAGACTCACGCGGACACTCGATCGGGTCATCGCGCGCGCCATGGGTTTGCGTTACGCGGATGCGCCGCTTTACGCGCGCGTTGCGACGATGGAAGGGCTCAAGTCCGGCATTGGCGCGGGCTCGATAGCGGTCTCCGGCGGGACGGATATCGGAATGGGCAGCCTGATAAGGCTTCCGCCGCCGAACCGCGGCGGTTCTCCGTCTTGAACATGCCAGCTCCGCTCGTGCGAACCATCGCTGTCTCCACGGCGGAGCAGCTTCAGCAAGTCTTCGCGGTGCGCGCCGCCGTGTTCATGTCCGAGCAGGATTGCCCCTATGACGAAGAGTTCGACGGCAACGATTATTGCGCCACGCATGTGCTCGCCCTTGCCGGCGTCAGGCCTGCGGCGGCAATCCGCATCCGCTATTTCTCGGGCTTCGCGAAACTGGAGCGCCTCGCGGTCCTGAAACCTTTCCGTGGCACGCCGGTCACGCGCGCGGTCGTCGAAGCGGCCGTCGAGATATGCCGGCGCAAAAGCTATTCTCAGATCTACGGCCATTCGCAGGCCCGTCTCATAGGCTTTTGGGAAAAGCTCGGCTTCCGTTCGCTTGGCCGCAATCGAAAGCTCGTCTTTTCGGACCACGCCTATATCGAGATCGTGCGCCAGCTTACGCCACATCGCAACGCCATCACGATGGATAGCGATCCCTATCTGATCATCCGTCCCGAAGGCGCGTGGGATGCGCCTGGCATTCTTGAGCAGTCCAGCAAGCGCCCCGTCACCAGCCCGCGTTGAGGCCCCATGACAAAACCTCTCAACATCCGCCGCTTCGCCAGTCTTCTGTCCGCCGACAATGAACTGGACGGAATAGAACGCAGCCTGAAACGGCGCGGAGAGCGCCGGGACGCGCGCAAGATCGCCGTTGTTCGGGAAATCCTTGCGCGGGCCTTGAACGAAGAGCAGGTCTGTCTTTACGAAGCGCTTATCGACCCGGGCTGACCCTCTTTTTTCCGGCCGCGAGGCGAATTACGCTGCGCCCCGCTTCGAAGTGAGTCCGGAGAATCCCATGGCCAATCGTGAACAGCGCGGAAACAAGGAAAAGAAGAAACCCAAGGCCAGCGATAAGGCGAAGGACAACAAGTCCGCGCCGGCGCCGTTCGCCCAGCCCGAACTGGTGCGCAAGCCGCACAAAGGCAAAGACTGGACGTAATGGTATTGCGGCGGCCTTAGCTGCCGCGGGTCACAGGCGGCGTGCGCTCGATAAAGCCGCTGATGGCATAGACGCGCGCGCCATACTGGCCAGACCTTGGATCCCAGACGCGGACCTTCGACCAGTCATTGTCCTTGCTGACGTCCAGTACGGGCATGTTCAGATCGATCTCGCCGCGGTTCTGCCAGTTGGCGTGGTCCACCTTGATCTCGCGCGGGCCGAGAACCGCCGTCACCACCGCGACATGGCCATGGCGGATACGCTTGGAGCCGGCGAATACCATAACCGCATCGGCAACGGGCTGTGCCGCGCGCGCATACATGTCAGCGGCTTTGCTCCACCAATATTTCGCGTCCCCGAAAATCTGCAGCCCGGAACGGATACGCGCATATTCCACACAGTAAAGATGCTTGGCCGCCCATTCGACGATCGGGGCGGCGGTGGCAGCGCTGTTCGCCACGACGGGCTTGGCGGCCGGCATGGGTATTTCGCCTAGCGCCGCGTCGTCTGTGTTGTCCACCGCGGCGTTTGCGGCCGGTTGCTCGGCGGGCGTGGCAGGGGCGGCATCGGAATGGTTCGTGGGGGATTTCAGGAAATCGAAAATGCCCGCGTCAGCCGGCGAAGCCGCGATCGGGCTCAGGGTGACGAGGGTGAAAAACAGGCATGCGGAGGGGAGGTGAATGGCTCGATGCGATCGGGTCACTACAGCTTCCTTGAAGAGGCGGACGACAAAGGGAGGCAGCCCCGCAGGGAGCCATTCGGGCCGGACTTTTACCAAAATCATCCTTGCCAGACAAATACTTAAGCCAGATTGATTTCGGTTCCCTGTTCTCCGAAAGTTCGTTAACGGCCCAAGCTTTTCGCGGTTTTGGCCAAATTGCCGCGCGGCAGCGGCCAGACTTTTTCCACAGCCTCTCACGCATCATCTTCGCGTCGTGATATTCGCGTCCGATAACCCCACGAAGCAGGCGATGATTCGCGGCTTCCTTCAGCGCTGCCCCAGTTGCGGGAAGGGCCGTCTATTCCGCTCCTATCTCAAGCAGGTCGATGCCTGCGCCGACTGCGGCGAAGCCTTTGCCGACATCCGCGCCGATGACGGTCCGGCGTGGCTCACGGTTATGGTCACCGGCCATGTCGTCGTCGCGCTTATGATGATGGTGGAATCGCTGCTCACCATGCCGCTCTGGGCCAGCATTGCTGCTTTCAGCGCCATTTCGGGCGCGATGGTGCTGGGCTTGTTGCAGCGCGCCAAGGGCATTTTCATCGGATTGATCTGGCACACCAAGGCCAGCGAAGCGATCAGCGCTCCGGCGAATTAGCGCACGGTTCTTCGTCTTCGCGGCCGGGCTGCCACACGCCGCTGCGCATGAAGGCGACGGCGATCAGCGACAACAGGAACAACGCGCCTATCACGATCCAGGCTTCGTTGAAGGAGGCGGTAAGCGCCGCGCGCTGGATGAACGGCTCGACATAGGCGCGCATCGCCGGATCGACAGGTCCCATCGGCACGCCGTGGAAATACTCCGTCGGCAATCCCACGCGCGCCGCCATCTGCGCGTCTCCCGCCTGCAGCCGGTCGATGATGTGCTTGGCATGTTCCGGCGTCCGCTGCGCCAGGATGGTGTCGATCAACGCGATGCCGATGGCGCCACCCAGATTGCGCATCAGGTTGAACTGCCCGCTGGCATCGGGCGCGTCTTCGATCTTCCAGCCTTCCATCGCCAGCCGCGTCGTCGGCAGGATGCAGAACATCACCGCCGCGCCGCGCAAAACCTGCGGCCAGAACAACCCATCGAAATCGGTTTGAAACGTCATCTGGCCGTTGATCAGCAGGCCAATGCCGAACACCGCGTAGCCGAACGCGACAAGCAGGCGCCCATCGACGCGGCTTTCCGCGAAAGCCGCAACCGGCGCGGCCAGCATCTGCACTGCGCCCGACACCATGATGATCTCGCCGATCTCGATGGGCGTGTGTTCGCGCACGCCGCCCAGGAAGATCGCAAGGATGTATGTCGAGCCGTAGAGTCCCATGCCCGCCACGAAGCTGAGCGAACATCCCACCGCGAAGGCGATGCGCGAAAAGCGCCGCAAATTGATGAAAGGGCTGGGCCGGCTGAGGCAAAGATAGATCGCCATCGCGCCGGCCACCGCGCAGATCGTGAACAGCGAATAAATATAAAGCCCACTCCAGTGATGCGGCGGCGCTTCCTTCAACAACAGCTCCAGCGTGCCAAGGAAGATCGCGGCAAGAAACACGGTGGCGTAATCGATTTTGCGCAGATAGCCGATATTGGGCTCGCCCGATGGCAGGAAAATGCCAACCACCGTGCAGACCAGAATGCCGGGCACGACATTGATCAGGAATATCCAGTGCCAGGAGTAGGTCTGTGTCAGCCAGCCGCCAACATAGGGGCCCACCGTCGGCGCGACCATGGCCACCACGCCGGCCATCGCCGTCGCCAGGATCTCATGCTTCTTCGGCAGGATGGTGAAGACGGAGGTGAACACTGCCGGGATCAGCATGCCGCCGCAGAAGCCTTGCACGACGCGCAGCGCGATCAGCGGATCGGCGTTTGTGCAGGTGGCGCAGGCGATGCTCGCCAACGTGAAGCCGCCTGTGGCCGCTACGAACATCCAGCGCAGGGACAGCGCGCGCGTCAGCATGCCGGTGAGCGGGATCGCAATGACTTCCGCGATCAGATAGGCCGTTTGAATCCAACTGATCTGATCGTCGGGAATGCCGAGTGCATGCTGGATGTTGGTCAGTGAACTTGCCACGACCTGGATATCGAGGATCGCCATGAACATCCCGACGCACATGGCGACGTAACCGATCCATGTGCGTGTGGCGGTCATGCGTAAACCCTAGGCTCGCAAGATTTGCACTTTCGGGTCCACGATGCAGCGCCAGCCTCCCTTGTTGAAAATGGCGGCATTGGCCAGCACGTTGCCGCTATTCCAACCGTGGTGAGGTGCGAAGGGTTCAAGTCGGCCGCCTGCATCCCGCTCTCGAATCAATCCGTAATGGGCGATATAGTTGAACATCTCCAGCGCCAGAAACAGCAGGCCTGGTGGGCCCGCCGCCCATTCCGCCGCGAGCACGATCGCGGCCAGGATCGGAACGGGCGCGGCCCGCTGCAATCCTAGAGTAGCGGTATCGCGCCGCTCAACAGAAGCGCGCCCGCACAGCCGATCAATGCACGGACAGCGCGCGCCGCGGATCGAGCGCGCGCTCCTCCTCGCGAATACGAAAGAACAGAACGATGCCATTGAGAACGGAGAAGATGAGCGCGACATGCCATTCGCCGAACACCAGCGGCAACGCCGCGATCTCGCCGGCGACGATGGCGTAGTTGGGATGGCGCATGAAGCGATATGGCCCGCGCTTCACCAGAGGCACATCGGGCAGGGTGATGATGCGTGTCGTCCAATAGGGACCGAGCGAGATTAGCGTCCACACCCGCAGCACTTGCAGCACGATGTAGACGATAAGTGGGATCGCATGGATTATGGGCGGCGACGGCAACGCCAGGAAGATCGCGATCAGCCACGCCGCGTGCAGCGCCACGAGCCATGGATAATGCTCCCGGCCAATTTCCACCGCGCCTCTTGCCATCAAGGCGCGAGTGTTGCGTTCGGCATGGGGCAACTCGGCCAGCCGCTGCAATGCGACGAAGCCGATGATGCCCCACACCCAGATCATCTGGAATCCAACGTGAGGAACGCGGCAGAGAAACCCGGCCCCAGCGCCGTCAGCATGATGCGCTTGTTCCTGGCGCGCCAATCCATGCGCTCCAGCACGAACATCACCGT
>JAFECP010000048.1 GCA_018242105.1 Pseudomonadota bacterium
GCATCCCGAAAGCGTGCCGGTCAACGCGCTGGTGCCGGTCAAGGGGACCGTGCTCGGCGACATGCTGGCCGACACGCCGCTTGCCAAGATCGACGACATCGAGTTCGTCCGCACCGTGGCGGCGGCGCGGATCACCATGCCGCTCTCCATGGTCCGCCTCTCCGCCGGGCGCGAGAGCATGAGCGAGGCAACCCAGGCGCTGTGCTTCCTCGCCGGCGCGAACTCCATCTTCTATGGCGACAAGCTGCTCACCACGCCGAACCCGGAAGAAAGCCGCGATATGAAGCTGCTGAGCCGGCTGGGCATGAAGCCGATGCAACTCTGATCCTCCCTCTAGCCCTTCAGGGGGAGAGGGTCGGGGTGAGGGGGCGGTAAAGCGCTGCGATTGTCCGTGTTGTTCGCACTGCTCACAAAGCCAGTTTCAATTTCATACGCCGTTGCTTTGCATCAGCGCCCCTCACCCTGCCCTCTCCCCCTGAAGGGGGAGAGGGAAAGAATTTTGGTATGATCGCGCCATGACCTGGTACCAAACCGGCCTTCCCCACATCTGGCTGCCTTACACGCAGATGAAGACGGCAAATCCGCCGCTCGCCGCCGTGCGCACGAACGGCACGCGCATCACGCTGGCCGACGGCACACAGTTGGTGGATGGCATCGCAAGCTGGTGGACGGCGTGCCATGGCTACAACCATCCGCATATCCGCGAGACGGTGCAGCATCAGTTGGAAACGCTGCCGCATGTGATGCTGGGCGGGTTGGTGCATGAGCAAGCGCTGGCCTTGGCGCGGCGACTGTGCGATCTGCTGCCGGAAAATCTGACGCGCGTGTTCTTCTCCGACTCCGGCTCCGTCGCGGTGGAAGTGGCGATGAAGATGGCGGTGCAATACTGGCTGAACAAAGGCGTGCGCGGGCGCACGAAGATGCTGGCGTTCAAGGGCGGCTATCACGGCGACACCATCGCCACGATGGCGGTGTGCGATCCCGAGGAAGGGATGCACAATCTCTTCACCGGGCTTCTTCCCGAACACCATGTCGTCGATCTGCCGCGCGACGAAGAGAGCATCGCGGCATTCGATGCGTTTCTCGAACGTCATGCGGACGGGATCGCCGCGATCCTGGTCGAGCCGCTGGTGCAAGGTGCGGGCGGGATGCTGTTCCACGATCCGCGAGTATTGCAGCATCTGCGCCGCGCGGCGGACAAATACGATCTGCTGCTGATCCTCGATGAGATCTTCACCGGCTTCGGCCGCACCGGGCCGATGTTCGCGCTGGAAGCGGCGGAGGTCGCGCCGGACATCGTTACGCTCGGCAAGGGACTGACGGGGGGAACGCTGCCGCTGGCGGCAACGGTCGCCTCGTCGAAAATCTTCGACGCCTTCTGGTCCGACGATGCGCAGCATGCGCTGGCGCATGGGCCCACCTTCATGGGCAATGCGCTGGCCTGCGCGGCGGCGAACGCCTCGCTCGATCTGTTCGAGCGTGAGCCGCGGCTGCTTCAGGCGGCGGAGATCGGCAAGGCGATGGCGCCCGCGCTCGGCCGCTGCATCGGCATGAACGGCGTGAAGGATGTGCGCGTCAAAGGCGCCATCGGCGTGGTGGAGCTTGAGAAGATCGCGGACATGAATGCGCTGAAGGCGGCGCTGGTGAAAGAAGGCGTCTGGGTGCGGCCGTTCCGCAATATCGTTTATCTCACGCCGGCGCTGACGATTGATGAAGCGGATTTGCGCAAGCTGACGAATGCCATTGTGAAGGTGATCGAGAATCGCGCCGGTCTTTAGCGATGCATCCGCAGCCAGCGGCTTGCCTGCTCCATCTCATGCAGCGCCAGCTCCCGGCGGCGCACGGCGCTCCCGCCCCAGACCATCAACGCCACACCGCACAGCGCGGCAATGACAAGACTTGTCGACAGCCATTCGGGCACCGCTCCGAGAGCCGCTTGCGCGCGAACAAGAGCGATGATTCCGGGCAGCGTGAGGAACAAACCTGCCAATACGGCAATGGGTCCTGAAATCCTGGCCATGCCAGCCAATCCGTTGCTGGATGCCTGCAAAGCCTAGGCGGCGAACCCTTCTCATTCGGTTACAGCGATCCGAGAATGTCGGGGGTATAAGGGTAAACGCCCATGGAGGTTCGCAAGCTCCTGATCGTTCTGGGCGCCGTGCTGTTCGCGGCGGGGCTGGTCTGGCCGTGGATTTCCCGCCTGGGCTGGGGCGGCTGCCGGGCGATATCGCGATCCAAAGGCCAAGTTTTTCCTTTTATTTTCCGGTCGTTAGCTGTGCCGTGGTCAGCGTCGTTCTGACACTTCTTTTTTGGCTCTTCCGGAAGTAAGACGCCGCGTAACCCGCCATCCCCACGAGTCGCCATGACGCTCCGCCCCATCCGCCGCGCGCTGCTTTCGGTTTCCGACAAGACTGGCCTGATCGATTTCGCCAAGGGTCTGGCCAGCCACGGCACAATGCTCATCTCCACCGGCGGCACGGCGAAGGCGCTGCGCGATGCGGGGCTGAAGGTCAGCGACGTTTCGGAGATCACCAAATTTCCGGAGATGATGGACGGCCGGGTGAAGACCCTGCACCCAATGGTGCATGGCGGCCTTCTCTCGCTGCGCGACAAGCCGGATCATGCCGAGGCGATGCGGTTGCACCAGATCGAAGGCATCGACCTTCTGGTATGCAATCTCTATCCATTTGAAGCCACCGTCGCGCGTGGCGCGGGTTTCGACGAGACCATCGAGAACATCGACATCGGCGGCCCCGCGATGACGCGCTCCGCTGCGAAGAACCATGACTGGGTGACGGTCGTGGTGGATGTGCAGGACTACAAGGCCGTGCTGGAGGAGATGGCCGCGAACAATGGCGCGACCACGCAAGGCTTGCGCCGCAAGCTGGCGCAGCGCGCTTATGCCCGCACCGCCGCTTACGACGCCGCCGTGTCCAACTGGTTCGCGGGCGAACTGGAGAAAGACGGCGTGAAAGAACCGCCGCGCCGCCGCGCGTTCGCGGGCGAATTGCGCCAGCCGCTGCGCTATGGCGAGAACCCGCATCAGGACGCGGCGTTCTATGTCACCGGCGAGAAGCGCTATGGCGTCGCCACGGCGCAGCAGCTTCAGGGCAAGGAGTTGTCCTACAACAACATCAACGATACCGATGCAGCCTATGAACTTGTTGCGGAGTTCGATCCGTCCACGCCGGCCTGTGCGATCATCAAGCACGCCAATCCGTGCGGCGTCGCCATTGGCGCCGATCTGGCCGACGCTTACAGGAAGGCGCTGGCTTGCGATCCTGTCAGCGCGTTCGGCGGCATTCTCGCCTTCAATCGCAAGCTCGACGGCGCAGCAGCGGAAGCCATCGGCAAGTTGCTGACCGAAGTCATTATCGCGCCGGATGCGGACGACGATGCGCGCAAAATTCTTTCCGCGAAAAAGAATTTGCGCCTGCTCATCGCGGGTGGATTGCCGGACGCTAGCGCCAAGGGCCTGATGTTCAAGCAGGTCGCAGGCGGCTTCCTGGTGCAGACGCGCGATAACATCACGCTGGCCAAGACCGATCTGAAGGTCGTCACCAGGCGCAAGCCCACCGAACAGGAAATGACCGACATGCTGTTCGCCTTCACGGTCGCCAAGCATGTGAAATCCAACACCATCGTCTATGCCAAGGACGGCCAGACCGCCGGCATCGGCGCAGGGCAGATGAGCCGCGTGGACAGCGCGCGCATTGCCGCCATCAAGGCGCGCGAGGCGGCCGGGACGGCGGGCTGGAAACAGCCGATGACGGTGGGCTCCGCAGCAGCGTCCGACGCTTTCTTCCCCTTCCCGGACGGCTTGCTGGCCGTGGCCGAGGCAGGCTCGACGGCGGTGATCCAGCCGGGTGGATCGGTGAACGACCAGAAGGTCATCGACGCCGCGGACGAAGCCAACCTCGCGATGGTATTCACCGGAATCCGCCATTTCCGGCACTAGCCCCGATTTCCCTCCCCAAAATTTCATATTCCACCGGTTCCGCCTGGGGGAACCCAAGTGGTAAATTGCCGTTAAGAAAGATCACCGGTCGTGTTCCGTCCGGGCGGCGTTGTGGCGTGGGGTTCGCACCTCGAAAGCCCGGGAAGGGCTTACCGGCTGGGGGATGGCCGTGGGTGGGAAGCGTAACGGACTGGCCTTTGGGCTCGGTGCGATGCTGGTGTTGACCGGTGTCTTTGCCTCGCAGAATGTTGCCCGCGCGGATTACACCGACGGCATCGTCGCGTGGAGCCGCATCAGCCCGCAGGCGGGTATTCGCATCTGGCGCAAGGCGGCATGGCGGGACGACGACTTCCTGTCGGAGATCAAGCTCGGCGATGTCTATGGCGACGAGCGCGGCGACAGCAAGTATTACGATCCGGTCGAATCCTATGTCTGGTATTACCTCGCCAGCATCAGCGCGCGCGTCGGCGAGAACATATCGGACCGCTATGCGCGGCGCGCCATCTCCAACAGTTTCCATCGCGCGCTGAGCCAGCAGCAGAAGTTCATGCTGCTGATGACGGCGGCGCAGCGCGAGGATGCGCGCAACCGCATCATCTATATCCTCTCCTGTCGCGGCGCCGGCGGCTTCATCAAGCTGGGGCAGATCCACGCCACCAATGCCGGCTATGACGACGGGCGGTGGCGCGACTATGGCGACAGCCCAGATACCTATCGCGGCCTCGGCGGCGTGTGGAATTCGCAATACAATTTCCGCCGCGACGCGCGCGGCGAATTCGATCGCGGCGACGCTTACAATGCGCGCCGGATGATGGGGATCACGAACGACTCCGTGATCGTGCCGAACGACGGCGAGGCGCTGATGTATTTTCACATCGCCGCCAACATGGGCCATCCGCTGGCCAACGAATATCTGCGCGGGCTGGACCCGGCCGTGCGCGGCTCGCGCTGGCTGGGCCCGCGCATCTCCCAGGAAGCGTATGAGAAGGCGCGCTATTGGGCGCCGCCTTACGAATACTATCCGCTGGGCGACAACGACAACGGCGTCCCCTATAGCGACGAGTGTTACATCGATCTGGACCGGCAGGCGGCGCTGGCGAAAGTCTCCGCCGCGCTTCCTGCTGGCGCGACATCGCAAGCGTTGTGGTTCCTCGGCTGGAGCACGACGCCGCGCGCGCGCGCCGTGGCGCGGCCGGGGCCGCTGGATGCGCGTGCGGTACAGCGTTTCCAGGCGGCTGTGGGGCATGAACCGAGCGGGCGGCTCACCAACGGCGAAGCCGTGCTCGCCATCGAAATGGCGGCCCGCAAGGGCGATGCCTCATCGCAGAACACGCTCGGCGTGATGTATGCGAAGGGCGTGGGCGTGCCGACGAATTATGTGCGCGCCGCCTATTGGTTCCAGAAGGCGGCGGACCAGCGTTACGCCGCTGCGATCTATCATCTGGGCGTTCTCTACAAAGCGGGCCCCGCAGGCATCAAGCAGGATCTCGCCAAGGCCGACAACCTCTTCACCGCATCGGCGCTGGCCGGGTACCGGCCGACCATGGACCAGCTTGCGCAACTGCTTGCGACGGCGGATGCCGGCCCGCATCGCGAAGGCCATCACTGAGGGAGAGCGCGACATGACAGGCAGAAAATTTCCGGGCCGTGGCGCGATGATCTTCTGTGCGGCGCTTCTGCTGATGCTCGGCCTGGGGGCGCAGAAAGCGCATGCCGACGAGTTCGCGGCAGGCAATGCCGCCCTGCTCGATCCGTTCGATCCGGTGCCGCAGATTCGTTTCAGCGATTGCTACAACGATTGCGGGTATCGCCGCGGTTGCGATGACGGCTGCGGTTACCGCCGCCATTGCTACGACGGTTGCCGCCGCTATGGCTGGCGCAGCGGCGGTTGGCGCGATGGCTGGCGCTGCGACCGCGATTGCCGCGACTACGATCGTGGCGACTGGCGCTGCGAGCGCGATTGCGGCCCGAAGCCCTGGGATATGAACCGCGAATGGGCGGATCGTCTGCATGAGTACGACCATCAGCTCGATAAATGGCGCGGCGACATGCACGAATGGCACGACGCCATGGGCGAATGGCGCGAAGAGAATGGCCACTGGTTCTTCCGCCACCGCGAATATGCCGACTACGAATGGCGGCAGGAAGGCGGCCACTGGCGCTACTGGCACGACAATGACTGGCATGACGACGGCTTCGGCGGCCGCTGGCATGACGGGCATCATTGAAATCCGCCCTCCCCTTGCGGGAGAGCGCATTCTCACACCGCTTCCGTCCGCTCTTCCTTGACGAAGAGCATCAGCGCAAGACCGAGCACGAGAAAGAATGTCTCCGCCAGCAGGCCGATGCGCTGACTATGCGAAAACGCGGTCAACAGGCTGACCGCGCCCGTGGCCAGGAACGTCGTCGATGTTCCGGAGAGCGAATAGAGGCCGAAGAATTCCGTCATCTTCTCCGGCGGCGCGATGCGCGCCAGCATGGTGCGGCTGTTGGCGTAGCCTGCGGTGATCAGCACGGCGATGAAATTCGTCAGCATCAGGAAGATCACTTCTGGCCAGGTGTTGAAGAACGGCAGCGACCAGATGTGCGGCGCATGCACATCATAGGGGATGAGCCATAAAATGCGGTCTGGAGCCATGGTGAGCACCGCCAGGCCGGCCAGCGCGGTGCCGCCAATGCTGATGAAGATGGCGCGCTTGGAACCCAACTTGTCGTCGAGCCAGCCGCCGAAGAACCCGCCGATGACCGCGAACACGCTGAGTTCCAGCCCGTAGAGGATCATCTGGATCGGGCCCCAATGAAATGTGGTGGCCGCGTAGATCCCGCCGAAAGTCAGCACCGCCGTCATGCCATCGTTGAAGAACAGACGCGCCAGAAGATAAGCGCCGACATTGCGATAGTGCTTCAGGCTGCGGACGGTCGCGACGACACTTTTCACGCCCGCGATCGCCGCGCGGCCCAATGGCACATTCGAAGACGCGCGATCTGGCGTGAAGACAAAAATCGGGATGCTGAAGATCAGGAGCCATAACGCCGCGACAGGCCCTGCGAGCCGTTCCGGTTCGTGCGCCGCCTGATCGATGCCGAAAAGAGGGTGCGCCGGAACGAACGGCCAATGCACAACGCCTGGCAGCGCGAAGGCGATCAGCATGAAAAGAAGCAGCAGGATTCCGGATGCATTGCCCAACGCCAGCGCCAAACCGGAAAGACCGGCCACCCGGTTGGGCGGCGCGATGGCCGGCAGCAGCGCATTGTGGAAAACGGCCGTGAATTCGAATGAAATATTCGCAATTCCCACCAGCCCTCCGGCGAAGACGAGATCCCAGCCCGTCGAATGCGGCTTGCTGAACCACATCAGCAAGGATGCCGCGAAGAGAATGACGGTGTAGGTCGCCAGCCATGGCTTGCGCCGTCCGCCCGCGTCCGCAATGGCGCCAAGGAATGGCGCAAGCAATGCGATGGTGAGGCCGCCATAGGAGGCGATGGCGCCCCATAGCGCCTGCCCTTCCACCGGATCGCCGACAACGAAGCGGGCGAAATAGGGCGCGAAGAGATAGATCGTGACGAGCAACACATAGGGGTCGCGTGCGCCTTCGAACACCGCCCACGATATTTGTCCTGCGGGGCTGGCGATGGCATCGCCGGTGGTGGATTTACCGGCCGGCGCCCTGAGCCATGCCGCGAAGCCGGATGCTTCGGCCACCGCGCTGGCTGCAGCACTGCCGCTTAGTTCGCCGGTTCTGGCATTGTCTGCGCCTGAAGCTGGATAATCCGGATCATTTGAAGACCTCACCAACGCCTACTCCCCAGATGTCCTGTTTTTTTATCCAGCCGTCGGTGCCGTCCACCGAGACTTCGCAGACAAGAGCCTTGCAGGCTTCCAGCCGGGCCACAACACCATGCTGGGCATAGGCGATCGCAGGCGCGTTCCTGTCGGAGCCATCGCGGATCGGCGTTGCGCGTTTTGACGTTACGACAACGGTGCGCCGGCTGGTGGAGATCATCACATTGCTGACCCAGCCGATGGTGCCGTCGCTGTCCTTCACCCGATACCAGATGTCGTATTTGGTGAGGATCTGCACCGGCAGGCCCTTGCGCCGGTAAATCCACATCACCCGATGTTGATAGGACGGCCCCTCGCGCAGATAGACCTTGTCGCGATTGAGCGTGGCGAATTGGGGCGCCGGCTCGGCGGCCAGCGCCGGGATCGCCGCGAGCGCGGCAACCAGGGCCAGAGACTTTACGCGCGCGGCAAGAATCATCGGATTTGGTTCTAATCGCTGAAAAAGCTTTGCGGAAGATGCGCCGGGCCGCATTTGCTGCGTTGCAACCTTCTGGTAATACCGAACGCGAGGGGCCGCCAGAGTGCTCCGCCGGAGCCAAGAATGCCTGCGAACAAGCCGCTGGTGATCGTCACCCGCAGACTTCCCGATGCGATCGAAACGCGCATGCGCGAATTGTTCGACGCGCGGCTGAACCACGAAGACGTGCCGATGACGCAGGCGCAGCTCATTGAAGCGGTGCAGACGGCCGAGGTGCTGGTTCCCACCGTGACCGACCGCATCGATTCCAAGGTGATCGTGCGCGCGGGCCCGCAGCTTAAGCTGATCGCCAATTTCGGAACCGGTGTGGACAATATCGACGTGAAGACGGCGCTGGAGCGCGGCATCACCGTGACCAATACGCCGGGCGTGCTCACCGAAGACACCGCCGATATGACGATGGCGCTGATCCTCGCCGTGCCGCGCCGCCTGGTGGAAGGTGTGGAGGTGCTGCAGGGCGACAAATTTCAGGGCTGGTCGCCAAGCTGGATGCTGGGCCGCCGCATCTGGGGCAAGCGCCTTGGCATCGTGGGCATGGGCCGCATCGGACAGGCGGTGGCGCGCCGCGCGAAAGCGTTCGGCTTGCAGATCCATTATCACAACCGCAAACCTGTCGCGAAAGCGATCGAGCAGGAACTAGAGGCGACCTATTGGGACAGCCTCGACCAGATGCTGGCGCGCATGGACATCGTGAGCGTGAACTGCCCGCACACGCCGGCGACCTATCACCTGCTCTCCGCACGGCGGCTGAAGATGATGAAGCCGTCGGCTTACATCGTGAACACCGCGCGCGGCGAAGTGATCGACGAGAACGCGCTGACGCGGATGCTTTCGAGCGGCGAGCTTTCCGGCGCGGGGCTGGACGTGTTCGAACACGAACCGGCGGTGAACCCGAAATTGCTCAAGCTGAAGAACGTGGTGCTGCTACCGCATATGGGATCGGCCACGCTGGAAGGCCGCATCGACATGGGCGAGAAGGTAATCGTGAACATCAAAACCTTCGCCGACGGGCACAAGCCGCCGGACCGCGTCATTCCCGCGATGCTTTAAGCGATTGCATTTTAGCTCCATTTCGGCTCCAATCTAGATTCAAAGGAGACCGTCGTGGGCGTCAATCTTTCGATTAAAAATGTACCCGCCGAGAAGGTTGAACTCCTGAAGCAGCGCGCGAAACGCAATCACCGCTCTTTGCAAGGCGAATTGCTGGCGATTGTCGATCAGGCAATCGAAACCGGCGACCGGACCATCACATTGCGCGAACTTGCGGCGCGGGCGCGTGAGATTGGATTGAGCACGCCGGATGAATCCACCCACTGGATTCGAGAACTTCGTGACAGCAGATAAGGTCGTCGATACTTCCGCGCTTGCCGCCATTGTATTCGCGGAGCCTCGCGCGCGCGACGCCGAAGACTTGCTGCAGGAAAGCAAGCTCTTCGCGCCGTCCCTTATCAGGTTTGAAATGGCGCATATCTGCGTCAAGAAGATGCGCGAGCGGCCGAAAGACAGCGATCTTATTCTGAGCCAATTCGCCCTGTCGCAGAGGATTCCAATTCAGATCGTTCAAGTGGACTATACGGAGGTGGTGCTGCTCGCCCGGAAATTCAAGCTGTCCGCTTACGATGCTTCCTATCTCTGGCTGGCGCGCGAAATGAACATTCCGCTCATCACACTCGATAAAGACCTGCGCAAGGCCGCTGCGAAATCCTGATAATCACCGTTCATACACCACGTCATTCCAATACTTCGCCTTGTGGCGGCCGGTCTGCGCAAAGCCATGCCGTCTCAGTTCGATGCCGATCAGGTAGTTGAAGTATCCGTGCGCCACCAGCACTGCGCCGCCGGTGGTTTGCGCGCGCTCGATGAGAATCTCCGCCGCCTGTTTCGCGCGGCGTTTGGATTTTCGGTAGCCTTCGATCTTCGGGCTGAAGCCGGCGTACCACATCAGGCGGCTGATCACGGCCCACTTCGTCACCTTCATCTTCAGAAGCGGAATGCGCGGGCTCGCGAGCGGGCTTTCGGCGAACAAGGGATCGACGATCAGTTCCGCGTTCGGGGCCAGGGCCTTGGCGCTGTCGGCGGCGCGTTTGCGGCCGCTGGTGAACACGGCGTCCAGTTCGCGCACCAGATCGCGCAGTTCGGCGGGCGGCGCGTCTGCGGGATCGAGGCCGGCCTCTTCGTAGGCGTCGATATAAGTGCGGAATTCATGGTGGCGGGCGACTGGCGCGGTGGGGATCGCGGGCTTGCCGTGGCGGATGAGGATGATCTTCAGCGGCCGCACTTTCGCCGCTGCGCCTGCCACGGCCGGGGCGGATTCGCCCTTCAGGGCCAAAGCGGATGCTTGCGGCGTCATGGGAGTATTCTACGATCCTTCCGGCCAAAACGCGCCCCGAAACGGGACGTTGCGCACACATAAGATGGGATCGGAAGCCGCAGATGGAACAGCAACTCAAGGGTAAGGTCGCGATCGTCACCGGGTCGGCGTCGGGAATCGGGGCATCGGTGGCGCTGGGGCTGGCCAGGCGCGGCGCCAACGTGGTGGTGAACTATTCGCGCAACGAGAAGGACGCGAAGGACGTCGCCGAGCAGGTGAAAGCCGCCGGCGTGCGCGCGCTTCTGGTGCAGGCCGATGTGGCGAGGGACGAAGATTGCCGCAAGCTTGCCGACGCGGCGCTGAAGGCCTGGGGCCGCATCGACATTCTGGTGAACAATGCGGGCACGACGAAATTCGCGGCGCATACCGATCTGGCCGCGCTCTCGTCCGACGACTGGCAGACGATCTATGGCGTGAACGTCATCGGGCCGTTCCAGATGATGCGCGCCTGCGTGGATGCGCTCAAAGCCAGCGGCGATGGCGCGGTGGTGAATGTGTCGTCCGTCGCCGGCGTGATGGGGGTGGGATCCTCCATTGCCTATGCCGCGTCGAAGGGCGCGCTCAACACGCTGACGCTTTCGCTCGCGCGCGCCTTTGCGCCCGAGATCCGCGTGAACGCGGTCTGCCCCGGCTATGTGGCGACGCCATGGTTCAGCGGGCGTTTCGGCGAAGAGAATTCCAAGCGCATCGCCAGCCAGCAGGCGGATGCCAACCCGCTGAAGCGCGTGGCCTATGCCGAAGATATCGCGGATGCCGTGCTGTTTCTCGCCTCGCCTGCCGCGCGGAATATCTCCGGCGAATTCCTGCTCATCGACAGCGGCATGCATCTCAACATGACCGGCACGAAGCGGTAGGACCGCGCGAGTCGCGCTGCCTACAAAGGCAGCGGTCTGCCGAAGGTACGGGCAAACCTGTGTTGCACCGCAACAACGGTGTGCGCAAACCGCCATTTCACTATGGTTTTCCTATGAAAGCAGTTGCTGCACTGCATTGAGTTTATAGCGCCGCCTGATGACCGTGGCTCTCGGACATAAGAGGGCGACGACGATGCGGATTTCAGGACTTCTATTGGCGGGCGCGTTCGCGGTCATGACTGGCGCGGCGCATGCCGATGCGCTTTCCATCCCGGCGATGGGCGGCCCGATCACGGCCAATGCCACGCCGCTTTCCTTCGATGCCGGCTTCGGCAACATCTATGTGAGCGGCGCGGTCACCGGCCTTGCGCAATATCAGAGCAATGCCACGCATCTGGCGTCGGGTGACGGCTCCAGCACACTCGATCTCGACGATGCCTGGGTTGCCATCCAGAAGACGGACGGCCTTGTGCAGTTCTATGTGCAGGCGGGGCTCTATTCCTTCCCCACCGCCGGCGCACACTATGAGCAATCCAAAGACGTGGGCTCCGATACGTTCGGGGTCGTTCCCATCGCCTATCTGAAGCTGCAACTCAGCGACAGCTTCTCGGTGCAGGCCGGCAAGCTGCCCACGCTGGTGGGCGCGGAGCTGCCGACCACGGTGCAGAACATCAACATCGAACGCGGTTTGTTGTGGTTCCAAGAGCCGCTCGTCAGCCGCGGCGTGCAGGTGAACTATGCCAGCGGTGCCTTCTCGCTCTCGCTGTCCTGGAACGATGGCGGCTACACCAATGTGTGGAATACCTTCTCGGGCCTCGCCTCCTATACCTTCGGCGATGCAGGCAGCCTGGCGCTCGACACCTCGATCACGCCCGGCCGCAATCTCACGGCGGGCTCGCAGATCTACGATTTGATGTACAGTGTGACATCCGGTCCATGGGTCTTCGCGCCGTACCTGCAATATCAGCACTATGACACGCTGAAATCCGGTGGCGTCACCATCGCCCCCAGCGCCAGCGATTGGGGCGTGGGCGTGCTCGGCAGCTATGCGTTCGGCCCGGCCTGGAGCCTGGGTGGCCGCATCGAATACGAAGACTCCTCGGGTAACGGCGGCGCCTTCATCTATGGGCCCAGGAGCAGCGCCTGGTCGTTCACCGTTACGCCGACCTGGCACAAGAGCATCTATTTCGTCCGCGCCGAAGCCTCCTACACGACGCTGTCGGACTACGCGAAGTTCGGCCCGCTGGGCCTCGGCTTCGGCAAGGCCGGCACTCAATCCGATCAGGCCCGCCTGATGCTCGAAACCGGTATCGTGTTCTAGGCCCATCCGCCTCGCTCGGCCGAAAGCCCGCGCCTGGAAGGGACGCGGGCTTTCGTTTTTGTGCACATCGTGGAACGCTCCCGAAAAATACCGGGAGAGAGACATGGCGTTCGCATTTCCGAAGGGCTTTCTGTGGGGCACCGCGACGGCGGCGCACCAGGTGGAGGGCGGCAATACGGCCAGCGATCTGTGGCTGATGGAATGGATGAAGGATTCCATCTTCACCGAGCCCTCCGCGGATGCCTGCGATCAATATCACCGCTACGATTCCGACATCGCGCTGCTGAAGGGGCTGGGCTTCGGGCTCTATCGCTTCTCCATCGAGTGGGCGCGCATCGAGCCGGAGGAAGGCTTCTTCTCCAAAGCGGCGCTGGATCATTACCGCCGCGTGCTGGCGAGCTGCCATGCGCAAGGCGTGATTCCGATGGTGACCTTCCATCATTTCACCGCACCTTTGTGGTTCAGCAAGGACGGCGGGTGGGAGGACAAGAAGAGCGTCGATCGTTTCGCGCGCTATTGCGAGAAGGCGGCAGCAGCGCTGGGCGATCTCATTCCCTATGCCTGCACCATCAACGAAGCCAACATCCCGCAGATGATTACGACCATGCGCGAGCTTTCCGGCCGCGCGCCGCGGCCCGGCGGACGGCGCGAACGCGCGCTCGCGGAGGCGGCGCGGCTCTGCGGCGGCGAGCCGGGGCGGTTCGCGCCCTATCTGTCCGGCGACGGCAACAAGGCGACGCCCAATCTCATTGCCGCGCATCGCAAAGGCTACGGTGCAATCAAAGCGAAGATGGATGCGCAAGTGGGCGTGACGCTATCGCTCACCGATTATCAGGCTGTGCATGGCGGCGAGAAAACGCGCGACCGCGTGCACCACACGATCAACGGGAAATTCCTGGAGACGCTGAAAGGCGACGACTTCATCGGCGTGCAGACGTACAGCCGCGCGCTGATCGGCGACGGACGCGTGATGCCCGCCCCGAACGACGCCGAGCTGACGCAGATGCGCTACGAGTTCTATCCCGAGGCGCTGGAAGCCTGCATCCGTTTCGCCGCTAAGGAGAGCGGCTGCCCCGCCATCGTCACCGAGAACGGCATCGGCACCGAGGACGACACGCGCCGCATGGAATATACGCGCCGCGCGCTGAACGGCGTGATCAACTGCCTGAAGGATGGCATCGACCTGCGCGGCTATACGCACTGGTCCATGCTCGACAATTACGAATGGCTGGAAGGCTACCGCCCGAAATTCGGCCTCATCGAAGTGGACCGCCCGACGCAAGCGCGCAAGCCGAAACCCAGCGCCTATTGGCTGGGCGAGATCGCCAAGAGGAACGCGCTGGAATGAAACAAAACAGACTCGGGTTGTCAGCGTGGGAAAACTGCGGCAGAGAAGTTTGGTGCAAACGGGGAGTGCCGTTCATGAAAGTCGGATTTTTTGCTGTATCCATCATTGCCGTCGCGGGGCTGTGCGCGACCGCCGCACAAGCCTATGACGTCACCGCGCTTCGCAACACGCCGGCGAGCGATGCGCCCGGCACGTTGCAGGCCGAAGGATTCAGGTTCACCGGCACCTACAACGATTTCGATAATGACTGGAAGATGTGGTTCAACCGCCGCACCGGAGAATGCGTCGGCTATACACAGAAGGGCCGCGAAGTGAAGCGCGCCAAGGATTTCGGGAACGACCGATGCCGCGACGCGGATCGCGGCGGTTTTGGCGGCCGGTACGATCACGACAATCGCTACGGCCCGACCCCGCCCGGTTATGGCGACCGTGACCGTTATGACGATCGCGATCGTCACGGCGATCATGATGGTTACGCAGATCATGGCCACTGGGGCGGCAATGACGTGCCGGGCTGGGCGGTCGGCACGTTCCGCGGCTACAGCTATGGCACGGAGGTGTCTTTAGAGGTCTCACCCGACGGCCGCGCGGTATTCACGGCGAACGGCCAACGCACTTACGGCCGATTCAGCGACGGCAGGCTGCAAATCGGCCCGACCGAGTTCTATGTCGAGCGCGACGGCGACGGCATGACGGCGCGCCAGGTCGATAACAGAAATATCATCATCAAATATCGCAGACGCTGACAAACGAGGCGGCGCGAGAACGGCGCCGTAGGTAGAACCGTAGCAGCCGTTCAGGCGAAAACATCGCCGTCGAACGGCTGCTTCTTTCGTTTTGCACCCGTCCACATCACGCCGGGAAAGCCTTTCAGCGGCTTCAGCGGCTCGCCGCGATATTCCCACTCCGCCGCTTCATCCAGCGCGATGTGATAGAGCGGTTCGCGTCCCGTGCGCGTATCGAACAAAGCACGCGGAATGTTGACCATCTTCGGCGCGCGAGGCCGTTCGTAAAAGATCGGCGTGCCGCATTTGGCGCAGAAGCTTCGCGCCGTGCGCGCTTTGGCGTCCTCGAATCGCGCGATGCTCTTAGAGCCCTTCACGATGCGGGTCTTGCTTTTCCAGACGCCGATATAGGTGGCGTAGGCGCAGCCCTGCGCGCGCCGGCTTGCGCGGGAGTGGTCGTGCCAGGCCCAAAAGGCCGGCACGCCGATCTCGATCTGCACCGCGCCGCATAAGCATGCGCCAGTGGCTTTTGCGGCAGATGTTTTTCCGGACCTAGCTTCAGGCATCGTGCGCTCCTTGCGGGCGCACATATTAGCAGAGCGCGCTTTCAAGTGCGCTTACGGCTTTCACCCTTCGACAAGCTCAGGGTGAGGAGGTTGAGCCAAATCCTCATGCCGACCCTGTCGAAGCATGAGAACTGCCTGAACACGGCGCAGCGCCCTAGCCTTCTTCGAACACGTGCTTGAGCTGGGAGTCGTTATAGGGCTTGGGCATGAAGCTCACATCTTTGGGCAGTTCGGCGTTGCCGGCAGATTCCGTCGAATAGCCGCTGGCGATGACGATCTTCAGCTTGGGGCGCAGCGCGCGCACTTCCTTTACCAACTGGATGCCGCTCATGCCGGGAAGACCCAGATCGGTGAGCATAACGTCAACGTCCGGATTGGCTTCGACAAGTGCTAGGGCCTGCGGGCCGTCGCCGGCTTCCAGAGTGGCGTGGCCGAGCGATTCCACCATGTCCACCGTGGTCATGCGAATGAGCGCCACGTCTTCGACGATCAGCACTTTCAATTTGCGGTGCTCCGCATTTCCTGCGCTTGGCGCCTCATGCGCCGCGGCGTCTTCCGCCGGGCTTGGTGAAGCATTGGGCGCAGGCGCGTCCAGCAGGCTACGCAGCTTTCGCGCCAGATCATCCTTGCGGTAAGGCTTGGAAAGCAGGGACACGTCGTCATCCAGCTTGCCATTATGGACGATGGCGTTCTGCGTGTAGCCGGACGTGAAGAGCACGCGCAGGCCGGGCCGGGAATCCTTGGCCCGCCGCGCCAGTTCGCGTGTGGGAATCTGGCCTGGCATCACCACGTCCGTGAACAACAGATCGACATCGGCGCCGGCTTTCAGAACCGTGAGCGCTTCCTCCGCATTCGAGGCCTTCAGCACGGTATAGCCGAGTTCGCTGAGAAGATCGGTCACCGCCGCGCGCACGCCGTCATCGTCTTCGACCACAAGGATGGTTTCGGTGCCGCCGATCACGGGTTGCTCGTAGGGCGATTCCTGCTCATCCTGCGGCTTGCGCGAACGCGGCAGGTAGATCTTGATCGTCGTGCCTTCGCCGATCTCGCTGTAGATCTTCACATGGCCGCCGGACTGTTTGACGAAGCCGAACACCTGGCTGAGACCGAGGCCCGTACCCTGCCCTTCCGGCTTGGTGGTGAAGAAGGGATCGAAAGCGCGCGCAATCACGCCGGCCGGCATGCCTTGCCCGGTGTCGCTGATCGCCAGCATGACATATTGCCCGGCTGCGACTTCCGCATGTTCCGCGGCGTAGGTGTCGTCGAGAAAGGCGTTCGCGACTTCGATGGTGAGCTTGCCGCCTTCCGGCATCGCATCGCGCGAATTGATGGCGAGGTTGAGGATCGCGTTCTCCACCTGACTGCGGTCCACCAGCGTGTTCCACAGACCGCCGGCCACCATGGCCTCCACTTCGATGCGCTCGCCCAGCGTGCGGCGCAGAAGATCGGTCATTTCCTGAACCATGCGGCCCAGATTGGTGGAGCGCGGATCGAGCGCCTGACGGCGCGCGAAGGCAAGCAACTGTCCCGTGAGACGCGCGCCGCGTTCGACGGCTGCGACCGCCGATTGCAGGCGTGCGGCGCGCTTGGAGGCATCGCCTTCGCTCTTCACCAGAAGATCCAGATTGGCGCCGATGATCTGCAGCAGGTTGTTGAAGTCATGCGCCATGCCGCCGGTAAGCTGGCCGATGGACTCCATCTTCTGCGCGTTGCGCAACACCTGTTCGGCGCGCACGCGCTCGGTGACGTCGGCGGCCGCGACCACGAAACCTTCCTGGGGGATGTCGGCTTTATAGACATCCAGTGCGCGGTTGTTGCGCTGGAAGCGGGCGTATTCCTGCGCGCCCAGCGCGCTTTCCGGCAGGCTGGCGAGCGTCTCGCGGGCGAGCTTCTCGTCCACATCGTTGAATGCCTTGAGCGCGGTGCCCATCGCGGCCAGCGACGTGGGGAAATCCATGAGGCGGAAGAAGATTTCGTTGAAGGCGGCGACCTTCGCCTCTTCGTCGAAAACCAGGATGCCATCGCGGATGTTATCGACCGTCGCTTGCAGAATGCGCGCCTGGCGCGCACGCAAGGCTTCGCTGAGAGCGAGGCGGACATTGTTGCGGACGATCAGGAAGGCAGCGATCAGGAACACGAGCAGTGCAAGCACGGCAACAAGGATCGCCGCCAGGATCTCGTTTCTTTCGACCGCACAGCGGGCTTCGATCCGGAAGTCGAGCAGACGGTGCTCTTCGGCCATGCCGACGGCGAGGACCGCGCGGGTTGTATCCATGACGGCCTTCCCGGCGTCCAGGCTCGGCAAAAGTGCCAGCGGCGGCGCTGGCACGGCAGCACTGAGCACAATGCCGTCGTTCAGCACTTTGAACCGTGCCTTGAACAGGGCGCGAAGCTGCTGAACGCGCCGTTGCTGGTCCGGGTTATCGCGCGAAAGAGTCTGAAAACGGTCGAGATCGCGGTCCAGCCGCGCCTCAGCCTCATGGAACGGCTTCAAATAGGCTGGCTTGCGGGTAAGAAGATAACCGCGCTGGCCGGTTTCCGCGTCCAGCGCGTCGGCCAGAATCGCGCGCATCGAGGCCATGACTTCGTAGCTATGCGCGACCCATCCTTGCTCGTCGCGCTCAGCAGCGGCGAAGCGCGTCAATGCGAAGGCCATGACTGCGAGGATGAGAACGACGGGAATGCCGCCGAGAAAAACAGCCCTGTTGGCCCGCAAGATGAGCCCTACCCCTGTGCCACCCGAGGGCGAACGCACCTGATCGCTAATAGTTCCGCCCGGCTTCTGAAAAGAGTGACGAATCAACCTAGCGCGAACCGAACCGTCCGCAAATGGTCGGAGAGAGAGGATTCGAACCTCCGGCCCCCACGTCCCGAACGTGGTGCTCTACCAGGCTGAGCTACTCTCCGAATTCCCGGGAAGGGCGTCCTTATATAGAGGCGGTTTCGGCGCTGCAACCGGGGTTTTGGCTGGGGTTTTATGGGGCCCTGGCCCGGCCCGATCCGCAGAATGCAAAGAGTTGCCACCAAACAGGGACCGGATTTGCGGGTCCGGCGCGAACATTCGCCTGCGATTTTCTCATGGCGACAATTCCATCGCGTCAACACCCGGGCGCCAACCGATATGTTAGGCAACACCATGATCCTCGTCGGCCAATATGACTCGCCCTATACCCGCCGCGTCGCCATCTCGCTGATGGTGCTCGGCATCTCCTACGAACACGATACGCGCTCGGTGTTCGGCGATTTCGATTCCATGCGGAAGACCAATCCGCTGGGGCGAATTCCCAATCTGATCCTCGACAATGGCGAAACGCTGATCGATAGCGCCGCCATCCTCGATCATCTGGATGAAACAGCAGGGCCGGAACACGCGCTTATGCCGCGCGCGGGCAAGGCGCGCCGCGATGCGTGGCATCGAATCGCGCTCGCCAATGGCGCGGTGGACAAGATCGGCGGCGGTCACAACTACGAAGTGCTCATACGCCCCTCGCAATATCGCTGGCCGGAATGGATCGAGCGCTGCAAGACGCAAGGGCTTGGCGCGCTCGCGGCGCTGGACGCGCTCGACTGGCCCGACGCCCGCATCGATCAGGCCCAGATCACCACCGTCTGCGCATTCGACTATGTGCAGGTGACGGCTCCCAGGCTGGCCCCGAAAGGCCGCTACCCAAATCTCGACAAATTGGCGGACCGGCTACGCGCGCGGCCGGAATTTCAGAAGACGAGCTTCTCGGATTATGCGGTGCCGAAGGCCGATTAGGCCGCATTTCCCGCCGTTGAAAGCGCCATGTCGAGCCAGTATGGTCCGCCACCTTTTTGCGGGAATACCGCATATTGGGGCGTCGCCAAGTGGTAAGGCACCGGATTTTGATTCCGGCATTCGGAGGTTCGAACCCTCCCGCCCCAGCCAGCTAGCTTTTCTTATGAGCGCAGCGAATTAGTAAAGCTGCTGTCCTCCGGCTTGACTGGAGGACCCATTTCTTCTGGGTCCCCGCCTTCGCGGGGATGGCGGGTTTCTAAGGCTCGCTGTGCTCGCCAAGAAACCGGGCCAGTTCG
>JAFECP010000049.1:0-3318 GCA_018242105.1 Pseudomonadota bacterium
CGCGACGACGAGCGAGGAATATTCGACGAAACTGTCCGGATCGCAGAGGTCTTCGACATTCTCGCGCACGGTGCGCTGGCCGGTCTTGCGGCGGCGCGCGACGGCTTCGGGCCGGTTCTCATCTTTCAGGTAGTCCCGGCGTTTGTAGAGCTCGGCGAGATCGGGGCGGATGTCGTCCAGATCGATCGCCTCTTCTTTCTTGGCCGTGCTGCCGGCCACTTCGCCTTCTTCGATGAAAGCGAGCGGCGCATCTTCGAACACCGTGTCACCCGCTTCGACGGCGAAGCCTTGCAGCGTTCCGGAGACATGCGCGGTAATCACATGCTCCATCTTCATCGCTTCCATGATCATCACCTGATCGCCCACGCGCACTTTGGCGCCGGGAGAAACGGTGAGCGAAACGATGGTGCCTTGCAGCGGTGCGAGCAGGGCGGACGTGCCTTCCGGCGTTTCCACGTCGCTCGTTTCGGCAGCCGCGTGTTCTTCCTTGCCGTGATGCAGGACGGCCAGCGGATCGGATGAATCCACTTTCGCGCCCGCGCGGCGCGCGGCTTTGGGCGGTTCAAAGAACAGCTTCTGATGATCTTCGTCGCGCTGCGTGAGCAGGGTCGCGACATTGTCTTCGATGAAACGCGTGTGTGCCGACTTGTCGAGTTCCGGGTGCAGCAGGATATTCTGCAGGAACGGGATGTTGGTCGGCACGCCGCCGATCCTGAATTCACAGAGCGCGCGATAGGTCTTGCTTTTGGCGTCCGCGAGATTGCCCGCATGCACCACCAGTTTGGCGAGCAACGAGTCAAAGCGCGCATTGGTCTGGTAACCGGCATAGCCGAAGCCATCCACGCGCACGCCGCGGCCCGACGGCGGATCGTAAGAGGTCAGCGTGCCGCCGGAAGGCTTTACGCCACCGTCGGCGGTCATGGTTTCCATATTGATGCGGGTCTGAATCGCCACGCCGCGCGGGCGCGGAATCGCTTCTTGCGTCAGATGCAAATCCTTCAGGGACTTTCCATCGGCGATCTCTAACTGGATGCGGACGAGGTCGAGACCCGTCACTTCCTCGGTGACGGTGTGCTCCACCTGCAATCGCGCATTGGCTTCGATGAAGGCGTAACGCTCGCCATCCACCAGGAATTCGATGGTGCCGAGGCTCTTGTATTCCGCCGCTTCCGCCAATGCGGCCGCAGCTTCGAACAGTTTGGCGCGAACCGCATGCGGGATTTCCGTGGCAGGCGCAATCTCCACGATCTTCTGGCGCGCGCGCTGCAGCGAGCATTCGCGATCCCAGATGTGGCTGGCGGATTTGCCGTCGCCCACAATCTGCACTTCGACGTGGCGCGCGCGCGGGAAAAATTCTTCGGCGTAAAGCGCGCCATCGCCGAACGCGGCGTTGGCTTCGGAGGCGCAGCGCTCGAACGCGGAATCGAGGTCTTTCGCGTCCATCACCGGCCGCATGCCCCGCCCGCCACCGCCCGCGACAGCCTTCAGCATGATCGCGCCGGTCTTCTCGAAGAACTTGCGTGCTTCTGCCAGCGCGATGCCGCCATGGGTGCCGGGCATCACCGGCACTTTCACGAATTCCGCCAGCTCGCGCGCGCGGCCCTTGTCGCCGAACAGCGCCAGCGCCTCCGGCGTAGGGCCAACGAAGACGATCTTTGCGGTGGCGCAGGCTTTCGCAAATTCCGCGTTTTCCGCAAGGAAACCGTAGCCGGGATGGATCGCGTCCGCGCCCGCGTCTTTCGCGATGGCGATGATCTGTTCGATGTCGAGATAAGGCGCCGGGCCCTTGCCGGTCAGCTTGCGCGCTTCGTCCGTCTTCTTCACATGCAGCGATTGTGCGTCGTCTTCGGAATAGATCGCGAGTGTTTCGATGCCCATCTCGGCCGCGGTGCGGGCGATACGAATGGCGATCTCGCCACGATTGGCGATCAGAAGCTTCTTCATGTTTTCCCTGAACAAATAGCGGTTGAAACGAACGAAACGCGCAAAGCCGCCCGCCTGCAAGGGGCGGGGCGCTGAACTTTGGGCGCATTTCGAGAGTTGGAAAGAATGTACGGGGGTACCGTCACGGTGTCAAGCAAATTGAGGAAAAAAGTCTTCAGGCAAATCCTGTATTTTCAGCCAGTATTCATGGGTTGCAACAAAGCGTGAAAGCATGCGCCGGAAATGCGCTAAGGGCTTGATTGAGGACTATTTTCAGACCACCGCCGGTCCTTTCCGCGTGAAAAACCATGCCATTCGCCAGATATTTTGCCTCTTTCGCAGCCGGCAGATCCGCGCCTTCGATCAGAATTTCTCCGGCCTCCGGCGTGTCGAGCAAATGAATATAAAGCGCGCCGCTCCCGGCAGTGAACCGCACGCGGCCGCCCTCCGCGGTTTTTCCTTCCGCGCGAAGCCAGGGGCGCGTGCCGTAAATCGCTTCGCCATTGGCGCGCAGCCAGTCGCCGAAGCCGCGCAGGCGTGCGATTTGCGGCGCCGGAATCTGCGCGTCCTCGCCGCGCGGGCCGATGTTGAGCAGCAGATTGCCGTTCTTGGCGACGGTGCCGATGAAGCTGTGCACCAGCGTCTCGACGCTTTCATAATCGGAATCGGTGTCCGCGCGATTGAAGCCGAAGGAATGGCTCATGCCGCGCGTGGCTTCCCACTTTTTGGTTTCGATCGTCTCGAACGCGGCATATTCCGGCGTGCGGAAATCGCAATGCGGCGGCAGTTGCGGGATGATGCCTTTGCTGGGCGCTGTCGCCATATGCGCTTTCAAGCTGGCGTCGATACCGGCGCGCACCTTGGGATCGCGCATCGCGGCGCGCTCCGGCGTCATCGGCAGCCAGCGGTCGTTCACCACACCGTCCGGGATCGCGTTGTAATAGTCGGCGAAGAGTTTCAGTTCGTCGCCAAGTTCCGTGGGCCATGAAATGTCGTTCCACAAAACGGATGGCTGGTAGCGTTCGATCAATTCGCGCGTCTGCGCCTCGGCATAGGCCGGGTAATCGCCGCCCGGGGTCGAGCCCATGAAGTCGGCGAGCGTGCGCAGCGGCTCGCGGTTGAAGGTCCAGTCGATGCCGCCGGAATAGTAGAGGCCGAATTTCAACCCCTTCGCACGCACCGCTTGCGCTAATTCGCCGACGATGTCGCGCGGGCTGCTCCAGTTCTTCTCATGTGTATTCTCCACCGCGCTGGGCCACAGGCAGTAGCCGTCATGATGCTTGGTGACGAGCACGACATAGCGCGCACCGGCGGCGGCGAAGAGTTCGGCCCATTCGTCCGGCTTCCATTGTTTGAGCCCTTCGAGGAAAGGCTCGCGGAAATCCTGATAGGGCC
>JAFECP010000049.1:3379-7800 GCA_018242105.1 Pseudomonadota bacterium
TCGTAATTGTCGCGAAATGTGTCGGAGATGGAGCCGCCGCGCGTGGCGAAGCCGGGGATGGAGAACAATCCCCAGTGGATGAAGATTCCGAATTTCGCGTCCTCGTACCATTGGGGCACGCGGTGCGCGTTGAGGGATTCCAGCGTCGGTTCGAAGGGCATCGGGTCTCCACCGCATGCCCGTGAATCGGGCGGCTCCCAATGCTGCACGCCTGACGCCACGGCAAGCAAGAACGCTTGCGCTGCAGCGGAGATTGGCGGGATAGTATCGGCAGAAATGGCCCGGCCAACGCTGCGTTAAGCACCGCCGAGAGACCAGGATTTGTGGGAGTCGAAATGCCCTGGAATTACGGAGACATATTGGATGCCGTGGCCGAGGCCGTGCGCCCGGAGACGCCGGCCTTCGTGCATGGCGACAAGCGCATCAACTGGGGCGACGCTTCCAAGCGCATGAACAATCTGGGCCGCGCCTTCTTCGCGCGCGGCGCAAGGCCCGGCGACAAGGTCGCGTTCTATCTGCGCAACGGCACCGAATACATGGAAGCGGTCGGCGCGTGCTATCGCGCGCGGCTTGTGCATGTGAACGTGAATTACCGCTACAAGCCGGAAGAGGTGCGTTACATCCTCGACAATTCCGACGCCGTGGTTCTGATCTACGGTTCGGAATTCCGCGATGCGGTGGCGCAGATCAAGGATCAGCTTCCGCACATCAAGGCTTATGTCGAAGTCGGCGGCGACATCGCGGATTTCGCGGAGAATTACGAGACGCTGGCGGAAGAAGGAGACGGCGCGAAGCTGGATGTGAAGCGCTCGCCGTCCGACATGCTCTTTATCTATACCGGCGGCACCACCGGCATGCCCAAAGGCGTGATGTGGGAGCATGGCGCACTCTGCACCCTGTGGCATGAGCGCCTGCGCCGCACAGTTGGCATGGCGCCCGATACGCTGGAGATGTTCGCGAACATGGTCAAAGCCGTGCCGCAAGCCCCTGTGGCGTTGCCGGCCTGCCCGATGATGCACGGCACCGGATTCATTTCTGCTTCGACGGTGATGCTTTCGGGCGGAACCGTCGTGACGGTGGACAATACGCATCTCGATCCAGAAGCGATCTGGTCGGCGGTGGAGAAGAACCGCGTCTCCAGCATGGCGATCGTCGGCGATCCCTTCGCAAAGCCGCTGCTGAAAGAGCTGGACGACAATCCGGGCAAGTACGATCTGTCCTCGATGCTCGCTATGTCGTCCTCCGGCGCGATGTGGAGCGTGGAGGTGAAGCGTGGGCTGTTGAAGCACATGCCGGGCCTCACCATCACCGATAGCTTCGCCTCGACCGAAGCGATGGGCATGGGTGCGTCCATCATGACCAAGGACAATGAAGTGCAGACGGCGGCGTTCCAGCTTCTGGAGAACGCCATCGTCATCGATGAGGACAACAAGCCGATCCCGCCCGGCAGCGGCAAGTCCGGCCGCGTGGCGCTCGGCGGGCCTTTGCCGATGGGCTATTACAAGGACCCGGAGAAGACCGCGCGCACCTTCGTCACTATCGGCAATGTGCGCTACTCGATCCCCGGCGATCACGCGCGGGTAGATGAGAACGGTGCGATCACGCTTCTGGGCCGCGGCAACAACTGCATCAACACCGCCGGCGAAAAGGTTTTCCCGGAAGAGGTGGAAGAGGCGCTGAAAACGCATCCTTCCATCGAAGACGCACTGGTGCTTGGGGTGCCGGACGAGAAGTGGGGTCAGGCGATCACCGGCGTGGTGAAGCTCGCCAATGGCAGCACGTTCGACGAACAGGCGCTGCGCGATCATGTGCGCGGTGTGCTGGCGGGCTACAAGACGCCCAAGCGCATCCTGATCGCGGAAGTGAACCTGCGTGCGCCGAACGGCAAGGCGGATTACAAAAGCGCGAAGGATTTCGCGGTGAAAACACTGGGTCTGGCTTCATAACGTCGATCGGCGTATTCTTTCGCCATGGAAAATCAGGTCATCAGCCGTGATCCTGAAATCATGGGCGGCGCGCCGGTCTTTGTGGGAACGCGCGTTCCGGTGCAGACTCTGCTCGACTATCTTGAAGGTGGGGAAAGCATCGGAGATTTTCTGGAAGGATTTCCTTCTGTTACGCGACAGCAGGTGATCGCGTTTCTGGAAGAAGCCAAAAAGCGCGTCCTCGAATCCATATCGTGAGAATTCTGCTCGACGAATGTATCGATTGGCGCTTGTCCCGCGAACTTGTGGGACATGAGGTCAAGACGGCACGGCAAATGGGATGGGCGTCTCGCAAGAACGGCGAATTGCTGGCACTGGCGGCGACGGCTTTCGACGTGTTCATCACGGTCGATCGCAACCTGTCATTCCAGCAAAACCCTTCCGCGATGCCGCTGTCTGTTGTGGTTCTGCGCTGCCGGAGCAACAGGCTCGCTGACCTCAAGATATTGGTTCCCGGTATTCTGGAGGCGCTCCGGAAACTGCCGGAGCGTAAGGCCACCTTTATCGGCTGATGAGCAGGTAGCCGTTGCTATCACTCTGACAGTTTGTCACGATCAAAAGAAAATCCGGGAGAGCGTTCCATGAAGTTCACCTGGTTCAATCTGATGCCCTGGCCCTATCTGCCGGACGATTTCCGGGAGAAGAACCATTCGGTGTGGGTGGACATAAACTCGCGGCTATTCGATCCGGTGAAGAGCAACGAGGTCTACAACACCTATATGGACCTGCTGGAATATGCCGGCACGCTCGGCTTCGACGGCATCGGCGTGAACGAGCATCACCAGAACGGCTACGGCATCATGCCATCGCCCAACATCATCGCAGCGGGGCTGGCGCGGCGCACGAAGGATGTGGGCCTTGTCGTGCTGGGCAATTCCATCGCGCTCTACAATCCGCCGGTGCGTGTCGCCGAAGAATTCGCGATGCTGGATTGCATCTCCGGCGGGCGGCTGGTCGCGGGTTTTCCTGTCGGCACGTCGATGGACACCAATTATTGCTACGGCCAGATTCCGGCGCTGACGCGCGAGAAATATCAGGAAGCGCACGACCTCATCCGCAAGGCGTGGAGCGAGCCCGATCCGTTCGCGTGGAACGGCCGCTACACCAAGCTGCGCCATGTGAACATCTGGCCGCGCCCCATCCAGAACCCGCCGCCAATCCATATTCCGGGCGGCGGCAGCGTCGAGACCTATGATTTCTGCATCGACAACACCTATTCCTATTCCTACCTGTCGTTCAGCGGCTATCTGCGCGCCAAGGCGCTGATGGATGGCTATTGGCGGCGGGTGGAAGAGCGCAAGGCGCCGGATGCCTCGCCCTATCGCGCCGGTTTCGCGCAGACGATCTGCGTGGCGGAAACCGATGCCGAAGCGCGCAAGCTCTACGAGAAGCACATCCTCTATTTCTACAATCGCTGCCTGCATGTGTTCGCGGGCTTCGCGGATGCGCCGGGCTATCGCACCATCAAGACGATCCAGACCGGCGCGCTGTCGCAATACGCGCCGCCCAAGGGTTATGCCAACGTCACCTGGGAAGAGCTGATCGAAGGCGGGCATGTCATCGCCGGATCGCCGGAGACGGTGCGCCAGCGCATGGAAGACCTGATCAAGACGCTGCGTGTGGGCAATATCTTCTGCCTCATGCATGTGGGCGACATGCCAAAGGAGAAGTGCATGTATTCCACGCAACTCTTCGCCGAGAAGGTGATGCCCAAGCTGCGCCACTTCTTCCCCGAGTTCGCGGATGATGAACGCTTCTGGTGCCACCCCATCGCCAACCAGGCGAAGCCGGGGAGTTTGCCCAAGGTGAACGCCGCGCCGATCATGGCGGGAGAGTGAGATGGCGCCGCTCACCCTTCGACAGGCTCAGGGTGAGGAGTGGAGTTCATGCTCCCGGTGGGCCGAAACTCATATCCTCACCCTTCGACAGGCTCAGGGTGAGGAGTGGGGTTCATGCTCCCGGTGGGCCGAAACTTATATCCTCATCCTGAGCTTGTCGAAGGACGGATGGCAGTAAGAAAGATCGAATTATGGCACTTGAACTCAAAACCGTCGCCGCGCCGCGTGTTCCGGTTCGCTATTATGAAGGCGGATCTGGCACGCCGCTCGTCTTCCTGCACGGCGCGGGTGGCGTGCTGCCGGGCGATCCGCTGCTGGAAAAGCTCAGCCAGAAATATCACCTCTACGCACCGCTGTTGCCCGGCTACGGCGATAGCGAGGAATGTGGCGAAATCCGCGACATGCTCGACTTCGCGCTGCACACCGCGGATGTGATCGATGCTTTGGGCCTGAAAGACCCGATCCTTGTCGGCCATTCCATGGGCGGCATGATCGCGGCGGAGATGGCGGCGGTCGCGCCGCACGACACCACGCGGCTCGGCCTCATCGCGCCGGCGGGATTGTGGATGGACGACCACCCCATCCCCGATCTCTTCGC
>JAFECP010000049.1:7884-55509 GCA_018242105.1 Pseudomonadota bacterium
TTCCTCGTCACCAATGCGCGGCAGCTTGGCATGGCGGGCAAGATCCTGTTTCCGATTCCGGAGCGCGGATTGTCGTCGCGGCTCTATCGCATCAAGGCGAAGACGCTGCTCATCTGGGGCGACAGCGACCGGCTGATCTCGCCGGTGTACGCGCAGGCGTGGAAGAAGGGCATCAAGGGGGCGGAGCTGGTCGCGATCCCCGAAGCCGGCCACATGGTCACCATCGAAAAGACCGATCAGGTCGTGAGCGCGCTGGCGCGCCTGGATTAGAAGAGAGTTAGGAGAAAGCCATGGCGGAATTCGATCTTGTGATCCGGGGCGGCAATGTCGCCGATGGCCTGGGCGGCGCGCTCCGCGAAGCCGATGTCGCGGTGAAAGATGGAAAGATCGCTGCCGTCGGCAAGATTGCGGGCAAAGGCAAAGAGGAGATCGCCGCCAAGGGCCTGCTGGTCACGCCCGGTTTCGTCGATATCCACACACATTATGACGGACAGGCGACATGGGATGCGCGCATGCAGCCCTCAAGCTGGCATGGCGTGACCACCGTGGTGATGGGAAATTGCGGCGTGGGTTTCGCGCCGGTGCGCGAGACGGACCATTCCCGCCTCATCGAATTGATGGAAGGCGTGGAAGACATCCCCGGCGCCGCGCTGCATGAAGGCCTGAAATGGAATTGGGAATCGTTCGGCGACTATCTGGATGCGCTGGGCCAGAAGGCGCGCGACATCGATGTGTGCGCCCAGCTTCCGCATGGCGCGCTGCGCGTTTATGTGATGGGCGAACGCGGCGCGAAGCTGGAACCGGCGAACGAGAAAGACATCGCGCAGATGCGCGCACTGACGGCGGAAGCGATGCGCGCGGGTGCGCTGGGCTTCACCACTTCGCGCACGCTGAACCATCGCACCGTGAAGGGCGATCCCACGCCGTCGCTCCGTGCCACGCATGAAGAACTGATGGGCATTGCGCGCGGCATGAAGGATGCGGGCGCGGGCGTGTTCGAGCTGATCTCCGATTTCGATAATCCTGATCCCATCACCGAGTTCGGCATGATCCGTGGGCTGGTGCAGGAAAGCGGGCGGCCGCTGTCGCTCTCGCTCGCGCAGGCAGGCAAATCTGCCGATGGCTGGAAAGCATTGCTGGGCATGATCGAAGCGGCGTCGAAGGACGGCTTGCCGATCCGCGGGCAGGTGGCGCCGCGCCCCATCGGATTGCTGCTGGGATTGCAGGGCACGCTCAATCCCTTCATTGCGCATGAAGCCTTTGCGGCGATCAAGGACAAGCCGCTGGCGGAGAAAGTCGCCGCCATGCGCGATCCGATGTTCCGCGCGCGTATCATGGCGGAGAACGACGCGAAGCAGACCCATCCGCTCGCGCGCCGGGTGATGCAGTTCGATCAGATCTATCCGCTCGGCAATCCGCCCAACTACGAGCCGCCGCGCGAAACGGCTATAGCCATGCAGGCTGAACGCATGGGCCGCGATGCCGCCGAACTCGCCTACGACATGCTGCTGGAAGACGAAGGCCGCGCCTTCCTGTTCTCGCCCTTCGCCAACTACACCAACTACAATCTGGATTGCTGCGGCGAGATGATCGCCCATCCCGACACGGTGATGGGTCTGGGCGACGGCGGCGCGCATGTCGGCATCATCTCCGACGCCAGCTACACGACTTATCTGCTGACCCATTGGGGCCGTGACCGCGCGCATGGCCGTTTCGATCTGCCCTATCTGGTGAAACGCCTGACGTCGGACACGGCTCGCGCCGTGGGCCTTATGGACCGTGGCAGCCTCGCGCCGGGGATGAAGGCGGATATCAACGTCATCGATTTCGACAGGCTGCGCGTGAACGCACCGAAGATGGCGTTCGATCTTCCCGCCGGCGGCAAGCGACTGTTGCAGGATGCGAACGGTTACGCCGCCACCATCGTTTCCGGCGCTGTGACCTATCGCGATGGCAAGGAAACCGGCGCGCTGCCGGGCAAGCTGGTGCGCGGGCACAAAGCCGCGCCGAACTGAAGGAGGCCGCGATGAAACTCGATCCGCGCCCGCTGGAAACCCATGTGGACTGGTTGCACGACGACGTGCGCGACGAAAGCCGCTGGACTGTCGAACTGACACCGCAGGATCACAAGGAGCTGGATCGCGCGCTGTCGGTCGCCAGGGCGCGGTCGGACAATCTGCTCGACGTGGGGCTTGAGCATTTCCCGCTGGACAGCCTTGCCGGCAAGCTCGCGGGCATCGAGCGCGAGCTGATGGAAGGGCGCGGCTTCGTGCGCATCCGTGCGCTCGATGCGAAGCGTTACTCCGACGACGATCTCACCATGCTCTATTGGGGCATCGGCATTCATCTGGGCGATCCGTGGCCGCAGAACCATTACGGCCATGTGATGGGCGATGTGACCGATCAGGGAAAGCGGCTCGACGATCCTACCCTGCGCGGGAATGAGATTGGGCAGATCGGTCTCGATTACCATACCGACGGCGCGGACATCATCGGGCTGATGTGCCTGCGCTCTGCGAAATCGGGCGGACTTTCCTGTGTCGCCAATGTCGTGGCGATCTACAACGAGCTGGTGAAGACGCGGCCCGATCTTGTCGCCGCTCTCTACGAGCCGCTGCCTTACGATGCGCGGCAGGAACACGCGAAAGGCGAGAAGCCCTATTACCTTTTCCCGATTTTCACCGAGCATCAGGACCGCCTGTTCGTGCGCTTCATCCCGCAATATGTGCTCGCGTCGCAGAAATATCCGGAAGCGCCGCGCCTGTCCGACGCCGCGCGCGAGGCGCTGATGCTGGTGAGCGAGATGGCGCGCGACCCGCGCTACAATGTCTATATGGATCTGCAGCCGGGCGAGATGCAGTTCATCAACAACTATCATGTGCTGCACGGACGGCAGGCTTACGAGGACGATGCCGCTTCCGGGCGCAAACGCCACCTGAAACGGCTGTGGCTGGCGACCCGTTCGCTGAAGGATCGGCCGGAGCGGTTCCAGCGCCGTGCGCACTCCCACTGGCACGACAATATCAGCGTCAGCCGCCTCAAGCCTGTGGATCGCGTTTCACCCGCCCCTTGAGGGGAGTGCGGTTACGCTTGACCATTAGATAGTTTCATATGAAACTATCCCTGTTGCCCGCAACAGGAGAAGAATATGGCGCAGCTTTGGGACAATCCGATCGGCACGGACGGCTTCGAATTCGTCGAATACACCGCGCCCGATGTGAACAAGCTGCACGCGTTCTTCGAGCAGATGGGTTTCCGCGCGGTCGGCCGCCACCGTTCCAAGAACGTGACGCTCTATCGCCAGGGCTCGACGAACTTCGTGGTCAACGCAGAGCCGAACAGCCATGGCGCGCGCTTTGCCAAGGCGCATGGCCCCAGCGCCTGTGCGATGGCGTTTCGCGTGAAAGATGCGGCGTTCGCGTACAAAAAATTGCTGGAGCTTGGCGCCACGCCGTTCCACGGCACGCAGGCCGGCCCGATGGAATTGAACATCCCCGCCATCGAAGGCATCGGCGGCAGCGCGATCTATCTGGTGGACCGCTATGGCGACCGCTCGATCTACGATGTGGACTTCATTCCCACCGACCCGTCCAAAGGCTTCATCCATGAAGGCGCGGGCCTCACCTACATCGACCACGTCACGCACAACGTGTTCCGCGGCAACATGGACAAGTGGGCAGGGTTCTATGAGAAGTTCTTCAACTTCCGCGAGATCCGCTATTTCGATATCGAAGGCAAGCTGACGGGCCTCAAATCCCGCGCGATGACGAGCCCGGACGGCAACATCCGCATCCCGATCAACGAATCGTCCGACGACAAGTCGCAGATCCACGAATATCTGGAAGAATACAAGGGTGAAGGCATCCAGCACATCGCGCTGGGCAGCGACAACATCTACGAAAGCGTGGAGGCACTGCAGAAGAAGGGCATCGCCTTCCAGAGCACGCCGGACACCTATTACGAGCGCCTCGACAACCGCATCAAGGGCCATGGCGAGGATGTGCCGCGCCTGCAGAAGGACGGCATTCTGATGGACGGCGCGCCGGAAGACAGCGGTCTGCTGCTGCAGATCTTCACGCAGAACGCCATCGGTCCGATCTTCTTCGAGATCATCCAACGCAAGGGCAATCAGGGCTTCGGCGAAGGCAACTTCAAGGCGCTGTTCGAAAGCATCGAAGCCGACCAGATCAAGCGCGGCGTGCTGAAGGACACCAACGCGGGAGCGCACTGACATGGCCTCCAAAAACTGGATCGAATTCCCGCGCGTCGAAGGCGAAACCTCCAAGCAGGCGCATGCCGATCTTCCGGCCGGCACCTATGAGCGCGAAATCGGGCGCGACGGGTTCTTCGGCCCCGCCACGCACATCTACCACAAGCACCCGCCGACGGGCTGGACGTCGTTCGACGGCCCGCTCCGCCCGCGCGCATTCGATGCCGTGAAAGCGGTGGAGAAGGGCGATCCCAACCGGATCATCCCGCTCCTCAGCAACGCCAACTGCAAGATCGACATCTGGCGTTGCCAGGCCTCTATGCCGACGCTGGCGCGCAATGCGGATGGCGATCTGCTGTTCTTCGTCCACGCGGGCGAGGGCGACCTCTTCTGCGATTTCGGCCATCTGCCCTATCGCGAGGGCGATTACATTCTGCTGCCGCGTGGCACCATGTGGCGGCTGGAGACGAAGCAGCCCACGACGGTGCTGCGCATCGAAGCGACGAACGGCTCCTATAAACTGCCGGAACGCGGCATCCTCGGCCCGCACGCGATCTTCGATCCGGCGGCGCTGGAAACGCCCAAGCTGGACGATGCCTTCAAATCGCAGCGTGACGGCGAATGGACCGTGAGCGTGAAGCGCCGCGGCGAACTGACGAAGATCACCTATCCCTTCAACCCGCTGGATGCGGTGGGCTGGAAAGGCAATCTGACGGCGCTGAAGCTGAACTGGCGCGACATCCGCCCGGTGATGAGCCACCGCTATCACATTCCACCATCCGTGCATTCCACTTTCGTGGCGGATCGTTTTGTCGTCTGCACCTTCGTGCCACGGCCCATCGAAAGCGATCCCGGCGCGCTGAAAGTGCCATTCTATCATTCCAACGACGATTACGACGAAGTGATCTTCTACCATCAGGGCGAATTCTTCAGCCGCGACAATATTCATCCCGGCATGATGACCTGGCATCCCAACGGCTTCACGCATGGCCCGCACCCCAAAGCATTTGCGGCGGGCCAGAAGGCTGCGAAGACGATGACCGATGAAGTGGCCGTGATGATCGATGCCCGCGATCCGCTGGACATGCTGCCCGCCGCCGATGCGGTGGAAGATCGCGGCTATGCCGATAGCTGGAAGCCCAAGGCATGAAACTCGCATCGCTGAAAAGCGGGCGTGACGGCGCCCTGGTCGTTGTTTCGCGCGATCTGACGCGCTGCGTTTCGCTTCCGCATGTCGCAATGACAATGCAGCACGCGCTGGATCATTGGGCCGAGGCGTCACCCCGGCTCGCGCATGTCTATGAACTTATCAATGACGGGCATGTGGAAGGCGAGCAGGTTTTCTATCCTGAGGAATGCGCCTCGCCCCTGCCGCGCGCCTATCAATGGGCGGATGGATCGGCTTACGTCACGCATGTGGAACTGGTGCGCAAGGCGCGCGGCGCGGAGATGCCGCCCAGCTTCTGGACCGATCCCTTGATGTATCAGGGCGGCTCGGACAGCTTCATTGGCCCGTGCGAGCCCATTCTTGCAGCAGACGAAGCCTGGGGCATCGATTTCGAAGGCGAGGTGGCCGTCATCACCGGCGATGTGCCGATGGGCTGCAGGGCCGAAGCAGCGGAGAAGCATATCAAGCTGCTGATGCTGGTGAACGATGTGAGCCTGCGCAATCTGATCCCGGCGGAGCTGGCCAAGAATTTCGGCTTCTTCCAGTCCAAGCCCGCCAGCGCCTTTTCACCCGTGGCGGTGACGCCGGATGAACTTGACGGTGCGTGGAAAGACGGCAAGGCGCATCTGCCGCTCACCGTCACCTACAACGGCAAGCCTTTCGGCCATCCGAATGCGGGCGTCGATATGACATTCTCTTTTCCGCAACTCGTCGCCCATGCCGCCAAGACGCGCGCGCTGGTGGCCGGCTCCATCGTCGGTTCGGGCACGGTGTCGAACAAAAGCGGCAATGCCGGTTCCGCCTGCCTTGCCGAAAAGCGCACCCTGGAAACCATCGAGAGCGGAAAGCCTGTCACGCCGTTCATGAAATTCGGCGACCGCATCCGCATCGAGATGTTCGGCGCCGACGGAAAATCCATCTTCGGCGCCATCGATCAGAAGGTGCAACAATATGAGCAGTGAGTTTGCGCTCTATGGCTATTTCCGCTCTTCCGCCGCCTTCCGTGCGCGCATCGCGCTGAACCTGAAAGGCATCGAGCCGGAGCTGCGCTTCATCCACCTGTTGCGCAATGGCGGGGAGCAGCATACGCCGGAATACAAGGCGCTGAACCCGCAGGAACTGATCCCCGCGCTGGTGCATGATGGGCACACCATCACGCAGTCTTTGGCGATCATCGAATATCTGAACGAGATCGTGCCCGAACCGCCGCTGCTGCCGAAGGACGCTTATGGCCGCGCGCGTTGCCGCGAACTCGCCTATGCGGTGGCCTGCGACATCCACCCGGTGAACAATCTGCGCGTGGGCCAATACATCAAGCGCACATTCAAGACGCAAGACGAGGACGTGTTCTCGTGGCAGCGCCATTGGATCACTGTGGGCTTCGATGCGCTCGAAAAAACGCTCGCGTCTTCACCCGATACCGGAAAATTCTGCCATGGCGACACGCCGACCATCGCAGACATCTGCCTCATTCCGCAGGCCGCCAATGCGCGCCGTGTGAAACTGGAGATCAATGCGTGGCCCGCCATCGCGCGCATCGAAGCGCATGCTCTCGCGCATCCGGCGTTCGACGCCGCGCTGCCGAAGAACCAGCCCGATGCCGAATGACGCCAAGACGCTCGAGCATATGAGGCTCGATCTGGATCATTTCCTGCCTTACCGGCTGTCGATCCTGTCCAACCGCGCGTCTGACGCCATTGCGCAACATTATTCGGATCGGTTCGGCCTGTCGGTGCCCGAATGGCGGGTGATCGCGGTGCTGGGGCAGACGCCGGGCATGTCCGCGCGCGATGTGGCGCAGCGCACGGCGATGGACAAGGTGCAGGTCAGCCGCGCCGCCGCTTCGCTAGTGGATGCGCGCCGCGTGAAGCGCGAGGGTGACGAGGCCGATGGCCGCGTCACGCGCCTATCGCTGACGGCCAAAGGTCAGGCGATCTATGACGAGGTCGTGCCGCTGGCGCTGCATCTGGAAGAAGTGTTCCTCGCCGCCTTGACGCCGGAAGAGCGCGAGACGCTCAACAGGCTGATGGACAAGCTGACCGACCGGATCGGCCATCTCCACATCATTCCTTCACAATCAGAATAGCCAGCGCCTTGGGGCCATGCGCGCCGAGTTCGAGCGTCTGCTCGATGTCGCCGGTGCGCGAAGGGCCGGTGACGAAGTTCAGCGTATGCGGCAGTCCCTTCGCCTTCACGCGCGCTATCACGTTCTCCATGTCAGGCACGATGTCGGACGCTTTCAGCACCGCAATCTCGAAGCCGGGCCGAAAATGCCAGGACGCGGGATTTTCCGCTGTTGCCGGATAGGCGAGGGTTCCCGTCTCCGCGATGGCGAACGGCGCGGTGGTAAGCGCCGCATCGTCCGGCCCCGGCGGCGTGCGCTTCACGTCGAGCGCGCCGATATCTGCAAGGTTTGCATCAGGCGCAATATGGATTTCCGCGGGAAGGTTCTTGGCGCGCAGCAGATCGGCAATCGCGCCGGCGATTTTGCTGGCGTTGTTCAGGATGCGCACCTCGGCATGGATGGCCGCTGCCCGTTCCGCAAACACAGCCACCAAATCGTGCGGCGCAGCAGGTGGCACATATTGCGCCGGCCTTGGCGTGCTTTTGATGCGCTGGTCGCGGATGGCGGAAAGAATGTCGTCGCGTGCGCTCATAGTTGCGCCTTCCACAATTCGTGGAACGTCTTGCCCTGCGGCGCGGGCAGGTCGCGCACGGCGAACCAACCATGGGGAAGCGGTAGTGCCGCAATATGCCCGCGTTTGCCGCCAACGATCTTCAGGAATCGCGCAGCGATGCCGGCGACCAGGCGATAAAGCGCCGGACGCTTGGCGAAGAACGCCCAGATGCCGAGGCCCACAACGAAACTCTTCGGCGCCAACCCGCTGGCGTGTTCGCGCGCACGCCAATGGCGCATGATCGCGGGCAGCGGAATTTTCACCGGACACACTTCCGCGCAGCGCCCGCAGAAGGTGGAGGCGTTGGCGAGATGCGCCGCATTCGCCACGCCCAGCATGCCGGGGTTGAGCGCGGCGCCGATGGGGCCCGGATAGGTCGCGCCATAAGCATGCCCGCCCACCGCGCCATAGATCGGGCAGTGGTTGAGACAGGCCGAGCAGCGGATGCAGCGCAGAACCTCTTCCGCTTCGCCACCGATCAGGCGCGAGCGGCCATTGTCCACCAGCACCACATGAAAATTTTTCGGCCCGTCGCCATCCGACGGTCCGGACATCACGGAGACGTAAGAGGAGATATCCTGCCCGGTGGCGGAACGGGTGAGCAGGCGCAGCAGTACGGCAGCGTCATTCAGATCGGCACAGACTTTCTCGATCCCGGTCAGAACGATATGCGTTTTGGGCAGAAGCCGCGTCAGATCGCCGTTACCTTCATTGGTGACGATGATGGCAGCGCCTTCCTCGGCGGCAAGGAAATTCGCGCCGGTGATGCCGGCATCCGCCGCTTCGAACTGCGCGCGCAGAAGCTGGCGCGCCTCACCAACCAATGCTTGCCGCTCATCCAAATTGCGCTTGGGATCGAGCTTGGTATGCGCCTCGCGGAACGTCTGGGCCACTTGTTCTTTGTGCAGGTGAAAGGCTGGCGCAATGATGTGGCTGGGCGGCTCTTTGCGAAGCTGGATGATGTATTCGCCCAGATCGGTTTCGACCGGGATCAAGCCGTTCGCTTCGAGGAACGGGTTGAGCGCAATCTCCTCGCTCACCATGGACTTGCCCTTGGTGACGGTCTTCGCGCCCACATCCTTCAGGATGCCGAGCACAACTTCGCGCGCCTCCTTCGCATCACGCGCCCAATGCACCTTGCCGCCGCGCGCGGTGACGGAACGCTCGAACTGTTCCAGCAGCGTGTCCAGATGGGTGAGGGCGTAGTCGCGGATGGCGCGGCCTTGTTCGCGCAGCGCTTGCCAATCGCCGCCGAAACGCTCGATGGCGAGTGCGCGATTGGCGCCGAAATGGGTTTTCAACCGGCCCAGCGCGATCTTCAGGCTTTCATCCGCGAGCGCGGCTTTCGAGGCGGCGGGAAAATCGCGCGGGCCTTGGTTCATGGCTCGCCCAGCGCGGGATCGTGCATGTCCGCCAGCACTTCGGCGATGTGGCGCACCTTCACCGGATAGCTTTGCCGTTCCATGCGTCCCGCCAAATGCAGCAGGCAGCCGAGATCGGGGCCGACGAGCAAGTCCGCGCCGGTGGAGCGGATGTCGGCGATCTTGTCATCCGCCATGCGCTCCGAAATCCCGGGGTATTTGACACTGAAGAGGCCGCCGAAACCGCAGCAAACCTCCGGCTCTTTCAGCTCGGAAAGCTGCAAGCCTTCCACCGTATTCAGAAGTTGCCGCGGCTCGCCCTTCACCTTCATCTCGCGAAGCGACGAGCAGGAGGTGTGATAGCAGGCATGGGCCTCGCAATGCGCGGAAAGATTCCTGATCCCACGCACATTCACCAGGAACGAGACAAGCTCATAGGTTTTCGCCGCCAGCGCCTTGGCGCGCGGCAGATAATCGGGGTCGTCGCGCAACGCTTCGACATAGTGAACTTTGATCATTCCGCCGCAAGAACCGGACGGCGCAACGACGTAATCGAAGCCCTCGAAAGCATCGATCACCGCGCGCGCGAGCGCGGCAGCATCCTTGTCTGCGCCGCTATTCCAGGCGGGCTGGCCGCAACAGGTCTGCATGTCCGGTACGAACACCTCGCACCCCGCTTGCTCCAGAAGCTTCACCGCCGCGAAACCCACGGAAGGCCGCATCAGATCGACAAGGCAGGTGACGAAAAGGCCGGCGCGCGGCTTGCTGCTCATCTGCTATGTTTTGCGCGTTTGCGTGTGTGCGGCAAGCCCTGGCCCAGCGCATAGGTAGCCTCGCGCAGCAGGTTCATGAGTTGCTGGCGGTCTTCGATCCTCGCAAGCGTGTCATACGGTATGACATCGCCCACGCGCACCACCACCTCATGGCCGATGCTGTCATGCACTTCCCTGAACAGCAGTGAGAGCCGGAGAGTCATCGAAAGATGGCTGGCAAGCTGGAAGAGGCGGCTGTTCTGACCCGCGAAATAGACCGGCACCACAGAGGCTCTGCCCTGGCCGATCAACCGCGCGGTGAGGTTCTTCCATTCCGCATCGATGGCGCGTTTGTCCCAGAGCTTGGGTGTGGTGGAGACTCCACCGGCGGGAAACACGATCAGGCAGCCGCCGTTCAGCAGATGATGCTTGGCGGCGGCGCGGGATTTGAGATTGGTTTGCAGCGCCGCTTCGGTCTCGGTGAAATCCACCGGCAGCAGAAATTCTTTCGCCTCGTCTGCGCGATTCAGGACGGCGTTGGTGAGAATGCGAAAATCGCCGCGCACCCGATTGACAAGGTGGCAGATGATGACGCCGTCCAATACGCCGAAGGGGTGGTTGGCGACGAATACCAGCGGCCCTGCCTTTGGCACGCGGGCCAGCGCTTCTTCGTTCACGGCGACATGAATATCCAGAAGCCGGATCGCCAGATCCCAGAAGCTTTCACCGGGCAGGCGGCGCGAGAAGCGCTCGTCATAGAGCGATTTCAGGCGCGGCTGGCCCGTCATCCGTTCGATCATGCGGATGATGAATCGCTTCAGCCGCGGATCGCCGGCTTCCGCATAAGAGAATGTTTCGGCTGCGCTGCCCATGATTTGCGCAGTCTAGCGGCCTGGCCTGCCGGTTTGAAGGCGGCGGCTAGCGGGGAAAGCGCTTCTTCAGCCATGCGATCATGGCGGCGCTGGTTTCTTCCGGATGTTCCTGCTGCGTCCAGTGCCCGCACTTCTTGATGAGCACTTTCTCCAGATCGGGCACAAAGCGCTCCATGCCCTCGGCCATGGCAGGGGAGAGCACCACATCGTCCTCCGCCATGATCATCAGGCCGGGCACGTGCACACGCTGCTCCATCGTGCCGCTCTCCACCCAGTTGCGGGTGAAATTGCGATACCAGTTGATGCCGCCGGTGAATCCGGTCTTTTCGAAGGTGTCGATGAAGAACTGCAGCTCTTCCTTCGGCATCACCAATTCGCCGGGCCACAGGCTCTCGTCCGATTGCAGTGCATGGACGAGTTCGAGGTTGCGCTGCTCCTGCGGCAGCTTCGCATATTCCTCCGCCGTCGGCCCACCCTTGCGCATGAAGAAGCGGAACGTCTTGCCGGTGTCCTTCGCCAGCAGCGCGTCGGCCACGCCGGGCTTCTGGAAATAAACGATATACATGTTCTCGCCATAGACGGCGCGCATCGCCATGATCGGATCGATCGGTGGGCGCACGATGAAGGGCGTGTTCACGCCGATCACGCCGCTGACGCGCTTGGGGTGATAGATAGGCATCTGCCAGACGACGAATCCGCCCCAATCGTGGCCGGCGAACACGGCCTTTTCGATTCCGAATGCATCCAGCATGCCGGCGAGATCGCCCGTCAGATGCTTCATGTCGTAATCTTCGATCTTCTCCGGCCGCGAGGTCAGGCCATAGCCGCGCTGGTCAGGCGCCAGAACGTGGAAGCCCGCATCCGCCAGCGCCTTGATCTGATAGCGCCAGGAAAAGGCCAGTTCCGGAAAACCGTGGCAGAACACGACTGGCACGCCGTCTTTCGGCCCGGCTTCGTAAACGGCCATATCGATGCCGTTGGTCTTCACCATTTTCGGCTTCGGCATATCCAGCATCGTCATCTCCCCAATGTTCTGTTTGTCAGCCCGCGAGATTGAGGCGCGCGAACATCTCGTCGCGCTCCGGCCCCATCTTCGGCGGATAGAAATCCCGCTTTTCCTTGATGGCCTTGGGCAACGCCCACGTCGCAAGAATGCGCGCCACCACGCCCGGCCGCTTCAGGAAAGCGGCCGGTTCGTCCAGCATGTGGAAGATGCGCGAGAACGCACGGCTCACCTGCACATGCGCCCGTTGCGCGGGCACCAACCCGTCATCGGTGAAGCTTTTCATGATGCGTGCGCGCAGGCTGGGCTTGTAATGCGGATCGCGCTCATGCTCCGCGCGGCGGATGGCCTGAAGGTCCAGCTTCGCCATGGAATCGAAATAGGGCCGGATGGCCTTCTCGAATTCACGTTCATACATCTTCGCGCGTTCGGCCGGATCGGGCGTCGCATCCAGTGCTTCGCGCAGGATATGCGCCTCCACGAAGCCGCTGGAGCAGCCGCGGCCGTAGAGCGGGTTGGTGCGCACGGCGGCATCGCCCAGCGGGAAGAAGTTCAGAACCTGCGGCGCGCCGTCTTTCATATAATGCCGCCACACATTCTGCAGGCTGCCCATCGAATAGACGGCGCTGACGGGTTCCGCGCGCTGCGGATTCATCCAGCGCGCGGCGCCGGGCAGCGCCATGCAGACCGCATCGAAGACTTCCGGTTTCATCACCGCCATGCGCATTTCGGTCTCAATTTCCGGCGTCGCAAGGGTGACGGAGAAGTGGCGATTGTCGGCGATGAAGACACCAAATTTGATGTAACCCAGATCGCCGCCGCCGGGCACGCCATCGCGCGGCGGCTCGTCCTGCCCGTCGCGCAGGCGATAGTGGCGCGTGAAATAGAGGATGCCGCAAGGGCTGGCCTCTTCGCGCACGGCAATGCCCTCCGCGCGCATCCATTCGGGAAACACGGTGTTACGGCCGGTGGCGTCGATCACGACATCGGCACGCATCTCTTCGATGGCACCGTTGCGTTCTACCTTCAGGCCTTCGACGATAAGCTTGCTGCCTTCGCGGCGCGTAATGAGTCCGCGCACGCCGGCATCGGTGATGAAGCGCACGCCGGGAAGCTTGGCGGCGTGGCGGCGGATGACCAGTTCCAGCGTCGTGCGGCGGCTGAACAGAAGCGTGAGGTCTTCGTCGCCTTTTTCCGCGGTGTATTTGTTTTCGAGCGTGGGCGGCAGGCCTTCAGCAAATCCGAACAACCGCGTGCCTTCGGCCAGAAGCTCTTTCATCAGGTCCGGATAGCGGTCGCGGATCAGCGAAGTGAGGCGGCCGAGAAAGGCGTGGCTGTGGCGCAGTTGCGTGGCGCCGCGCCGCTCCCATTGGGTGAAGGCTTCTTCCGGCGATGTGTCCGGCGGCGGCGGATCGCGATCCAGGAAAACGACTTCGCGCGCGCCGCCGCTCAGCGCCAGCGCCGCGCCGAGCCCCGCGATGCCCGCGCCCGCGACCAGTATCTTTTCCATTCACACAACTTTCGTGGCCGCCCAAGCCAGCGCGATCCAGCCCACCAGGAACGCAAGCCCGCCGAACGGTGTCACGAATCCTAAACTTCGCACGCCCGTCAGCGCCAGCAGATAAAGCGAGCCGGAAAACAGAATGATTCCGGCGAGAAAAAATCCTGCCGCCACGGAAGCAGGTGTTGACGCAGCGCCGCTGCGGACCGCCAGCGCGGCCAGTCCTATCGCAAGCGCGTGATACATATGATAGCGCGCGCCGGTCTCGAAAACCTCGATCGCATGCGCATCGATTCGCCCTTGCAGGCCATGCGCGCCGAACGCGCCGAACGCCACGGCCAGCGCACCGTTGACGGCGGCGATGACCAACCAGAGATTCATCACACGCACCCGCAGCCATGCGCGTGCGGAACCTGATCGGCCACCGGATCGTGCAGCGCGGCGAGCGCGTTCTGCGACAGCTCCTTCGTCGCTTCGAAGTCCTTCTTGGCGGTGTCGAGCAGGCGTGGCGTCAGCATCAGATCGAGCGCTGTCATCGCCAGCGATTTGGCGCCGTCGAGCACAGCCAGATCGCCTTTGCCCGATCCTGCCCATTTGGCGAACTCGGCATTGTGGATGATGACGTTCGACGGCGCGACCGCCAGCATGGGATGGATCGACGGCACGCGATGGCTGACATTGCCCATGTCGGTCGAGCCCGCGAAGCCCGGCGGCACATCCTTCATTGGGAAGAATTCGCGGCCTAGCGCCGTGGCGTTGTCTTCATACGCCTGCGCGATGGCCCAGTTGGTCTTCATGTCGAGATAATCCGAAGCGCCCCACTTCGTTTCCACCTTGCAGCCGGTAGCGATCGCGGCACCTTCGAAACAGGCCTGCACGCGCGCTTTCAGATGCGCCAGCTCATGCACATCGACCGCCCGCACATAGAAGCGGCAGGCGGCGCGCTCGGGCACGATGTTCGGCGCGAGGCCGCCTTCGGTGATGATGCCATGGATGCGTTCGTTGTTCCTGATGTGCTGGCGCAGTTGCGCGATGGATTGGTAGGCCTGCACCACGGCGTCCAGCGCATTCAGGCCGCGATAGGGCATGGCGGCGGCATGCGCGGCGCGGCCGTGATAGGTGACTTCCACCTCGGAGATGGCGATGCAGGGCATCGTCATCAGGTTCATGTTCGCGGGATGGATCATCATCGCCGCGTCCACTTTCTCGAACGCACCTTCGCGCGCGACGATTTCCTTGCCGCCGAAGCGTTCTTCCGCCGGCGTGCCCAGATAGCGCACACGGCCGGGCAGGCGGCCGTTCAGCTTCGCAAGACCGAGCGCTGCGCCCAGACCGCTTGTCGCGATGATGTTGTGGCCGCAGGCATGGCCGATGCCGGGCAGGGCGTCATATTCGGAAAGGATCGCGATGTTCGGCCCCTTGTCGCCGAACTCCGAAACATAGGCCGTCTTTAACCCATAGGCTTCGCGCTGCACTTTCAGATCGTGACGCTCGGCTGCCCTGGCAAGCTTCTCCGCGGACTTGAATTCCTGCAGCGCCAGCTCCGGCTCCTGATGAATGCTGTGGCTCAAATCCAGCAGCTCCGCCTTCATGCCGTCGATGGCGGCGCAGACGTCCTTCTTCAGTTGTTCCAGGGACATGGGCTCTCGCGGCAATGGCGTCGCAGCATCATAGACAGGCCGAAGCGGCTTTGCGAAGGTCCGCCCGGTCGGACATTTCAGGTGTGCCCATGACGCAATTCGCAACCGCAAAAGACGGCGTGAAACTTGGCTATGACGTGGCGGGCGAGGGTGCGCCCGTCATGCTCGTCCATGGCTTCGCTTCGGACCGCAAGCAGAATTGGAAAACCCCCGGCTGGTACGACACATTGACCGGCGCGGGCTACAAAGTGATCGCGCTGGACAATCGCGGCCACGGCGAAAGCGACAAGCCTTACAATCCCGCGTCCTACAGCCATGAGATCATGGCCGATGACGTGCTGACGGTGCTGCAGGCCGCCGGCATCGGCGAGGCATTGCTGATGGGCTATTCGATGGGCGGCTATATCAGCATGTCGCTGCTGCTGCGCCATCCCGAACGCTTTCAGAAGGTGGTCATCGCCGGCGTTGGCGCCAGCTATCTCGACATCAATGCGGCGGAAGGCGCGGTGGCCGATCCGCAGCGCCGCTCGGCGGTGGCCGATGCGCTTCTGGTGGACGATCCGGCCACCATCACCAACAAAACGGCGCGCGATTTCCGCGCCTTTGCCGATCAGGCCGGCAAGGACCGCCGCGCGCTTGCCGCCTGTATGCGCGGCAGCCGCGATGTTTTCTCGCGCGAACGGCTTGCCCATTCAAAACGCCCGGTTCTGGTGGTTTGCGGAGAGAAAGACGTGCTGACCGGTCCGCCCGGTCCCCTCGCTGCGGCATTTGGCAACGGGCGCGCGGTCACCGTGCCAAATCGCGATCACATGACGGCGGTGGGCGATAAGGTTTATAAGGCTGCCGTTCTTGAGTTCTTCAAAGAGTGATGTCCATGAGCGCCGAACACAAAGCCGCCCACGCCCCTGCCAGACTGGAATCCAATCCGTTCGACTGGGCCGATCCGCTCTTGTTGAGCGAAGAATTGTCCGAGCAGGAACGCATGGTGCAGGGCAGCGCGCGCGATTATTGCCAGGACAAGCTTGCCTCGCGCGTGAAGATGGGATTTCGCAACGAGACGTTCGACCGCTCCATCATGACCGAGATGGGCGAGATGGGTTTTCTCGGCTGCACGCTGCCGGAGCAGTATGGCGGCGGAGAGTTGAATTACACCTGCTATGGCCTCGTCGCGCGGGAAGTCGAGCGTGTGGACAGCGGCTATCGCTCGGCGATGAGCGTGCAGAACTCGCTCGTCATGCATCCGATCTTCGCTTATGGCAGCGAAGAGCAGCGCATGCGCTATCTGCCCAAGCTGGCGAGCGGCGAGTTCGTCGGCTGCTTCGGATTGACCGAGCCGGATTTCGGCTCCGATCCTGGCGGCATGGTGACGAAGGCGGCGAAAGAAGCGAATGGCTACCGCCTCAACGGCGCCAAGATGTGGATCACCAATTCACCGATCGCCGATGTCGCGGTGGTGTGGGCGAAGCTGGATGGCGACATTCGAGGCTTTATCGTGGAACGCGGCGCCAAGGGTTTCTCCACACCCAAGATCGAAGGCAAGTTCTCGCTGCGCGCGAGTGTGACGGGCGAGATCGTTCTGGAAGATTGCATCGTGCCGGAATCGGCGCTGCTGCCGAATGTGCGCGGACTCTCCGGCCCCTTCGGCTGCCTCAACCGCGCGCGCTACGGCATCGCCTGGGGCGCGATGGGCGCGGCGGAGGCCTGCTGGCATGCCGCGCGGTCTTACACGATGGAGCGCAAACAGTTCGGCCGCCCGCTCGCCGCCAACCAGCTCATCCAGAAGAAGCTGGCCGACATGCAGACGGAGATCGCGCTCGGCCTCGCCGGCGCGCTGCATCTGGGCCGCCTGATGGATTCCGGCCGCGCCGCGCCGCCGGCGATTTCGCTGCTGAAGCGCAACAATTGCGGCAAGGCGCTCGCCATCGCCCGTGAAGCGCGCGACATGCATGGCGGCAACGGCGTGTCGGACGAATATGGCGTGATCCGCCATGTGTTGAATCTGGAAGCGGTGAACACCTATGAGGGCACGCACGATGTGCATGCCCTCATCATGGGCCGCGCGATGACAGGCTTGCAGGCGTTCAGCTAATAATCTGTACACGGATTTTGTCGTCAAACGGCGGACACATTTCCGCCGCCACCGTGCCGTGTGCGTGGAGAATGCGGCGTGGAACGCATCGCTGTCTCCGTACGTTTCCGTACTGAGAAAGCGATAGGAAGTGGAGTTATTCCGTCTAGATTCAATCAACGAAAGCGGAGGAGATTCGTTATCTGCAATCGTTGGGGCATCTCTCAGCCTTCTATTGTCTGACCGGAATAGAAGACTCTACCGATCACATGACAAAGCATCGCAACCGCCTGCTCGCGGCGCTTCCAGCCGCCGATCTAAATCTGCTCGAAGCATATTTGCAGCCTATACAGCTTGAAAAGCGGCGTGTGCTCGAAGCACCCAACAGGACGATCGATTACGTTTATTTCCCCGAGACGATGATCGCGTCCGTGGTTGCCGTCTGCGGCCGTGAGGAGCGCATCGAGATCGGTCTGATCGGCTGCGAGGGCATGACAGGAATGCCCGTCCTTATGGACGACCAAAGGACACCCCATTCCACCTACGTTCAGGTGGAGGGGGAGGCGCTGCGCGTGGAATCCGAGGCATTTCGCAAGCTGCTTGCGCAGAGCCCGAGCTTGCACAACCGGCTGCTGCGCTTTGGGCAGGTGTTCACCGCGCAGATCGCGCAAACCGCGCTGGCGAACGGCCGCGCCAAGCTGGAGCAGCGCCTGGCCCGCTGGATATTGATGGCGCACGACCGCACGGTCGCGGATGTCGTCACGATGACTCATGAGTTTTTGGCCGTGATGCTCGGTGTGCGCCGCGCCAGCGTCACCGTCGCGCTCGATGGTTTCGAGAAGAAAGGTGTGATCGAGGCGCGCCGCGGAAGCATCACCGTCGTCGATCGCAAAGCCATCGAACGGATGGCGGGACATTTCTATGGCGTGCCAGAAGCGGAATTCAAACGGCTGATCGCATGACTGCCGGTTGCGAAGGCGAGGCTGCGATCCAGACTTATGAAATCCGCCTTCTGGCCGCCAACGGTAGCGTCGCCATGATTCACCTGACAGCTTGCAACAGCATCGAGGAAGCGTCGCACCGCGCACGGGCCATCGGCGGCATAACCTATGATCGCTACGAAATCTGGCGAGGCACGCACAAAGTGGCGGAGAGACATACCCCTTAAACACGCTCCGCCAGCGCCACCCAGTCCCAGGGCGGATTTGCACGAAGCTTCGGCGTGGGGCGCAGGCCTTCCTTCGACCAGGGATAAAAGGCTTTTCCGATCTTCTTCACCGAAAAGCCGGCGCAGGAAAAATCTTCCGACAACTCAGCCCGCGTAAAATGCTTCTGCAGCGCGCCGTCATGATCGACCAGCCCATTGCAATGACCGCCGGGCTCTTCGCCAAGAAGCTTTCCGATCATCTGTTCCGCCTCCAGCGAGGCAACGACGACGAGCGCGTGCCCGCCGCGCTTGGTGACGGCGGCGATGCCATCCCACATCGCCTTGCGCTTGGCGGCGTTCGGCACGGTGATGACGTTCATGCAGACAGTCAGATCGGCGCGCGGGCCGATGCGCTTTCCCGCCGCTTCGACGCCGGCGGTATGCCAGGTGACGCCTGTCACCTTCGCGCAACGCTTCTTCGCCCGTGCGATGATGTCGGAGGCATATTCCACGCCCACGATCTCCGCGAAGCGATGGCCATATTGCAGGATGAAGGTTCCGATGCCACATCCCATGTCGACAAGCACGCCGCCCTGTCTGGGAATTTTCGCACGCGCGACGTAGCGCTTGATCTGGCCCGCGGTCTCTTCGCGAGAGATGTCGCAGACGTTTTTCTCAAATGTCCTGGCGAGCTTGTTCCATTCCTTGCGATTCATGCGCATCCCCGAATCGAACGCGCTACTGCGTCACGATTCGGTGCGGTGTCGCAAATATCGCGTGCGGGACAAAAGAAAGCCCCGCCTCGTGCGAGGCGGGGCTTCTGTCTGGGAAGCTGAACTTCCCGCTGCTTGTAAAAAGATTCGTGCGAGATCGCTCTCGCCTTTACGTCGTTTCAATTGTAAGGCGGCGGCCAGAATTGTCACATCCGACCCTAGCTCTGTCAAAGACAGAGCCCGGGGCTTATGCCCGGCGGAGTTTCTTCCATGCGGAACCTCCCTGTTGGGTTGGGCTCATTGCACGCATCGAAAGCACAATCCGGTTTCCACCGAAGACAGCGCTTTTCAGGTGCCGCATGGAAAGCTTCTGCCACGCGCGGAAGAGAGTCAATCGCGGAATCGCGCAACAATCATACCGCGCGTTTCGCCTTGTCCTTCTCGTTGGCCGATTTCACTTCGCCGCGGATTTTCTCCCAATCGGAATCGCCCAGCGCGGCGAGCGCCGCGAAGTTTCCGCCCGATGCCAGATGCATCGCGCCATCGATCGCGATGGTTTGCCCGGTGAGATAATCGCAACCGTCGCTCATCAGGAACACGGCAAGGTTCGCAAGCTCCGGCATTTCGCCGTTGCGGCCCATCGGAATGGAGTTTCGGGATTCGCCGCGATTGGCCGATTGCGGCGACAAGCGATCCCACGCGCCCTTGGTCGGGAACGGCCCCGGCGCGATGGCATTCAAGCGGATTCCGTTCGGGCCCCATTCGGTCGCCAGCGATTTCGTCATGATGTTGAGGCCAGCCTTCGACATGGCCGACGGCACGGTGAACGGACCGCCGTTCCAGATCCATGTCGTGAGTATCGAAATCACGCTGCCTTTGTTGCCGCCTTCGATCCAGCGCTTGCCGCAGGCGAGAGTGACGTAGAACGAGCCACGGAAAACAATATCGGCGATGGCATTGAAGCCGCGGGGCGAAAGATCTTTCGTGCGGCTGATGAAATTGCCCGCGGCGTTGTTCACAAGCCCGGTGAGCGGCCCGCCATCGGCCCAGATCTCCGCGACGACATCTTCCACCGCTTCGGGCACGCGAATGTCGAGCGCCTTGGCGACAACCTTCGATCCGGTTGCGCCGGAAATTCGCTTGGCGGTTTCTTCCAGCACTTGCAGCCGCCGTCCACAGATATAAACCGCCGCGCCAAGCTGCGCATAGGCTTCGGCCATCACTTCGCCGAGTCCCGTGCCGCCGCCGGTGACGAGGATACGTTTGCCTTTGAGCAGATCTTTTTTGAACATCAATTCCATGGCGAACTCCTATTTGGCCCAGATGCGGTGAAGGCTGTTGCTGACATATTGCAGCCTTGTCCGGTTTTCCCAATCCATTTTCAGCCCTTCGAGCGCGTAAACTTCGTTGAGCGTGTAAAGAAGCTCGCGCTGGACGTGATCGGGAATGACGCTTTCCATGAAAGTGAAGAAGGCAAGGCGCTCCCCGCGCGTGACCGGCGCCACTTCATGCAAAGTATTGGAAGGATAGACGATCATCTCGCCCGGATTGCCCTTGATGGTCACTGTTTCCGTGCCGAGATGGATGCGCAGCTCGCCGCCGTCATAAGCCGCCGGGTCGCCGACGAAGAGCGTTGCCGACACGTCGGAACGCATCGGTCCGGTCGGCAGCGGCAGGAAGGCGGCGTCGGAATGCGCGCCATAGGTCATGCCTGGCTCGTAGCGTGACAGCAGCGGCGTGGCGATGCGCTTGGGGAAGGCGAAATTGCGCACCTCTTCGTTGCCCGCGATGGCCGCCCCGGCGATCTGCGACGCCTTCTGCGCCTCAGCGCCGGTCATATCGGCCTGCAGATTCTTCTTGGCAGTGTTGTGCGGATTGGAGGCGCGCCCATCCATGAAGCGGACGGCGCGGGCCAGTTGGCGCACCTGATCCACCTCGGCGGGCGAAAGCACATTCTTCACAAGCAAAAACATGAAAGGACCTTTGGGCTTCGGCGGCGGCAACCTAGCAAAAGCATGTTGGCTTTGCAGAGGCGTGTTCTGCTAATGTTCGCCCATGCTCCAACCGGTTTTTCCTGCCCCTGCGTTGCCCGCAGTTTTCGCAGATTGGTTCGCGGCGCGCGGCTGGGCGCCCCGTCCGCACCAGCTCGCGTTGATCGCGCATGCGCAGGCGGGCGAATCCGCGTTGCTGATCGCGCCGACGGGCGGCGGCAAGACCTTGGCGGGATTTCTGCCCAGCCTGATTGACCTTGCGGCAACGCCCAAGCGCGCGCGCAAGCCGGCGCTGCACACGCTCTATATCTCACCGCTGAAAGCACTCGCGGTGGATGTGGCTCGCAATCTCGAAACGCCGGTGGCGGAGATGAGCCTGCCCATCCGCGTGGAAACGCGCACCGGCGACACGCCGCCTGGCCGCCGCCAGCGCCAGAAATATTCGCCGCCGGACATTCTGCTCACCACGCCGGAGCAGTTCGCGCTGCTGCTGTCCTCAAGAGACGCCAGGCGGTTCTTCGAGAATGTGCAGGCCGTGGTGCTGGATGAACTTCACGCCATGCACAATTCCAAGCGCGGCGATCTGCTGTCGCTCGGGCTGGCGCGTTTGCAGGAACTCGCGCCAAAGCATCGCCGCATCGGATTGTCGGCCACGGTTGCCGATCCCAAGCCGTTGCAACGCTATCTCGTGCCGCAGCCGATGAGCGGCGAGGCGCTGTCGGCGCTGGTCATCGGCAAGCCCGGCGCCAATCCAAAGATTTCCATTCTCGCGTCGGAATCCTATGTGCCATGGGCGGGCCATCTGGCGCGCCACACCATGCCGGAGATCCTGGCGGCGATGAAACGCGCGACGACGACGCTGGTATTCGTCAACACGCGCAGCCAGGCCGAGCGCACCTTTCAGGAACTGTGGCGCATCAACGACGACAATCTGCCGATCGCGCTGCATCATGGCTCGCTTGCGCCGGAACAGCGCCGCAAGGTGGAAGCGGCGATGACGCGCGGCGCGCTGCGCGGCGTGGTCTGCACCTCGACGCTCGATCTGGGTATCGACTGGGGCGCGGTGGATCAGGTGATCTGCGTCGGCGCGCCCAAGGGCGCCGCGCGTCTGGTGCAGCGCATCGGCCGCGCCAATCACCGGCTGGATGAGCCATCCAACGCGATGCTGGTGCCCTCCAACCGCTTTGAAGTGCTGGAATGCGAAGCCGCGCGCGATGCGGTGCTGGCGGGTGAGCTGGATGGCGAACCGCTGCGGCAAGGCGGCATGGATGTTCTGACGCAACACATTCTTGGCGCTGCTTGCTCGGCGCCGTTCGACGCGGATGCGTTGTTCAAGGACGTGAAATCCGCGTCGCCCTATCGCAATCTGTCTCGAACGGATTTCGATGCTGCCGTGGATTTCGTCGCCACGGGCGGATATGCGCTCAAGCGCTATGATCGTTATGCGAAGCTGCGCAAAACGCCGGAGGGCTTGTGGCGCGTGGCCCATCCGCGCATCGCGCAGCAATACCGGCTCAATGTCGGCGTCATCATCGAAGACCCGATGATCGACATCCGCCTGCAATCCAAAGGCCGCCCCACCGGCGCGGGCGGGCGCGTGCTCGGCAAGTTGGAAGAGTATTTTGTGGAGAATCTGACACCCGGCGATACTTTCGTCTTCAGCGGCGACGTTCTTCGCTTCGAAGGCATTCACGAAAATGCGGCGTTCGTCACGCGCACCAACGATCCTGAGGCGCAGATCCCATCCTACAATGGCGGCAAGTTCCCGCTTTCGACATTTCTTGCCATGCGCGTGCGCGAGATGCTCTCCGATCCGCGCCAGTGGAAACGCCTGCCGCATCCGGTGGGCGAATGGCTGGAGATCCAGCAGTTGCGATCGAAGATTCCCGATTCCAGCGAATTGCTGGTCGAAACTTTTCCGCGCGGATCGAAGAATTATCTCGTCTGTTATCCTTTCGAAGGCCGTCTCGCGCACCAGACCTTGGGTATGTTGATCACGCGCCGGCTGGAGCGTCTGCGCATGCGGCCGCTCGGTTTCGTCGCCAATGAATATGCGCTGGCCGTCTGGGCTCTGCGTGATATGAGCGGCGTGGATATGGACGCGCTGTTCTCCGAAGACATGTTGGGCGACGATCTGGATGCGTGGCTCGCGGAATCCGCGCTCTACAAGCGCACCTTCCGCAACTGTGCGATCGTCTCGGGACTGATCGAGCGGCGCGGGATCGGCACCGAGAAGACCGGGCGGCAGGTCACGTTCTCCTCCGATCTGATATATGACGTTCTGCGCGAACACGAACCGGATCACATACTCCTGCGCGCAACCTATGAAGATGCGGCGACCGGGCTTCTCGACATAGGCCGCCTCTCCGGCGCATTGACCCGCGTGAAGGGCAATATCACCGCGCGTGCGCTGGAGCGTGTGTCGCCGCTGGCTGTTCCCGCGCTTTTGGAAATCTCCAAGGAAATGGTGGCGGGCGAAGCGCACGAAGATATCCTGCACGAAGCCGAAGAATCGCTGGTGGCGGAGGCCATGGCCGTTGATTGAGAAGCGCATCGACGTGAATGGCGAGGAATTGGTGCTCGACAGTTCTGGCGCACTATGGTGGCCGCGTGAGCGCATGCTCGTCTTCGCGGACATGCATTTCGAAAAGGGATCTTTCTACGCCTTCAGCGGTCAGATGCTGCCACCTTACGATACCCGCACAACACTGCGCCGCGTCAGCGCGGCGTTCGACTTCTACAAGCCTGCGCTCGCCATGGCGCTGGGCGATTCTTTCCACGACCGGGACGCCCACAACCGGCTGGACGAGTTCGAGCGCGCGCAGCTTGCCGATCTTGGAACGCGCGCGGACTGGATCTGGATTTCGGGCAATCACGATCCAGCGCTGCCCGAATGGGTGCCCGGGCGCATCGCGGACGAGGTCGCCATCGGCAATTTGGTCTTCCGGCATGAGCCGTCCGGCTATATCGGGCGCGGCGAGATCGCGGGGCATCTGCATCCCTGCAAGACCGTGAACCGGCGTGGTCAGAGCCTGCGGCGGCGCTGTTTTGCTTCCGACGGATTACGCCTGGTGATGCCATCCTTCGGCGCTTACACCGGCGGCCTCGACGTGCGTGACGCCGCCTTGCGCTCGCTCTTTCCGAGGGATTTTCTAGCCTATGTCCTGGGCCGCGCGCGCGTTTATGCGGTGGCTGCTTAGGCCCGCCGGAAGATCAGCGACGACAGCCAGCCTAGAAGCATCGCCATGATGACGGTGGCCACGCCATAGGCGAACGCATCGTTATGCGCGAAACTGAACAGGCGCCGCTCCAATCCGATCTGATCGACGAAGAGCGGCGTGGATTGCGCCGCCATCACCACGCCATCCTTGAAGAGATAGACTTCCGCCGTGTATTGCCCGCGCGGCGCGCTCGCCGGCACCGGCACATGCACGCGGAACAGCGAATAGCTCAGGAACTCCACACCTGCCGGCGCTTCGGTGAAGAGGTGCCCGCGCACACGCTCGCGCACGACCGCCTGCCGGAATTGCTCCGCCCTGGCCGGATTGTGCGTGCTCGCGCGCTCGGGTTTCACATAATCGAGGCCGATCTGATAGCGGCCCAATGTCTGCGCCGGTGCGATCTTGTCCAGCGGGCGGGTGCTAGCGACGTAGTAATAGGCCGGCATGCCCGTGAGCGTGATCTCGCGATTGTTGATCCAGATGCCGGCGATGCGCTGCTTGCGGCGCACGTCCATCTTCGCGGTAGGGCCACGCACCACAACCACCACATCGCGATGGCCGGTTTCGCTGTCCTCCTCCGTATCGGCGCTTTGCTCGATGGCGCCAAATACGACGAGGTCGGAGCCGGTATAATTCGATGTGATCTGGATCTGGTCCTGCGACAGACCCGAGACCAGATTCTCGGCAGCCGCCGCAGCCGGCATCAGCGCGAGAAAAATGGCGATCAGAGCAGCACGCATCATTGCCCCTCCACCGCGACGCTGAAAATATCGGCTGGCGTTACCACCAGGCCGATGAGCAAGCGCGCACCGACAGCCAGCACCAGGATGGCCAGCAACAGCCGCAACTGTTCGCCCCGCAGCCGCGATCCGGCGCGCACACCGAATTGCGCCCCCACAACGCCGCCCAGGATCAGGATCCCCGCCAGCATGATGTCCACGGTGTAGTTGCTCGCCGCCTGCAACACGGTGGTCGCGGCAGTGACGCAGAGAATCTGCAGGAACGATGTTCCCATCACCACGCTGGTCGGCATGCGCAGCAGATAGATCATCGCCGGCACCAGAATGAAGCCGCCGCCCACGCCCATGATCGCCGACAGGATACCGACAATGAATCCCAAAACCAGCGGCGGAAACACACTGATATAAAGCCGCGACTGGCGAAACCGCATCTTGAGCGGCAAGCCGTGAATCCAGTTGTGATGCCGCGCGGGCCGCGCCGGAAGCGGGTTGCCGCTGCGCGCGGCGCGCAGCGCTTGCTGGCTTTCGTTCAGCATCAGGCCGCCGACAGTGCCCAGCAGGATCACATAGCCTGCCGACACGACGAATTCGGATTGTCCGGCTTCCCGCAGAAGCTTGAAGAGATAGACGCCGATGCTGGTTCCCATCAGGCCGCCCGCGAGCAGAACGCCCGCCATCGCAAAATCCACAGTGCGGCGCTTCCAATGCGCGATCACCCCGGCCATGGACGACGCGGTGATGTGGCTCGCCGTCGTCGCCACCGCGACTTCGGAGGGGATGCCATAGAAGATGAGCAGCGGCGTCAGCAGGAAGCCGCCGCCCACGCCGAACATTCCGGAGAGAAAACCCACCGCTCCACCCATGCCCAGAATGATCAGCCAATGGACTGACATTTCTGCGATGGGCAAATAGATTTCCATCCGTCAAACAGGCGCGAAAGAGGAATGATTGCGCTCGAAAGCGCGGCTCACATGGCGGAAGAAAGTCTGCGCGCGGGGTCCGCGCGGGTCAACCACCGAGGATGTCGGTTGCTGTGGGCGCCGTGTTGGCTGCGGGATCCATCGGCTGGGCGTGGAAGTTCTGCGCTGCTGCTTGCGCCGCCGCCTTGTCCGCCGGCGTGAGCTGTGTCGCCAGGGCATCGACGCGCGCCTTGGATTCGGAATCGCCGCCCGCCGCCGCGATGGCGTACCATTTGTAGGCTTCGGTCAGGCTCTGCTTCACGCCCATGCCGCGTTCATAAAGCACGGCAAGATTGAACTGCGAGTCCGAGAGGCCCATTTCAGCGGCGCGCGTGAACCATTGCGAGGCCTGCTGGAGATTTTTTGCGACACCCGATCCCTCGGCGAACGCCACCGCAAGATTGTGCATCGCTTTGCGATTGCCCTTCTTCGCGGCGATTCCGTAAAGCTCGTCCGCTTTCTTGGCATTGGTCGGCACGCCATGGCCGCGTTCGTAGAGCGTGCCCAGGCGATAGGCCGCCATGGCGTCGCCGCTGTTGGAAGCGCGCTCCAGCCAGCGCGCGCCTTCGGCTTCGTTCACCGTGAAGCCGTTCGTGCCGTCGAGATAGGAGAAGCCCAGCACCGCCTGCGCCTTCATATTGCCGCCATTGGCCAGCGCCGTGAGCTTCTGCGATGGCGTCATCGCCGCCGCTTTCGGCTGCTCGGCCGGCTTGGCGTTGTCCGGAACGGGCTTCACCGTCGCGGGCGGCACGTTGATCGGCTTGTTCTGCGCGGGGGCCGGCGGCGGCGTGGTATTGCTCATCGGCTGGCCGGCGGTGGCGTCCTCGCCCAGCGGGGGCGTGTAAGCCGCCGCCGGCGGCGTCGCCGGCTTCGGTGCAAGCAGTTGATTCAGATTCGACGGTTTGCGGATTTCCTTCGGCGCGCTGCCCATCTGGCTGAGGTAGGAGCCTATGGCGACAGCCAGCATGGCGAAGATCGCGATGCCCGCAATCAGCAGGTAACGTGTTTTGGATTTCGGCTCGCCCGGCTCCGCAGCCGCATCCTTGTCGCGGCGTGAGCCCCAGGAGAAACCGCTGGAGGCAGGCTCTGCCACTTCCGTATTCGCGGCGCGCGCGGAACGGCGCGCGGCGGCGATGAAAGACTCATTGCCCGCCGGGGCAGCCGGCTGCGCGGCAGCGGCGGACGCAAACGTATCGGCGCCGAATTGGCTACCGCCGAACGAGGACGCGGAATCGAGCGGTCCCGTCTCAAACGGCGGCGGCGCGAACGGATCCTGTGCGGGCGGTTGATAGCCGGGCGAATTCGGGAAGGGTGGAAGATCGAGGATCGGCGCGCCGGCGCTTTGCGGGCCGCTGGCCGCATAGGGCATGGGCTGCGCGGCCTGCGGTTGCTGTGCGGCGGTTTCAAAGCCGCCAAGCGTGCCATTGGCGCTCTTCACCGCGCTGCGCAATTCGGTCAGCGCATCGCGGTGGCGCTTGTCGGCGGCATCGACGCGTTGCGCCAGTGTGCGCATCGTGTCTTCGAGGTTGCCGTTGTTGCCTTGCGTGCTGCGCTCGGTGGTCTCCAGGCGCGCAGCGATATCGGACAATGCATGCTCGATGCCGAGCAGGCGGCGGTCGAGCAGGGCGTCCTGACCCTTGGCTTCGAGGCGGGCGACATTCTCTTCCAGCCGCGCCATCGTCCCGGAAGTCTGCGCTTCGCTGGCGGACAAGCGCGAATTGAGGCGGTCCAGCGTATCGCTCAGTTGCGCAAGCGTAGCAGCCTGACGCTGCATCTCGTTGGTTGAGATGTTGCGGTCGTCATGCGTCTTTTCGATATTGGCGATCGTGCGTTCGAGCGCATCGGCGCTGGAATGGGCGGCGCGCTCCACGGCGCGCACGCGTTCGTCGATCATGGCGATGCGCTGTTCCAGCGACCGCGACGTGCTTTCCGCTTCGGCGCGCTGTTCCACCAGACGGCCAGAAACGGATTCGACGTTGCCGGCGAGGGCGGTGAGCTGGTCGGCGGATTGGTTCGCGGTCTGTGCGATCTGGTCTGCGACCCGCGACAGGCCCTGATGCAGCGACCGCACGGCGTCTTTCAAACCATCCTGCGCCGATTGCTGTTCGACACGGCTGAGCCGGTCGCCAAGGCTCACCACATGCGCGCCCAACTGGTCGAAGGCTTGCGCCTGCTCGCGGGTGGCGATGTTGATCTCCGTCGCGGTTTTGCTCATCGCGCGGTTGTTTTCGGTCTGGCTGCGTTCCGTCGCTTCGAGGCGGCGGCTGACGCTGCGCAACTGTTCTTCGATGCGCTTGTAGGCGCTCTGCGCTTCGTTTTCGCTGCGCGACACGCTGTCCAGCATCGCGGCGCTTTCGCGCGCGGCTGGCGCGGCTTCGCGCATCGGCGCCATATCGGCGACTTCGGCGAAGGTGCGCATGATCCGGCGGGTCAGCCATTCGCCGACCGACAAGCCTTCACGCCGCGCAGCAGCACGTGCAGCCTCCCGGGCCTCGGGAGGTATGCCGGCCACGTTCCACGGGAGATCAGGCTGCATGTTTTGATTCGCCATCCGCCGCACCACCATTAACGGTATCGGTGCCAACATATTGTGTAAAGAAAACAGGCCTCGCCGAGAGACGGTATGTCCCCCTTTGACCCATTCACTCCACAGCTACGTTGACCCCGCAGCGTTAATTCGGAGTTAGCGGTGCTCGCGCACGCCCGCGCGGACGAGTTCCGGGCCGAGACGCCCGGTCGCCCAGGCCCATGCCATCCGGAAATCGGAGAACAGGGACCAGAGCGGGTAAGTGAAGGTCGCGGGGCGATTCTTTTCGATGAAGAAGTGGCCGAACCAGGCAAAGCCATAGCCGCCGATCGGTGCGCCCAGCCCGAACCAGCCATTGCCGGTGAGGAACAGCGCCATCAGCGATGCCAGCGCGACCAGCGTACCCGTGTAATGGATCGCGCGGGTCTGCGGCCTGGAATGCTCGCGCAGATAATAGGGCCAGAAGTCCGCGTAGCTCTCGATCGGCTGGTTGGTCTGCATCGCACACCTACCTTTTGGATTTGTGCCGCTTCCTGGCGGGGCGCACCACTGTAGCACCCGGCGGCGGCGCGGGCGACGCGGCGCTGGCGGATTTTGCGCTATCATATTGTTGCACGGGACGCTGCGACATCTGCTGGTCGGGCGGCGGCAAGCCCATATCCGTCGCGAAGAGTTGGGTCACATACACCGTGTCGCCATTCACCGCCGCACCCACGCCTGTGCGATCGTAGGACGGATAGGCGAGGTTCTGCTTGTGCGCTTCGCTTGCCAGCCAGCCATCGACGAATTCATGCGCGAACTTGTCGGGGTCGACGCCAATCTGCGGCGTATAATGCTCGGCGGCGATGTTCTCGCCGAGCAAGCCCTGGAAATTCGCGTCCTCGTCCATGACGATGCTGGCCGTCGTCGAGCCATCGGGCGCGGTATGGGCCAGATAGTTCTTGTTGGCCATGTCCTTGCTCTTCTGCCGCGCGACGCCGACAAGCTCGGAATCGAGCGACAATGGCTTGGCGCTCGGATCAATCTTCAGGCGTTGTGCTTCGACCAGATCGTTGATGCGCGCTTCCAGGGTCGCCATCTGCGTGCGCGGATCGGGCGGCGGTGGAGGCGGCTTGTGCAGCGGGCCGCCGAAATCGGCACAGGCGGCCAGAAGCATTGCAGCAGCAAAGACAACGCACACCCTCCCCGTGAGGGAAGGATGAAACGCTTCCGGCGTTTGGCTCACTGCAGGATCTCGAACAGGCCTGCCGCGCCCATGCCTCCGCCAATGCACATGGTGACGACGCCGAGCTTCGCCTTGCGGCGGCGCCCTTCGATGAGCAGATGGCCCGTCATGCGCGCGCCGGACATGCCATAGGGATGGCCGATGGAAATCGCGCCGCCATCGACATTCAGCTTGTCATAAGGAATGCCCAGCTTGTCGGCGCAATAGATCGTCTGGCTGGCGAAAGCTTCGTTCAGTTCCCAGATGTCGATATCGGAAACCTTAAGGCCGTGCCGCTCCAGCAAGCGTGGCACGGCAAAGACAGGTCCGATGCCCATTTCATCCGGCTCGCAGCCGCAGACCGCGAAACCGCGGAAGATGCCGAGCGGCTTGATGCCGCGCTTTGCGGCGACAGCGCCATCCATGACGACCGCAGCCGATGCGCCATCCGAGAACTGGGAAGCATTGCCGGCGGTGATGTATTTGCCGACTTTCACTTCCTGTCCGCCCTGGAACACGGGCTTGAGCGACTGCAAGCCTTCCAGTGTCGTGTCGGGGCGATTGCACTCGTCTTTATCGACTGTGTAATCGACGATGGTTTCCGTGCCGGTCGCCTTGTCGAGCTTTTTCATCTTGGTCTTCATCGGCACGATTTCGTCGGCGAATTTCTGCGCCTGCTGTGCGGCAGCCGTGCGGCGCTGGCTTTCCAGCGCGTATTCGTCCTGACGCTCGCGCGAAACCTTGTAGCGCTCCGCCACGATCTCTGCGGTTTCGATCATCGACATCCACAGCGCGGGCTTCACCTTCATCAGGTGCTCTTCTGTGATGTTCTTGGTGTTCATGCCGCCCATCTGCACCAGCGAGATGGATTCGACGCCCGAGCCGATCGCAATGGGCGTGCCTTCGGTGATGATCTGCTGCGCTGCCATTGCGATGGCCTGAAGGCCCGAAGAGCAGAAGCGGTTGATCGTTGTGCCGCCGGTCGTCACCGGGCATCCCGCCCAGATCGCGGCGTTGCGCGCCACGTTCATGCCGGTCGCGCCTTCCGGTTGCGCGCAGCCCATATAGACGTCTTCGATTTCCTTGGGATCGAGGCCGGACTTGGCGATGGCGTGTTTGACGGCATGACCGCCCATCGCCGCGCCATGGGTCATGTTGAAGCCGCCGCGAACGGATTTGGCGAGGCCCGTGCGGGCAGTGGAAACGATGACGGCTTCTCTCATTGGGCTCTCCGGAAATTGTCCGGGGCGGACCCTAGCCCGCGCCGTGGCGTGGCGGAAGGGTGCCCAAGAGGATGTCAGTCCAAACTCAGATATGGGCGCCCATATCGGCCCATTCCGGCGCGGCGCGTGCGCGGCTGCGGTGGGTGATCATCTCATCGTGCAGATGGCGCACCGTGGTGCTGCCGGTCTTTACGAACAGGAACGGCAGGAAGCCGTGCATCATGCAGGCGCTGCCGGCAGCGATCATGCGCGCGCCGAACGCACAGGCCGTCGCCAGATGCTCGGAATAGGTTTCGCCGACCGAGCGCGGATGATCCGTAAAGAGCTTTTCGAACGTCATCGGGGTGTCTCCATAACGCGGAACATCACGCAAAACTGTGGCGGCTTTACGCCTGCCGGGACGCCAGAAGATGCGAAGGATAGCGCACCGTGAAGCCGATCGCGAGCGCCAGCGCTGCCAGCCCGATCGCGACATCGAGTGTGAAAGACAGATGGTGTGCGAAAGTCGTCAGGCCATCGGCGACCGCCATCACCAGAAACGCGGTGGCCCAGACTGTGCTCAGGACATAGGTTGCCCGCACAAATTGCGGCGTGCCCCAGAACGGCTCGGGCATTTCATCGCGCACATATTCTTCGGTGAAAGGAATTCGCCGCGCCATGGAAACCAGGGCGAGCAGGAGCAGGACAACGTCGGCGATCATGCGCACCGCCTGCACCGGAAGGCTCGGCTGGATGAAGCCGGTATAGATCGCAAGCATCGCGAACAGCATCAGGCAGGTGATGTCGAGCATGCGGATCATCTTGGCGTGCAGGAAGTCGCGGATGCCGATTGCGAACGCGGCGGCGAAGGCAAGCCAGAGCGCCAGGCTTACCGAAACGCCGGTGAACAGGGCGAACACGATGAAAGGTACGAAACCGAGCAGAATGCCCATCACGCCGATCCAGAGCGATGAATGGAAGACGGGGCGCCGGTGCGGCGCCCCGCTTACGCTTGCCTATTTAGGCGCGGGTGTGCCCTTGGCTTTCACCTGCGCGTAAAGCGACCACAGATGCGCCGCGCGTGCACGCACCTCATTGCCGCCAACCTTCGCCAGGGTCGCTTGCGCCTCGTCGGTCTTGCCTTGTGCGGCAAGTGATGTGCCCAGAAGCATGTTGGCTTCGCCGGAGTCCTTGACGCCTTTGGCCAAGGCGCTGCGCGCCATCGCTTCCGCATCGGCATAGCGGCCATAGCCCCAATAGTCCTCGCCGACCCGCAACGCATCTTCGCCGCGCTTGGACTTGGATGCCGCGGACGCCGCGACGGACAGCACGCCTGCGTCTTGTGCCGCAGCGTTACGCGCCGTTGCGTAGCCTTTGCCCAACTGCCCAGAGGTGAGCTTTCCAGCCGCAATGCCTTTGTCGTAAGCGCTCAGCGCTTCCTTATCGAGCTTCTGCTGCGTGGCCAGCTCGCCCCAGATGACGTAATCGTCGCCCTTCTGCATCGCGCCCACCTGATTGCGCAGGCGATAGAGATACAGCGCGTCGATGGAATTGGCCTTATGGCTCAGAGCGTCGTCGATGAGACGGCCCCAATCTTCCGGGTTGTTGGTGTTGAGGACGATTGCTTCCACACTCTTGCGTGCGGCATCCGGGTTGGTCTTGCCCTCGATGTTGCCGAGAATGATCTGTGCGTTCGGCTGCGGGCTTTTTCCTGCGGCCTTCGAAAGGTCCAGGGATTTTTGCGCATATTTCTGCGCGTTCGCCATGTCCTTGGTGTTGTAGTAGGCGACGGCGGCCGCGGCGGCCATCGCGTCGTCGAGTGCATTCATCTGGTCGAGAGCCGGCACATATTTTACAGCCTTGTCGTACTGCTGCGCCTGAACGGTGAGCAGAAGGGCGTTGTGATACATGTCTTTCTTGTCTTCATCGGGAAGCGCCGGGGAGTCGGCGGCGGCCACCGAGGCGGTCGTCGCCGTCGAATAATCCTTGGTGTTGATCGCCACGACCGAGAGGAATTTGTTGATCGTATAGACCTCATACGGATTCGGGTTCGGGACCGCCTGTGCCTGCTTGATGTCGGCAAGCGCGGTCGCCCAATCCTTCGCGGCCATGGCCTTTTGCGCTTCGACCAGCGGTGCGCCGACAGCCTTGCCGACCTTGTCCTCCGCATGTGCGGCGGCAATGGCTGTGGCTGACATCAGCGCCGCAACGAAAGCGGCGCGGAGAAAATTCTTTTTCATGGGATTCCTCATGCTAATGGGCGCGCCGGTGGTTCCGCCGCCTTGTGCCCCCTCTGTTATCGGGTGACAGTCTAGTGTGGCGATTTCGTGTTTCCAATGCGCGCCAACCGCGCCAAAAGCGCCAAAACCGCACACGATCACGCAATGTTGCACTGCAACGGGAAACTGCATATCACCGGAAGGCTATGCCACTCGTCCAGCCGCCACGACCTGCGGGAATCCCAGAAGATGCAGAAATCGCCTCCACGGGCGGTTTCAACAAATATGTCGGACCGCTCTATCGTCTGGCGGATTTGGAGGGCGGCGCGGTAAAGCGCTTCGCCTTCGCCGCCGCGCAGCAGCATATGAACGGTTCGGGCAGCGTGCATGGCGGCATGTTGATGACATTCATGGATACATCCATGAGCCGCACATCGCGTCTCATCTCCGAAGCGAAGGGCACGGCGACCGTTTCGCTGACCTGCGACTTCGTCGCGCCCGCCAAACTCGGCGACGTGATTGAATCGCGCGTGCGCGTCACGCGCCGCACCCGCACCATCGTCTTTCTATCCTGCGAACTTGTGTGCGGCGAGCGCGTGCTGATGGTCGGCAGCGGCGTCTGGAAGATCAGCGGCGCGGAAGAATGAGCGCCATTCCCGAAAAGCTTGCGGGTTACCGCCTGACCAAGCTGATCGATCCGTTCGAGAATTTCGTCGGCCCGCTTTACGAGACCGGCGAGAAACTCGATCGTCAGTATGCGTTTGTTGTCGATGAGCGGCATGTGAACATGCGCGGCGTCATCCATGGCGGCATGCTGATGACTCTGGCCGACATGACCCATGGGCAGGCGGCCTGGGACGCATGCGGCTACGCGAACGTCGTCACCCTCAACATGCAAAGCCAGTTCATCCGCGGCGCCCGGCTGGGCGAGATCGTCCGAGTGCAGCCCACCCTGACGCGCCGCACCCGCTCGATCATTTTTCTGCGCGGCGATTTCAAGGTTGGCGCGGAAATCATCTTTTCCTGCGCCAGCCTGTGGAAAATCATCGGCCAGGATTGAGCCGAAGTTCCCGAAGTAACACCTCATTTACCATAAGCGCCTAGGCTGTAAGCGGGGACAAAGGCTTTCCGCGATGCGTGACGCTCGCCCGGCAGAACTGGTGCTAGGATCGGTCCAGTTGGGACTTGCCTATGGTGCGGCCAACCGCACTGGCATGCCCAGCCACGGCGCCGCACTGAAGCTTGTCCATCGCGCCGCCGAAGCGGGCATCACCAAATTCGACACCGCCAGGTCTTACGGCGATAGCGAGAACCGTCTGGGCGAAGCGCTGGAAGCCCACAGCGGCATCCGCACTGTCACCAAGCTTTCGCCACTTGCAGAACTTGCTCCCGGCGCTTCGCGCGAAGATGTGCGCGAAGCCGTGGACCGCTCCGTGTGGGCATCGCTTCTGGCATTGCGCCGCGCCCGGCTGGATTGCCTGCTGCTGCATCGCGCGTCGCACATGTTCGATTTCAACGGCGCAGTATGGGAGCGCCTGCTTGAACATCTCGAAGACGGGACCGTGCTGTGCTTGGGCGTTTCGGTGCAGAACCCGGCGGAAGCGTTGGCGGCGCTGAATTGCCTCGATGTCCGCCATATCCAGATGCCGTTCAATCTGCTCGACTGGCGCTGGTGCGAAAGCGGCGTGATCGATCGTATTCGCGCACGCACGCATTTGACCGTCCATGCGCGCAGCGTTTTTCTGCAAGGCATATTGGCGGCGGACGACGCCTCCGTGTGGCCGCGCGTCGATGGCGTCAATTCGCCGGATCTTGTCAGTTTCCTGGCCGAGTTGGCCCGTCAGTTCGAACGCCACAGCACCGCCGATCTCTGTCTGGCCTATGCGCGTGGGCAGGACTGGATCGACGGCGTCGTCGTCGGCATGGAAACCGAGAACCAGCTCGACATGAATCTGCGTCTTTCCGCGCGCCCGCCATTGCCGCCGGAAGATTGCGCCGAAATCGAGCGCCGCGTCCCGCGCGTTCCCGCGCAGCTTCTCAATCCCGCAGAATGGCCGAAATGACGGCGGCCGCAAAACTCTTCCGTCTCGATGGGCGCGTTGCGTTTATCTCCGGCGCGGCAGGGCACCTGGGCCGTCCCATGGCGCACGCGCTCTGCGAAGCCGGCGCGCATGTGATCCTCAACGGCCGGGACGATGCGAAACTGAAGAGCTTTGAGGCCGCGTTGCGTGGCGAGGGCCATTCGGTCGAGCGTGCGGCCTTCGATGTTTCCGATTTTCCCAAAGTGCGACAGTTCATGGCGTCGCGCCCGCGCCTCGACATCCTCGTCAACAACGCCATCGCCATGACGCCCGCGCCGTTCGCATCGTTGACCCCGGAAGCTTTCGATCAGACCTATCGCAGCTCTGTCACGGCTGCGTTCGAGCTTGTGCGCGCCGCGCTTCCCGCTTTGTGCGCCGCGGTCGCTGCATCGGGCGATGCCAGCGTGGTCAATATCGCATCCATGTACGGGAACGTCGCGCCCGACTCCCGCATCTATTCAAAGCCGGAACAGTCGAGCCCGCTACATTATGGTCCTGCGAAAGCTGCACTTCTTCAGCTTACCCGCCATCTTGCGGCCGAGCTGGGCCCTGAGAAAATCCGCGTGAACGCGCTGGTCCCCGGGCCATTTCCGCAAGATTCTGTGGCAGGGAACGACCCCGCTTTCGCCGGCCGCCTTGCGGCCAAGACCATGCTGGGCCGCACCGGCGCGGCCTGCGAGATCGCCGGGCCGCTGCTGTTCCTCGCTTGCGCTGCCTCCAGCTATGTCACCGGATCCGAACTGCCTGTCGATGGCGGTTGGGCCGCCTGGTGAGGTAGAACAGCCATGAGTGCGGTGAACATGGCTTTCATTTCTTCCTTCAAGGTTGGACGCGAGACCGTCTATCCGGAATCCCTGCGCGAGCGCCTGCGCGGTTTCCCGCTGCTCGCCGATGTGGGCGAGGCGGCGCTGCGGCGCCTGCTCTCGGAAGCCAACTGGTTCGGCCTGCCGGGCGGCATGCTGCTCAAACGCGATGGTGAGAACGATCGCGCGCTATTCCTCGTCGTTACAGGATCGCTCGGCGTCTTCGTCGATGACGAGAAGGGCGCCAAGCGCCTCGTCGCGCACATCCCCGCCGGCGAAACCGTCGGCGAGATGTCGCTGATCTCCGGCGAAGAGTCGCATTCTGCGCAACTCGTTGCTTTGCGCGACACGGAACTGTTGCGTATCAGCCCGGATGGCTTCGAGTCCCTCATCGCACGTCACCCGCTGGTGATGATGAATCTGATGCGCGTGCTGGTGAAGCGCCTGCAGGAAACCACGCAGCGGCCTGCCGATGCCGCGCGCCCCAAGACCTTCGCAATGATCCCGCTCCAGGAAGGGCTGGGCGATGAACCGATTGCGCGGCGCATCGCCAGCGTGCTGGTGCAAATGGGATCGAAAGCGGCAGTGCTGGATGCGAACTCCGCCGAGCAATCCGCGGAATGGTTCAACGCGTTCGAAGACGCGCACGACGTGGTATTCTATCGCGGCGACGCGCCGGACAGCGCGTGGACGCAGCTTTGCCTCCGCCAGGCCGACCGCATTCTTCTGCTCGCCGAATCCGATAAGCCGCTGCCATTGCGCCCGCTCGATCTGCCGGCGTTCAAGGAGCGGGCGACGGGCCTGCCGCAACTTCTTCTGCTCCATCGCTCTGGGCGGTCCGACGAATTGCCGGAGCATTTCGCGCTGCGCAGTGGATTGTTCGAATCCCATCATCACGTCCGCGCCCACAATATGGGCGATATCCAGAGGCTTGCGCGGTTCATCTCGGGCCGCGCTGTGGGGCTGGTGCTCGCGGGCGGCGGCGCGCGAGGCTTTGCGCATATCGGCGTCATCAAGGCGTTGATGGAGTCGAAGGTGCCGTTCGATCACCTGGGCGGCACCAGCATGGGCGGCATCATCGCCGCCGGCGTCGCGCTGGAATGGAATCTGGAGGAGTTGATCGCGCGCATGCGCGATGTGTTCGTGAAATCCAACCCTCTGTCCGATTATACCATCCCGCTGATTGCGCTGGTACGCGGCAAGAAGGTGTCCAACCTTTTGCGCGAACATTTCGGTGATGTGCGCATCGAGGAGATGCCGCGCCCGTTCTTCTGCGTATCGTCGGACCTTACGTCCGGCCGCATCCATGTGCATCGTGCCGGGCCGCTGTGGCGCGCGTTGCGGGCGAGCGTGGCATTGCCGGGCATCCTGCCGCCGGTCACCCATCACGGGCATCTGCTGGTCGATGGCGGGGTGATGAACAATCTGCCGGTCGATGTCATGGCGCAACATGCGACGGGGCCGATCATTGCGTCCGATGTGACGGGCGAACTGGATATCCGCGTGACGGACGAACGTTATGGCGAACGCCCATGGTGGTGGCTGTTGTGGCAGCGCATGCGCGGCACGCCGTCGATCCTTTCCATCCTGATGCGCTCCGGCACCGTCGGCTCCGAAGCGCAGCGCCGCCTCGTGCGCGATCAGGTCAATTATCTCTTCGAGCCGCCGCTGCCCGATATCGGCCTGCGCGACTGGAAGAAGTTCGATCAGGCAGTGGCGGAAGGTTACGAACACGCCATCGGCGTGATCGAGAAGAACGGCGTGCCGCTCACCGATGTGTGGGCGGAAGGCCCCGCGGTTGTGTTGCCGCACAAGGAAGCGCTCGCGCGTTAGCAACGCCCGTTTGCGTCTGGCGCATTCCTCTTTAGGGCACGCGGGTTCCATATTCCGGTTCCGCCATGACCGATTTCACACCGCTCGAAAATCCCATCTGGTCTTCGCTTGCGAGCGGACATCGCGCGATGGCGCGTGTTTTCAACTCACATCCGTCATGGCCGGGTCAAGCCCGGCCATGATGGAAACAAGAGAACTTTTGAAAAGACTAAACCGCGCCCAATCCTTTGCGCAGCGGGAGCAGGTCGCCGAATTTCGCGGCGCGCTTCTCCGCCTTAGCCACGAAGCTTTCGCGCATATCGGTTTCCGGGTTGTACATGCCGGCCTGCCAGATCGCGATGTAGTCGAGGCCGTCAGCGGTGGAATGATCGCGCGCGTAGTTGATCATCACCTTGGAGCCGTGCACCGCGAGCGGCGACTTCTCCGCGATATCCTTCGCCAGCGCCATGACGTGCTTCAGCATTTCGTCCTGCGTCGCGAACACATCGTTCACAAGACCGAACTGCATCGCTTTCTTCGCGGGCAGGCGGCGGCCCGCATAGGCCAGCTCCTTCACCATGCCTTCGGGCATCAGCTTGCACAGGCGCGGGAAGGTGCCGACGTCGGCCGTCATGCCGATATTGATTTCCTGAATGACGAAGAACGCATCTTCCGTCGCGTAGCGGCAGTCACAGGCGGAGGCGAAATCCACTGCGCCGCCGACGCAGCCGCCCTGTATCGCCATCAGCACCGGCATGCGCGCCCGTTCTAGGCAGTTGAAGGTTTCCTGAATGTCCAGAATGGAGAGGCGCAGATTGGCGCGCACCCGCCCGCGCTCATCCTTTGACGCAGCGGCAGAGGTGCCCGCGCTGTTGCCGCTGGTGAACACCGAAAGGTCCATGCCGCCGGAGAAATGCTTGCCGGTGGAGGAGATGACGATCACACGCGCCTTGGCGCCTGCGTCAATGTCTTTCACGATCTCCGGCAATTCGCGCCAGAATTCCGGCACCATGGTGTTCAACTCGTCGCCGCGCTTGAGCTGGATATGGGCGATGCCGTCCGCGATCTCGACGTTGAAGCAGCGATAGGCCATGGCGTTTCTCCGTTTTCGTCGCCTACTCTTATCATGCACACATGCTTGCGGGGAACGGGCTTCAAGGCTCTACTCCCGCCACGGAAACTTCAGGGAAGACGGATATGGCGATCAATTACGACGAACTCATGCAGGCCACGTCCACCGGCAACGAAGCCAGCTATGGCGATCGCGACACGATGCTCTATGCGCTGGGCATCGGCTTCATGCGCGACCCGATGAATGCCAACGAGCTTCCCTTCGTCTATGAGAACGGCCTGAAGACCGTGCCGACCATGGCGTCGGTGATCGGCTGGGGCGGCGGCAACATTATGGCGCGCTCGGGCATCAACTATCTGATGGTGGTGGACGGCGAGCGCCGCATCACGCTGCACAAGCAGTTGCCCATCGCCGCCAAGGTGGTGATCGATCAGCGCGTGCTGGGCGTGTTCGACAAGGGCAAGGACAAAGGCGCCGTGCTCGTCACCGAAAGCGTGGCGCGCGACAAGACGTCGGGCGAAAAACTCTACACGATGGTTGGCTCCACTTTCGCGCGCGGCGACGGCGGCTTCGGCGGCCCGAAGGACGGCGCGCCCGAACCCCATGTGCTGCCGGCGCGCGCACCCGATGTCGTGCACGAGGCCGACACGCGCCCGGACCAGGCGTTCCTCTATGCGATGTCGGGCGACCGCAATCCGCTGCATCGCGACCCCAATGTTGCGAAGATGGCGGGCTTCCCGCGCCCCATCCTGCACGGGCTCTGCACCTATGGCACCGCCTGCCGCTCGGTGATCTCCACCGTCTGCAAATACGATCCCGCGAAGATCACGGGTTTCGACGTGCGTTTCTCCGCGCCAGTATTTCCGGGCGAAACCATCGTGACGGAGATGTGGGTGGACGGGAACGTCGTTTCCTACCGCTCCAAATCGAAGGAGCGCGATATCGTCGTCCTCAACAACGGCAAATGCACGCTTGCGAGCTGACGGCAACCCGCTCGACACCGCCGAAGACCTGATCGCGCTGGGCCGCGCCAAGGAAGCCGTCACGTTGCTCTTGGGCCTGATCGAGAAAGGCCGCGGCGGCTTGCTTGCGCGTTTCACGCTGGCCCGCGCGCTGCTGGCCGCGAACGATGCGGGCGAGGCTGTGCGCGTCGCGCGCGAAACGGCGATGCTCAATCCCTCCGTTGCAATGGCGGCGGTGTCGCTGGGCGAAGCGTTGCGCGCGGCGGGGACGCTGCCCACCGCGATCGGCGAATTCCAGCGCGCGCTGCGCCTCGATCCCGCGCTGGATGATGCGCGCTTCGGCTTGGGCCGCGCATGGCTGGATGCCGGTGAAGCGGAGAAGGCGCTGGAAGCTTTTTCGCAGATCGAAAATCCGTCCGCGGAATTGCAGGCCATCATTGCGCAAGCGGAAGCCGCGCGTGGACAGGCGCGATCCGATGCGCGCTATGTGCGCCATCTTTTCGATCAATTCTCCATCGATTACGACGCAAGGATGCGCGGCCAGCTCGGCTATCGCGCGCCGGAAATCCTGCGCGAGATGGCATCTTTCGTTCTGCCGCGCCAGCACGATCTTTCCATCCTCGATCTGGGTTGCGGCACTGGCCTGGCGGGCGTTGTGTTCGAGGATATGGCGTCACGTCTCGACGGCGTGGATCTCAGTCCCGCGATGGTCGAGAAGGCGTGTGCGCTCGGCATTTATGATGAGCTTGTCGTCGGTGACATCGAAACCGGCCTGACCGCGTTCACACGCCGATACGATCTGATCCTCGCCGCCGACACGGTCGTTTATCTCGGCGATCTGGAAAAACTCTTTGCGGGCGCCGCAACCCGCCTCTCCGAAAACGGCATGTTCCTCTTCACGGTGGAGAAAAAAGAGAGCGGAGGTTTCGAGCTTGGGCCCAAGCGCCGCTGGCGTCATTCGGAAACATACTTGCGCGATGTTGCAGCGCACGCCGGGTTGAGCGTGAACGGCTTGATTGCATGCTCGCCGCGCATGGAGGCTGGCGTTCCGGTGGACGGTCTCGCCGTGGCGCTTTCGCGCTAGCCTTCACATGTAAGAACTCGGAGCACGATCATGGCACTGAGACTCGGTGTCCTGCTTTTCAACGATGCGGAAGAACTGGATTTCGCCGGCCCGTGGGAGGTTTTCACCATGGCGAACGAAGTCGCGGAACGGTCGGGCGCGGAAAAGCCGTTCGACTGCTTCATGATCGCGGAGAAGAACGAAGCCGTGCATTGCCGCAAAGGGATGCGCGTTTTGCCGGACCTCACGGCTGCTGCGGCCGGCAAGCTCGACATTCTTCTTATCCCCGGCGGGCAGGGCACGCGCACGGAAGTGAAGAACGAAAGACTGCTCGCCTGGATCGCCAGGACCGCCGCCGACTGCAAATGGGTCACAAGCGTGTGCACGGGTGCGCTCCTGCTCGCTGCCGCAGGGCTCACCAAAGGCAAGCGCGTCACGACCCATTGGGGTTTTATCGAACAGTTGCGGGCGCGCAATGAAGCCGCCGAGGTTCTGGGCAATGTCCGTTATGTTCAGGACGGCAATGTCGTCACTGCGGCAGGCGTTTCCGCCGGGATCGATATGGCGCTGTGGTTGACAGGCCAGATCCTCACCCCGGAATTCGCCCGCAACGTGCAGCGGGCTATGGAATACGACCCGGCACCCCCCTACGCCGCGGCGGTTTAGCCGCTCCGCCACCCCCGCCTTTATTCCGCCGTGGGAGTCGTGCTTGTATTCGCGCGGCGAGGGTAAACCCATCAAGGGGAGTAAAATATGTTCGGTAAATTCGGTTTGGCCGTTGCGGCGGTCTTGATTTCGGCTGCGCCCGCAATGGCGCAATCGGTTTGCGGCGGCGCGCCCATCCCGCCCGCAGCTGTGGATGGCAGCAAGGTCACCGAGGCGCAGATGAAAGACGCGCACGATGACGTCGTGAACTTCATCAAGGCTTCGGACGATTATCAGTCCTGCTTGTTCAGCGATCTGGATCGCCAGCGGCGTGAAGCGGCGAAGGCGAAAGATCCTAAGCCGCTCGACCAGAACATCATCGATGGCGTGAATGCCAAGGTCACCGCGAACCAGAAGACGAAGGAAAAGGTCGGCGCGGAATATAACGCCGCCGTCCATGCGTATAAGGACGCCCATCCGAAAGGCTGAGTCGTTCTCGCAGCTTTGACAATGCCGCCGCCCGGAAACGGACGGCGGCATTGTTATTCGATCTCGATTATTTGAGATGGCGAGAATCGCGTATCTTCTTGCGCGATGAGCCTCGTCGAACAGCATCGCGAAACGCGCCGCACCCGCAATCATGCGGCGACGCGCGCCTCCATTCTCAATGCGGCCCGCCGCGTCGCCGCGCGCGATGGCGCCCGCGATTTGTCGCTCCGCGCGGTCGCGGCGGAAGCCGGCTACGCCCCGGCCGCGCTCTACGGCTATTTCCACAACAAGGACGAATTGCTGCTGGCCCTGGCCGCCGACGATCTTTCCGGTCTTGCGCGCGCAATGCGTGAGGAGATGCAGGTTCACAATGACGGCAAGCTCGCCGCCGCGGCATCGGTCGCGCTCGATCTTCTGGAAAACACCGAAACCTTCGCCGCCGTTTCCGCGGCGCTGCCCTCGAACGCGGGGTCGGGCGATGCCGAGCGCCTGTTTAACGGCCGCATGATCGCGGCGCTCACGGCGCTATCGGAAGCGGTGGGTGGTAGCGCAAGCCGCGAGGCGCAGGCCGATGTCGTGCTCATCGCGGCAACGCTGGCGGGGCTAGCATTGCTCGGCCGTTCGGGACGGCTTGCCGCGCTGGGTTTTGACAGCCCGGAATTGCTGGCGCGGCTGGAGCGGCACTTTTCCGCTTAGCGCGTGGCGCGATGCGCCATCCGCGCGATCTCTTTCTGCACCACGTCCAGATATTCCATCGGCAGGAAATGCGTCGCTCTTTCAACGCGCACGCGCCGCGTGTGGCGATGGCTTTTCACAAAACGGATCGCTTCGCTTTCGGGGCAGGTGCTGTTCTGCCCCGCATGAATGAGCGTGACGGGGCATTTCAATCCGCGCACAGCTTGCGTCACGCCGCGCGGCGCCATGCGGAAGGTTTGCGACTCCCATGCCGGCGTGCAGGCGAGGCGAACCTGGCCGTCTTCCGTCGGCAACAATCCGCCTTTCAGATAATCATGCACCATCTGGTCAGGCCAGCTTTTGAACGCGCCGCGTCCGCGATAGCCGCGCTCCACGAAATCCAGCGACTCAAATGTGTCGCGGCGCTTGGCGGCGCGATCCGCGAGGTTGGCGTCGCCGCGCGCCGCCATGCGCCAGCGCGCGAGCAGCCAGTGAAAGCGCGATCCCGGCATGAACACCGGTTCGATCAGCACAAGCCCGCGCACCAGATCGGGGCGCAACAGAGCCGCCATCAGGCTCACCGTCGCGCCCATCGAATGACCGGCCAGGATCATCGGCCGCCCATCAAGCCCATCGAGGAAGCGGATCAGATCGTCACGATAGACGATCCAGTCCTTCGCGAGATTTTCTTCCGCCGGCAGTGACGTGAAGCCGTGTCCGCGCTGGTCGATGGCATAGGTGTGGAAACGTTCCGATAGCGGCTGCAACAACAGACGGTAGGTTTCGGCGTTGAAGCCCGTAGCATGGCTGAACAGCAGCGACGGTCCGGCCGCGCCCCATTCCAGATAGGAAACCTCGCCGTCCCACAGCTTCATCGTCTCGCGCTGGGGCTGGCTCATTGGGGCTTTCGCTGACGCAACGGAAGGGCTGGACATGCCGCAGTTTGCGGGGGCGCAGTCATTTCGTAAAGTCGCTTCAACGATAATCGAGGAAACGGCCTTGCATCCTTCAGTTCACGCGCAAACCTCGCCGGACAAGACCGCGCTCATCATGGCCGGAACGGGCGAAAGCCTCACCTACGGCCAGATGGAGGAGCGCTCCAATCAGGCGGCGCAGCTCTTCCGCTCACTGGGCCTGAAGGCAGGCGACGCCGTCGCGCTCTTCATGGAGAACAATCTCGATTTCCTCCCGATCTGCTGGGGGGCTCAGCGCGCGGGACTCTATTTCACCTGCATCTCCTCGCGGCTGACGGCCGGCGAAGTGGAATACATTGTGGGCGATTGCGCCGCGAAAGTGCTGATCGTCTCCAGCGGTCTCACGAAGGTGGCGAGCGAGCTGGTGCCGATCCTGAAAGGGGTGAAGCTATTCATGGTCGGCGGCAATGCCGCGGGCTATCAGAATTATGCCGATGCCGCGGACGCCATGCCAAAATCGCGCATCGCCGACGAAACGGCGGGCACCGATATGCTCTATTCTTCGGGCACGACCGGCCGCCCCAAAGGCGTGCGCGTACAGTTGCAAGGCCTACCGATCGACGCACCCAATCCGCTCATCATGCTGGTGCAGGCCCTGTTCGGTTTGAGCAAAGACTCCATCTATCTTTCACCCGCGCCGCTCTACCACGCCGCGCCCTTGCGTTATTGCATGACCGTGCATCGTCTTGGCGGCACGGTGGTCGCGATGGAGCATTTCGATGCGGAAGAAGCATTGAAAACGATCCAGAAATACAAAGCCAACAGCAGCCAGTGGGTGCCGACGATGTTCGTGCGCATGCTGAAGCTGCCCGATGATGTGCGCCTGAAATACGATGTCTCGTCGATGAAGTCGGCGATCCACGCCGCCGCGCCATGTCCGATCGAGGTGAAGCGCAAAATAATCGAATGGTGGGGCCCGGTGATCCACGAATATTACGCGGGCACCGAAGGCAACGGCTTCTGCTATGTCGGCAGCGCCGACTGGCTGAAGCATCCTGGCACCGTCGGCAAATCGCTGCTCGGACCCATCCACATCTGCGGCGAGCATGGCGAGGAACTGCCGGTGGGCGAGGAAGGCACCATCTATTTCGAGTCCGCCACGCCCGAAGCGATGTTCCGATATCACAACGACGAAAAGAAGACGAACGACTCGCGCCACCCCGAACACAAGAACTGGTCCACGCTGGGCGATGTCGGCAAGCTGGATGCGGACGGTTTCCTGTACCTGACCGACCGCAAGGCCTTCATGATCATCTCCGGCGGCGTGAACATCTATCCGCAGGAGGCCGAAAACCTTCTCATCAATCATCCGAAAGTTGCGGATGTNNCGTGCCGAACGAGGATTTCGGCGAAGAGGTAAAGGCCGTGGTGCAGCCTGCGAACTGGGCCGATGCCGGCCCCGCGCTCGCCGGCGAGCTGATGGCCTATGCGCGCGAGAATCTGTCCGCGATCAAATGCCCGCGCTCCATCGATTTTGAAAAAGAATTGCCGCGCCATCCCACCGGCAAGCTTTACAAGCGTCTCATCCGCGACCGCTATTGGGGAAAAAGAGACAGCAAGATCGTTTGATCGACCAATCCCCACAAGGGGGAGGCGATCGAAGAGGAGAATCCGATGACCAAGACCGTGACATTCGACGAGCTGCCCAAGATGGTGGGACAGGAAACCGGCGTTTCCGACTGGCTGGAGATCACGCAGGACCGCATCAACCAGTTTGCGGACGCGACCGGCGACCATCAGTGGATCCACATCGATGTGGAGCGCGCGAAGAAGGAAATGCCTGGCGGCAAGACCATCGCGCATGGCTATCTCACGCTTTCGCTGATTCCTTATCTCACCGGAAAATTTTTGCGTATCGAAGGCGTGACGCGGGGCATCAATTACGGCTCCAACAAGGTGCGCTTCACCAACATGGTGCCGGTGGGCAGCAAGGTGCGCGCGCGCTCCAAGCTTGTGTCGGCCGAACTCAATCCGAAATCCGGCGGCATGCAGATCGTCAACGAAGTGACCATTGAGATCGAAGGCCAGGACCGCCCGGCTTGCATCGCCGAAGCCATCGGCATCGTGTTCAAGTAGTTTCGTCCTCCGTTCTACGGAGGAAGTATCCGCGAAGCGGACGAAGGGGGTGGCGAGAAATGCGAAAGCACTTTACCACCCCCGCCGCCGCTTCCGTCACGCAGCGCTGCCGCGTGCCGCGTTCCCCGTAGCCGGGGAAGGAAAAAAATTGCACCAGAGCCCAGATGGAAGCCTTTCTCGTTTCGCTGTCCACCGTCGCCATTGCCGAGATGGGCGATCGCACGCAGCTTCTGGCGTTGGTGCTGGCGGCGAAATTCCGCAAGCCGGTTCCGATCGTTGCCGCGATCCTGCTGGCGACGATCGCCAATCATGCCATCGCCGGCTATCTCGGTGTGTGGCTCGGCAAATATCTCACGCCGAAACTGCTCGACATCGTGGTCGGCATCTCCATGCTCGGCATGGCGATCTGGACTCTGATCCCCGACAAGCTGGATGAAGGCGATGCGAAAACCGATGGCCGCGGCGCTTTCGTCGCAACCCTGATCGCCTTCTTCATTGCCGAGATCGGCGATAAAACGCAGATCGCCACCGCCGCACTGGCAGCGGGCTATTCCAATCTTCTGGGCGTCGTGGCGGGCAGCACGACGGGCATGCTGATTGCCAATGTGCCGGTGGTGTTCATGGGCAGCAAATTCGCCGAAAAGCTGCCGATGGCCGCGATCCACAAAGGCGCATCGGTGCTGTTCGCCGTGCTGGGCCTCTATTTCATCGTACGCGGCTTTGTTTAGCGCCGCGTACCGAGCCGTTCGCACATGAATGCGGTGATCTTCTCGATGGACTGGCGGCCTTCCGGCAACATGTCGGCCATCACCTGCCAGACGTGAAACACCTTGGGCCACACTTCCAGCGTCACCGGCACGCCGGCGGCCTTCATCTTCTGCGCCATTTTCACGCCGTCGTCACGCAGCATCTCCGCGCCCGAGCAATGGATCAGCGTCGGCGGCAGTCCGGCGACATCGCCGCGATAGGGCGAGATGAACGGATCGTGCTGATCGCAGTTCGGGCAATAAAGCGGCTGCAGCGACGCGAACATCGCTTCGCTGAACATCGCATCGGAGGCCGCATTGGTTCTGCGGGATTCAAAATCCTCGCCTTGCATGTCCGTGGCGGGCGACAGCGCCACAAGCCCCGCCGGCAATTCGGCGCCAAGCGCCTTCAGTTTGAGTGCGGCGGCGAGCGTGAGGTTTCCGCCGGCGCTGTCGCCGGCGATCACGATGGATTTCGCTGGGACGCCTTTCTCCAGCAAGCCGCGATAGGCGGTGACGCAATCGTCCAACCCGGCGGGGTAGGGATGCTCCGGCGCAAGGCGGTAGTCCACTGCATAGACCGGCACATTCACCTTGTCCGCGAGCCGCCAGGTGAGCGGGCGGTGGTTGCCCGGCACCCCAGCTACGAAGCCGCCGCCGTGGATATAGAGAATCGCCTTGCTTTCATCGGCATTCGTGGTGCGCAGACGCTCCGTCTTGATCCCGCCAATGGTGGTCAGATCCACAGTCACATGGCGGGGCGCCGGGCGCAGCGGCATCTCCGACATCAGCGCGCGCAGCTCCATCACGTCGGGGTTGCGGCGAAAGCGCCGCTTCACCGTGAGCCGGATGAGTTTGTCGGCAAAGAAAAGCTGAATGGACATGGAACCAGTGTCCATTATCCGGCTCATTCCGCAAGATGCCGGGAAGCTGTCCTGCGTCACCGTGTTGCAGGAACGCCCTGTCCGCAGATGCCGTTTCCGTTGCGTCTTGGGGCCCGCGGCCATGGAGTTAAAATCGTGATCAGCAAGATGAGCAAGCCTGTCGCACC
>JAFECP010000004.1:0-1551 GCA_018242105.1 Pseudomonadota bacterium
GCCATGAATATGCATGGGATGGATGAAGCCGTTGTTGGTACCGATGAATCGGACCTTCAACGTCTCGCCGACCTTCATGTGGATCGTGTCCGTGGCGGGATAAGCCTTGCCGTTGATGGTGAAATAGTTCGGCATGCCGCCGTCCATCGGCATCGCCGGATAGGTTAGCCCTTCGCGCATGAGCCATTCCTGCGGCTCTACGACATATTCATGGTCGGCCTTCACCTCGTCGGCGGGATTCTTCGGATCGATAATGAACGCGCCGTAAAGTCCGAGCGCCTGCTCGCGATCAGGCTTCGCATGGGGGTGATAGAAATAAGTGCCGTGCTGAACGGCGGTGAACTCGTATGCGTAGGAACCGCCCGGTGGAACAGGTTTTTGTGTGATCTCCGCCGGCCCGTCCATGCGATTGGGCAAAATGAGCCCGTGCCAATGGATCGTGGTCTCCTCGGGCAGATGGTTATGCAAAACGATCCGAACATGATCGCCCTCTCGAATATGGATGCGCGGTCCGGGGATCTGACCGTTATAAGCGTAACCATCGACCGTCACACCAGGCAATATGGTCCACCGGATGGGCGCAGCTGTCAGGTCGAACACCTTCACCCCATTCTCCATTCGATGGGGTAGTTCGCGATCACCGCGCACGTTCAGTCCGTAGGCAGCCTTTACCTCATTGGGTAGCACAGCAGCCATGTCGCGCATCGTATCGGCCGGGGTGTCGCGGTCCATGATCATCCCCGATGGCATGATGATCCCGCCCACGTCGCGAGCCGAGAGCGAAAGATTGAGCCAATTCGCCGGCGCACCCATGCCGATCACAAGAGCAAGCAGTGATACCCCGCTGACGGCCGCCAATTGTGGGACCGTGGCCGGACTCTCCATTTGGTGCTTGCCTTCGCCGTCGTGCTTTTGGGCACCGTGATGGCTCTTCTGAGCCATGCCGTCCTCGTGTTTGGTGTCAGCTTTTTTGTCACGGACGGTCATCAAGCCGTGTTTCAGCCTTTGCGCGACCATCCAGACATTCCACGGATAGGCCAGCGTGTAGCCAGCCATGACGCCCAGAGACATCACACCCCAGAACACCAGCTGTGTCGGCTCCATCGCGCGCATATCACGGCCCATCATCAGGAAGCTCATGACCGGACCCATTCCCGCCATCATGAAGTTCATGCTGATGAATTCCGGCAGAAAGCTCTTTTTTACGTTCTCCCAATAGCTCCCGCCCATCATCGATTGCATGAACAGGGATTGGAAAATGAAGAGGCCGAAGGTAAAGCCGGTCAAATATTCGACGATCAGGTCCAGCCACATCGGAAGGCCGAACGTGGCCGTGATGACTGCCGCCAAAATAATTCCGGTGGCGTCGCCGGCGACACAATGGATCGCCGAGCCCACGCCCTGTTTCCACAGCGGCTGAATGAAAGCTTCATGCTCGCCGGGGCGCGGCTCCTTGTCGGCGAGAACATAAAGAAGCAATCCGATGGGGCCGGTGTAAAGCGTCACCAGAATGAAACCCCATTTCATCACCACCGGTTCGGGATTGTTGCG
>JAFECP010000004.1:1664-12813 GCA_018242105.1 Pseudomonadota bacterium
GGGTTCAAGGCATTTTCGCCAGTCTGGCCAGCGTATCGCCTTCCGTTTTCTCCTGTGCCTGGATGAGATTGGCGGTCGTTTGATAGGCCCGCATGATTTCGATCATCCGGGCAATCTCAATGACGGGTTCGACATTCGAGTTTTCCACGCCGCCCTGCAGGATCCGGCCCGTCGCGGCGCTCGGCGCCTCTGATGCTGCATAGAGGGATGCGCCTTCTTTGCGTAGGAGCTGCGCATGGGCAAATCCGACCAACTGCAATCTCGCAATTTGGCCTCTTTTTCCACTGACGATGCCGTCTTGAGCGACATGGATATCGCCATCTTCAGGCGCCACAACGATAGGGCCGCCCTCCGCAAGAAGAATACCGCCATCGCTGGTCGCAACGCGTCCGCTCGCATCGAGCTCAAAATGGCCGTTGCGGGTATATCGAACGCCGGCGGGAGTCTGGATTGAGAAAAACCCGTCCCCGTTGATCGCCAAATCGAACGGCGCATTCGTCGTCACGATCGGCCCCTGACGCAAATCCCGAGAGACGCCTGCCTCCCGGACAAAGCTGGTCATCTGCGGACCGACTTCATCTTCGGCTGGTTGTTCCCGTTTCAAAACCTCTTCGAATCGTATTGCGTCGCGCTTGAAGCCAGGCGTCGAGCTGTTTGCGAGGTTGTTTGCGACAATATCCATCGATCGCAGGGTCGCCAGCATGTGCGACAACTGAAGTGCGGAAATATCTGCCATGCACATGCTCCCTCTTGTGCAACAGCTCCGGTCAATCGCTTTGGCGCCGGCTTGCAACACGCCGTGCTCAACCAAAGTCTCCACGCGCCTTGAGCGCGTGCAACAACAAGTATCCTTTAATCTCCGTGCTCAACGCTGTCCGGCAAGCAAAACGCCCGACACAGGGCCGCGCGCTTCAGTGAATGGGCATGCCGCAAGCCTATGGCTTGGTGAATGCCAGATGGAGCGTGATGTGATCGCCTGCTTTCACATTGGCGAGGGCTGTTGGCGGGAAATGGACTTTGAGCGCCATGCCATCCGCCGTCACATCGACGAGCCCCGTCTTGGAGTCCACGGCGTTCACCGTCGCGGCCATATCGTGCATGCCCATCATGTTGTCCATCTTCATGCCGGGCATGTTCATGCCTTGCATGCTGCCGGACTCGTGCGCCCATGCCGATGATCCCGCGAGCAGAATCGCGGATGCAAAAAGGGCAGTCTTGAGGATATTCATGCCTGTTCTCCTTGGCTGTTTGATACACCTGACGCTTCGAAAATCTCGTAGTGAAAAGGCCGATAGGTATCGAGAAAGAATGGCGCGGCACCTTGGGCAATGCGGTTGAACAAGCCGTGTTCCGCAATCAATCGCCCCGTCGCGCCTATGGCATCGCCAAGACTTCCTGCAAGGACGAGCCGGATGTGCCGAGGGTTTTGACGCAGGCTTTCGGCGATGTTCGCAAGCATTGCCGGCCATAATTCCAGCCCGAAGGGATTGCCGAAATAAAGCACAAGATTGCCGTTCGGAATCTCGAACTGCGTGGCGTCGGCGTGGACGATAGAACACCTATCACGGTGCTCTTCGGGCATAGGAAAGCGAGCGATGTTCGTGCGTGCGATTTCGCAAAGCGATCCGGCAAATTCGACTCCGACTACTTTGCGAAAGCCAAGCTTGCTGGCCAGGAGAAGCGTGCGGCCTTTGCCGCAGCCTAAATCCACAAAGCTGTATTGCGATCGGTCTTGCGGAAAGAACCGCGAGAAATGGGCAAACGTGGATGGCGATGTCGAGACGGCCGGATAGCCCATGTCTGCGTTCGGGCCGACCACATCGAGGCTTTGGATTTCGATTTGTCCGCCGGTATCGACACTGTGTGTGCGATCCCACTGCTTGCCCAAAAAAATGCAGACGCTGTAGCGCGCATGACGCGCCACAAATTCCGCGGTGCCATGCGCGCCCGCCGCGCGGATATTACCGACCAAACCACCGATCCCATGCTCCCGCAGGAAAGCTAGTGCCCGGCCGCGCCGCGATGCCCAGCGGTCAGCGGATATGGGTCGTCGTGCGTCGGTCATTATCGGTCGCTCGCTTGCTGCAATCGTCATGATTGTCCGCTCAGTGGTGATCGCCGTTGTCGCCGGGCGACTTCATGCCCGGCATGTCGCGCATCATCTGGTCATGATCTTCCGGAGCGCTTTTTACGATGGCCTGATATTGCGCAGCATCGAGCGTCGGCAATTTTTGAATGAACGCCACCATGTCCCAAATCAAGGTGTCGTTGTGTGTCACACCCCAGGCGGGCATGCCCGTCATCTTGATGCCATGCTTGATAACCCAGAATTTCTGTTGGGGAGACAGATCGCTGCCGCCGCTCAATTCGGGCGCGCGCGGATACAGCCCTTGGCTGATTTCGGTACGCTCCATCCCGGGGGCGAGATGGCACTGGCTGCACATCTCTGAATACAAGCCTGCACCGGCGGCAACCCGCTTGGGATCGGTCAAATCGGGCAACTGTCCGACATCGCCCGATCGCACTTCAATCGAACGGTTGCGCGTCGTCTGCAGCAACCAGAACACGGCGGAGGTGTGCGGTGAATCGGCGGCGATATTGTAAGCGCCGGCGTAGATAACAATCGCGCCTAACATCGCCACAGCAGCGATGCCCGCGCTGACGACGGAGACAATAACCCAATGCTGCCGGCCAAATTTCCAAGTCATGCCAAAGGCTCCAATAGAGAGAGTGCGTCAGTAGAGATGCCACATCTCGGAGAATACGCAGCGCCGCCGCGCATCCCTCCCGGTTTCGCGATTTTTTCGATGAGGTTTCCCTCAACGCCGAACCAATAGGATCGGCACCGCGCCCGCTCTCGGAGGGGCATTCAGGCGGAGCGGGCGCGGTTCTGCATCGCGGATCGGCTAATGGTGCCGGTCGCGATACCAGTCCCTATGATTGGACCGATACCAGTTCGGATGGGAGCGATACCAAGACCGCTGGTAGCCGTAGTTCTGCCAATCCGAAGGATAGCGATATGATTGGCGGCGGTGCTGATGGCGGTCGTAATATTGGCCGGTTTCGTAGTAGATTCGCGCGCCGCCCGGACCAGCATAAAATTCGGTGCTGCCATGTGCGACGGCAGCGGGGGCGCTTACGATCAAAAAGCCGGCAATCGACGTACAGGCCAAGACTGACTTCAAGACGGACATGTTGTGCTCCTACATTGGCCCCTCGCACACAGGAGATACGCATCACATGTCCCCGGCCCTCGCTCGACAAATCGGCCCAGCCAGGTGCGAGGGAGAAATATGATGTGTGCGTATTAGGAGTCGAAGTTCAGCAAGGATTGACCATGATCGATAAGATGTTGAAACATCTGGTGAAACGTGACGAGCTTGAGCCGCTCGAAGATTTCGAACGGGATTTGTGGGTTCGCGAATTTCGCTTCCGCACGGCGCGGCAAAACAATCTCGCCATCGCATCCTGGCAGGCCGCCATTATCGCCGTCGCTGTTATCGGCTCGGCCAGCGTCGGTGCAGCGGCGGCAGCGAAGGCCAATCCGGCACCACACTTTCTTTCGGCCGGTGAAGATATGCTGCCTTCAAACCTTTTGTTTGGACATCACCGATGACGCTGCCATTGAGAACTTTCGCGGGCATGATTGTCGTGACGGTTTTGGCCGCCGCGTTCGCCGGCTGGCTTGGTGTGCAATACGGCCTACAGCAGGCTCAGCCGCGCGATGATCTGGATGTTCTGTTGCACGAACAACTTTCGCTGACGGACGATCAGCAAACCGAAATTGCCGCGATCGAAGGCCGCTTCGAAGTCGAACGCGATCGGCTGCAAGCGCAGATGCGGGCAGCAAATCGCGATCTGGCCGTCTCGATCGCGCAACGACATGTCTATGACGCCCAAACGCAGCAGATCGTCATCCGCTTTCACAATGCCATGACGACACTTCAGGAGGACACCATTCGCCACGTCCTGGCGATGCGTGCGGTTTTGACACCCGATCAAGCCAGGCAATTCGATCAGATCGTCGAAAAGTCGCTGACCGCTCCGTGAACCCGGAGAGCGATGAAGCTCTGGCCGTGCGCGCCGGCCGCGGGGATCGTGCCGCGTTCGATGAGATCGTTCGCCGGCACAAAGTTGCGCTCTATCGCTTTATCCGCCGCTATATCGGCCATCACGACGACTCTTACGATGTCTTGCAGGAAACATTTATCGCCGCATGGGTGGCAAGCGGACGCTACGATGGATCACGCCCCTTTCTTCCCTGGCTGCGCACCATCGGACTGAACAAATGCCGCGACTTCGCGCGGCGCCAGGCGGTTCGCCGGCTGCTGCTTCGCGCGCGCGCGGCGGAACCGCAGGACACACTTGAAAATCCACTTTTACCAAGCGACGAGGTGCGCGAGACCCAACGCCTCAATCGCCTGGACGCGGCTATCGCGGAACTTCCGGCCTTTTACAAAGAACCGCTGCTCTTGGCCTCCGTGAGCGGATTGTCGCATCAGGAGACGGCGGAGATTTTGAAAACCACCCCCAAGGCCGTGGAAATGCGAATTTATCGGGCCAAGCGCAAGCTGGAGAAGATCATGGGCACTGATTTGCCAGAGGGATAGCGGGTTGCCCTGCGTATTCCCGTTACGCCCGGATTTTTGCTGTTCCCGGATTTGCCGATACCCGCCGCCCAAATACGGACCTCGATATGACCGATCCATTGCTCTGGACGCCGACGCGCCGCCGCTTTGTCCAAGGTCTGGCGATAGTAGGCGGCGTCGGCGCGTTAGGCTCGATTCCGGCGCGCGCGGGCACAGAAGTTCCGGTGCTCAGTGGAACCGATATCGATCTCACCATTGGAGAATTGCCGGTCAACGTCACCGGCCGGCCCCGTATCGCGACCGCCGTCAACAACACAATGCCGGGGCCGATATTGCGACTGCGGGAAGGCGATACGGTCACCTTGAATGTCACCAACAAACTGGCGGAACCCACATCGATCCATTGGCACGGCCTGCGATTGCCGAACGATATGGATGGCGTTCCGGGCCTGACATTTCGCGGTATCGCGCCGAGCGAAACATTTCGCTACCGCTTCCCGATCGTTCAGGGCGGAACATATTGGTATCACAGCCATAGCGGCATGCAGGAACAGACCGGTCTCATTGGACCATTGATCCTCGTTCCCAAGGCACCCGAACCCTACGCTTACGACCGCGACCATGTGGTGATGCTGTCCGATTGGACGGATGAAGACCCGATGACGGTCGTCGCCAACCTCAAGCAGCAGGGCGACTACTACAATTACGGCCAACGCACCTTGGGGACGTTCATCAAGGATGCCCAACGCGACGGACTGGGTCCAACGGTTCAGGACCGCTTGATGTGGGGAAAAATGCGCATGAGCCCCACGGACATCATGGACGTGACCGGCGCGACCTACACCTTTTTGATCAACGGCCATCCGCCTGCCGCGAACTGGACCGCGCTGTTCAAGCCGGGTGAGCGCGTGCGGCTGCGCTTCATCAACGGTTCTTCGATGACCACGTTCGACGTGCGCATTCCGGGCCTTGAGATGAGAGTCGTCGCGGCAGACGGAACCGACATTGAGCCTGTCGCCATAGACGAATTCCGGATCGGGGTCGCTGAAACCTATGATGTGATCGTCGAACCCCGTAACGATCCGGCCTACACGATCTTCGCGCAAGCACAGGATCGCAGCGGCTATGCCCGCGCCACCTTGGCAAGTGGCGATGGCCTCAGTGCCCAAATCCCGCCGATGGATCCTCGCCCCATGCGGACCATGGCCGATATGGGCATGGCTGGCATGAGCGGAATGTCGATGGACAGCATGTCGGGCATGAGTGGGATGGATATGCCCAAACCGCCCCAATCCAGTTCCTCTTCGCCGATGCCAGGCATGACGATGAATAACAAAGGCATGGGCAACATGGACATGAGCTCGGGATCAAAAGCCAGCATACCCGGAATGGACATGAGCGGCTCGATGTCCAACATGGACATGTCCCACACTTCCTCGAACAGCATGCCGGGAATGGATATGAGCGGCGGTTCGGTGACGAACATGCCGAGCATGGACAATGCAACAACAACCATCCCCAGTAGCAATGCCGACGGTGTCGATCCCAAATCTCTCGAAGGGCAACCGGCGGTCGATAATGTGGCGATGGAGACCAAGGACCGTCTCGGCGAAGCCGGTGGCGGACTAGATGGAAATGGACGTCGCAATCTTACCTATGCGCAATTGGCCGCGCTCAATCCGCCCATGCCCGAAGATGCGCCGCCCACACGGCAAATCGTGTTCCATCTGACGGGCAATATGGAGCGGTGGACGTGGGGATTCGATGGCAAGAAGTTTTCGGAATCCAAGCCTGTCGAGGTCAAGCTGGGCGAACGCATCCGCTTCGTTTTGATCAACGACACGATGATGGAACATCCGATCCATTTGCACGGCTTCCTGTTCCAGGTCGAAAACGGCCAGAGTAAGAAACCCTTCAAGCACACGATCAACGTCAAGCCAGGTGAACGCCTAGGTTTCGTCTTTACGGCGGACGCACCGGGCGCGTGGGCGTTCCACTGTCATCTGCTCTACCACATGGAGATGGGCATGTTCCGCACGGTGTTGGTGGCATGAGAAAGCATCTTCTGCCTGCTGCCATTCTGCTGGTGCTCGCCTCGGCAAGCGCGCCAGCAAACGCACAGATGACGATGGGGCCAGCGTCGTCGGCGGCTCCGTTCGGTGCGCCGGTCGATGACGAACATGTGTTTTATCACGCGCTTCTCGATGAGTTCGAAGGCCGCTTCGGCCGTGACAGCAGTTTCCGTTGGGAAGGCGAAGCCTGGGCCGGCACCGACATGAACCGCATTTACCTTCGTAGCGAAGGTGAGGTCACCGGCGGAAAAATTGAGGATGGCCAGCAAGAGTTGCTCTATGCTCGTCCGATCAGCACATATTTCAATATTCAAGGCGGTATGCGCTACGACCTCGATTCAAAGCCTGGTCGTGGTTGGGCCGCGGTCGGTATCGAAGGCCTAGCGCCGTTGTTCTTTCACGTCTCGGCCACCGGCTATGCCAGCGACGAAGGCCATCTCGCCGCCAAGCTGGAAGGTTCCTACGATCTGCTGCTGACCCAAACGCTGATCCTGCAGCCGCAAGCGGAGATGAATTTCTATTCCAAGGCCGATCCCGCGCGCGAGACTGGTTCCGGACTGTCCAACATCGATCTCGGTTTGCGGCTACGATACGAATTCAGCCGCAAGTTCGCGCCCTATGTCGGCGTCACCTACGAGAACAAATACGGCGGCTCAGCGAATTTCGCGCGGATCGATGGCGAACGCACTTCCGATCTTCGCTTTGTGGCCGGTCTGCGCGTGTGGCTCTGAACGTGGCGTATTGATCGGCGCGTGACAAAAGAACGCGCTTCACGCAAGACCTGCGTGTGGTGTGCATTGCGCATGAGCGCTTCTCCCAATCGAAATAGATTTTTGCGAGAAGAGAACATCGGTCGGGGCAACAATCTTCCGGGCGTTCGCTTTGCGTTTGTTCCTATCTTCGCTTTGACGATGTAAAGGTTCAAACACCGTTCCTTTACCATCAATCAAGCTTGACGGAATTGTATCATTTACTCGCGCGTCGATGACGATCCTGGGAAGTTTTACTTGGCTTCTCTTGCCGCTCGCGCTTAAATTGCGCGGTCGAAAGTCCGCTCGAAATACGAGTCCTGACTTTGGGCAGTTGGCAGAAAAACTCTGCCGTTACTGCGCCTCAACGACATGAGAAGCCAACGAAACACGGGGGGTAGCAAAGGTGGGTATCACTCGTGAATATCATTTTGCCCGATGCCGACGCGTCCGGACCCAAATGTGACTGGCGCGATCCTGAAACTTACCGATGGATGATGGCGCTGCCGCGCACCGCTTGGGCGTGGGAGTTTCTTCGGCGTAATCCACATTATCGCAGCGATTACGCTCGTCATCTTCTCATCCTGCCATCCAACAATCGGCCCGAACATTTGGGGGCGCTCCCGTGGAGCCTGTTGCGGTTTGAAGATCCCGCCCGCGATGCGCGAACCGCGAATGTGCTGTGGCAAATGAAAGCGTGTCGCGACGTGCTGCCGCTCGCCGCCGCGCCCATGCGTGCGGGCACAGCGGCCGATACGCTAAAGCTTTCGGAGTTGCAGTGTCGCACCTCTGTCTATGACTACGGTATTGAAGATCGCAAGGAAGTTCTTTTGGCGCAGGAAGGCCGTGCGCTTCAACTCACCATCTTCGGCAACACACTGCTCGAACAAGCCTTGCTGCTGACTCCAGCGCTGCCCGTCGCGCGTTACAATAAATCCCGTTTGCTGGCTGTGCGGCGCCTGGCCGATGTCGTTAAGCATCGCTGGCTGCGCCCCTCGCTCTACAAGCGCGAGCGTCAAAGCAGTCGTTTGGCGCGCGTTGTTCAGGCGCTCGATGGCTGGCTCGCGCAAGCGCCACAGCGCGAGATCGCAGCCTCGCTGTTTTCCCGAGACCGCGTGGAGCGAGACTGGCACGATCCGCACAACCATCTGCGCGATCATGTGCGCCGTGCGGTCTCCTACGGTCGCGAACTCATGGCGACCAAGTATCGCCGGTTTCTCGACTGACTCGGATTACGCTTGGCGCACGAGATGCTGATAGCCATGCGCACTTAACCAGCGCGCCCGGCACAAATGCGAGTCCAGACGCCGCCGCGCCCGCATGGGTTCTGCGGTAGGATCAATTGCCAGCACCAAGCGCATGACTTCCTGTTCGTTCGCGCCCGCGGCGACCGCGTCCAAAAGCCGGGCATAGATCACGAAATGGGCGCGGTCGTAATCTGTGAGCGCGTCACCACAAGGCGCTTCGTCCGCAATCACTGCGGCTGACCAATTCTTTGGCATCGGTTGCTTTCCAATTGTCGCCTGCGCGCATCGCACGGTTTCTGAACATCGCGAGCGCTGTCAACTCCATCACATTGCAATATGATTTCTCCACAGTCGAATGAAATGCGCGAGAATTTTTTTGAGCTTTGAGTCGCCTTGAGCATCAGGCAGGGGCGCCCCGCGCGTTACACGCGCGGCCGGGTGCTCGTGAACCGAGCCGGCGTATGCACGCCGTCTCGGCCATTCGGCGTCGCCCCCTGGCGCAAGAAATAGAGATATGGCCATCGCCTGCCGGCGCTGACTTTATCTGAAAGCAATTCCCCTCGGCGGTGCGGGCGGCGCTCCCTTCTAGGCCTGCCGCGGCGTGCCGCAATGCGCGTGCCGCGCATCCTCCACTGCGTTCCGGCCCTGCGGGTGCGGCCCGCCTCTGACGGCAGGCCTCTCCGGTCGAAGACGCCGCCCACCCCGCTTCCGGGGATTTGCGCGCGCGAGGTTCCGAGCAGGAGGCACCTTATGAGCCAGACCCACCAGCAGCCAGCCAGCGGCACGAGCCGCGTTTCGCTTTATGACGAAGTGACTGACCGTATTGTTTGCGAACTCGAACAAGGTTGTGTTCCGTGGACTCAGCCTTGGAAATCTTCCGGCATTGCCCTTGGCCTTCCGCGCAGCGCAGCCAGCCGGAAATTCTATTCCGGCATTAACGTCCTCATCCTTTGGGATGCCGTCATCCGGCGCGGCTTTGCCAGCCAAGAATGGCTGACCTTTCGCCAAGCCTTAAGCCTTGGCGGCCATGTTCGTAAGGGCGAACGCGGCACGGCCATCTGTTATGCCGACCGTTTCATTCCCAAGAGCGAGCAGGACCGCGCACGCGAGGTGGGCGGCGAACCCAACGCCGTACCGTTCCTCAAACGCTTCATCGTATTCAATGTCGAGCAATGCGACGGATTGCCCGTCCATATCGCCGTCAAGCCGAAGCCCATTTCCCTATCCGAGCTATCGCCCGGCGCGGAAGCGTTGATCGCCGCGACCGGCGCGAAGTTTGTCGAGGGCGGCGGGCAAGCCTTCTATCATCGCGGCGAGGATTTTATCCGGCTCCCTTACCGCGAAACCTTCCTCTCACCCGCAGACTACTATTGCACGGCGCTGCATGAACTCGGCCATTGGACCGCGCACCTGTCGCGGCTCAACCGCGATCTGCAACACCGTTTCGGTTCATCCGCCTATGCGCGCGAAGAACTGATCGCGGAACTGACCAGCGCGTTCCTTTGCGCGCATCTGAGCATCACGCCGCAAATCCGCCACGCCGACTACCTTGGCCATTGGCTGCAAATCCTCAAAGAAGATAGCCGCGCGATCTTTCACGCAGCCAGCCAAGCCAGCAAGGCAACCGAGTTCCTGCTCGCGTTTCGAGAGCCGCGAGAGGCCGAGATTCCGACCGCCGAGGCGGCGGAATAGGTGCATCCCGCACCGCCCCGGCCCCGCCACGATCTGAAATGACGGACGAGTCCGGTTCACTCCCCAAAAAGGAGCATCACAATGGAATTGGCACACATCGAGTTCAGCAAGCTGAAAATCTCCAAGTGCAACATGCGCTATCGCGATCCGCCGCCGGACGTATCCGATATTCTGCCGTCGATCCGCGTCAAAGGGGTTCTGGAACCGCTGATCGTGCGCGCCGAAGACGGCAAGTTCGGCATCGTGGCGGGACGGCGGCGCTGGTTCTCCTTGAAAGCCGTCAAGGAGAAGATGGGCGAAGTTGCGGCCCCGCCTTGCGCCATCATGGCCGAGGGCGACGACGCCGAGGCCATCGAGGCGTCCTTGCTTGAGAATGTCGCGCGCCGCGATCCCGACCCGATGCGCGAATACGAAACCTTCGTGCGGCTCATCAAGGAAGGCCGCACGGTGGACGGTATCGCGGCCACCTTCGGCATGACCAAGGCGCAGGTGAACCAGCGTCTTGCGCTCGGTAATCTGCTTCCCAAGATCAGGGACGCCTATCGCGCCGAAGAAGTGGACGACGAGACGGTACGCCATCTGACGATGGCGTCACAGGCGCAGCAGCGCAAATGGCTTCGCCTGTTCAACGATCCGCATCAGCATTGTCCGCGCGGCTATCAACTCAAACAGTGGCTGTTCGGCGGGCAACAGATCAGCACCACCCACGCGCTGTTCAAGCTGGCAGACTATACCGGCCAGATCATCGAGGACTTGTTCGGTGAGGACAGCTATTTTGCCGATGCCGACCTGTTCTGGGC
>JAFECP010000050.1:0-282 GCA_018242105.1 Pseudomonadota bacterium
GACGCGCAGCGCGGTGGATTCCACGGAGCGGACGATGCCTTGGCCGCCGCAATGCGGGCAGGTAACCGTCGATCCGGCGACGACGCCCGCACGCAAACGCTGGCGGGACATCTCCATCAGGCCGAACTGGCTAATCTTGCCGATCTGCACGCGCGCACGGTCGTTCTTCACGGCGTCACGCAGGCGCTTTTCGACATGACGGTCGTTGCGGCCGTCTTCCATATCGATGAAGTCGATGACGATGAGCCCGGCGAGATCGCGCAGACGAAGCTGGCGGCCGAT
>JAFECP010000050.1:307-6640 GCA_018242105.1 Pseudomonadota bacterium
GCCGGAGTTCACGTCGATGGCGACAAGCGCTTCGGTCTGGTTGATGACGATGTAGCCGCCGGACTTCAGGGTGACGGTCGGCTGGAACATCGCATCGAGCTGCGCCTCGATGTGCATGCTCTGGAAGAGGGGAACAGTGTCTTTGTACTGACGCACGTTCTTGGCATGGCTCGGCATGAGCATGCGCATGAAGTCTTTCGCGTTCCTGAAACCTTCGTCGCCCTCGACGACGATTTCCTCGACGTCTTTCGTGTAGAGGTCGCGGATCACGCGCTTGATGAGGTCGCCTTCTTCATAGACGCATGCTGGCGCATTGGACTCCAACGTGAGTTCGCGGATCTGATCCCACAGGCGCAGCAGATATTCGTAGTCGCGCTTGATCTCCAGCTTGGTGCGGCTTTCGCCGGCCGTGCGGATGATGAGGCCCATGCCTTCGGGCAGCTCCAGCGCCGCGGCTGCGGATTTGAGGCGCTTGCGGTCGGCCGGGTTGGTGATCTTGCGGGAAATGCCGCCGCCGCGCGGCGTATTGGGCATCAGGACGCAATAGCGGCCGGCAAGCGATAAATAGGTCGTGAGCGCCGCGCCTTTGTTGCCGCGTTCTTCCTTCACCACCTGCACCAGCATCACCTGGCGGCGCTTGATGACTTCCTGAATCTTGTAGTGTTTGCGGCGCAGGAAGCGCTGGCCGGAACGCTTGCTCTGCAACGGCTGCGCCGGCTGGTGGCTTTCGTCATGCGGCTGTTCGCCTTCCGCGAAGGATTCCGCGGCAGCCTGTTCATCGACGATGCCCTGTTCGGATTCGACGCCCGGATCGACGATATGGGATGGCTCGGCGTCGTAAGGATATTGATGTTCTTCGCCGTGAGCTTCGGCATGGGGCGTGTCGCCGGCTTCGGAGATGGTCTGCTGATCGACGATGCCTTCATCGGTTTCTTCGTCGGCGAGGCGTTCGAGCGGATTTTCGTCGCCGTGATCGTGGCCGAGGCCGTGATGAGGATGCTCATCTTCGCGCTCGACATCGTCTTCGCCGGTTGCGGCAAGATCGGCCTGCTCGGCATCGAAGCCGGATTCGACCTCGCTTTCGGCAATATCATCGCCGCCTTTGTTGTCGAAGAATTCATCCTCGTGTTCTTCGGCCTCTGCGTGGGCTTCGTCTTCGACGGGCTCGCCGCCATTCTCGGAAGGGATTTCCCCGGCTAGGCCAGCGGCAGCCTCGGCCTGTTCTTCCGCTTCGAGTTCTTCATCGGAGACAACGGCGGTGCCCGTCTCCACGGATTCGAACCCTTCTTCTTCCGCATGGCGGCGTGCTTCGCGCTGCTGTTCTTCCAGCAAGGCCTGACGGTCCGCGATCGGGATCTGGTAGTAGTCGGGGTGGATTTCGTTGAAGGCGAGGAAGCCCTGGCGGTTGCCGCCATATTCAACGAACGCCGCCTGCAGCGACGGCTCAACGCGCGTCACCTTGGCGAGATAGATGTTTCCCTTGAGAGGCCGCTTGGACGCGGCCTCGAAATCAAATTCCTCGACTTTCGAACCGTCGAGAACAACCACGCGGGTCTCTTCCCGGTGGCTGGCGTCTATCAACATGCGCTTCATGGAAATCTCCGGGCGGCGCTCTGTGGCGCGCCACTTGGGCACGCGCGATCGAGAGGAGCCGCGTTGTTCTGCGATGAGGGGAAAGCCGGAGCGTCGCCACCGGCGGCTGGGCCGCAGGGACTGGCGATTGGGCTCTGGCGAAGCTGGTCATATCAATTCACTTTGTGGCTTGCGGCTTGGCCGCTTGCCTGGGGGCGCCTGCTGGATGCGGATTGGGGGGTCTGCGGGCGCCTATCGCCCTGCAGGCTCGGCCCGGGGCCGAGTGCGGAATCGCCGAAATCCGGCGAAGCAGGTTGTTTTCCTTTTAGGTATCCCGCGCCGATCCGGCAAGGGTTAGGTTCGGAATCATTGTAAATTCCGAATCAGCTAACGAACCCTAAATGGTTTGGAGGCAGTTTCACTTGGGCTTGATTTGACCTGTGTTGCGCGGCGAAGGGCCGGTATGAGGCATTTTGGGGCTTTTTTGGGGGTGGTTTTGCTGGGCTGGGCCGGGGTGGCTCTTGGCCAAGGCAATCTGCCGCCGCCCGTTAAAACCCGCGCCTATGCCCCAAACAGGCTTAACGCCCCCTCCCCAAAAACGATGGATGAGGCGGTCCGGCTGTCGCCCGACACAGCCACGGCTCCAGCACCCGCGCAGACATGGTACCCGGCAGGGCAGCCGGCGGGCCTTACCGCGCCGGCAAAAGCCGGACCCTCCGCCGAACCTGTGGTTATGAGTGTTCGGATCGGTGAGCACCCGGATCGCACCCGTTTCGTCATCGAGCTTTCCGATCCGGTCAAACTGCGTGTCTTCACGCTGGCGAACCCCAATCGTGTCGTCATCGACATGCCCGAAGTGCTGTGGCGGTTGAACGGGCCTCAGAAGCCCACCAGCAACGGCGCGATCAAAAGTTATCGTTACGGATTGTTCCGGCCGGGGAACGCACGCTTCGTCATCGATTTGAACATGGCGGTGACGGCAGCCGAACCGCTCATCCTCCCGCCGTCGGACGGCTTCGGTTATCGCATCGTGATCGACCTGTTCCCCGTGCCACAAGCCAAATTCGAAGCAACGGCCGGCTGGCCGGCGGATTTGAAAGCGGTGCCAAACGTGGCGCGGAACGTTCCGCTGGGCCCCAAGAATTCGGCCCGCAAAGTCATTGTTGTCGATGCGGGACATGGCGGCATCGATTCCGGGACGGTCGGCATCGACGGGATGCAGGAAAAGGATTTGGTGCTGGACGAAGCCAAGCGCCTGGGAGCCGTTTTGAAGAAACGCGGCTACATTGTGCATCTCACGCGCGATACCGACATCTACATCCCGCTCCGCGAGCGGGTGAACATCGCGCGTGGCTACGGCGCGGACCTCTTCATCTCGCTACATGCCGATTCCAATCCCAATCCCGACGTGACAGGGGCGTCGGTCTATACGCTTTCGGAAAAGGGTTCCGACAAGGAGGCTGCAGCGCTGGCGAAGAAAGAAAACCAGTCCGACATCATCGCGGGCGTGGATCTGACGGGCCAGGACGACTCTGTGTCGCACATCCTCATCGACCTTGCGCAGCGCGACACCATGAACCGCTCGTCACGTTTCGCCGAAACCGTGGTTTCCAAACTGTCGCAAGCGACAGACATCCTGCCCAGAACGCCGCATCGGTCTGGTGCGCTCGTTGTTTTGAAGGCGCCGGATGTTCCGGCGGTGCTGGTGGAACTGGGCTATCTGTCGAATAGGCAGGATTGCAGCCAGATGCATGGCGATCGCTGGCGAAATGGTGTGGCAAAAGCCATCGCCGATGCGGTAGACCAGAACTTCGACCGGCTTTCGGCCGGACAAGTTTCCTCCGGAAGAAGCAATGCCGCGGAGTGACGGGCCGCCACGCAGGCGTCATAATATGGGTCGTCATTTGACCGGGCTTTGGGGAAGGGCCGCTTAGGCTATGTTTCGGCGTGTTCTGGTTTATGGGGGGCTCGGGCTCGGCGCTCTGGCGCTTTTGGGCGTCCTGGTGCTTGTCGGCTACGTCTATTCGCTGAGCCGCGATCTTCCCAGCGTTGAAGCGCTGCAGAACTACCAGCCTCCTGTCACGACGCGCGTCTATGCCGGCAACGGCGATCTGCTGGGCGAGTATGCACGCGAGCGTCGCATCTTCGTGCCCATCGCCTTCGTGCCAAAACTTGTCATCGAAGCGTTCACCTCGGCCGAGGACAAGAATTTCTACAGCCATCCGGGCATCGATCCTTCGGGCATCATGCGCGCGGCCGGCAAGGACGTGATCAACGTGCTGGAGCACAAGCGTCTGGAAGGCGCATCCACGATCACGCAGCAAGTCGCCAAGAACATGCTGCTGAACAGCCAGGTCAAATTCTCGCGCAAGATCAAGGAAGCCATCCTTGCGGTGCGCATTGACGCGACGTATTCCAAATCGAAGATTCTTGAGTTGTATCTCAACGAAATCTTCCTCGGCGAGAATTCCTACGGCGTTGCCGCCGCCGCGCTGAACTATTTCGGCAAGTCGCTCGACCAGCTCGACATCGCCGAAGTGGCGTTTCTCGCCTCGCTGCCCAAGGCGCCGAGCAACTACGATCCGCGTTATCATAAGCAGGCCGCGCTCGACCGCCGCAACTGGGTGATCGGCCAGATGCGCGAAAACGGCTATATCAGCCGTGACGAAGAACAAGCCGCTCTCAACGAGCCTCTGGACACGCAGATGCGTCCGCTCGGCATACAGGCCGAAGACGCAGACTATTTCGTCGAAGAAGTGCGCCGCATCCTCTATTCCAAGTATGGCGAGCAGGGGCTCTATGACGGCGGCCTTCAGGTGCGCTCCACGCTCGATACGCGGCTGCAGAATTATGCGGTGAACGCATTGCGCGCGGGATTGGTGCGTTACGACCGCCGTCACGGGTGGCGCGGTGCGGTCAGCAACATCGGCGTCAATGGCGATTGGAAGAGCGCGCTCAAGAGCGCCGGCAATCAGTCGGGCATCGACACCTGGCATGTCGCGATCGTGCTGGGTTATGGCGACAACCGCTCCACCGAGATCGGTCTGGAGAACGGTTCGCGCGGCACCATTCCGTTCAGCGAGCTCGCCTGGGCGCGGCCGGAGATCAAGAAGAACGCAACCGTCGGCGCCGCGCCGACCAGCCCCCACGACGTGTTGAAGATCGGTGATGTGATCTATGTCGAACCGATCGACAATGCGGGCAATTACGGATTGCGGCAGGTGCCGGAAATAAATGGCGCCATCGTCGCGATGGATCCGCATACCGGGCGTGTGCTCGCGCTGTCGGGCGGCTTCTCCTACGCATCCAGCCAGTTTGATCGCGCGATGCAGGCCAAGCGCCAGCCGGGATCGTCGTTCAAGCCGTTCGTTTACGCTGCCGCGCTCGACAATGGCTACACGCCGGTGAGCAAAGTTCTCGACGGCCCTGTCTCGCTGCCGCAGGGGCCGGGGCTTCCGATGTGGACGCCCAAGAACTTCGAAAAGCATTTTCTCGGCATGGCGACGCTTCGGCGCGGCATCGTGCTGTCGCGCAACCTGATGACCATTCGGCTTGCCGCGCAAGTCGGCATGGACAAGGTGGTGAAATATCCGATCCGTTTCGGCGTTTACGACAAGCTGCCTCCGTATCTTTCGAACGCCATTGGCGCGTATGAAACGACGCTGATGCGGATGACGACCGGTTACGCCGAATTCGTGAACGGCGGCAAGAAGATCGACGCGACGCTGATCGATCGCATTCAGGACCGCAACGGCAAGGACATCTACCGCCACGATTCGCGCGATTGCCAGGGCTGCAACACGCCGGCCTGGCATAACCAGGCCGAGCCGCTGCTGCCCGACACGCGGGCGCAGATCATCGACCCGCGCACGGCCTATCAGATCGTGTCCATGCTGGAAGGCGTGGTGCAGTACGGCACCGGCAAGGTGGTGAAGTCCGTGGGCAAGCCGCTTGCCGGCAAGACGGGTACGTCGAACGAGTCCAAGGACACATGGTTCGTCGGATTCTCGCCCGATCTCGCCTGTGGCGTGTTTGTGGGCTTCGACAACCCGCGCACGTTGGGCCGCTATGAACAGGGCGCCACGGCGGCGGCTCCGATTTTCCGCGATTTCATGAAGGGCGCGTTGGAATATGCGCCCGCCACGCCATTCCGCGTTCCCGCGGGGATCGATCTGGTTTCCGTGGATAGGATCACCGGCAGTCCCGCCTCGCCAAATTCTCCCACGGCAATCCTTGAGGCGTTCAAAGCTGGTACCGAGCCGGGCATCGCCGTGACCGACGAAACCAACAATCTGAGCGCCCAGGGCAAAGGACCGGCCAGCGACGTGGACCAGGGAACTGGCGGGCTTTACTAATTTTTCTCCGAAACCGGCACGAAGTATTGACCGGCTTGTATTCGGATTTGTTTAGTTTCGCCCGCCGAAGAGCTAACATTCCTCTGCTGGTTGGGAGGTATTTCAAACCATGGTCCAGAGAAATATCGCTTCTGTGGGACTGATGGTTGCGGCTTTGGCCTTGTTGCCGATGACCGCAGCATTCGGAGCCGAAACCAAAGCGCATGTCGACGCCAGTGGCGCCAACATGCAGCCGGCCTATCCGGAGACCGCGGTGCCTGGAAAAGAGCAGGGCGCTGTGATCGTTGCTGCCCTGGTGAAAGCAGATGGCACGGTGCGCCGGGTGGCCTTGCAAAAATCCAGCGGGTTTTCCGATCTGGACGACGCGGCCATAAACGCGGTGAACGGCTGGAAGTTCGTGCCGGCC
>JAFECP010000050.1:6722-22932 GCA_018242105.1 Pseudomonadota bacterium
CCGGGGGGCGCGCTATGACGGCTGCGTCGCCCCGGAGCCAGCATGCAAGCCGGACTATCTGAAACACCGTCGCGCACGGCGCGGAGGATCGCTTATCTGCAGCGGCGGTGGCGCGTTCTTTTCGCCAATATCCAGCGCGACATCCGGTCGACCGAGATGGTGCAGATTTTGTTCTGCGCACTCATCGGCGCAGTGGTCGGCGCCATCACCAATTATCTGCACCTTTTTGTCAATTTATCTCACAAACTCATCTTCAATCTGCCCAAGCATGTCGCACTCAGCATGGGCAGCGGAACCGATCATTGGCGCCTGATCTTCGTGCCGGCGATCGGCGGGCTGCTGCTGGGTGTCGGCGCATGGATCGCGCGGCGCTATCGCGCGAGCGAGATCGTCGATCCGGTGGAAGCGAACGCCTTGTTCGGCGGCCGCATGTCGCTCACAGATTCCGTTCGTCTGACCTTGATGACAGTCGTGTCCAACGCCTCCGGCGCGTCGCTGGGTATGGAGGCCGGATACAGCCAGCTTGGCGCGGCAGTGTTCTCGCGCTTTGGCCGTCAGTTCCGCTTGCGGCGCGAGGACCAACGCATTTTTGTGACGGCGGGCGCCGCCGCCGCGATCGCCGCTGCGTTCAATGCGCCGCTTGCCGGTGCGTTTTACGGCTTTGAGTTGATCCTGGGCAGTTACATGCCGCGTGCGCTTGCGCCAGTTGCCGTCGCGTCGGTGTGCGCCACGCTGATGCAGCGGACCCTCAACCGCCCCCAGCCACTCTTCGAGATGAGTGGCCCGATGCTTCTGGATACGCGCAGCTACGGCCTGTTCCTGATCATGGGCATCCTGGCGGCGGGCCTCGGCATAGTAGCCATGCAGGCGGTGACGTGGTCAGAGCGCGGGCTGCGCAGGCTGCAAGTGCCCGAATGGATGCGGCCCTTCACCGGTGGCGTCGTGTTGTCCGCCATTGCCTGGGAATTCCCGCAGGTGTTGGGAAGCGGGCATGGCGCGATCCAATATCATTTCGACATGCGCTGGGCGCTGCTGCCCCTGGCGGCATTGCTGGTCGCAAAGCTGGTTGCGTCCGCGATCTCGGTGGGGTCGGGATTTCGCGGCGGCCTGTTCAGTTCCTCGCTTTTTCTCGGCAGCCTGTTCGGCGGCGTGTTCGTGCAAAGCCTCGCGCCATTCGTTCACGGTCTCGCCTTGCAGGAGCCGGCGTTCCTCTTGGTCGGCATGGGGTCCGTTGCGGCCGCCATCGTCGGCGCACCGCTGACGATGGTGTTCCTGGTGTTGGAGGCAACCGGCGACTTTCCGGTGACGCTGGGCGTGCTGACCGGCGTGATCACGGCCTCCACCATCGTGCGCCTCACCTTTGGCTACTCCTTCGCGACCTGGCGCTTCCACGTTCGCGGCATCGGCATTCGCGGCGCGCACGATGTTGGTTGGATCAGCGACATGACCGTAGCGCGGTTGATGCGCAGCGATCCCAAGATCGTGCGCAGCGACATGACGTTGCGCGCGTTGCGCGCCAAATTTCCGCCGGGCGCCATCAAGAGCGTCTATGCCACCGATCCGGATGGCCGTTATGTGGGTGTTATCGACATGCTCGCGGTTCACGATCCGCAGATCGACGATGTGATCGATTTCACCGTCGTCGCCGATCTTGTGGGTCATGGCGCGGTCTATCTGCTGCCGTCCGAAAACGTCCGCACGGCATTGGCGCGTTTCGAGCAGACGCAAACCGAAGCGTTGCCCGTGTTGTCGGCGCGGGCCGATCCGCGCATAGTGGGTTTTCTCACGGAGTCCTATGCGCTGCGCCGCTATTCGCAGGAACTCGAAAGGCGCCGCGCCGCAGAATTGGGCGATGAAAACCTGTTCTCGTTGGGCCAGAGGCCGGGCCGCTGACGGGACTTTACGCCACAATCGCGCGCCCTTATATCAGCCACGTTCCGTTTCAGAGAGTGTCATGCGTCCCGAAATCCAGCGCACCGCCGACGACATCAAGCAGGCCATCGACCTGCTGAGGAGGCATCTTTGACTGGGACAATGCTCTACGACGCCTCGATGAACTGAACGCGCGCGCCGAAGATCCATCCATCTGGAACGACCCGCAAGCCGCGCAGAAGATCATGCGCGAGCGGCAGAAGCTCGAACAATCGACTTCATCCGTGAAATCGCTCGATGCGGAGCTGAATGACGGCGTTGGCCTGCTCGAGATGGCGGAAGCGGAAAACGACGCCGCAATGATCGCCGATGCCGAGAAATCCATCGAGGGGCTGTCAAAGCGGGCAGAAGAATTGCGCCTGCAATCGATGCTGTCCGGCGAAGCGGACGGCAACGACACCTATCTCGAAGTCCATGCGGGCGCGGGCGGCACGGAAAGCCAGGACTGGGCCGAGATGCTGTTCCGCATGTACACGCGCTGGGCAGAGCGGCACGGCTACAAGCTTCAACTTATCGAAGAAAGCATGGGTGAGGGCGCCGGCATCAAGTCCGCCACGTTGCTGGTCAAAGGCGAGAACGCTTATGGCTGGCTGAAGACCGAAGCTGGCGTGCATCGCCTGGTGCGCATATCGCCGTTCGATTCCAACGCGCGCCGCCACACCAGCTTCTCCAGCGTCACCGTCTATCCGGTGATCGACCAGTCCATCGAGATCGATATTCCAGAGAAGGACGTTCGCATTGATGTCTATCGCGCGTCGGGCGCGGGTGGGCAGCATGTCAACAAGACCGAAAGCGCTGTGCGCATCACCCATTTGCCGACGGGCATCGCCGTGTCGTCGCAGACGGAAAAATCGCAGCATCAGAACCGCGCGATATGCTGGGACATGTTGCGGTCGCGGCTCTACGAGATCGAGTTGGAAAAGAAGAAGGCGGAAACCGGCGCGTTTATCGGCGAAAAGACCGATATCGGCTGGGGCCACCAGATCCGCTCTTATGTCTTGCAGCCCTACCAGCTTGTGAAGGATCTGCGCACCGGCGTCGAAAGCCGGTTGCCGCAGGATGTCCTCGATGGCGATCTCGATCCGTTCATGGCCGCCGCGCTGGCGCAGGAAGTCGGCGGCAAGCCGAAAGAAAAGATCCAAGACCTGGACTAATTTTGGGATATCCTGCCAGGCTCGCGGCGCGGCCAGCCGAAGGTGATGGTGTCGTCTTCCCAGCGGGCCGACATCGCCGCGGCGGCGGCAACGATGGCGCCGAACAGAAGCGATGCCGCGATCCACAGACTCGCATAGCTTGCGATCTTGCGTGCTGTTTCTGCAGCCCGGACGGTATCGTTATGCATGCGCATTTCCGCATTATCCACGCGGCGTTGCGCGCCCGGCAAAGCCATTCCGGTATCCTGCGCGACCAGCGCCGCGAGGCGATCCTTGTCGTATTGGTTCATGCGCGCGCCGTTCGCCATGCCGATCTTTATGATGCGGGCGGCCTCGGCCTTGTCAGCGTTGAGGCTTGCGGGCGGCGCAAATCCTGCTGGCGCGGGCGGGATGAACGTGTCTTTCGGCGCCAGGCGGTTCGGAAGCGGAGGGCTTGCCGGCGCCGGGCTGCCCGATCCGATGGTCACGGAAGAGGGCGGCGCAGTTTGCGGCGTGGATTGGCCGGCGCCGCTGGGCTGCGTGGATTCTGGAAGATCGGGCGATGGCGTTGCCGCCGGCGGATTGGCAGTTTCCGGTTGTGGTGTGGCGTCCGTCGCATTGCCGGTATTGGCTTGCGCATATTTCGCCCAGTCGAGCGCAGCTTGCGATGGGCTCGGCCCCGGACGGAAGAGCATATCGACCCAATAGGCAACGTAGTCATTCGTCATTGTGGACGATTGCGCGCCGAATTTGTTGGACGACGCCGCAACGGCGACTGCAGAGCCTCCGGCGGCCAGACTGCCTATGGCGATCAAGGTGGCTGCGGCGACAACAGTGAGTGCCCAGACAACAAGCCCATGTGCAGCCGAGCGGAATTCTTCTTCCTTGGCTGTTTCCGGGGCGGGGCCGATGAGGCGGCCCGCGAGATGTCCTCCCGCGGCGAAACCGAAGGCCTGGGCCACGAAGAAATAGATCGCGCCGAGAGACAGGAATGTCGGCGTTGCGGCGGGTTGTGCTGGTGTGAGGGCGAGGCCGAATCCGGATCCCAGCGCCAACAGAAAGAACATCACTGCGGTGGCGAGAATCGCGCCGGCGAATGCCGCGCTCCAGGAAAAGCGGTGGCCGGAAAATCCGTCGTTGTCGTTGCCGCCACTAACGACGGCCGCAGATCCATCCTCGCTCAAAACCGCCGTGACAGCCATGGAAAGCTCCCCCAAGAGACGCGCCGCACCGGTTGTAGCACGCCTCTCCAAGAACGCTTCAGTCCGCCGGCCGTTCCAGACTAACCGCAAATGAAAACCCCGCCGCGGTTTCCCGGGCGGGGCATCGATCCGGCATCTCGAAGAGATCAGCCGTTGCTTTTGAGCGGTTGGAATGTCGCTGCAGGTGCAGGCCGGGAGGCGGCGATGCCCGCATCCGGCGTCTTGATTGTATTGATCGGCGCGGCTGCGGCGACAGGCGCCGAAGCGGCCGGCGGAATGGAAGCGGGCTTGCTTTGGTATGGCTGGCCCTGACGGTTGGCGTCTTCGGACAGAGGATTGTCCGAATGACGGCAGTTGCCTTCGAAGAACGCACCGGCCTCGACCGCGAACGCTTCGTGCAGGATATTTCCTTCGACGTGGGACGTTGTGCATAGCAAAACCTTGCGCGCACGGATGCCGCCTTGGACGCGGCCGCGAACGGTCACATCGTCCGCGAGGATTTCGCCCTGGATAAACGCCTTGTCGCCAATGACGAGACCGGCGCTGCGCACATCGCCTTCCACACGGCCATCGATCTGGATGTCGCCTGTCGAGGTGAGTGTGCCCTGGACGACGAGATCGGCGCTGATGATGGAGGGCGCCGCGGAACGCGCGGGGCGGCGGGTCTGTGACGTAGCAGAAACAGGGACGTCTACGTCTTTACTCTTACTGGAGAACATGGCGGCCAGCCTCGATGAATCTGCTCGGATCTCTTACGACGTCGGCAAGCCATATTTCGTAATGGACGTGAGGCCCGGTGCTGCGCCCGGTGGATCCGAGTTTTCCAACGAACGAGCCCTTTGAAACTTTCTGGCCGACATGAACGAGGATAGAGGACATATGGCCATAGCGGGTGTGGATTCCGTAACCATGGTCAATTTCTACCATATTCCCGTAACCGCCTCGCGGGCCTGCAAAAACCACAACGCCGGGTGCGGTCGCGGCGATATTCGAGCCCCACGGACCGGCATAATCGATCCCCGGATGGAATGAGACGTGGTGCGTGAACGGATCGATACGGCCGCCGAAGCCGCTGGTAATTTCATATTGCGAGCCATGAACTGGGGTTGTCAGTGGAACGTGGCGCAGGCCGGCGAACAATTCGTCCAACTCTTCGCCATGCGCGCCTGCCGAAGCATAGGCGGCGATGAAGCGCTGGTCCGAAATGCCGTCGATATGCATTTCGCCGAGCGGCATATCGGGGCCGCCGATGTTCTTATTCTGCTCGAATTGGTCGGGATTCATGCCGACCCGGCGGATTACTTTTTCCAGCATGTCGATCCGGCTGGTGACCTGGCGGTCCACGCCAATGAGCAACGCCGTCTCGTTACCGCTCATGCGGCGGACACGTTCGGTCTGCTCGGCGAGGGCGCGGAAGGCGGGGTTCTTCATCACGGAGGATGACGGCATCAACCGCGCTTGTGGCTGGGGATGAAAGAACACGCCGGCCAGCCTTCCGACGGCGCCATCGAGGAAGCTTGCCTTCACCGGCTTGGCGGTGCGCGGTTGCGGACGCGGCGTCTGCGGCATCACGTTGAGCTGCGATCCCATGGGAGCTGCGCCTTCATCGCTGCCCACGCTATCGCTTGCGGCGTTGGAATTCGTTGCGATGCCGATGTCGCCGTCGCCGTCGCCACCCGATGCGTCGCCGCTGGAGGGACCGACAGGCTTGGCTTGCAGGCTCTGGAACGTCGAATCCACCTGTTCCTTGCGGCTCAGGAGTTTGGCGACGGTGCGCTGCTTGTTCTGAAGTTCGTCTGCGACGTTCTTGAAGTGGTCTTCGGCGCCGACCAGCGCGTTGTTGAGTTCATCGTAGGAAAGCTGCAGGTCGGCGACGCGGTTTTCGTAAGTCGATTGCATCGACTGATAACGATGATCCTTCGCCGCGATGATGCGGTCTTTGAAGATCACGTTGACGGAAGCGAAGGCGACCCAGCCGAGGAAGATGAGGGCGAGTCCGGATAGCGTTGCCTGCAGTGTGGCGCCGAAGGTGAAGAACTGAACACGGCCGTCGCTGCGGATATAAATCTGCCGTTCTGGGAACGTCGCATGGAGCCACGCCCAGACGCGGTCGACGAGACCATCGGCCATACCGGAACTTCCCTTTTGGGCGTCTTTCGCGCCTACCCCAGAAGGTTTCATTTCACCTGTTTCTGAGCGCTCGATCAAGCTCTTAGTCCAGAAAAGCGATCTGGCAGTTAATGCTGGCCGAAAAGGCGGGCGCGCTTTCGTCATAGGGATTTCGCCGCGCTCAGCACGGCCTCCGCATGACCGGGAACTTTGACCTTGTGCCAGACCTGCCGGACGACGCCCTTGGCATCGACCAAAAACGTGGCCCGTTCCATTCCCATATACCGGCGGCCATACAGGGATTTTTCAACCCAGACACCATAGGCATTGGCGGCCTTCAACTCAGAGTCGGAACCTAACGTAACCTTTAAGGTATACTTTTTCCTAAATTTTGCATGAGATTCAGGGCTATCCTTGGAAACGCCCACAATTTCCACTCCGGCTGCGGCGAATTTCCGCTTCGCTTCGGAAAAGGCAGTCGCCTCTTTGGTACAACCGGAAGTATCGTCCTTTGGGTAGAAATAGAGGACATAGGGCTGGCCCTTAAGCGCAGCGGAGGAGATTTCGCCCTCGTCGGTTTTCAGGCGGAAGGCCGGAGCTTTATCTCCGGGCGCGAGTTCTTTGGCCATATGAAATCCCCAACCGGCCTGGTGGCCGAGCGCGCGATCTGGCGTTTACCGAAAATAACCGTTAGGCGATAGGCTGATAAGCGAACCGGCGCAAGAGGTGGGCACGCCGGACCGAGCTTGCTTGCAGGCGAGACAAAACAGGTAAGCCCATTGGACGACGTCCTCACATTCCTGCAAGGCTGGGCTGATACCTGCCGTAGGCAGTTGGAGCCAGCGGCCCGCTTCCTGCGGCCCTATCGCAACCAGTTCAGGCTCGCAGGACTGGTTGTGGCGGGCGTTTTCACGGCCGTCGTTTTCTTCGCCGCCGGCGCCGTCATCCGCATTTTGATCGGGCCGGTTTCGCTCGGCCCATTCAACGGAGAGATCCGGCAGGCGATTTCCGAAGCCCTTCCAGGTCTTGCTGTTGGTTACGATCAGGCAGCGATCGAATGGTCGCGCGAAGAGCACCGCGTCAATCTCGTCGTCCTTGGCGCACGTGTGCTGGACAGTCAGCAGCGCATCATCGCGCAAGCGCCGAAAGCCGAAGTGGATCTGGCGGCAGGGCCATTTTTGCATGGCCGTATCGAGGTCAAGCGCATCTCGCTCGTCGGCATGCAGCTCACGCTGGTGCGGACAAAATCCGGATCGTTGCGCCTGGGCGTGGAGCGCAATGTCACGGACAACGATGTTCTGGATCGCATTCGCGACGCGATCTCGAAGGCGAAGGGCGGCCCGTCATCGCTTGAAAGCTTCGCGATCAAGCATGCGCGGCTGGCTTTTTTCGATGAGGGTACCGGTGCGTTTCTCATATCGCCCGACGCGAATATCCAAATCGCGACAGGAGAGGGCGTCGCGAGGGCATCCAGTACGATCGCCACGACGATCGACTCGCAAATCGAGATTTCCGGCCAGCCCGCGCATCTAATCGCAAATCTGAAGCTTCCCCGTGATCCCAACGGCAATGTCACCGGCGATGTGAGTTTTACGGGACTAAGCCTGAAAGCCTTGGGGCACAACGCCGCCGCTTTCTCGTTCCTGACGCCGTTCGACCTGAAAACCGACGTCACCGGATCGTTTGTTTTCGATCATGGCACGCGCTTGCGCTATGCCGATCTGGGGATTGGCGCCGTGGGCGTGGTGAACGGCTTTGGCGCACCCCTGAAAGTGCGCTCCCTGAAGCTTGTGGCGCGTTATGACGGCCAGACCGGCCGGCTCCTCATCGATGACGCGTCGCTCGAAGGCGATCATGCGCGCGCGCATTTGACGGGCGGCGGCAAGCTCGATTTCGACGCCAACAATGTGCTCACGCTGGCGACGCTCGACCTGAATGCGGACCGGTTCTCGGTGAATCTGCCCGGCCTCGTCACGCAATCGGTGACGCTGGGCCGCGTCGCCATGCACACCGTCTACACCCCGGCGATCCAGAAGATCGATATCCAGAAGCTGGATATTTCCGGCGGCCCGATGAACGCGCAACTGGCGGCGGCGATCACGCTCGGGGACGGCACATCGCCGGCCATTACGGCCAACGGAACGATCGCCGCGATGAACGTGCGTGATCTTATGCGCTACTGGCCGCTGCATGTGGGCGAAGGTGCGCGCGAATGGATAAACGACAATATTTCAGCAGGCCGCATTGGGCCGATTGCGGTGCATGCCGACATCAAAACCGGCGAGCTGGATCAGCCCGCGTTGCCGGAGAATGCGCTCAATCTTTCAGTGCCGCTGACCGGTGCGACGGTGACCTACGTTCATCAGATGTCGCCAATGAAGAATGTACGGGGTGTTGCCGTTCTGACCGGCGACACCTTCAAAGCGACGATTGCATCGGGCAATGTCGGCGCCATCACCGTGAGCAACGGAACGGTTGTCATTCCGCAGCTCCATATGGATGGCCCGACGGGCGTCATCGACGCGCGCATTGCCGGGTCCGTCCCCGATCTTCTGACGCTGCTCGATCAGAAGCCGTTGCAATATCCGACGCGCTTCCACCTCAATCCGTCCACGGCGAAAGGCGCGGCTGTTGCCGATCTGACGGTTCGCGTTCCAATGCTGCGCGATCTGAACACGGACGATATCGGCATCTCCGCCAAAGTGACGACGCAGCAACTCGCCATCGCGCTGGGGCCGCGTACCAGGATCAGCAACGGCACGGTCGCGTTCGATATCACCAACGATAAGCTGCATGCCGCGGGAACGGTGGCGCTTGGCGGCGCGCCGGTGGCGGTGGATTGGGTTGAAGACTTCAAGACCAAGGCCGATATCACCACGACGCTGCAGGTCAAAGGATTGGTGGACGACGCGACGCGCGAGGCGCTGAACTTCCGTGCCGGCGATCTCATTACCGGCCCGGTGTCGGTGAATGCCCAGATACTTGGACATCAGGGCGCCCTTCGCCGCGCAAACATGGCGATGGATCTCACGCCAACCACCATATCGATGGATATCGTCAATTATCACAAGCCGCCCGGCGCCCCCGCAACCGCGCAGGTGAACGCGCTGTTCGACAATGAGGGCGATATAAAATCGGAGACGATGACGATCTCCGGCGCGGGCGGCCTGAACGTGCGCGGCGGCATAGATTTCGACGCCAATGGCGATCTTGCGCGCGTCGATCTGCCGGTCGTGCGCGCGGGCGCCAACAACGATTTCGCAGTTGTCTATTCCGATACGAAAGCTGGCGGTCTCGACGTCAATGTCCGGGGGCGTTCGGCGGACGGAACCGGGCTGGGCCATCGCAAGGCCGCGCAAGCGAACGCGGCGCCATCGCCGGCCGAAGAACCGTTCCGCTATTCGGTGCATCTGGACCGCGTTGCGTTGCGGGACAACGTTGCGCTGTCGAATTTTTCGCTGGAGGCGGCGGGTGTGGGCAACCGGCCACAGACGCTCGAGCTGTCTTCATCGCTCGGCAAAAGCAAAATTGCAGGCTCGATCTCGCCATCCGATGCGGGCAGGCGCGTGGTTCTCACATCCGATGACGCGGGTTCCTTGCTCAAGGGGCTTTTCGGTTTCGAAAGCATGCGCGGCGGCGCTCTGAATGTGAATGCAACGCTGTCGCCGGTGGCGCAGGCGAAAGGCAAAGCGCCGCTCGACTATGCCGGCACGGTCGTGATCACCGATTTCAAGATCACGGATCAGCCATTCCTCGCGCGCTTGTTCGCGGCGGGATCGTTGCTGGGCGTGGCCGATTTGTTGCGCGGCGAAGGCATCAGCTTCGACAAATTCGAAGTGCCGTTCCGCGCGCAGAACGATGCCATCACCATCCATGACGCGCGGGCGGCCGGACCGGCCATCGGTATCACGGCCGATGGATATCTGGACCGCGCGCACAATCAGATCGCGCTCAAGGGAACGCTGGCGCCGGTCTATGGATTGAATTCTGTGCTGGGTGCGATTCCGATTTTGGGGGATGTGCTGGTGTCGAAGAAGGGCGAGGGCGTGTTCGGCATGACCTACAGTGTTTCGGGCAACGCGGATCAGCCCAGTCTCAGTGTCAATCCGCTGGCCGCGCTGGCGCCCGGAATTTTCCGCAGGATTTTCGAGGGCTCGATGCCGGTCGCGCCACAGCCCACCCAGCCGCAGGCGAACACTGGCCCGCCGCCTGCGCCGCAACATCAGTGAGTCAGACTGGCTTCACCAGGATATGCTTCTTTTTTCCGCTCGACACCTTGATCGCGCCGGATGAAGCGTCGGCTGCTGCCACAGTCGCGGCCGGATCGCTGACAGATGCGTCGTTGATCTTCAGGCCATTGTTCTGGATCAGGCGGCGCGCTTCGCCGTTCGATGCCGCGACGCCGGCCTTTACCGCCAGCGCCAGTACGCCCATCGGAAATTCGCTTTTCGGCACTTCGATCGTCGGTAGGCCTTCATCTGTGCCGCCTTCTTCGAAGGTGCGGCGCGCGGTTTCGGCGGCAGCTTCGGCGGCGGTGCGTCCGTGCAGGATGGCTGTTGCCTCGGTGGCGAGCGTCTTCTTTGCGTCGTTCAGCTCGGAGCCTTCAAGCTTTTCAAGCCGCGCGATTTCCGCGAGCGGCATGTCGGTGAACAGGCGCAGGAAGCGGCCGACATCCTTGTCTTCGGTGTTGCGCCAGAACTGCCAGTAGTCGTAAGGCGACTTCTGCTCGGCATTGAGCCACACCGCGCCCGCTGCGGTCTTGCCCATCTTCGCGCCGGATGAGGTCGTGATGAGGGGTGTCGTGAGGCCGAAGAACTGCACATTCTCCATGCGCCGCCCCAGATCGATGCCGGAGACGACATTGCCCCATTGATCGGAGCCCGACGATTGCACGCGGCAGCCGTAGCGCTTGTAGAGTTCCACGAAATCGTACGCCTGCATCAGCGAATAATTGAATTCGAGGAAGGACAGCGGCTGCTCGCGGTCCAGCCGCAGCTTCACGCTGTCCATCGTCAGCATGCGGTTGACGGAGAAATGCTTGCCGACTTCGCGCAGGAAAGGAATGTATTCGAGTTTGTCGAGCCATTCGGCATTGTCGATCAGCATGGCGTCCGCCGGGCCGTCGCCAAACTTCAGCAGATGTTTCACGCCCGTGACGATGCTGTTCTTGTTTTCCTCGATCTTCTCCGGCGTGAGAATAAGGCGGGTCTCATCCTTGCCGGACGGATCGCCGGCTTTCGTCGTGCCGCCGCCCATGAGCAGGATCGGGCGATGGCCGGCCTGCTGCAGACGCCGCAGTGTCATGAGCTGCACGAGGTTGCCGACATGCAGGCTGGGCGCCGTGCAATCGAAGCCGATATAGGCGGTCACGCGCTCCTTCAGGAACAGCGCATCCAGATCTTCCGGAGCCGAGCAATCGTAATAAGCGCCGCGCTCCACGAAGGTGCGGAGGAAGTCGGATTTGAAGCTGTGACCGGCGCCGGACATGATATGCACTCTTGGAGGAAAGAGGCGGGTCTGTAGCACGAATGGGCGACGTTCAAAAAGTCATCGGATTGATGAGCGGCACGTCGCTGGATGGCGTTGACGCCGCGCTGCTGGAAACGGATGGCGAGAATATTGCCGTTCCGGGGCCGGCGCTGGGAGCGCCCTACGATCCCGAAACGCGCGCCATGTTGCGGGAGGCGCTGGAGGAGGCGAAAGGCGTCGCTGCCGGCGCGCCGGTGCCGTACTCCATCCGCGATGCCGAACGGCGGCTGACAGAGGCTCATGCCGATGCGGTAAAGGCGCTCCTGAAGAAGGCCGAGCTTCGCGCGCAGGATGTTTCGCTGATCGGATTCCATGGGCAGACGATCCTGCATCGTCCGGCGCAACGCTGGACCTGGCAGATCGGCGACGGCGCGCTGCTCGCAAAGCTCACCGGCATCGATGTGGTCAACGACTTCCGCTCGGCGGATGTGAAGGCGGGCGGGCAGGGTGCGCCGCTGGTGCCGCTTTATCACGCGGTGCTCGCGCGCAATGCGAAGAAAACCGCGCTGCAGCCGCCACTGGTCTTTGTGAATATCGGCGGCGTGGCGAACGTCACCTATATCAACGGCGACGAGGTGCTGGCCTTCGATACTGGCCCCGGCAATGCGCCTATCGACGATTGGGCGATGAACCATACGAAGAAGCCGGTCGATGAAGGCGGCGCGTTGGCCCGGCAAGGCCGCGTGGATGATCGCGCGCTGGCCGAGATGCTCGACAACGAATTCTTCGAGAAAGTGCCGCCCAAATCGCTCGACCGGCTGGATTTCGGGATCGACGCCGTGAACGGGTTGTCGCCCACCGATGGTGCGGCGACGCTCACCGCATTCACCGCCGCCTCCATCGCGCGCGCAAAAGAACATTTCGCCGATCTGCCGACGACATGGATCGTGATGGGTGGCGGGCGGCACAATCCCGTGCTGATGGGTGAATTGCGCTCGCGCGTGAATGCGCCGGTGCTCGTGGCGGAAGACGCCGGCTGGAACGGCGACTTCATCGAAGCCGAAGCCTTCGCCTATCTCGCCGCGCGTTCGGTGAAGGGGCTGCCGCTCAGCCTGCCGGCAACCACGGGCGTGTCACGTCCCATCACCGGTGGAAAACTGCACAGGAAGTAATCCTTCGAGGCTCGCTGCGCTCGCACCTCAGGATGACGTTCGAGATATCGTCACGCTGAGGCGCTCCACGAGGTGGAGCCTCGAAGCATCAACGTCCTTCGCGCGGGCCGGTCATGCGCTTTTGCACATAGGCCTCGACGGATTCCAGTACGTCCGCTTCATGATTGTCGAAGAAATGATTGGCGCCTTCGATCTTGTCGTAAGCGATCTTGATGCCCTTCTGCGCGCTGATGCGGTCCACCAGTTTCTGTGCGTCGGCTTCCGGCACCACCTGATCCTTCGTGCCATGCACGAAGAGACCGGAAGCCGGGCAAGGCGCGAGGAAGGCGAAGTCGTACATGCTGGCCGGCGGCGCGATGGAGATGAAGCCGGTGATCTCCGGGCGGCGCATCAGAAGCTGCATGCCGATCCACGCGCCGAAGGAAATTCCGCACACCCACACAAAGGACGGGTTCGGATAGAGCGTGTTCATCCAGTCGAGTACGGCGGCGGCATCGGACAATTCGCCCGCGCCGGAATCGAAGGTGCCTTGGCTGCGCCCCACACCGCGGAAATTGAAGCGCACCGTCGTGCAGCCGAGGCGGTGGAACATATGGAAGAGGTCATAGACCAGCGGGTTGTTCATCGTGCCGCCGAACTGCGGATGCGGATGCAGCACAAGGGCCATCGGCGCGCCCGGCGCCTTCTGGCGCTGGTAGCGGACTTCGATGCGCCCCGCGGGGCCCGGAAGAATGATGTCAGGCATAGGGTACGAGTCTCTCACGGACTGCGGAAAGCGCAGGGCAGAAGTTGGAAATAAGCATGGCGGACAAGCAGAAAATTCCTTTTATATTCAAACGGTTGATTTTCTGACCCTATATCGGCAGGGCTAATTCTTGACCACAGCACTCAGGAAATCTATATGCAGCGCAGCAGGAACTGCCGACGCGCATCGGCTTGACCCCGTTGTTACCACGGGCGGGGGGCAAAAAAGCAAGCCAAAAGCGCGCTTCGGCCAAGGAGGTAGTTATGAGACTCAGCACAAAAGGACGTTATGCGGTGATGGCGATGGCCGATCTGGCCGCGCATGAGGGCGGCGAGCGCCCGGTTTCGCTGGCGGAAATCGCCAAGCGTCAGGAAATCTCGCTCTCTTATCTGGAGCAACTTTTCGCAAAGCTGCGCCGCGGCGCGTTGGTGAAGAGTGTGCGCGGACCCGGCGGCGGCTATCGCCTGTCGCGCCCCTCCGCCGAAGTGCGCATCGCCGACATCATCATCGCGGTGGACGAACCGATGACCGCCACGCGCTGCCGCCCCGGCAGCCCGAAAGGCTGCACCGGCACGACGACGCGCTGCGTGACGCACGATCTGTGGGAAGAACTCGGCCGCCAGATTCATGTCTTCCTGTCATCCGTCTCATTGGCCGACGTGGTGGAGAAACGCATTCTTGGCCGCACCAAGCCGTGCGAACTGAAACAGGATGAAAAAGCGGACGCGCAGGCGGCCTGAGTTTTTCACCCATGATCTATTTCGACCACAATGCGACAGCGCCCCTTCGGCACGAGGCGAAAGCCGCGATGCTGTGGGCGCTGGAAGTTTGCGGTAATCCGTCGTCCGTCCATGCCGCCGGCCGCGCCGCGCACAAGCTGATTGAAGATGCGCGGGAGCAGGTGGCGGCATTCGCTGGTGCAAAACCCGCCAGCGTGATCTTCACCAGCGGCGGCACGGAAGCCAATGCGCTTGCCCTGCGTGGCGCGGTGGCCGGTGCGCTGGACGCGGAAGATCGCATCACGCGGCTGTTCGTGGCGGCGACGGCGCATGACAGCGCGCTGTCCGTCGCGCGTTCGTTGGCGGAAACGGCGCCTGGCTTGATGCTGACGGTCGTTCCCGTAACCGAGCATGGCCGCATCGATCCGAAGGTATTTCGTTCGCTGCTGATGAACGGTAAAGGCCGCGTTCTCGTCTCATTGATCTTCGTCAACAACGAGACCGGCGTGATCGAGGACGTCGCCGCGCTTGCCGAAGTTTTGCGCAAGGAAGGTGGTGAAGGCGCGCTGCTGCATGTGGATGCGGTGTCGAGTGGTTATAGCCCCGTACGCTTCTCCGCCTGGGGCGCGGACTACCTTTCGCTCGCTTCACATAAGATCGGCGGCCCGCAGGGCGCCGGCGCGTTGATCGCGCGCGAAGGTGTGCCGTTGGCGCCCTTGTTCAATGGGTCTCAGGAGATGCGCCGCCGTGCGGGCACGCAGAATTTGGTTGGCATCGCCGGTTTTGGCGCTGCCGCGCGGGCCTTGCAAGCGAACTTCGATGCCGAAAGCGAGCATGTGGGCGTGTTGCGCACCTATTTTGAAGAGTCCCTGCGCAATCTGGAGCCGAACGCGGTGGTGTTCGGCACCCATGAAGTGCGGCAGAAGAATTTGTCCTGCTTCGCCATTCCGCAGCTTCAGGCGGAAAACACGCTGATGGCGCTGGATCTGGACGGCATTTGCGTCAGTTCCGGTGCCGCCTGTTCGTCCGGCAAGGTTTCGCCGTCGCATGTGCTCGAAGCGATGAATGTTGATGAGAGTTTGGCGCGTTGCGCTCTGCGCGCGAGTTTCGGGCCCGAGCATGGCGTGACGGAAATCGACGCGCTGATTCATTCTTTGCGCCGGCTGATGGGCCGTAAGCTCACGCTTGCCGCGGCAGGAGGTGCTTGATGGCTGCGATTGAAACCCGCGAAAAAGTTGCTGAACTTGGCGACAAGTATAAGTACGGCTTCGTCACGGATATCGAGATGGAGCGTGCGCCCAAGGGCTTGAACGAGGAGATTGTCCGCTTCATCTCCGCCAAGAAAAGCGAGCCGGACTGGATGCTGGAGTGGCGTCTTGGCGCATTCGCGCGCTGGAAGGAAATGCGCGAGCCGAACTGGGCGCGCGTGCATTATCCGAAGATCGATTATCAGGACGCTTATTACTACGCCGCGCCGAAGAGCACGCCCAAGAAGCAGTCGCTGGACGAAGTCGATCCCAAGCTGCTGGAGACCTACAAGAAGCTAGGTATCCCGCTGCATGAGCAGATGGCGCTGGCTGGCGTGGCGGTGGATGCGGTGTTCGACTCCGTCTCGGTGGGCATCACGTTTCGCAAGCAGCTGGCCGATGCGGGCGTGATCTTCTGCTCCTTTTCGCACGCGGTGCAGAACCACCCCGAGCTGATCGAGAAGTACCTGGGCACGGTGGTG
>JAFECP010000051.1:0-30583 GCA_018242105.1 Pseudomonadota bacterium
GACCTGCTACTATCAGGCGATCGACTACGCGATCGCGCACAAATTCACCCGCGTCGAAGCCGGCGCGCAGGGCGAGCACAAACTGGTACGCGGCTACATGCCAGTGCCGACCTATTCCGCGCATTACATTGCGCATGCCGGATTACGCCGCGCGGTGAGCGACTACCTGCGGCAGGAACGCGCCGCGGTGGCCGAAAACATCGAAGCGCTTGCGGAGCATGGACCGTTCAGGAAGAGCGAATAGCCCATCCCCTGCATGTCATGGCCCGCAAAAGCGGGCCACCCAGATGACGTCTTCACAAACGTCGCAAGGTTCGCGATGCTGTGCTTATTCTGTTTAGAGCGCGCTCTGTGCCCACCTGGGTGGCCCGCACTCCGGCGGGCCATGACAACGTAATTTGAGGAGAGGCCGTGGCTTACGACACCAACAACGTCTTCGCGAAGATCCTGCGTGGCGAATTGCCGAAGATCGCAGTCTATGAAGACGAACACACCCTCGCCTTCATGGACATCATGCCGGCGGTTGAAGGTCACACGCTGGTGATCCCCAAGGAGCCGGGCGAAACGATTTTCGATATTTCGCCGGAAGCCGCCGCCGCCACGATCCGCACGACGCAGATCGTCGCCGCTGCCGTGAAGAAGGCGATGGATGTTCCCGGCGTGATGCTGGCGCAACTCAACGGCGCGGCATCGGGCCAGACCATTCCACATGTCCACTTCCATATCCTGCCCCGCAAGCTCGGCGCCGATCTAAGCTTCCATGGCAAGACGATGGTGAAACCGGATGTGCTGGAGCCCGTGGCGGCAAAAATTCGAGCGGCTCTTTAAGCGCTAGAACCGGACCGAGAGCTTGCCAGTCCACGCCTGAAACGAGATGCCGGAACGCGCCGTCGTCGTGTCATAGCGGATATCCAGGGCAACACTCTCGCCAAGGGTGACACCGAGGCCCACTCCTAGGTCCAGCCACGTGTCCGTCAGGCGGGCAAAAGGAAGCGAGAAAGCGTTCATCGGCGTAACTGCGAAGGCCGTGGTCAAATTTCCGGCCCCGCGATCGAATTCATGCACCAGGAACAACGACGTCAGCGGATGGATCGCAAAGCCGGCGACAGGAAGGGTCGCACGCGCGTTGAAGCCTGCGCGGCCCGTGAAGGATTGCCGCGACAGGCCCCGATACGTCATGGCGGCAGGCCCACCCTGCTCGGTGAACTTGCTCAAAGATTCATCGGACCATTGCAGCCCGGCACTCGGTCGAATCTCGAAATCGCCGTTCACGGCATCGTACCCGAGCGAAACGCCGGTCGTGGGGACTGTGCCATTTGTTTTGCCGCGCAAGTTCCATAGGCTGTTACCAGCCGCCACGATCCGATCGGTTGTGACCTTTCGGCGGGCCGCCCCCGCGAAACCGTCGAGGAACCAGTTGCTATCCAGCGCATACCGGAAATAAGCCGTGGCCTGATATGCCTCTGAGCGCGATTTGCTTTGAACGCCCGACAAGCTCGACGACAACCGCGAATACGCTATCAACGCGCCAACCTGGAGATCCTGCGTGGCGTCATAATCTACGCCGCCTGCCAGCAGATATCCGTCCACGCCGGCGTGAGTTCCGGAATTGCCGCTCGCGACGGAACCATTGAGCCAAGAGCCGGTGATATATCCTCGCCCACGTCCGTTAAGCATGGGCATCGAAGTCGCTTGAGCGGCGGCGGCATGCATCGGTGCGATGCCATTGTCAGCGGCATCGTTCGCGGTTTCGGTTCCGGCACCCAGGTTGCCAAGATGGTTCCAGAGGACACCGGAAATCGCGTCGGTCTGGAATTGCGAAAGCGCCGGCAACGTTCGCACGGTACCCGGCACGAGGCTGCCGATCGCGGCGGTCAGCTCGCCGGACGACAGCGGGTCGATGGCATCATACAACCCTTTCAGACCCGCATAATGACTTGCACGCGCCTGATCCAGAACCGTCGCGATGGTCGTTTCTTCCGGCGTCGGCGACGAAAGGGCGTTGGCGAGGCTGCTTGCAGCGATATCGACGACAAGCTGTTGCCCGCCCGGACTATTGACCACCGACACGGCCGGATACAACACGCCAGAAAGCGTATCGGGTATGGATGCGAATTGGCCGCTTATGCTCGATGCGCTTGCGATGACGCTCACGTCCCCATAATGCGGCGCAGAAACGAAATTCAGGTTTGCCGTACCGTCGACGCTGAGCGCGCCGGATACCGCGAGTTTATCGGCCGTGTTCCCGCTGATATCGGCATCGTATACGGACGGCGATGCAAGCGCGGCATTTCCAGCGACAGAAAGCGTGGCGATGCTTCCGCTACCGTCGCCCGGAGACAGGATACCGTTCGCGGTGAGCGGTCCCACGGCGCCGGTGCCTTGCAGCGTAGCGCCCGTAGCGACGGTTACACTGCCCGACGAAGCAATCGAGCCATCGACTTGCAGCGTTCCGCCGGAAACCACGGTCGCGCCCGAATAGGTGTTTGCGCCGCTCAAGATCAGCCTGCCCGAGCCGATTTTTGTCAGGGCGCCGCCATTTCCGGACAGCACGCCCGACACCACCGTGCTCGTGCCGAGCCCGCCCGTCACCAGCGCATTGCTTCCCAACACGAAAGATCCTCCGCCCGCTATGGAGCCGGCGTTGAAACTTGTTCCGGTGAAGCCGGATATGTCGATCGTGCCGCCCGTCCCCGCCGAAAGCGTGGCAGAACCGGCCTGCGTCAATCCCGTAAAAACAGCGCTGCCATAAGCGCCGGCATAGATCGCGGCATCGCCGGCGGAGACGGCGTTGGCAAATTTGAGCACGCCAGTATTGCCCGCCACGCCGCTCGCGACAAATGCTGGAGCATTGCCGGATTGGTCATTGATGCCGCCGCCACTGAGCGTAAGCGAGGCATGGCCCAACGCACTGCCGGCAATGTTGAAGCTGTAAGCCGGCGCGCCAGCGACGAAATTCATTTGCGCGATGCTGTCGTCGGCATTGCGGATATCGATCGCGGAAATGGAGGTGGTCCCAAAAACCGCGGTATCGCCGGCGCTGGGAACGATGCCGGACGTCCAGTTCGACCCGGTATTCCAGTCCGGGGAGTTCGGCGCAGCTTTCCAGGCGGTCTGCGCGGTTAACGTCACGAATGCGTTGTGCGCGTCATAACTTAGCGACGGGATGAGATCGCCGAACGAACCTATAACCGATGTGTTGGAAAACACGCCGTCCAAGGCTCCAGCCGCGTTCACGAGCGTATAGATCGTGCCGGCCGTGTAGGTGCCGGAGACGGCGGACAGCGTCAGGTTCCCGTCGATCGCGGCATTGCCACCGACGGCAATCCGGTCGCCGCTCGCCGTTGCGAGTTCCGCAATTAGGTTTGAGCCGGACGCGAGCGTGAGATTGCCGCCGACATTCAAGACCGCGACACCAGGGCCGGCCGCAATTGTTCCGCCGTCCTGAATGTTCGCGGCGCCGACCGCGCCCGATCCCGTCAGCGTGGCTCCGGAGGCGACGGTGACAGCGCTGGAAGCGATCGATCCGGTGACGGAAAGTGTCCCCGCGTTGACCGATGTCGCGCCCGTATAGCTGTTTGCGCCCGAGAGCGTGAAGAGGCCGGTTCCGTTCTTTGCGAGTGCGACCGCGCTCGCGCCATTCGCGATTCCGCCGGAAAATGTCGCGGTCGCGTTGCCGACGCCGAGCGACAGGGTTGCCGCGGCCGCACCGCTATTGGTAACGGTGCCTGGGCCGGAGATCGTTGCGACGGACTGACTATAACCACCAAGATCCAGTGCCGCGCCGCTGGCAATCGAAAACGCGCTGTTGGGGCTGAGCACATTCGTTGCACCCGCCGCCAAAGTGCCGGCGCTGATTGTGGTGGCGCCGGTGTAATTGGACGCTCCGTAAACGGTCAGTGGCGAGTTAGCGACGCCAAAAGCGGACTGCAAACCATTCAGTATCAGCGTGCCTGTGCCAACCTTGGAGAAGGCGGTCGATTGTGCGCCATCGTGTATCGTTCCTGAAAACGTGGTGCTGGTATTGTCGCTTCCGACTGTGAGTGTGGCCGCGGATGCGCCATTGTTGATCACCGTTCCGCCGAGGACGAGCGACCCAAGCGCGTCGTTTGCGCCATTGAGATCCAGCCGTGCAAAAGCGTTTACGGGAATGTCCGTTACCCAGGACGGTCCATCGTAGAGATTGCCGCGCGGCCCTGTGCCCGAAATGGTGGTCCCATCCGCAGAAACCGCGATGGAGTTGGCGAGGGTGATGCCGCCGAGACTAACATCATTGGCGACAAGAATCGCCTGAATGATCTGTGTGCCCGTCCCGGCTGTCGTGCGCGCGGCGTAAGTGACGCCGTTATAAATCGTCGAACCGACCGTGACGACGCCGCCGGCCGATGAGGTTGTCGCGGGCGTCACGATAGGCGGGCAGACGATCGCCGTTCCGCTTCCACAAGCAACAGTGCCCGTGGCTTGTGTCCAGTAAAAAGAGCCATCTCCGCCAATACCGCCCGGCCCGAAATTGTTCGCATACCAGTTTCCTTCGACGAGCGAGCCATCGCTGCTCATCGCGTTCGCAACAGTATTTCCGCCATTGATGACGCCAAGATTGGTGAGCGTCTGCGCCGCAACTGTGCCCGGCCAAAGCACTGCCGTGAGCGCCGCGATACTGGCAGTCACAAGCGAGATTCGCTTAACAAAAGAATTCACGGCCCCACCCCCAAACAAGAGAAAAAATTATACTGCGGAAATCTGAAATAGACAGGATTGGCAAATAAAGAGCCAGCCATGCCCGAGAATTTCGCGCACAGATTGCGAAGCGAATTGAATTCGCAGATGGTCTCGACTTTGACAAAGCAAAAAACCGCTGCCCGGTTTTGGGGAGCGGTTCGCTTTGGGCGCAATTCGAGAATTGGAAAGAATGTACGCCTTGACCGTCACGGTCGCAAGAACAAAATGAGAACTTTTGTTGCGGAGTTGCGATGTTTTTCGATAGAATATTTCCCTATATGAGGTATAACCCATTGTATCCACAGGGAGTGTTGCAGCGTTGCAATTTTCGGCGGATTTCCGGTCCGCGCGGATAACGAAGCTCTTCATCATGCGGCCGAAGCGCCTATATCAGTCTCGATGCTCTACTTCCTTGCTATCTTCTGTTCGCCACTCGCCCTGCTCTTCGCGGGGCGCCCGATCGCGGCGGTGTTCAACCTGCCGCTCTATGTGCTCTCGATCATGCTGTGGGCGATGCTCATCTTCGCGCATGCGGGCTTCGTGGTCTGGGCGCTGGCGTTCATTCACGCGGTGCTGACGATCCACGATGCGCGCGAATATCGCCGCATGCGCCGCATCATGGCGGCAACACGCCTCGACTAGATCTCACTTCGGCTCGCCGTCCGCACTCTTGATGAAGGTGGCGGCGACAATGAAAGCCGCGCCGCTCAGCATCGATGCCACGAATACCCCGTTCCATTCGAACGGATCGTGCGGCGCAGCGACGACGCGCGGAATGTGAAGCACCAGCACCCAGCTCAGATACATGATGCCGGCCAGCGTGGCGCCGAGCCGCGCCAACACGCCGGAGAGGATCGCCAGTCCCGCAGCCATATGCGCCAGGCCCGTGAGCGTGGCGAGCAGCGGGCGGTCCGGAAACCAGACTGGAATGAAACTCGCCGTGAAATCGTGATAGACGAAATGCATCGCGCCGAAGATGAGCAGCGACAATCCGAAACAGATGCGGCCGATGGGGATGCCGTTGTCGAGAATGCGATCCCAGGCGTTGGTGATCAGCCGCGGCGGCATGATGGAGACGAGAACCCAGGACGCGGCGAATACGGAAAAACACTCCGCAAAACCGCTCCAATAAACACCTTGCGTGATCGTGGGCACAAGCCGCGTCAGATGCAGGCCCACGGTCCACAGCAGCGTGAGCAGGGCGAGAATGCTGGCCGACAGTTTCGCCCGTTCCGCCCACATCAATCCGATCCCGGCGAGCAAAACGATGACGCCGGAGGCATAACCGGCCGCCATATAGCCGGGCCAGCCCTTGCCCCACGCTTCCAGCCGCATCACGGGGATGCCGTACACCAGGCTTTCAATGCCCAGCGCCACCCATGCGACCGCGAAGATAAGGCGGCCAAGCCGGGCCTCGAATGTATCCCATACGCCGTTCATGCGGTTCGCCCCAAGGATCGGGGCGATCCTAGCGTGATTCCGCCACGCACCCCCTCAACAATGGGTGAGGCGCCTTTAGTGCTTGCCGGATTGCTGCTTGAGGTAGGCGATCACGTCCGCGCGTTCCTGCGCATCACGGAGCTGAAAGCCCATCGCGGTGCCTGGCACCATCTTCACCGGGCTTTGCAGCCAGGTGTTGAGCGTCTTCTCGTTCCACACGATGCCGGATTTTTTGAGCGCATCCGAATAATGGAAATCGGGGACTGCACCAGCCTTGCGGCCGAACACGCCGCGATGCTTGGGACCAATGCGGTTCGCATCCAGTGAGTGACACGCACCGCATTTGGCCTCGTAAACCTCCGCCCCCCGAGAGGCGTTGCCGGGAGGCGGAGACGCCGGCGCATGAGCGGAGGATGCCGGCGGTAAAGGCGCCGCCGCGACACCAGACGCAAGCGCGGCGGCCACAACCGGCACTGCCAGCCAGGCGGAAATGCCGGTGATGTTCATGGCGCTTCCCCGCTCAACCGAACATCGGCGCTTTTTCGGGGATCGGCTCGCCCAAAACGTTGCCGAGAACGGCAGCGTGGAAGGCTTCATCCGAGGCGACGCGCGCGGCGAACAGATAGAGATCCGGCTGATCGAGAGACGGGATCACGCCGAGATAGGCGTTCGTGGCGCCCTTCTCCAGCTTCAGCGCGAGCTTCAGCACATCCGTTTGGCTCTTGAGCGTCGCGGCATTCAACTCTTTCGCGTAATCCGCCTCGGATTTCGCGGCGACCGGCTTTCCGCCAAGCTTGTGGATGGCGGCGATCAGATCGTCGCGATGCTGCTTGTGATGGCTCTGGAAGGTGACGGCCACTTTCAGAACTTCCGGCTTCAACAGTTTGCTTTCGGCGCCGAGCTGATAGGCGGCAATGCCTTCATGCTCCAGACCCAGCGCGGCGTTGAGAAGCTGAATGTCCTGCGTGGCATTGCCGGTGGCGGCGCGCGCGGCGCGCGGCAAAGCGGCCGAACCCAGAACGACGCCAAGACCGGCGACCGACAGCGTGGTGGCGCTACCGATCAAAAGGCTGCGGCGCGATTTGGGGCCAATATCTTCAATCATGCACTTCCTCCATCGTTGTTGGACTCTGAAATACCCATTCGATTCAGAACGGATGCGGTGAGCGCCTCGCAATCGGCGCCGGCAAAGGGGAACGTTTCGCCGAGCGCAGTGCGCAACTCAGGATCGAGCGCCTCCTGGATTTTTTTTCGTGCGCGCAAATGGCGCGAGCGGACGGTTTCGGCGGGAACGCCGAGCACGCCGGCCGCCTCTTCCACACTCATGTCCTCGATTTCACGCAGCACGAATACGGTGCGGAAATTGTCCGGCAGGTTTGCCACCGCCGTTTCAAGAAAGCCCCTGAGCTGCTTGCGAGCCAGCTCCGATTCGGGGGACAGCCGGCGCTCGGCAGAACCCATGATCTTTTCGCGATACTCTTCCATGACAAAAACCGATGTGTCGTTGAAGGCATTGGCGCGGCGTTGCTGCGCGCGCTTGCGGGTCAGCGCTTCGTTGATGGCGATGCGCGTCAGCCAGGTCGAAAGCGACGAGCGGCCTTCGAACCTTCCAATCGCGCCCAACGCGCGCAGGTAAGTTTCCTGTACGACGTCCTCTGCTTCGCTGCGGTTCTTCAGGATGCTCCACGCTGTGCGGAAGAGCCTCTGATTGTTGCGCCCGGTGACAAGGCGGACGGCCCGCGCATCCCGCGCCGCGAAACGCGCGGCCAGTTCTAGGTCCGTCAGTTTCTCGTAATCCAGGAGCGCTTGTGCAGCCATATCTCCACCCTCTTGCAACATTGGATGCCGGATCGGCTCCGGCGTTCCCGAGGGCGCGAGATTAACGGAGTGCGGGTGCTGTCAATGCCATAACAAAATTGGGGGGTACGAAGAGCGATAGCCATGGATCGTGCCTAAATGGCGCCTGTATCGCGCAATGCCTGTTCGACTTCGCCAGGAACCTGGATTTGTGCGCGGGCACGCAAATGCGGAACCCGGGAAATATCCATCGTCCGGGCCAGCGCGCGAATGCAAAACAGCTCTTCCCGGCTTTGAATTGCGAATGCCTCGAATTCCCGGCAACCATCGAGAAGATCCCGATCCGTGATCGCGTCTTCAAACATATCCGGCCATACCGACGCCGCCCCAGACTCCAATCCCGCGCCTTCATCGAAAATGACTTTGCTGCGATCACGGATAGTTTGCGGAAGGTGTTGTGGATAGAGATCGTAGAGCGCCCGAAGCGGCTTCTTTCCGCGCGGCAGACCATTCGCATTTTCCACTAGAGCATCGCGGTGCAGGTTTAATGCGTAGGCAGCAACTCCTGGATCGAGAAACGGTTCACGCGTCTCAAGCGCGAACCGCATCGAACATCTGTCCACCCGCTGCAAGACGGTGGAGTGCATATGCGCCAATGCCTGATCCCGAACAAGTCGCCCCTGTTCGCCGCCGAGCGAGAACGCCCATTCGAGCGGCACATAACCCGCGAAAAGCTCATCTGCGCCCTCGCCGCACAGCGCGACCTTGAACCCGTCTTTATGGATCGCTTCCGAGAGCGCATAGGAACACACCGCGCTGCGCATAACGGAAGGCTCAAAAGATTCCGTTGCCGACACCACTTCGCCGACTCTCGAAAGCGTGATGTCATTCCGCGGATCGAAGGAAACGATCCGAAGATCCGTGCCGGACATCGCACTATATTCGGCAGCATAGGGAAAATCGCGCGCCTGCGTCCCGCCCAAAAAGTAACCTGGTGCCTCGGGCCGCTGCATGCGCGCGTAGTGCGCCACAAGCGTGCTATCGATTCCGCCGCTTAGCATAATCGCGAACGGAATGTCTTTCGGCACACGAAGCTGCACGGCATCGGCGAGCAACCGATCCAAAGCCAAAGGGTCACTTTCGGCTGCCCCTTCGAATGGCCCGTTCGCGGGAGATTTGTATCCCGCACAGAGTTTGCGGGTCAGCACATAGCCCGGCGGCAGCAGAAGAACTTCCCCCTCCTCGGATGCGGAAAGGAGCGGGCGAATTTCCGAACAAAACAGAAAGCCCGTTCCGGACTGAACAACATAGAGCGGCTTCTCGCCGAAGGGGTCGCGCGCCGCCAGGAATTCCCCGGACGCGACATCGAGTGCCACAAAAGCAAACATGCCGTTTAGCCTGGACATCGCCTTGATTCCCCAGACTTGCAGCGCGTTCGCCAGCACCTCCGTGTCGGACTCGGTGCGGAACGGAACACCCATGCCGGCCAGTTCGCGGCGCAGCGCCGTGTGATTGTAGATTTCACCGTTGAAGGAAACGAGCAGCCTGCCGTCGAACGAAGCCTGTGGCTGCGTCGCGCGGTCTGCATCGACGATGCAAAGCCGGCGTGTGCCCATCGCGGTGTTCCTGCGGGGCGACAACACCGGATCGGTGATCTCGCCGCGATGCTGCACACCCTGGAGCATCATCTGGACGGCGCGCTCCGCACCGTCCCAGTCGATCGCGACTGCGATCCCACACATGCAACGCTCCGCCTGATGCGCCCCACTGAGCGCGAGTCAGCGGGAATCTAACTTGCCGGTGATGGGGTGATTGTGGATTGCAGGTTGATTAATGGTCAGAGAGTCAGGGGGCGAAGCTGGAACGGATTTTCACACCCCAATGGCCGTTTTCCTTCGTGATGACGTAAACCGAGTCGAAGCCGCCGATGACGGAGCCATCCTTGCGGTAGCGGGTGAAGCGGGTGTCCACATGCACCTTGTCTTCGCCTGCATGAACGATCTCACGGCGTTCCCATGCCGAATGATCCCATTCGGCAAGCGCGCCCTGCGTGAACCTTTCGGGCGTCATGTCGCCCTTGTTGAGCGTGACGAGCTTTCCCGACGCGAGCCGGATGGAGGGGAAGTTGAATGTCTTCTCGAACGCTTCGACATCGCGCGCGTTGAAGGCGGTCATGAAATCGTCGAGCAGCGCGATGGCCGCACCGGCTGAAGCTTGATGACTGGTCAAGTGGCACCCGCGGATTGAAGGCGGTTAAGGACCGATCCGGAATTTTGACTCCGATCGAGCAGAGCCGCAATGGCCATCAGGATCGCGACACCGCCGGCGGTGGCCAAAGCAACCGCGGCTTGCGAATTCCAGTCGCCGTAAACGATCGAAGCCAGCGCATCCAGCAGAACGCCTGCGGAGAATATCGACAGGGATTGCTGGCCGCATTTTATAATGGCGCGAGACAGCGAGAAACCGGCGAGAGCCTCGCTTTCCGGCATGAAACGCCACGCCAGAAGCGCAAGTGCGAGAAAGCTGACGATACGGGGAGCCCGAAGAATATCCTTCGCATTGTCCACATCGAGAAGATGCAGAGACGGGATTTGCGGCAATATCCCATGCCAGACTGCAGTGGCGGTCGTCAGTGCAATGCTTCCGGCAATCAGCGCCGCGGCCGCCAGCATGGCGCGCGACCGCAACAAGGGCAGAAGCCCTGAGAGTCTTCCAGACCCGAAAGCAACTCCAAGCGTGAACAGGAATTGCCATGCGAAGGGATCGAAGAACCAACTGGCGTGATCCGGCGACGTATAAAGCGTCCAGCCTGTGAATTGCACCGCCAGATACAGTGCGAAAGACAATGCCAGCGTCGCCCATACGTTCTTGCGCATGAGCCACAGCACGAAAGGCAGTGCGAGAAAGAACAGGACGTAATTGGGGAGGATATCCAAATATGCAGGCTGATAGCGAAGTTGGATCGTATGCAGCGTCATTTTCCAGGGATCGGCAAGAAATGGCGTCAGCCGGAAGCCCTCGGCAACGGAAGTGTCCTCGGACAAGACCGTATAGGCATAGAGCCCAATGGCGAGCGTGATGAGAAGGGCAATCTGCGTAACATAGAGATCACGGCCACGGCGATAGATGCGTGTCATGGCGGCAGCAAATCCACGCTTGTCGAGCGTGCGGCCGTAAACCACGGCAGCGATGTAGCCGGACATGAAAAAGAAAAGCTCCGCTGCATCGCCGAACGACCATGTGTGAATGGTGAACAGCGTGAGCACGTTCCATGGCGCATGGTCGATGAAGATCATCAGCAGCGCGAGGCCGCGCAGAAAATCAATTCGCAGGTCGCGTTCGTGCACCAGCCGCATTCCTTCCAATGGCGTGGCCGGAAACAGCAACTCTATGCGGCGAGATCAAGGCAAAGCGGCCATCAACCGCGAAGATGTCCGCTTTATTGCGGCATCCCGTCGAAAATCTTGAGGCCAGGCGGCAGAAGCACCCAATCCGGTTTGAATTTCGTCATGATCGCCATCGCCGGTTTGAACTGCGATGTGTCATCGAGCGTGCCGGCATAGATGGTGTTGCCGTTCGGGTTTCCCGGCTCGCCGCCGAACACAAGGCTCGCGCACTTCGCGCAGGAGAAGCGCTCGGACGACCGGCCATCGGCGTGATGCATCTGATACATCGTGTAAGCGCCGGAGACTTTCAGCGCGCCGGGCGGAAGGCCGACGAACGGAATGAAGCCCGAGCCCGAGGCCTTCTGGCAATCGTCGCAGCAGCAATAGCCCATGAAGGTCGTCTGCGTGCCGGCGTCATAGCGCAACGCGCCGCAGAGACAGCCGCCGACGATGTTCGCCATTTAGCACTCCTTGTCATCCCCGGCCGAGCGCAGCGAGGGGAACGGGACCCAGGTTTCTCAGAAAACCGATATGAAAAATGCGCCCTCGAATTTTCTTCGAGAGCGCATTTGTTTTCAATACCTGGGTCCCCTTCCCTCGCCGATTCGCGGCTCGCCGGGGATGACAGCATATTACACGTTCTCCTCCGCCCTCGGTTTCTTCGGCGGCGGGAGCGCCTTAGGCCTGATGTCTTCATCCGTGATGAATTCAAAGGCGAGCTTGTCGGCGTCGCGGTCGAGCAGGATCTTCACCGTGCCGCCATTCTTCAGCTTGCCGAAGAGAATCTCGTCGGCCAGCGGTTTCTTGATGTTGTCCTGGATGACGCGCGCTAGTGGCCTTGCGCCGAAGGCGTCGTCGTAACCCTTCTCGCCCAGCCAGCGCGCCGCTTCCGGAGTGAGATCAAATACGATGTCACGGTCGGTGAGCTGGGTTTCCAGTTCGAGCACGAACTTCTCGACCACGCGGTCGATGGTGTCGCGGCCGAGCGGTGCGAACGCGATGGTCGCATCGAGGCGGTTGCGGAATTCCGGGGTGAACAGCTTCTTGATCGCTTCATCGTCCTCGCCCACGCGCTTGCCGCGGCCGAAACCGATGGAGTCCTTGGCGGCATCCGACGCGCCCGCATTCGTGGTCATGATGAGCACGACATTGCGGAAGTCGATCTTCTTGCCGTTGTGATCGGTCAGCTTGCCATGGTCCATCACCTGCAGAAGGATGTTGAACAGGTCCGGATGCGCCTTCTCGATTTCGTCGAGCAGCAGCACGCAATGCGGATGCTGATCCACGCCGTCGGTGAGCAAGCCGCCTTGGTCGAATCCGACATAGCCCGGCGGCGCGCCAATCAGGCGGCTGACGGTATGGCGTTCCATGTATTCGGACATGTCGAAGCGGATCAGCTCCACACCCATGATGGAGGCGAGCTGCTTGGCGACTTCGGTTTTGCCGACGCCCGTGGGGCCGCTGAACAGATAGCAGCCGATGGGCTTGTCCGCCTGGCGCAGCCCCGCGCGCGACAGCTTGATCGCGGAGGACAGCGCATGGATGGCGTTGTCCTGGCCGAACACCACGCGTTTCAGATCGTCTTCCAGATTGCGTAGCTGCTCGGCATCGGTCTTCGACACCGATTTCGGTGGGATGCGCGCGATCTTGGCGACGACATCTTCCACCTCTTTCACGCCGATCACTTTCTTGCGGCGCGATTCCGGCAGCAGCATCTGCGAGGCGCCGACTTCATCGATCACATCGATCGCCTTGTCGGGCAGCTTGCGGTCGTTGATATATTTCGCACTGAGTTCGACGGCGGCTTTGATCGCGTCCGCCGTGTAACGCAGCTTATGAAATTCCTCGTAATACGGCTTGATCCCCTTGAGGATCTTGATCGTGTCCGGGACGGTCGGCTCGGTGACATCGATCTTCTGGAAGCGGCGGACGAGCGCCCTGTCCTTCTCAAAATACTGGCGGAATTCCTTGTAGGTGGTCGAGCCGATGCAGCGCAGTGTGCCTTGCGCCAGCGCGGGCTTGAGAAGGTTGGACGCGTCCATCGCGCCACCGGACGTCGCGCCAGCGCCAATGACGGTGTGTATTTCATCGATGAACAGGATCGCGCCTTTTATGGCTTCCAGCTCCTTCACCACCGATTTGAGGCGTTCCTCGAAATCGCCGCGATAGCGCGTGCCGGCGATCAGCGAGCCCATATCGAGCGCGTAGATGACGGCGTTCTGCAGAACGTCCGGCACTTCCTTCTTAACGATCTTGCGCGCAAGACCTTCGGCAATCGCTGTCTTGCCCACGCCGGGATCGCCGACATAGAGCGGATTGTTCTTCTGGCGGCGGCACAGGATCTGGATAGTGCGATCCACTTCGGCATCGCGCCCGATCAGCGGATCGATGCGCCCACCCTTCGCCTTCTCGTTCAGGTTCACGCAATAGGCTTCGAGCGCTTCGGTCCCGCTCTTATTCTGCTTCTCGGCGCCGTCTTCGTCTTCGTCGGCGCCGCGCGCCGTCTTCTGCTGGCTCATGCCGGGACGCTTGGCGATGCCATGAGAGATGAAGCTGACCGCATCGAGGCGGTTCATGTTCTGCTCTTGCAGGAAATAGACGGCGTGGCTCTCGCGCTCGGTGAACAGCGCAACAAGAACGTTCGCGCCCGTCACTTCATCGCGGCCGGAATTCTGCACATGCAAAACCGCGCGCTGCACGACGCGCTGGAAACCGGCGGTGGGCTTTGCATCCTCGCCGTCCTCGATCACTAGGGTGATGAGTTCTTCATCGACATATTTCTGGAGCGACTTCTTCAGCGCCTCGATATCGACATTGCAGGCTTTCAGAACCTGTTGCGCGTCGCCCTCTTCGGTGAGTGCGAGGAGAAGGTGTTCCAGAGTTGCGTATTCATGGTGCCGGTCGCTCGCGAGTTTGATGGCGCGGTGAAGGGCCTGCTCCAAACTGCGGGATAAAGATGGCATCGCGCGACTCTACTCCTTCTCCATGGTGCACTGTAAAGGATGTTGATGGCGGCGGGAAAATTCAATGACTTGTGCAACTTTTGTTTCCGCCACTTCGTAGGTGAACACCCCGCAAATGCCCACGCCATGGCGATGGACATGTAGCATCACCTGCACCGCTTCCTCGCGATTCTTGTTAAAGAAGCGCTCTAGAATGTGAACGACGAACTCCATTGGCGTGTAGTCGTCGTTCAGGATGAGAACCTTGTAGAGCGACGGTTTTTTGGTTTTGGGGCGTGTTTTTGTGACAACGCCGGTTCCATTTTGCCCGGTGCCGTTCCCCAGATCGTCGTCGTTCTCGCCGTTCCTGTCGCTCATATGGATCAATTCTACCGCACCGGGTTTAACGGAAAGAAGAAAAAAACGCTCTTGCCCTGAAGTGGTGGCGGCTGCCCGCCAAATTACAGGCGATTCTTGGTCAAAAACGAAAGGGCCCGGCGCCTGAGCACCGAGCCCTTTCTCGAGACGTTCCGCTTTGGGGGGAGGAAGCCGCGGAACGATCGTCCTGTCCGATCAGGCGGCCAAAATTAAGCAGCTCTGGCCGTCTGAACCGCTTCAACCCACGCCTGATAGCGGGTCTGAAGCGGGCTGAGCGCGTCCTTTGCCGTGGCGGTGAAGATCTCATTCATTTTCGTGACCTGGCTGACATAGTGGTCGAACGCGGCCTTCGCGAAGTCGGTCTGCAGCTCGAACGCTTCGTGCGCGGACTTGGAGGCCAGAACGGCCTTCGTCGCGGCGACCGCATCTTCGATCGACTGCTTCGAGAACGCGTAGGTTTCGTTGTGAAGCGTCTCGACGCCCTTGCCGGCGACCGTGGCGGACGCGACGACAGCTTCGAGGTTCTCCTTGCCGAGGCCGAGGAACTTGTCATAGCCCTTCACGGCCTTGTCGAAATTTGTTTTGAAGGCTTCGGCGCCATTCTTCACGGCGGCTTCGATGTGTTCCGCACCGTTGATGAGCTTCTCGCTCGTCTTGGACTTCGCCATTGTCGTTTCTCCGTTCGATTTAAGAGCACCGTCGTGGCGGACCCGCGGTCCTGCTGCAGTGCAACATGGTCTATATGCGGTGCAACAACCCTAGTGTCAAGAGGTTTTGCTGCGGTGCACAAAAAATTATAGGAGGAACTTTTCGGGGCGGGATTCAGGCCTCTTAAACCAAGTGTTAACTATTCGTAAACGCCCGCAGCATAAGATAAATTTGGCTTCGATCTTGCGGGCAAGGCCACATTTTGGTCTTGTTCCCCCGAGGGCGGGCGCAACCAGATTCTGGGGTTGGGTTATGTGGGTATGGCAGCGCGCCAAAGCCGGTGCGGCAGCGGGGAGAGGCCTTTTTAAGGCGGCCCTTACGCTCGCGCTGACGGTTGCCCTTTTTGCTCCTCAGACAGCCTATGCCCGCCACTGGGCGCCCCATCATAGTGTCCGCCATGCCAAAGCGCCCGCCAACTGGTCCAATGTCAGCCTGACCGATCCGAGCAAGGACGCTGCGCTCATTATCGACGGCGTGTCCGGCCGGGTTCTGTATTCACGTAACGCCAAGGCCCTGCGCCACCCGGCGTCGCTGACGAAGATGATGACACTCTACATGCTGTTTGAGTCGATGAAGCGCGGGCAGACGACGCTGCAGACGATGATGCCCGTATCCGAGCACGCCGCTATCCAACATCCGACGAAACTGTATTTGCATAGCGGGTCATCGATCGACGTGGAGGACGCGATCAAAGCCATCGTGGTGTTGTCCGCGAACGACGTGGCGGTGGTGATTGCGGAATATCTGGGCGGCACCGAAGATCACTTCGGCGAGATGATGACGCAAAAAGCGCGTCAGCTCGGTATGAACGATACATTCTACCACAATGCATCCGGCTTGCCCGACGACCGGCAAATCTCCACAGCAAGCGACCTGGCGCTTCTTGCGCGCCATCTTGCCTACGATTTCCCGCAATATTTCCACTACTGGTCGACCACGGGCTTCACCTATCATGGGCGCTACTATCACGGTCATGACAACCTGCTTGGCCGCTATGACGGCGCCGATGGCATGAAGACCGGCTACACGGAGGGATCGGGCTTTAACCTCGTTTCGTCGGTGACGCGCGGCAACTCTCAGATCATTGGCGTGGTGATGGGCGGGCGCACCGCCCGGATGCGCGATACCGAGATGATGCGCCTGCTCGACGCCACTTATGCGCAGATCGCGCAGAACCCCGGCTTGATCGCCCACCGCAATATTCCATGGCACGCCGTTGCCTCAAACGATGCGGCGCCCGCGCCCACCTACCAGCCCAACCGCGAGGTGGCTTCGAACGATCCCGATGACGAGGATGCCGCCGAGTCCCGTCCCGACCCCAATGACGCCATCGGCAATCTGATCGCGGCTACGCCCGTGCCCGCTCCGAATGTTGGGGCAAAGCTGGCCGCCGCATCGGCCATGCCTGCCGTGCCACGCCCGCCCGCCACGACCATCAACGTGGCCGGCGCGACCGGCACCATTCACCTGAAGGCGCCGCCGCCACCCAATATTCGCCCCACACCCGCGCCGCGCAAAGCGATGCTGGTCGCGTCGCTGACACCGCAACAGCGCCCCGCGCCGCCCAACATCCGCCCCTCCTCGCGCGCCGAAGCCCTCGGTGAAGGCGATATCGGGGACATGGGAACGCCTGTGCGTGGCCGTCCCGCCACCAACATCGCCAAGTCCGTCACTACCAAAGGCGGCCGGAACTGGGCGATCCAGATCGGCGCGTTTGGCGACGCACCATCCGCCAAGGCGCAACTCACCGCTTATGCCGAACGCTCCATGGATGTGCTGGGGCAAGCGGAACATATCGTGGTGCCGTTCCAGTCCGTCGATGGAAAGACACTCTATCGCGCGCGTTTTGGCCCATTCGTGGAAGCAGAAGCCCGAGCTGTCTGCCAGCGCATGACCGAGCGCAAACAAACCTGCTTCGCCGCCGCGACGAAATAGAGATCACGCCACTTTCACGCCGATACCGGGCAGCTTGAGCGTTTGCAGCAGCTCGCGCACTTCCTGGCGCGCGGCGACATGGGACATCGACATCGAGATGCCCAGCGCCTTCTGCGGCAGATCCAGCATGGTGAGGCCATGCGGGAACAGCTCGCGGAAGATGATGCGCTCGCCAAAGCCGGGCGCGACGCGGAAGCTGATGCGCTCCGCCAGCTTGTCGAGCACGCCGGACATGCGGCGCTTGTTGCGCGTGTCGGTGGAGGAGATCCGGTTGCGCATCACCACCCAGTCCAGCGCGGGCTTGCGCGCCATGAGACGGCGCTTGCGGCAATCCCAGACGAAATCGGAATAAAGGCTGGGCTGCTTGATCTCATAGTTCTGGGGGTCGATGCGCGCCAGGAGGTCGAGATCGACGAAGCTGTCATTCATCGGCGTCACCAGCGTATCGGCGGCGGCATGGCCGATGCGCGAAAGCTGGGTGTCCGAGCCCGGCGTATCGATGACGACAAAATCGTTTTGGGTTTCGACTTCGGCGAGGATGTCGGCGAATTTGCGCGCCTCTTCCGCCGCGCCTTCGTCCAGCGATTTCAGGTTGGAGCGCGCGACGACGTAAGACGCGGGCACCGCGATATCCACGCCACTGCGCTCCTTGAATCCGGCGCGATTTTCCAGTTGACGCGTGAGCGAACGCTGGCGGCTGTCCAGATCGATCGCAGCGACGCGCTTGCCCATGCGCGCAAGCGAGACGGCGATGTGCATCGCGGCGGTGGTCTTGCCCGAGCCGCCCTTCTCATTACCGAATACGATGATATGCGCGCCCGTCCCCGTCATGGGACGAATCCTTATCCGATTCCCTCGGGGCCGCCGCCAGCCAGAAGCGATGCGTTTCCGCCAGCCGCCGTTGTATTCACAGTATAAGTGCGCTCCAAACTGAAACGCTGCAGATAATGCGGGCCGCCGGCCTTGGGTCCGGTGCCGGACAAACCTTCACCGCCGAACGGTTGCACGCCGACAACCGCGCCGATCTGGTTGCGGTTCACATAGACGTTTCCGGCATGCACGCGGTCGCGGATGAATTGCGCCGTCGCATCGATGCGCGAATGGATACCGAGCGTAAGGCCATAGCCGGTGGCGTTGATGGCATCGCACACCTTGTCCAGTTCGTCCGCCTTCCAGCGCGCGATATGCAGCACGGGACCGAACACTTCGCGCTTGAGCTGGCCGATGCCGGAAATCTCGAACACATGGGGCGGGAAGAACACGCCGGTGGAGAGTTCGGCCGGCACCGGCAACTTCTTCAGCAGCTTGGCTTCCTTGACGATGGTATCGGCGTGCTTCTGAAGATTGGCGCGCGCTTCTTCATCGATCACCGGGCCGATGTCGGTTTCCAGCAGCATGGGATCGCCAAGCTTCAATTCGTCCATCGCGCCGAGGATGATGTCGATCATCTTGTCGGCCACGTCATCCTGCAGATAGAGCACACGCAGCGCCGAACAGCGCTGGCCGGCGCTATCGAACGCCGAAGCCAGCACGTCGCGGCAAACCTGTTCGGGTAGCGCCGTGGAATCCACGATCATGGCGTTCTGGCCGCCGGTTTCGGCGATCAAGGTGGCGATGGGCCCGGTGCGGCCCGCAAGCGCGCGGTTGATGGCATTGGCGGCATCGGTCGAGCCGGTAAAGGCCACGCCGGCCAAGCGCGGATCGGCGAACAGCGCATTGCCGATGCGCGGGCCATCCCCCGGAAGAAGATGCAGCGCCTCCACCGGCACGCCGGCCTGGTGCAGCAGCTTCACGGCGGCAGCGGCGATCAGCGGCGTCTGTTCGGCAGGCTTCGCCAGCACGGTGCAACCGGCCGCCAGCGCACCGGCAACCTGCCCGGTGAAGATCGCGAGCGGGAAATTCCATGGGCTGATGCAGCAGAACACGCCACGGCCATGCAACGACAGATCGTTCGTCTCGCCCGTCGGACCGGGCATCCGCACACTGCCTTCGAAAAGCTTGCGCGCTTGCCCCGCATAATAGCGCAGGAAGTCCACCGCCTCACGCACTTCGCCCAAGGCGTTCGGGATCGACTTGCCGGCTTCGCGCACGGCCAATGCCATCAGATGCGCCCGGTCCTTCTCATAGAGATCGGCGGCGCGTTCCAGAATGTCCGCGCGCTTGTTGCCGCCCAGCGCATTCCAAGCGATGCGCGCGTTATAGGCTTTGGTCAGCGCGTCTTTCACATCGGCATCGCTGGCTTCGATGACTTCGCCCACGATGCGGTTGCGGTCGGATGGGTCGCGCAAGGGCGCAGGAGTGCCCTTACGCTCTTCGCCGCCGACAAGCGGCACAGCGCGTTGCGGCGTTTTCAAAGACGCCTGCATTTCTGCGATGGTGGGTTCGCTGATCACGGGATTGCTCCAGAGGAAACCGGACGAGTTCTTGCGGTCCGGCAGAATGTCGGCGGGAAGCGGAATGTTCGGGTTGCGGCGCGGCTGCGTGGAGGCAAGCAGCTCGACCGGATCGGTGACGATCTCATCGATAGGCGCCTCATCGTCTGCGAGGCGGTTCACGAAAGAGGTGTTCGCGCCATTCTCCAGCAGACGGCGCACCAGATAGGCGAGCAAATCCTCATGCGTGCCGACCGGCGCATAGATGCGGTTGCCGCCGCCAAGGTTTTTTTCGCGATAGAGCCCATGCAGCGCCTCGCCCATGCCGTGCAGGCGCTGATATTCGAAATCGGTGCGGCCATTCGCGAAAGTCTGGATCGCCGCGAGCGTGTGGGCATTGTGCGTGGCGAATTGCGGATAGACATCGCTGCCCAAGGCCAGCAACGCCCGCGCGGCAGCGAGATAGGACGTGTCCGTCGCAGGCTTGCGCGTGAAGGTCGGATAGTCCGCGATGCCCAATTCCTGCGCGCGCTTGATCTCGGTATCCCAATAAGCGCCCTTCACCAGACGAATGGGGATTCGGCGGTTCTGGCGGCGCGCGAGATCGCCCAGCCACGCAATCACTGGCAGCGCGCGCTTCTGATACGCTTGCACCACCATGCCAAGGCCTTCCCAGCCTTTCACGCGCGGGGCTTCGCCCATCGCTTCGAAGATATCGAGCATGATGTCGAGGCGTTCGGCCTCTTCCGCGTCGAGCGTGATGCCGATGTTATGCTCGCGCGCTTCCGCCGCCAGCTCCTTGAGCTTGGGCAGAAATTCGTCCATCACGCGCGCGCGCTTCACCCATTCGTAGCGGGGATGCAGCGCCGACAGCTTCACGGAAATGGACGGCCGCTGGAAAACAGAGCTTGTCTCGTCCGGCGCGGCGCTCACGATGGCGCGCAACGCTTCCTGATAAGATTTGTAATAGCGGTTCGCGTCTTTCGCGGTGTAGGCGGCTTCACCCAGCATGTCGAAGGAGAAGCGATAGCCTTTGTCGCGCCACGGCTTTGCGCGCTTCATCGCCTCGTCGATGGTTCGACCAAGGACGAATTGCTGGCCGAGAATGCGCATCGCATAGGTGACAGCTTGCCGGATCACCGGCTCGCCCGAGCGCGCGACGAGGCGGCGCAGGATTCCTTCGAAATCCCAACCCGCGGTGGTGTCCAGTTTCACCACGCGGCCCGTGAGCATCAGCGCCCAGGTGGAGGCGTTCACGAACACGGAATCGGACTGGCCCTTATGGCTGTCCCAGTTGCCGCTGCCAATCTTGTCCCTGATCAGCTTGTCGGCGGTCGCTGCGTCCGGCACGCGCAGCAGCGACTCCGCGAGGCACATCAGCACGACGCCCTCCTGCGTGGAGAGTGCGTATTCCTGCATCAGCGAGTCCACGCCGGTCTGCTCACCCCGTGTTTCGCGGATGCGCAGAACCAGATCGCGCGCAAGCTTTTCCGTGGCGGCGCGCTCTTCCGGCGAAAGCCGGGCCTTGGCGATGAGGCGCTCGGTGACGGTGTTCTCGTCTTCGAGATAGGCGGCCGAAATGACCGCCCGCAGCGGGGAGAAAATCATGGGCGGCTATATGGCGGTTTTGCCCGGCCAATTCCACTGCGGCGGAACGCCCGCAAGGAAATTGCCGAAGCCACGCCGGTTTCTTTTGCAAACGCGGCGCCGGGTTCTAGTGGAAGGTCATGCGTGCCCCGAATAGCAGGCCGGGCGGCGGTTCGGTCGACAGTTCCGCCGGGCGTCCCTAGCTTGCTTGGACTGACGCTATCAGGGGACTGGCATGAACAGACGGGATGTATTGGCGACCATGGCCGCCACCGCGGCGCTGGCCGCAGTTTCACCGCAGGCTTTGGCGGACGATAGCGACGCTGGCGTCTCTGCCGCCGCGCGGGCGCTCTACAAGCGCTCCATGGTTTTCGATGCCAACATGTTTCCGCCGCTGGACGGTGAGCCACCCTTCCCGCAAAGCCAACTCGATATGATGCGCAATTCCGGCGTCACGGCGATGAAGAGCTCGCTGGGAGGGTTCAATAACGGCCTTGAGGATACAGTGGCCGAGATCGCCGGTTATCAATATGTGATCGAGAAATATCCCGATTACTTCCTGCAGATCCGCACGCATGCGGATTTCGCGCGCGCCAAGCGGGAGAACAAGACCGGCATTCTTTTCTCCTTTGAGACGGTGACCCCGCTGGACGGCAAACCGGAGCGGATCGAGATGTTCCGCGGCCTGGGCGTTCGGGTGATGCAGATCACCTACAATGTCGAGACACCGTTCGGCATGGGCTGCCTGGGCGATCCCAATAGCGGCCTCACCGATCTTGGCCGCAAAGCCATTGAGGCGATGAACAAGCAAGGCGTCGTACTCGATCTCAGCCATTCCAATGTGAAAACGTCTCTGGAAGCGCTGAAGGCGACGAAGAAGACCGCGATCATCACCCATGCGGGCTGCGAGGCCGTCCACAAGCATCCGCGCAATAAGCCGGACAGCCTTCTCAAAGCCGTGGCCGATCAAGGCGGCGTCGTGGGCATCTACGATCTTTGTTATCTGACGGCGAGTCCCAAGCAGCCGACCCTGAACGACTACATGGATCACATGACCCATGCACTGAAAGTCTGCGGCGAGGACCATGTCGGCATCGGTAGCGATTCTTCACTGACGCCGTGGGACACTTCGCCGGATGCGATGGCGGCGTTCAACAAGGACGAAGAAGCCCGCCATAAAGCCGGCGTCGCCGCGCCGGAAGAAGACCGTCCGCTTTATGTCGAAGGCCTGAATACGCCGATGCGGTCCGAGATCATCGCCGACGCGCTGCTCAAGCGCGGCTATTCAGAACGTGTCGCGGAGAAGGTGCTCGGCCTAAACTTCGCGAACGCATTCAAGAACAGTTGGGGCGATGCCTAGACGCGCACATAAACCCAGGCCTCGACGCCGGAGCGCAGCCTGACCTTGATGCGATGGTACTCGGCGGACTCATAACGGTCCGCCGCCGCAAGATCGCTGGCGGTGATGTGGAAGACGACACCTTCGATAGGGTCACTTTCGCCTTTCGTGGGCACCAGTGTGGTGTGCTGGGCTTTTCCACTGATCGCGATGGCTTTCCGGCTGCTGATCGTGACCGGCACCAGTTCGTAGCCGACGATCGCATCCGATGTCCCGCGCACCGGTCTGCCGAACACGGCGCGTTGCACCTTCTCGTCCTGAAGCGTGCCGTAGGAGAATAGATGCTCGCCCGGCGCTTCGGTCATCAGAGCAGTCCCAGCGACACCAGTTCGCGTTGCAGGTCTTCGGGCAGCTTTTCGAGTCCCTTGGTACCGCGCGCATCCGGCGGCGCATCCTTGGGATCGAGATAGCGCCAGCCCTGGAAGGCGCGATGGGCGCGGCGCTGCACCGGGATAAGTTGCTTGTCATAGACCAGCCCACAATGCGGCGTACCGTTCTTGGTGGTGGGTTTCAGGTCGAGCAATTTCTGGCGCACGGCGATCTGCCCCTTGATCACCCAATAGAGCGAGCCGCCATCCAGCACCTCATCCTTCTTCTTCGGCGTCATGCGCGTGACGTGCATGAGCGTGGGCTTCTTCACACCGCGCTTCTTTTGTTCCTTGATCCGCTTGGCCTGCCATTGGGCAAGGTCTTCGATGGAATCGCAACCCACGCAAAGCTTGATGATGTGAAGCGTCATGCTGCCTTTTCTGTTTCGAACCGGACGACGATAGCCCCGTCATTGACCTGATCGCCCTGCGATACTTCCACGCTGGCGACTTTCGCGTCGGCGGGGGCTGAGAGCGTATGTTCCATCTTCATAGCTTCGAGGACCGCCAGGGGCTGCCCCTTCTTCACCGCCTCTCCCGGCTTCACCAGCAACTGAATGATCTTGCCGGGCATCGGCGTTGTTACACGGTCGCTCGCAGCGCCTGCGGACTCCGCGGCGACAAACGGGTCGTAAGGACGCACGGTGAACGTCTCGCCATGCTCCATCACCGCGATGTCTCCATTGGAGAGACGCAGCGTGTCCGCATGTGTTTGTGTATAGGGAACGGCCACACGCCTGTCGTCCACGATGAATTCCGCCGCCTGTTCGGCAAAGCCTGCAAGGCGGAAACTATCCTGAGTGTTCCACGGATCATCGGAGGGCATCGCATATTCCCGCAGCACCTGCCCGGCTGCGGCCGAGAGAACCTCACCGCCGATATGCTGCGCTGGAACGAGATCGGCTTCGTGACGGCCAATGAATCCGGTATCGATGTTGCCGGAGATGAAATCCGGGTTGCGCAGGCAGCGGATAAGAAACGCATTGTTGGTGCGCAGGCCCGCGATCTGCGAGGCGGCCAGCGCATCGGCCAGCTTGGCGATGGCGGTTTCGCGCGTGTCCGCATAGGCGATGACCTTGGCGATCATCGGATCGTAGAACGGCGAGATCGTATCGCCTTCGCGCACGCCGGTATCGACGCGCACCTTGTCTTCGGGAATGGAAAGGCGTTCCAGCATGCCGATGGACGGCAGGAAGCCCTTCTGCGGATCTTCGGCATAAAGCCGCGCCTCGACGGCGTGGCCGTTAACGTGAATATCGTTCTGTGTAGCGGGAAGCTTCTCACCCGACGCCACGCGCAACTGCCATTCGACAAGATCGAAGCCGGTGATCGCTTCCGTCACCGGATGCTCCACCTGCAGGCGCGTGTTCATTTCCATGAACCAGAAGCGATCGGCGTTCAGCCCTTCGGAAGCATCGGCAATGAATTCGATGGTGCCGGCGCCGACATAGCCGACCGCCCTGGCTGCCTTCACCGCCGCCTCGCCCATCGCCTTGCGCATCGCTTCGGGCATGCCCGGCGCGGTGGCTTCCTCGATCACCTTCTGGTGGCGGCGCTGCAGCGAGCAATCGCGCTCGAACAGATGGATACAATTTCCATGAAGGTCTCCAAAGACCTGCATTTCAATATGGCGCGGGCGGGTGATGTATTTTTCGATCAGCACGCGCGCGTCACCGAAAGACGACTCTCCTTCGCGCTGCGCGCCTTCCAATGCAGCGGCGAAATCCTTCGCATCATCGACGCGGCGCATGCCCTTGCCGCCGCCGCCGGCGACGGCCTTGATGAGAACCGGATAACCGATCTTCCCCGCTTCGCTGGCCAGATGCTTCGCCGATTGGTCGTCGCCCAGATAGCCGGGCACCACCGCGACACCGGCTTTGGCCATCAGCGCCTTGGCGCGGTCCTTCAAACCCATGGCGCGGATGGCGCTCGCAGGCGGGCCGACGAAGATGATTCCCGCGGCGGCGCAGGCCTCCGCGAATTCCGCGTTCTCCGACAGGAAGCCGTAACCCGGATGAATGGCCTTCGCGCCGGTCTGCCTGGCGGCTGCAAGAATGGCATCCGCGCGCAGATAGGATTCGCGCACCGGCGCAGGGCCGATATTCACAGCCTCGTCCGCCATCGCCACATGGAGCGCCTTCGCATCCGCCTCGGAATAGACGGCGATGGTGCGCAGGCCCATGCGGCGCGCGGTGCGGATGACGCGGCAGGCAATCTCACCGCGATTGGCAACGAGTAGAGAAGAGAACATGGCGGCGCTTATAGCCGCCATGTCCAACGGCCAGCAACGTCAGAACGGAATATCAATGATGTCCATGCGGCGCATTATGACCGCCACCATGGCCATGATCGTCATGTCCACCCCCGTGGCCGTGGTCGTTATGCCCACCGCCGTGGCCGTGGTCGTCATGTCCGCCGCCATGGCCGTGGTCGTCATGCCCACCCCCGTGACCGTGGTCGTCATGTCCACCGCCATGGCCGTGATCGTCATGTCCGCCCCCGTGGTGATCGTCGGTTCCATGGCTGACCGCAGCAGCGGCACCCGCCGTAAGCAGCGTTCCAACGGCCTTGGAATCTCCACTCCCGCGATTGAGAACCAGCGACTTCAGGAAGAACAGCACGCCGATCACCGCGGTATAGCCGAGGAAAAGAGCCGCAACGAACCGCCAAAATTCGGCGCTCTGATAGGGCGGAAAACCGAACGGTCCGTTATGATCGATAACCGGCGCGAGAATGATCGCCACCAGATGCATGATCACCGCGCCGATCGCCGTCGTCACGATCGAACTCCAGTCCGACATCCGCCAGGCCCAATACAGAGCGACGATTACCGCGAGCGTATAATTGACCTGTGTGAAGCCCGCCTTGAAAAAATCCACGAGCGCGTGCGCGTAGTTCAGTGCATCCTGCATAAAAATCCCCCTTCAAAAACCTTACAGACACATCTTGAGCCCGGGGGACTTTAATTCAGGAAATCGCGGCCTCGACAAGGTCTGAGGCCGCCGCGTGCGATTTTTTTGCGTCAGCGAGGAAATTGCTGCATTTGCGAACTCTCCAGCCCGCATGAGACGCGAATGACAATTTTCCGGCAATCGCGCCCCACCTGATAACGGAATAGAAGGTCAGTGAGCCTCCCGCAGAAACAACCTCTTGAGGAAGAAGAACACGCCAATGACGATGAGGTAGCCGACGAACAGCACCGCCACGAAGTGCCAGAAATTGGGCTCCATCAGCGGCGGCAGGCGGAATGCCGCATGGTCTGCCAGAACAGGCAGCAGCACGTTCAAAACAATAGTGGCCAGCGTGGCGCCTAAGGCAACGGCCCACACGCGGTGCCAGGCAGGCACGAACAGCACTGCGACGAGTGCGATAACAAGGCCTTCGATTGCGTTGACCTGATTAAAGCCTTCCCGAAAGAAGTCCCAGGCCGCGTTGACCATCTGTTGAAAATCCATGGCATTTCCCCCTGAGTGGAACAATCGGAAGGTAAACGCCGCAGCCACCCGGCGGTTGCATGAACCGCCGGGCGCTGTGATCGCGTGCAAGGCTAGTGATGAGCCGCGTGCGCGCCGCCGCCCGTGCCTTTGAGCACATTCGTCTTCACGAAGAAAAGCGCCGCGATGATGACCGCGTAGCCAAGATAAAGCGCGATAACGAATTTCCAGAACGATACGTCGAGCAGCGGCGGAAGACGCAGCGGCGCATTGTGATCGATCATCGGCACCAGCACCATGGCGATGACGTGGATGAGAACCGCGCCAAGCGATATGGCCCAGAGCTGCTTCCAATCCGAAAGCCGCCAGGCGGAATAAAGCGCGACGAGAAGACCGAGCGTCGCATTCACCTGCGCGAAGCCGGCGCGAAAGAAATCCAGAACCCAATCCAGATAGTACATACCGTCATGCATACGAAATTCCCCCAAGCGTAATGACGAAATCACCCCTTCGTCCGCCGGATGCTACCGCATCCTGGCGCCCTTTCCGGCGAAATTTTGGCGACACGCGCTAGCGGATTGATTCGCCTGACAAAGAATCAGAGTGGGCAGTGCAGCATGGAGACGGTTTTGCCGGCATATTTCTCGCGGCCCACCTCTTTGAAGCCGCGCTTCTCATGGAAGCGCAACGACACCGGATTGGGCGGCTCGGCATTCACTTCACAGGTGAGATGCCGGACGGCGCGCCCGCGAGCGAAAGCTTCGAAATCGTCATAAAGCTGATCTGCCAGCTTGCGCCCGCGAAACTCCGGCGCGACGACGATGCGATCGACGTAGACAAAATCGGAATAGCGCTGCGCAAACCACGCGAAGTTCACGCCGTTATAATCGTCGTCTTTGCGAAAGCCGAGCAGGAACGCGGCAACCTTCCCTTCCAGCTCCACCACGCGGAAATAGGATGCGGCTGCGGACCATTTGGCGAGGTTCGCCTCGTCCATCGGCGCGAGGAAGTGGACGGACTCTTCGTTGAGGCGAAGGACGGCCGGCCAATCGGCTTTTGTGAGATCGCGTATGGTCATGTCCCACTATACCGTCATGGCCAGGCTTGTCCCGGCCATCCATGAACTCAGGACATCGGCTCCTTGCGCGAGCGCTGCACGCGCTCGCGCAAGACACGCAGGATTTCATCGAAGGTTTCGGGTTTCGCGGCGACACATGGGAACTCCCGCTGCAATCGATTGCCGGAACCTTCGCCTTCTCGCGTCGTTTAGTGAGAACGGGATTCTGTCGGACGCGGGTGTCGCAAAGAAAGGTGACACATGAGAAGGTTCCACACTGCACTTGGATTGAGTTCGTTGCTTGCTGTTGCGGGCGCGACCTTGTTGGCGCCCACGGTATCCAGCGCCCAAACCGTCGAAAAAACCTACGTAGCCTGCAACGCCGCCGGCGACTGCTGGCGAGTCCATAATATCTATGCCTACGGGGCAGACGAGCCGATCACCTACTACAATGACGATTGGTACGCCGCCCATGAGCATGATGCGCATTATCACTGGATGGCCGACCCGGCCGATGACCGCGGATATTATGTGGACGGGCGCTGGCACGAAGATCCGGGCGCTCGCGCGGTTAAAGGCGGCGTGGCGGGCGCCACCATCGGCGCGGCAATTGGCTGTGTTGTGACGCTTCCGATCGGCTGCGCGCCGGGCGCGGGAGTGGGCGCGGCCATCGGTGGCGGGACAGGCGCTGTCGCCGGCGCAGCCTCGACGCCGCAGCCACACAACTAATCGAAACGCGCCGATTGACGATACTCTTCACGAACGGAAGGGGGCCGGATTTATCCGGGCCTCCTTTCGGCGCATTTTGTTCGAGATTTCTTTGACATTCGTAGTTCGCCGCATGTCATGGCCCGCCGGAGTGCGGGCCACCCAGTTGGGTTCTGCACTCTCATTCCAAAACTATCGCCGTCATGGCCGGGCTTGTCCCGGCCAACCATTAACGCAAGCGGATGGGCGTCTGGAAAATGGATGGCCGCCACGAGGGCGGCCATGACGAGCTTTATTTGATTGGACTTTAGAAGGCGTCACCTGGGTGGCCCGCACTCCGGCGGGCCATGACGGAAATGGGTATGATCTATTTTCGCAGCTTCTTTCGGACCGCGCGGCGCTTGTCCATTTTGGATTTTCGGACGGCATCCACGATGGTTTCGGGAAGCTCCTCGACCGCGTGGCTGCGCCTGGAGGCCGCCATCAGCCAGTCATACCGCTCCACCGACATCAGCACGAGTTCGCGCCGCCCATGCCGCGTGATCTCCACCGGCTCGCGCCGCGCCTGATGCTGATACTCGCCGAACTTGCGCTGGAATTGCTGGGCGGTGGTTTGGGACATGACGTTCTCCGGAGAATGCGGATTATACGGATAATTCGGAGATTATTAGGCAAACAAAACTTCAGACGAAAAGGATACCTGCACTCACGCCGCACTGAGTTTTCCAACGCTGTGCGATTTCATCTGCGCCATAAACCGGCGGCCCCTTGTCTGGCGGCCCAAACAATCCGCCAAAAGCGGCCTGAAAATAATATTCAGAACTGTCCGACTTCGGCGAATTGGATTTTATGGCCTCGAAGCTAATAGTCGGTCGATACCCATGCATGGTTTTGTATCGGAATTCAATGTAAGGCCGCCCATCCAGATCGTTCACCCCGTTGCGGCGCGATCAACACCCGGGGTATTTCGCAGTACACGCAACATGCACTGTGTTGGCTTTATCAATGATGGCGGAAACTTAAGCTGTGCCGCACTCACGGCCGATGTCGTAGACACAGTCATGACGGAAACGAATACCAGAGTTCCTCGAAAGCGCCGGATCATCGTCTTATAAAACATCATCGCTCACATCCTGAACACACCAAACTTCGTCTCGCCCACCGGCGCGTTGAGGCAGGCGCTCAGGGCCAGTGACAGCACGCGGCGCGTATCGGCCGGCGCGATGATGCCGTCGTCCCAGAGGCGGGCGGTGGCGTAGTAGGGGTTACCCTCTTCTTCATACTTCGCGCGGATGGGCGCCTTGAAGGCCTCGGCTTGTTCGGGGGTCCATTTGTCGGCGTCGCGGTTCACGGTGGCCAGAACGCTCGCGGCCTGTTCGCCGCCCATCACGCTGATGCGGCTGTTCGGCCAGGTGAACAGGAAGCGTGGCGAGTATGCGCGGCCGCACATGCCGTAATTGCCCGCGCCGTAGGAGCCGCCGATGATGAGCGTGATCTTGGGCACCTGCGCGGTCGCCACCGCTGTCACCAGCTTGGCGCCGTCCTTGGCGATGCCGCCGGTCTCGTATTTCTTGCCGACCATGAAGCCGGAGATGTTCTGCAGGAACAGCAGCGGGATCTTGCGCTGGCAGCACAGCTCGATGAAATGCGCGCCCTTCATGGCGCTCTCGCTGAACAATATGCCGTTGTTGGCGATGACGCCGACGGGCATGCCGCTGATATGCGCGAAGCCGGTGACGAGCGTGGTGCCGTAGGTCTTCTTGAACTCGTCCAGTTCCGATCCGTCCACCAGCCGCGCGATCACTTCGCGCACATCGTATTGCGTCATCAGCGACGGCGGCACGATGCCGTTCAGCTCGGCGGTGTCGTAGAGCGGCGCGCACGGTTCGCGCAGCGGGATGTTCGGCTGCTTCTGGGTGTTGAGATGGCTGACGATGCGCCGCGCGATGGCGAGCGCATGGGTGTCGTCATTGGCGTAGTGATCGGCCACGCCGCTGATCTTGGCGTGGACATCCGCGCCGCCCAGTTCCTCGGCGCTCACCACTTCGCCGGTCGCGGCCTTCACCAGCGGCGGCCCGGCAAGGAAGATCGTGCCCTGCCCTTTGACGATGATCGTCTCGTCGCTCATCGCCGGAACATACGCGCCGCCCGCGGTGCAGGAGCCCATGACGCTCGCGATCTGCGGAATGCCCTGCGCGCTCATGTTGGCCTGGTTGAAGAAGATGCGGCCGAAATGTTCGCGGTCGGGGAATATCTCCGCCTGGTTCGGCAGGTTCGCGCCGCCGGAGTCCACCAGATAGATGCACGGCAAGCGGTTCTGCGTGGCGATCTCCTGCGCGCGCAGATGCTTCTT
>JAFECP010000051.1:30722-31364 GCA_018242105.1 Pseudomonadota bacterium
GTATGCCGCTTGCGCGAGCGCTCATCCCCGCCGAGCGCGGCGGTGGCCATTCTGGACTTGAGGTCCGCGACAAGCACCGCCATCGCCTTAGCGTTGGCTTTGAACGCGGCGGAGGTGGTTGCGATGGAAGATTTAATGGCGGTCATTCCGTTAAGTCTTTTAAATCTTGTTCAGAGAGATCAAAACAGACCGCGCCCAGAGCAACTGGATCGATTGCGTTCGTTAGCGACTTATTCTTCGTCAAAGAGCCGATAACTTGTCGATTTTTGATGAGCATCGGCGGATCCGACGCATAAGGGTTCATCGCAGACATAGAAGAGAATCGGCTCCCGTAACTTCCAAAATCGTTCCAGATGGAGTCGGAGGAAAATTTACTTCCTTTCCCAAACTGATTGAAAATGCTGTCACTACCGAATTGTGACGTAGCCTTCCCAAGGAACTTTCCATCAGTTGCTATGACCAGCGCACCCGAAACCGCCGCACAAGTAGCAGCAGCGTTCTGAGCAGCCGCAGAATTTATCATCGCAAGCGCAACAAATGCCTGCGCACCAATTTTCATCCACCACCGCATATTCGCCCCCCCAACGCTCGGTAGAACCACCAGCGGTGGAGGATGCTACACCAACTCCACCGCCACGGCCG
>JAFECP010000051.1:31447-32493 GCA_018242105.1 Pseudomonadota bacterium
CCGCTGGCGCCGATGGGGTGGCCCAGCGCGGTAGCGCCGCCGTTCACATTGACCTTGGCGTGATCGAGGCCGAGGTCGCGCATGGCGATCATCGGCACGTTGGCGAAAGCCTCATTGATTTCAAACAGATCGACATCGTCTTTCGACCATTTTGCGAGCTCCATCACCTTCTCGATGGCGCCCACAGGCGCGGTGGTGAACCACTTGGGCTCATGGGCATTGCTGGCCTGCGCCACGATGCGGGCGATGGGCTTGAGGCCCTTCGCCTTCGCCACGTCGGCGCGGGCCAGAACCAGCGCCGCCGCGCCGTCGGAGATGGAGGCGGAGCTGGCGGCAGTGATGGTGCCGTCCTTGCCGAAGGCGGGCTTCAGCGACGGAATCTTGGCGGGATCAGCCTTGCCGGGCTGCTCATCGATAGCGACGACCACATCGCCCTTGCGCGTCTGCACCGTCACCGGCGCGATCTCGTCCTTGAACGAGCCATCGTTGATGGCGCGCTGCGAACGCTTCAGCGACTCGATGGCGTAGGCGTCCTGATCGTTGCGCGTGAACTGATAGTGCCGCGCGGCATCCTCGCCGAACGTGCCCATGGAGCGATGCTCGTAAGCATCCTCCAGCCCGTCGAGGAACATATGATCCTTGATCTCGCCATGGCCCATGCGATAGCCGCCGCGCGCCTTGGGCAGCAGATAAGGCGAGTTCGTCATGCTCTCCATGCCGCCCGCGACGAGAATGTCCGCGTGGCCGAGCGCAAGCTGATCGGAGGCGATCATCACCGCCTTCATGCCCGAGCCGCAGACTTTCGAAACCGTGGTGCACGGCGCCGTGTTGGGAATGCCCGCGCCGATGGAAGCCTGACGCGCGGGCGCCTGGCCGAGGCCGGCATTGAGCACATTGCCCATCAGCGTCTCATCCACATCGCCGGGCTGAATGCCGGCGCGCTCGACAGCGGCCTTGATCGCGGCAGAGCCAAGCTCGGTCGCGGACATGCCGGACAGGTCGCCCTGAAACCCGCCCATGGGCGTGCGCGCGGCGGAGAGAATGAC
>JAFECP010000051.1:32503-37946 GCA_018242105.1 Pseudomonadota bacterium
ATGCGGGCGACCCAATTTCCTTTTTAGCAGAAAGAAAGATGGGTTGCCTGGACAAGCCGGGCAATGACAGCATGGGGATAGTTACGGGAAACGGCCATCACGCCGTCTCCTCAAATAACTCTCTTCCAATCAGCCACCTGCGGATTTCGCTCGTGCCGGCGCCGATCTCGTAGAGTTTGGCGTCGCGCAGCAGGCGGCCCGCCGGGAAGTCGTTGATGTAGCCGTTGCCGCCCAGCGTCTGGATCGCTTGCAACGCCATCCATGTGCCCTTTTCAGCGGCATAGAGGATCGCACCGGCGGCATCCTTGCGCGTGGTCCGGCCGCGGTCGCAGGCTTTTGCCACAGCATAGACATAGGAACGCGCGGCGGACAGCGTGACATACATGTCCGCCAGCTTGCCCTGCATGAGCTGGAACGAGCCGATAGGTTGGCCGAACTGTTTGCGGTCATGCAGGTACGGCACGACGAGATCGATGCAGGCCTGCATGATGCCAACACTGCCCGCCGCGAGAACGGAGCGCTCGTAGTCGAGGCCGCTCATCAGGATGCGCGCGCCTTCGCCTTCGCGGCCCATCAAATTCTCTTCCGGCACTTCGCAATCCTGGAACAGCAATTCCGATGTGTCGCTGCCGCGCATGCCGAGCTTGTCGAGCTTTTGCGGTGTGGAAAAACCTTTGAAGTCTTTCTCGATCAGGAACGCACTCACGCCGCGCGGCCCGCCCGACGGATCGGTCTTGGCATAAACCACCAGCGTATCTGCCTGAGGGCCATTCGTGATCCACATCTTCGAGCCGTTGAGGATATAGCGGTCGCCTTTCTTCTCCGCGCGCGTGCGCATGGAGATGACATCGCTGCCCGCGCCCGGCTCGCTCATCGCCAACGCACCGACATGCTCGCCACTCATCAGCTTTGGCAGATAGCGGCGCTTCTGTTCCTCGCTGCCGTTGCGGCGGATCTGGTTCACGCAGAGATTGGAATGTGCACCATAGGACAGACCGATGGAGGCTGATCCACGCGAAATCTCTTCCATCGCGATGACATGTTCGAGATAGCCGAGACCGGCGCCTCCGAGTTCTTCTTCCACCGTGATGCCGAGCAGGCCGAGTTCGCCGAGCCTGGGCCATAGATGACGGGGAAATTTATTTGTCTTGTCGATCTCATCGGCAATGGGCGCGATGTTGTCGGACGTGAAGCTGCGCACCGTGTCGCGCAGCATGTCCGCAGTGTCGCCGAGATCGTAGTTCAGGGAGGGATATTCGTTGGGAATCATGGTCTCAAAATCGCTGGATGGCGCATCCTAACGGATCGCGCGGGAAATAATCCGGCGATTTCGGGAAGGTTCCGGCAAAGAAAAACCGGCTGTGAAGCCGGTTCTGGAACACCTGGCTCCGATGGCCTGCCACCCGAAGCTGCGGGATGCCGGATCGTCTCCCTACGCGCTTTGCGCTTCGGGAGACACCACCCTCCGCTGCTTCGCAGCGCAGGGTGGTGCGGTCGAGAAGACTCGAACTTCCACGCCTCGCGGCGCTACCACCTCAAGGTAGTGCGTCTACCAATTCCGCCACGACCGCATCCTGAGGAGGCGGGGGTGTAGCAGAGGCTTTTGCCGTTGGGAAGGCCCGGAAATCCGCCGAAAACAGGCCCGTGGCAGGCGCTATTGCCGCTCGAAGGCCGAAAAGAACGCACTCAGGTCGAGCTTGCTGATGCGCTCGATCGCTCGCGTTTTGATGTCGGCCTCGAAGGCCGTGAGATCGGAGGCATCGTCGAGCCGGGTCAAAGGCAGCCGGAGTTCGGCATCCGAAAGAAGCTGCGAGGTGATCGACTTGATCACATCCAGGCCATTCGGCGGCTGGAAGAAGATTCCAAGGTGAAGCGACCTGTCGGATGCGTTCTCGCAGCGATGCCAGTTGCCCGCCGGCAGGAACAGGAAATCGCCCGGCTCCAGAACTTCGTCGAACAGAACTGTGTCTTCCGACGGTGGCGATGGCGGGGTCATGCCGACGATAGGATTGATCACCGGCGGCCCGAAGATCTTCCAGCGCTTGCGGCCTTCCACCTGCAGGATGATGAGATCTTCCGGATCGTAATGCAGCCGGAACGCGCCGCCCTGCCCTGTGGTCACGATCGCGCCGACCTTGATCTGCTCGCGCAATGTCGCGCGGATGCTGTCGGTCAAGATTTTCAGATGCGGCGCATAGTCGTTGATGCGCGTCACGGACAGGCTGAAACCGTGATCCATGAACGCCATGAAGCGGGGAACATCGACCATGTTCCCCTGGCCGGACGGCTTCTGTTTCAGCCAGCGATCCGGCGGCGGGATCTGGCCTTCCTTGATAAGGCGGAATTCGGCGAGGCTTGGCGGGTGCTGGCCGTCTTCGATCATCTGGACCAGCAGCTTCCAGTTCATCAGGGACGAATAACGATCCTCACCGACGCCGCGCAGGAACGTCAGCTTGCGCTCCCGCAGGAGCGTCATGAACTCATCCTCGGAGAGCGGCGCCACCAACTCCGCAAGCGTCGAGGGAGACCTTTTCACAGAAACGCCAATCCTGAACCAAAGTACTCTGTATTCAGTATTCACGAAGAACGGCGCAGATCAATCGCACCATAAGCGGCGTTTGGCCGCTTATCCCACAGAAACTGAAAGGTTTCTAGATACCATCACCATCAATACCGGTGTGGATGCCACACTCGTCCTTATCCGTACCGGCCCAGCGGCCGTCCCGGTAGGACTCGCCCGCAACGACGCGCCGGGTGCAGGGAATGCAGCCGATGGAGGGATAGCCGTCCTCCACTAGCGGATGGCGCGGGAGGTTGTGCCTGGCCTCGTAAGCCTCCAGATCCGCCAGTGTCCATCCGGCCAGTGGATTGAAGCGGAAACGGCCTTCGAAATATTCGACAGGCTCCATCATGGCCCGTGCAGCGGTCTGAAATTTCTTGCGGCCGGTAATCTGCGCCGCAAAGCCATCAAGCGCTTTGCGCAAAGGGACCACCTTGCGGAAATTGCAGCAGGCGTCCGTGCTCCTGGACCAGAGCGTGCCTTCAGAATCGTATTTGGCGCGATCGTCTGGGTGCGGACCGATGGCGCGGATATCGGTCAGGCCAAGTTCGTCCTGCAGGCGATCGCGATAGCGCAGCGTTTCGCCGAACAGCTTTCCGGTGTTGAGAAACAGGATCGGCGTCGCAGGATCGATCAGCGCGATCAGATGAAGCAGCACCACGGATTCCGACCCGAATGACGACACGATGGCCGCCTTTCCCGGAAACTCCTCCAATACCACGCGCAGAATGCCTAGCGCATCGCGATTTTTAGCCTTCTCGCGCAGTTGCACCAGCTTCGCAGCAACCGCCGGATCGTTTGCACCGACATCCGTGCGATCGAATGCGCGCGGCGCGACTCCGTGCGAACGATCGATGATGGTAACCGCTGCGGTCATGATAGCCATTCGTGCGAACGCACAAACTCGCGTGTGCGGCGGGACACCTCGGACGGCGCGTGACCCTGCTCGCGCCATTGCGCACGCGCGCTCGCCATCTCTTTCAGGCGCGCGTTCCATTCGAAGCAGAGCTTTCGCTCCAGCCATTCGCGGATGAGTTTTGCGAGACCGGGCGACTGGCCGCCTGTCGATACAGTGAGAACGAGATCGCCGCGGCGGATCGCAGCCGGAACATGGAAGTCGCAAAGCTCCGGCACGTCCTCGACATTGACGAGAATGCCCTGCTCGCGCGCACGCTGCGCCAGGCTTTCGGAGAGATCACGCTCAAGCCCGGCAATAAACAGCACGTTCAAGCCATCGAGCGGCGTGTTCGGGGAAACCGAAATCGGCGTGATGCCCGCCTCGGCCAACATGGCTTGGCGGCGGCCCAAGGCGTTGCCCGCACCTATCAGCCCGGCAGAGACGGCTTGTGGATTGATGACGATGGGGAGCAAGGGTGTCTCCTGTCCCCGCACAAATGCGGTTCTACAGAGAGATACGCGGCGCTCCTTTATATTGCAAGGATAGTTCGTTGAATAGAAATATATACACTAAAAATATGTATTACTGTTGCCCCTTCAACAACGAGGTCACGGAAACACCTATCTTGTCGCCCTGAAGAATGATCTCGCCCTTCGCCACGGCTTTGTCGTTGGCCATAATCGTCACCGGATCATCCTGCTTGGAATCCAGCTCGATGACGGCGCCACGGCCCATGCGCAGAAGCTGGTGCATCGGAATGACGGAGCGGCCCAGGACCACGGAAATCTCGACCTTGACGCCTTGGATATTGGGAGACATTTGAGCTGCGTGACCTCACGGGTGATCCGGCGATCCTCCCGCGTTATGGTTTCGGACTTCTTAATGGCGGACGCCCTCACCCTTTCCCCGGCTTTGGCTCGCCCCGAATGGCTGATCCGTCCGGGCCTGCTGCCCTATCCGGAAGCCGTCGCCTTCATGGAGGAACGGGCGGAAGCCATCGCGACTGGCCGCGCGGACGAGATGGTCTGGCTGGTCGAACACCCGCCGATCTACACCGCCGGCACCAGCGCCAGGGACGAAGACCTCCTGGATGCGCGCTTTCCGGTCTTCAAAACCGGCCGCGGCGGTCAGTTCACCTATCATGGGCCGGGACAGCGCGTCGGCTATGTGATGCTCGATCTGAAGCGGCGTACCGACCCGAAGAAGGGACCGGACGTGCGCAAATATGTGCACGATCTCGAAGAGTGGCTCATCCGCACGCTCGCCCGCTTCAATGTGAAAGGCGAACGGCGCGAAGGGCGCGTTGGTATCTGGGTTGTGCGTGGGAAGCGCGAAGACAAGATCGCAGCGCTCGGCGTTCGCGTGCGCCGCTGGGTGACGTTTCACGGTGTCTCATTCAACGTCGATCCGGATTTGTCGCATTTCGCAGGCATCGTGCCCTGCGGCATCACGCAATATGGCGTGACCAGTCTGCATGATCTTGGAATTCTAGTTTCCATGGCGGATGTCGATGTCGCCATGAAAGCCGCGTTCGAGGAAGTGTTCGGTCCGCTCACGCGCTGAAGCGATTGCCATGCGTGCGGCACAACTCTTCATGCTGAGCTTGTCGAAGCATGAGATCGCGCGGAAATGCCATAGCACCCGGCGCCTAAAGCGATGGCCGTCTGTGGAAGCCTTTTTCTTCCGGCGGTTCCGCTTTCTCCAGTTCGATGCTGGCTACGCGTGACCCTTCGGGACCGCGGGTGCATGCGGTGATGAACACGTTCACCGCGTTCTCCTCCCCATGGACAAGCATCTCGACGTCACCGTTGGCGCGATTGCGAATCCAGCCATCGAGGCCCTGTTTGCGCGCCTCGTTGATCGCGAAATTGCGGTAGCCCACGGCCTGCACGAACCCTTCGACGCGGACTTTGAAGGTCGAAATTTCGGACTTGTCATTCATATTGCGCCGCACCGGACAGTTTCGCCGCGATCATGGCGGTTTC
>JAFECP010000051.1:38020-56916 GCA_018242105.1 Pseudomonadota bacterium
CTTGAGTTTCACAGCCAGACGCTGGAAACAACGCAGCCATGCGCGGAGCACGCCTTGCGCGATTAGCAAAGCACAAACCATTTGATTTCAAGAGTTTGCGTAAACGGGGTCCTTGTGAAAATCAGAAGGCATCTGCTGGCTGCCACTTTGATGGCGTGCGCCTGCGTTCCTGCGGCTTATGCCGATAACGCATCGGAACCGGAAAACGTTCTCGTTTATCAGTTGGCCTACTTTGCCGATGCCCGGCCCAACACCGCTTACGATATGATCCAGCGGTTGCCCGCTTTCACCTTCGGCGACGGCAACACCGAGCGTGGCTTCGCGGGCACAGCCGGCAATGTGGTGATCGACGGCCAGCGCCCCACCTCCAAGAGCGACGATCTTCAATCCGTCCTCAACCGCATTCCGGCATCGAATGTCGAACGCATCGAAGTCATCCGCGGCGGCGCCCAGGGCATCGACATGCAGGGGCAGACTGTCATCGCCAATGTCATCCTGAAGAAGGCCGATTCAACGCAGATCATCGCACAGGCAGACACGAATTTCTGGCTGGACGATCATCACTCCGTGCCCGATCTCAGCGTTCAATACACCCAGCATACGGGCGACAATATCTTCGAGGCGTCGCTCAAACGCTTCGGAAATTTCGACGACTCGGTCGGCAGAGGCACATATTCCACGCTCGACGTACCTACCGGCGCATTTCAGGAAGTCGGTGCCCACTCCACCGGCCGTGGCGCTGGAACCTCTTTTACCGGCGCGGCGACGGTGCCCATGTTCGACGGCCAGTTCAAGGCGAACCTGCTGTTGCAGGACAGCCCGTTCCATTCGACGCTTTCCTATTATTTCCCCACGGGCACACAACGCATCGGCGACGATACCAGCAGCCATACGGGAGAGCTTGGACTGCATTGGAATGGCAATGTCGGATCCTCGCAACTCGAAACGCTTGTGCTGCAGCGTCTGGAGCGCGACACCGATCACAACGCATTGTCGTCGCCGGCGCTCACGCAGGATTTCCGTTCGCGCAACAATACCGGCGAGACAATCGCCCGCGCCACACTGCGCCATCCGGTCGGAACCACGATGACCCTGGAAGGCGGCCTGGAAGGCGCTTACAATTTCCTCGACGGCATCAGCAGCTATGCGGAAAACGGGGTCGCGGTTCCTCTGCCCTCCGCCAATGCCCGCGTGGAAGAAAAACGCGGTGAAGCGTTCGCGCAAGGAACCTGGAAATTCGATCCTGACTGGCTTCTGGAAGCCGGCGCACGCTTCGAATATTCCAAAATCAGCGAGACGGGCGGCACCGACCAGAGCCGTTACTTCTTCTACCCCAAGCCTCGCGCCGTGCTGACATGGAGCGTGGACAAGAAAACGCAGTTGCGCCTGCGCTATGAGCGCGTCGTCGGCCAGCTTGATTTTGGAAATTTCATCGCCACCAGCAGCCTTGGCGGCAACGGGCTTCAAGGCGGCAATCCAAACCTGAAGCCGGATCAGCACACGCAGTACGAGTTCTCCTATGAGCGCCATTTCTGGGACAAGGGGGCGCTAGTCGTCAGCCTGATGCACGACCAGATCAAAGATGTGGTGGACAATGTGCCGGTGACGAGCGCGGCTGGCACGTTCGATGCGCCGGGCAATATCGGCAACGGCAAACTCGATCAACTCGATGTGGAATTGACGCTGCCGCTGGATTGGCTCGGCCTGGAAAACGGCCTGCTGAAATCAACCAACATCTTCCGCCGCACGCGTGTGAAAGATCCGGTGACAGGCAAGGAGCGCTTCATCTCGCCAGGCCTGTCCGGAAACCAGTCGGTGCGCCCGCAAGATGTAGAATTTACGCTGACCCAGGATATTCCGAGCCTGAAATCGACCTGGGAAATCGATTACTTCAACGGCTGGGACGAGCACTATTACCAGATCGAGCAGGTGCGGCATCGCCGTATTCCGCCCGCGCTGGTTTCGGTCGCCTGGATCTATAAGCCAACTTCGGAATGGAGCCTGCGCCTGGAACTGGATAATATGGCGCGCTTCGAATACGAGAACACATTCTACGACTATGCGGGACCGCGCGATATCGCACCACTGACCGAGATCGACGAACGGCGCATCAAATCGCAGCCGCGCCTTTACGTCGAAATCCGAAAGACGTTCGGTTAGGCGAATTCGAGAATCACGTCATCAAGAGCGAGGCTGTCACCCTTTTTTGCGTTGACCTTTTTGATCTTGCCGTCGCGCTCGGCGGTGAGGACGTTCTCCATCTTCATCGCTTCGACGACCGCCAGCGATTCACCGGCCTTCACATCCTGCCCTTCCTGCACGTTCACCGAAACGACGAGCCCCGGCATCGGGCAAAGCAGGAATTTGGAGGTGTCGGCGGCAACCTTCACCGGCATGAGCGCAGCGAGCCCGGCGGCGAAAGGCGTGCGCACGATCAGCATCGCCGCGGCACCGCCCTGGCGCAGGCGATAGCTTCCGGCGAGGCGCGCGATCTGCACGGCAAAACGGCCGTCCTTCTCGCGCAAATGCATGACAGGCTCACCGACACGCCATTCGACGCCCGCGGAATAGGCTTCGCCGTCGATATCGAGGCGGATATTGCCGTCCTTCAAATGCGCGCCGGTGACCGTATGGCTCTGGTGGCCGATGGAAACGGTGAATTCATCCGATGCCCGATGCGCACCATTGAGCGTCCCGGAAATACGCGCCGCCCGGCCCGTGCGCATCAGCTTGGCGGCAATGGCGGCGGCAATGAACCGGCGCCCGATGGCCTCGTCCATCGCGCGGCCATGGAAACCGTCCGGATACTCCTCCGCGATGAACGCAGTGGTGATCTTGCCCGAGCGGAATTTCGCATTGTGCATGATCGCGGTCAGGAACGCGATGTTGTGGTTGATGCCTTCGATGCGAAACTCATCCAGCGCCGCGGCCATCGCATCGATCGCTTTTTCGCGCGTTGGCGCGTGAGTGCAAAGCTTGGCGATCATCGGATCGTAATAGATCGAGATTTCGCCGCCTTCATAGACGCCGGTATCGTTGCGCACGGTGATCTCGCCGAATGTGCCTTCTGCCGGCGGGCGATACCGGACCAGACGGCCGGTGGACGGCAGGAAGCCGCGATAAGGATCTTCCGCGTAGATACGCGCCTCGACAGCCCAGCCGTCCAGCTTCACGTCTTTCTGCACAAGCGGAAGCTTCTCGCCCGCCGCAGAGCGGATCATCAGTTCGACAAGATCGAGGCCCGTGGTCAGCTCCGTGACCGGGTGCTCCACCTGCAGGCGCGTGTTCATTTCGAGGAAATAGAAATTGCGGTCCTTGTCGACGATGAACTCGACGGTGCCCGCGCTGTCATAGCCGACGGCCTTGGACAGCATGACCGCCTGCTCGCCCATCGCCTTGCGGGTGGCATCGTCGAGAAAAGGTGACGGCGCTTCCTCGATGACCTTCTGGTTGCGGCGCTGGATCGAGCATTCGCGCTCGTTCAGATAGATGACGTTGCCGTGCTTGTCGCCCATCACCTGGATTTCGATGTGACGCGGTTCGGTAACGAATTTCTCCACGAACAAACGATCGTCGCCGAACGCGGCCTTGGCTTCGTTCTGCGAGGACTGGATCGCCTGGACCAGTTCGCTTTCCTTGTGAACGATACGCAGGCCTTTGCCACCGCCGCCGGCGGAGGCTTTCACCATCACCGGATAGCCGATCTCCGCCGCGATCTTCTTCGCATGCTCGGCATCCTTGATCTCGCCGACATAGCCGGGGACCGTGTTCACTTTCGCCGCCATAGCGAGTTTCTTGGACTCAATCTTGTCGCCCATTGCAGCGATGGCTTTGTTGTTCGGACCGATGAACACAACGCCCGCTTTCGCCAACGCTTCCGCGAAGGCTTCGCGCTCGGAGAGAAAGCCGTAACCGGGATGCACCGCTTCGGCGCCGGTTTGCTTGCAGGCCTCCACGATCTTGTCGATGACAAGATAGGATTGCGCGGATGGCGCGGGGCCAATGCGGACAGCTTCGTCCGCCATCTCCACATGCAGCGCGTCGCGGTCGGCGTCAGAATAAACGGCGACGGTGCGGATGCCCATCTTGCGGGCCGTCTTGATGACCCGGCAGGCGATTTCGCCACGGTTGGCGATGAGGATTTTCTTGAACAACAGCGCTCCCCCAGCCCTTCGATAGAGGCATGATTCCCAAGCGTTTTAGGGAATTCGGGGGCGGTCGTAAACCGTGCTAATCCTGACAGAAATGCCAGCCACCGCACTTTCCCGCCGATTGGGCCTCGCCCTGTTCCGCCTGCACATCGAGAACGGCATTGCTGTGGCGCTTGGCATGGCGGTGGTGGGCGTTGGGTTCGCTCTCGCCTTCGGACTTTCCGTAACGGTACTCGCCTATACCGGTGCGCTCTGCGCTTCCATCGTGGATCAGCCCAGCCGCTTCTCGATCAAGCCACCAATCTTCGCCGGAACCGTGCTGGCGACAAGCATCATCTCGTTGCTGGCGGCTTTGTCCGGTGGCTCCCCTGTCGGGTTGGGCCTTCTTGTCATCGTGCTGAGCTTCGGCGCCGCCCTCATCTCCGCCTATGGAAGGCGCGCACTGGGTGTCGGCATATCGGCCGTGCTGGCGCTGGTGCTCGGCATGTCGGGCCAGAAGGATACGTTCACACTCGCCGTTCAACACACAGCCATCTTCGCGGCAGGCGGTGCGGCTTATGCCTTGTTCGCGCTCGCAATGGGCGCGCGGCTGGACGACCGCAACCGGCGCGTTGTGCTGGGGGAAGCCTTGCGCGCGTTCGCCAGCTATCTGCGCGCGAAAGCGGCGGTGTTCGATCCTGCCGAGACGCACAAGCTGGCGCTGCGTGCGCTGATCGAAGCCAATGGCGTGCTGACGGAGAACCTGCAGATCGCACGCGATATGATCTACGCCGGGACGATGACATCCCGCCGCTTGCTCTATGCCAACGCGCTGACGGCGCTGGTGGACTGTTTCGAACAGGTCTTGTCCAGCGACGCGGATATCGAGATCCTGCGCCGCTCACAGCATCGTCACCTGCTGCGGCGCATGCAATCCCTGACCGCGGATTTCACAAACGACACGGAGAGCTTCGTCATCGCGCTCGCGGCGCATTGGCGGCATATGCCCGCGCCGGACCATCGCGTGCAGCTTCATGCGATTGCCGGTGAAATTGCGCGGCTGGCGCAAACGTCGCCTCTCGATGCGGAAGAGGAAATCGCGCGAGCCGCTTTTTCATCGACCCACACCAAGCTGGCCCGTGCAGCGAACCAGCTCGACAAGCTGTTCACCGTGATCCGCACAAATCAACCTCTCACCGATAAACGGCGTGTCCTCAACCTGGCAGCCTTCATGCAACAGGAGACGGCCAGCCCGCGTGTTTTGCTGGCGCAGTTCCGGCTCACTTCACCGGCGATGCGCTATGCGATCCGCCTGACGCTGGCGATGACCGCGGGCTATGCAATCACGCTGCTCTTTCCCAGCTATGTGCATGGCGGATGGATATTGCTGACCACGGCGCTGATCATGCGCGCGAACTACAGCATCACACGGCAACGCCGGAACGATCGCGTGCTCGGAACCTTGCTGGGCTGCATCGTGGCCGCAGCGCTGATCCGGTTCCTGCCTGGGACGTGGCCACTGGCAGCCATCGTAGCAACCGTGGGCATCTCCCATGCTTTCGGCACGGTGAACTATCGGATCACGGCGCTAGCGGCGTCGGTTTCGGCGCTGCTGCTCATTCACTTCATGTATCCGGGCACGCAACCGCTTTTCTTCGAACGTATCCTCGACACGCTCATCGGTGCGGCGCTCGCCACAGGTTTCAGCTTTCTTCTCCCAAGCTGGGAGCGGCGCAACGTGCCCCAGCTTGTTAACACTCTCATCAGGAACGATTGCGCCTTTGCCGCGCAGGCGCTGATGCGCGTGCCAGTCGAGCAGACTTATCGCCTCGCCCGCCGCAACGCGCTGGATTCCATCTCGGCGCTGTCCAGCGCCGCCCGGCGGTTGCTGGACGAGCCCGGCGCCGACAAGCGCGTGCTATCGGCGCTCAATGAATTGCTTAGCGCCAATTATCTTTTTGCGTCGGATTTGGCATCGGTGCGAACCGCGCTTCTGGCGCGCGCCAAGGAGCTGGATGCGCAAGCCACGGATGATGCGCTGTCTGCGGCGCGGTGCATCGTGCTGGATACATTGGCGGAATACCGGCAGGCGCGAGCAGGACGCCCGGATCATCTGCGCCGCCGGGGCTTAAGCGAACTGCCGGAAACAGCCGCGCTGCCATTTCTGCGGCGGCGCCTGCTTCATATCGAGCGTTCCGCCCGGAGCGTGGCTGCGCTTGCGGCGCGCGCCGTTCAGAGGGGATGATCCTTCATTGCTGCCGCAGTCGATAAAGATGCCCGCTGCAGAGGCGCCAGATAACGCTGCGCGGCCTCCCTTTCGGGAAGCCTCCGGCCGAGATAGCGCAATGTGATCGCCGCGATGGCCGTTCCGCCCAAGAGCACCGGTACGGCCACGCCGTGTGCGGGCGCGCTTGGGTATTCCGCCGCCGATGCGAAGCCTGCGCGGCGGGCAGATTGAATCAGCCGGGCGACGGCACGCGGGTCGCGCGCCATGCGATCGGTTTCGCGCGGCGACGCGCGCAGGAGATCCAGAATTTTTTCACGCTCGTCCGCCGAGCAAAAGGCGAGGTAGGCGCGTCCGAGGGCCGAGAGCAGCATCGGCACGCGCCGGTTGACGAAATTCTCGTCGATGGCAAACGGGCTTTCGCGGCCAGTGCTGAAACGGACACGCATTGCATCGCGGTCCAGCGTGGCCAGGCCGACCGGCCATTTGAGTTCCGCCGTGAGCGCGGAAAGAAACGGCCGCGCAGCTTCCACCACGACATCGCTGTAGCGAAATCCGGACGACAAACGAAGCGTGCGTTCGCGCAGCGCATAGCCCAAACGGCGCGGCAGGCGCGTAACATATCCGCCCTCTTCAAGCGTTTGCAGCAGGCGGGACACCGTGGGCTTGGGCAGGTCCGTCGCGTCGCAAAGCTGGGCGAGCGAAGCTGGCGCGTGGCGGCGGTTGAGCGCCTCGAGGATGTGCAGGGTTCGCAGGACCGGTTCGACCGCAGGCATGGCAAAGTTCCGTAATACGGAATTCGTGATATTTACACGGGACAGTCCCGCGGCCAAGGCGCAGATTCCTCCACGGATCACACGACAGGGAGACCGCCATGTCAGAAGCCGCCCTCAGGCTTGCGCCCGCCGCCCTCACCGTCTCGCCGCTCACGCCGGCCATTGGAGCCGAGGTCGGCAATATCGACCTGTCGCGTCCGCTGGATACCGGGACGAAACAGGCGATCCGCGATCTGCTTCTGGAATGGAAGGTCATTTTCTTCCGCGATCAGAATATCACCACCGAACAGCACCTCGCCTTCTCGCGGAACTTCGGCGATCTGGAAGTTCATCCTTTCGCACCGCACAAGAAGGATTATCCCGAAGTCCTCGCCATCACGCATGACAAGGACAACAAGGGGCGCGAGAACACCTGGCACAGCGATGTGACATGGCGCGTCGAGCCCTCGCTAGGCTCGGTGCTGCGCGCGGTCGAAGTGCCCGGCTTCGGCGGCGACACACTGTTCGCCGATATGTATGCCGCTTACGACAATCTGACCGACGAAGTGAAGGCAAAGATCGATGGCAAGAAAGCTTTGCACGACTTTGCGCATTTCCGGCTCGCCATGCGCAAGCGCGGCCTTTCCGAAGAGCAGATCGAGGAGATGAACAGGAAATATCCGACGGTCGAGCATCCCATCGTGCGCACGCATCCGGAGACCAAGCGCAAGGCGCTCTATGTCAACGCCGCGTTCACGCAATACATCGTCGGCATGGATCGCGATCAGTCAGCGGCATTGCTCAAACATCTCTACGCGCAAGCCGCGATACCGGAATATCAGTGCCGCTTCCGCTGGAAGAAGAATTCGATCGCCTTCTGGGACAATCGCGCCAGTCAACACTATGCGGTGTCGGATTATTGGCCGGCGGTGCGCCGCATGGAACGCGTGACGATCATCGGCGACCGGCCTTACTGACCGGCCGCCGGCATCGCATTCCTTAGTTCTGCTTCTTACCCGCCATCGTCTTGTCGCGAATGGCGCGGAACTCATTGCCTTTGTACCAGTTGGGCCACGCATCGCTATTCGCGATCTCATCGCCCACGGTGTAGAGCGCGTCCAGATCGCTGACAGGCCCGCTCAAATCCCAAGTCGCGTTCCATTCGTCGGATGGCTGGTGATAGTGATGCAGCAGATAATCCTGCCGCAACGTGTCGCCCGCTTTCGTGCCGCCATCGATAAGATCGTGCCCGCCGCCCGGATCGAGCATCGGCACGCCGACCTTGGCGAGGCTGATATGATCGGAGCGATAGAAATAACCTTTTTCCGGCTCCGGATCAGGCGAGATCACGCGGTCCTGCGTCTTCAGCGCCCTGGCCAGCGTGTCCTCGAGCTGGGATGCGCCATTGCCAACCACGATCATGTCGTGCGCGCGGCCCTCAGGCAGGTTTGCATCCAGATTGATGCCGCCCACAATATGGTTGAGCGGCCAGATCGGATGTTCGGCGAAATATTCCGAGCCCAAAAGCCCCTGCTCCTCCATCGTCCAGGCGATGAAAGCGATGGAGCGTTGCGGATGCGGCTTGTCGGAGACGAATTTTTCCGCGATTTCCAGAATGGACGATACGCCCATGCCGTTATCGACCGCGCCATTATAGATTTTGTCCGGCCCGGCGACATCCGGCTTCACACCCAGATGATCCCAATGCGCGGTGTAAAGGAAGTAATCGTTCGGATGCTTCGATCCGGGAAGGACGCCGACCACATTGCGGGTGTCGATATGCGAAACGGTCGAGTGAAGATCGGCTGACAGCGTGTCGCCGGTCATCGTCACGGGTTTGAAACCCGGCTTGTTGGCGGCCGCCTTCTCCGTTTCGTAATCAAGCCCCGCACGCTGGAACAATCTCTTCGCGGTATCGAGTGTGATCCAGCCCTCGACCGGCACGCGGTTCATATTTTTGTTAGCAGCGTCGAGCCAGGACTTTGCGCCGGAGTTGGAGTTGCGCACCACCTGCCAGCCATAGGCGGCCGGCACCGTCTCATGCACGATGATCGCCGCTGCCGCTCCTTGCCTTGCCGCTTCTTCATATTTGTAGGTCCAGCGGCCGTAATAGGTCATCGCCTTGCCCTTGAAGAATTTGGGATCGGGCGATGCATCTTCGTTGCCGGGATCGTTGATAAGGATGACGACCGTTTTCCCCTTCACATTCACGCCGGCATAGTCGTTCCAATGGTATTCCGGGGCGACCACGCCGTAGCCCACGAACACCAGCGGCGCATCCTTCACCCTCACTTCATTGCTCTTGAAGCGCGACGTCCAGTACACGTCGGCGTCCGGGAATTTGGGATCGATGGAACCCTTCGGCGTGTTGAAACTGAGGCTGGATTTCGCGGCGTCGAGCGTGATGTTCACCGCCGGCACCGGCTGAAACCAGCTTCCATGATAGCCGGGCTTGAGGCCGATACGCTTCATCTCATCCGCAATCCATTGGCTCGCGGCTCTACCGCCCACGGTGCCAGGACCGCGCCCCTGGAAGGCGTCATCGGAGATCGCCTTGTCGCGCGCCGACAGATCGGCGGCTATGATGTCGGGCGTGGTCTTCGGATGGCCCGGATATTGCGCGGCGAAAACCGGCGCGGCGACAGCCGCCAGCGCCGTGGCGAGCAAGGCACTTCGAATGTGGCGAAAGCGCATGAGCGGACGAACTCCCCTTTTTCTCTTTGATGGGCGCCATCCTAGGTGCCGAGTCCGCCCGCGCAACCGGCTTCAACATTTTGTGTCGTCGCAAATTGTCGCCTCAACGGCTTGGATCGCTGAAAATCGATGGCCGATATTCCGGATTTGGATGTCTTCTCCACTATTCCGCTTTGCACAGCGCCCGCAGATTGTGGTTTGTGCAGGTGCGAACAGGAGTCCAAGACCATGCCGAAGTTCATCCGCTCGCGCGGCTCGATCGACGCGGGCCTGCCGTTCTCCGATGCGGTGCGCGTCGGCGACATCATGTTCTTCTCCGGCTCGCTCGGAAACGTGCCGGGGAAAATGGAGATCGTGCCGGGCGGCATCGAAGCCGAGACGCGCCAGATGTTTCAGAACATCGCCCGCGCGCTGGAGCAAAGCGGTCTGTCTTTCGACGATGTTTTCAAGTGCCAGGTATTTCTGGCTGACATGAAAGAATGGCCCGCGTTCAACAAGATATATGTCGAGTATTTCAAGACGGACCGGCTGCCGGCGCGATCCGCACTGGGTGTGAACGGGCTAGCGCTCGGCGCGCGCGTGGAGATGGAGATCACCGCTTTCGCAGGCGGAAAGTAAGCGCATAAAAAGTTCCACTGAAGGGACCGAACCGGCGGTTTGAGCGTTTGCTCATCAGACCGTTCGGGAGAGATTCATGCGGAACACGATGTTGCTGGCCTGCGCCGCTGCGACGGCGCTCTTTCTCACACCTGCCCTGGGCGCTGCTCAAACCGCATCATCCGTGACCAATCCCGAATCATCGGTGACGTCCAACCCCAAAAGCAATCCGGGCACGACGCCCTGTACGCAGTCCACACCGGGCGAAACGCACATGAACACGACCAATTGCACCGCCGCGCCGGCCGCAACGCCCAAAACAATGCCAAAACCCAAAGCCAAAACGAAACCGGCGACAACGACCGAAAATAAACCTACGACCACGCCGCCGCCTGTGTTGCCGTCCGCGTCAAACGCCTGCCCGAAAACCGGAACCACCGCAACGACACCTACCGACCCGCGCTGCGACACCAAAAGCGGCGCGCATGAAGGCGGACCGTTCGGACATTGAAAAGCCGTGTGCCTGAAAAGAGTTACTTCCGTAACAGAACGTTCCGGCTATTACCGATGGCAAACCGTCGTCGTGGTTTCGGAGGTGCGCGTTGTCCTACAACGCGACGAATGACGGAGGTGACGATAGTGCGCGTGTGAATGATGCCACGGCGGCTCACCCATATAGAGATCGCTCGGGCTTGTGACTGCGCCCAGCAGCGCGCCACCCAGACCGCCGATCAACGCACCTTCTCCAGCACTGCCGGCAAACGACCCAATCGCGGCGCCCGTCCCCGCGCCGAGCAATCCGCCGGATACCGCGCGGTCGCCAGGTGTGGTGCCACAGGCCGCAAGTGAAAGGCTTGCCATGAATGCAAGCGTCAAAGCTATTTTCGAGCGCATCTTTTCCTCCCCTTTTCAGGGCGCGAAAGAAAATGCTCGACACTGTCTGCGCGTTCCGATGGTTCCCCCGGGAACTCTTCAACCGCCCATAAAAGTCACAGCGGAATGTTGTCGTGTTTCTTCCATATCTGCGGAACTTGTTTGTTCTTGAGCATACGCAGCGCGCGGACGATGCGCCACCGGGTGGAATGGGGGCGGATCACGTCATCAATGTAGCCGCGCGAGGCCGCGATGAAGGGCGTGAGGAAGCGGTCTTCATATTCCTTCGTGCGCGCTGCGATCTTGTCCGGGTCGCCGATGTCCTGACGGAAGATGATCTCCACTGCGCCTTTCGCGCCCATCACGGCGATCTGCGCAGATGGCCACGCATAGTTCACATCCGCGCGCAGATGCTTGGACGCCATCACGTCATACGCGCCGCCATAGGCCTTGCGCGTGATGACGGTGATCTTGGGGCACGTCGCTTCGGCATAAGCGAACAGCAGCTTCGCGCCATGCTTGATGATGCCGGTGTGTTCCTGCGCGGTGCCCGGCAGGAAGCCAGGCACATCCACGAAGGTCACGATCGGGATGTTGAAACAATCGCAGAAGCGCACGAAGCGCGCGGCCTTGCGGCTGGCGTCATTGTCCAGCACGCCGGCCAGCACCATCGGCTGGTTGGCGACGATGCCGACGGTCTTGCCTTCCATGCGGCCAAAGCCGGTAATGATGTTGCGCGCGAAGGCCTCGCCGATCTCGAAGAAATCCGCCTCGTCCACGACCTTCAGGATCAACTCCTTCATGTCGTAAGGCTTGTTCGGGTTTTCCGGCACCAGCGTGTCGAGGCTCATCTCCTGGCGCCCCGGCGCGTCATCGGTCGGCCAGCTTGGCGATTCCTGGCGGTTGTTCAGCGGCAGAAAATCGAACAGGCGGCGCAGCTCTTCAATGGCCACGACATCGTTTTCGAACGCGCCATCCGCCACCGCCGATTTCGTTGTGTGAACTTTCGCGCCACCGAGCTGTTCGGGCGTCACATCTTCCTGCGTCACCGTCTTCACCACGTCGGGGCCGGTGATGAACATGTAGGAGGTGTCGCGCACCATGAAGATGAAGTCGGTCATGGCGGGCGAATAAACATCGCCGCCCGCGCACGGGCCCATGATCATGGAGATCTGCGGCACCACGCCGGACGCCAGCACGTTACGCTTGAACACTTCGCCGTAACCGGCGAGCGAAGCCACACCTTCCTGAATGCGTGCGCCACCCGCATCGAGCAGCCCGATCACCGGCGCGCCGTTCTGCATCGCCATGTCCTGGATCTTGCAGATTTTTTGTGCGTGGGTTTCGGACAGCGAGCCGCCGAACACCGTGAAGTCCTTCGCATAAACATACGTCATGCGGCCATTGATCGTGCCCCAACCAGTGACGACGCCATCGCCCGGAATGACGTTCTTGTCGGCGCCGAAATCGGTGTTTCGGTGTTCGACGAACATGTCGAATTCTTCGAACGAGCCCGGATCGAGCAGCAACTCAATGCGCTCGCGGGCCGTCAGCTTGCCCTTGCGGTGCTGCGATTCAATGCGGGCCTCGCCGCCACCGGCGCGGGCGCGTTCGCGGCGTTTTTCGAGTTCGGTGATGATGTGTTTCATGGGCTGGCGCTCGCGGGAAAAGGCAAATCGGGCTGCAGATTGTGGGGCTTGGAGGGGCCGGTCAAGCCAAGAGGCGCAGGAAGACTTCCGCGCCGGAAAGCTCAGCGGCATGGCGTTTCAGGCGCTGTTCGGCCTCATGATCCATGCCCCACTTCTCGGCCTGGAATGCCTCATCGAGGGTCGCCGCGGCGAAGGCCTGTTCGGCCGTCAGGCGGCGATCGATCAATGCCAGTGCAAGGACCAGCGAACCGGTGATGGTCGTGGCGGTGTGCAGTGCCGCCAGTGCGAAGTCGCTTTGGGCATCGATGGCTGCGCGAAGGGCCGCGAGCGCCGCTGCAGGCTGATCGACATGGGTGATACCGGACGTCACGCGCAGTTTCGCGCCATATTGCTCGGCTGCCCAGACGAGCAAAGCATCCCAGGCTGCCGCCTGACGCTCGGCCAATTCCTTCGGCATGTCCGCACGATACGACAGAAGATCGGTTCCACCAAAGGATAGCACAAGATCCGCGACCCGCGCGCGATCCGCTTTCACGCCATCGATCGCAGCGAAAGACAGGCGCGTAAGCGGCATGACCGTGGGGTCGATGTCCTCGCCAACATCACGCCATTCCTGCGCGACAGCTTCCGCCAGCGCGCTGGTGGGCAGGTCCAGCGTTGCCTTGGCCTGAGTCTTCAAGGTGCGGCCATCGAGGAGAACGCGGAATGCACCGCCCTCTTCCACGACCGCCACGTCTTTATAAAAGCGCTTCATTTGCGTTTGGATTTCGGCTTTGCGAACAAGTCGCGCGCATCGGTCTCGTTGAAGCCGAGAAATTTCCACGACTTCTCCATATGCGGCGGCAGCGGCGCGGTGACTTGCAGGCGGCCCTCGCCCGGATGTTCGATATCGATAGAACGCGCGTGCAGATGCAGCTTGTCGGCGATCTCGCCCTTACCGCGCGAGGCTGCGGCGCCATATTTGAAGTCGCCCACGATCGGCGTTCCCAGTGAGGCCAGATGCACGCGGATCTGGTGCGTGCGGCCCGTCAACGGTTTGGCCGCGACCCAGGCATATTCATCACCCGCGTGATCGACGACGACGTAATCGGTCAGCGCGTATTTCGCATCTTCATCGTTGATGTCCTTGCCCACGACGCGCTCATCGCGGCCATGCGGTCCGTGGCCGCCTTCTTTGGCGAGCGCCAGCTTGATCGTGCCGCGCTTTTCCTTCGGCACGCCTTTCACCAGCGCCCAATAGATTTTCTTGGCGTCGCGCTTGGCCAGCAACTCCGAGAGCATCGCGGCCACCGATGTGGTGCGGGCAACAACCAGAATGCCCGAAGTGTCACGATCCAGCCGGTGCACAAGCTTGGGACGCTGCTGCTTTTCATACATGAGCGCACCCAGCATTCCGTCCACATGCCTGGTCAGGCCGGAGCCGCCCTGCGTGGCGAGGCCGGACGGCTTGTTCAGGACGATGACCGAGGAGTCCATGTAGATGACGGCATCCTCGATGGACTTGTCCTCAAGCTTATCCACCTGTTGGCGCTTTGTGGGCACTTTTTTCAACTGCTCGGCGGCACGGTTGTGGACGCTTTCCAGTTGCGGCGGCAGGCGAAGCATTTGGCCTGTGGACAATCTTTCGCTCGCCCTGGCGCGTTTACCGTCCACGCGGATCTCGCCCTTGCGCAGCAGCTTCTCCAGCATGACGTGGCTGAGCGCTGGATAGTGGCGCTTGAACCAGCGGTCGACGCGAACGTCGTTATCGTCTTTGGAAACGTGGACGGTCTTGGCCATCAGATTGCCCGCACCGCCCACATGCCGGCAAACACCGCAAGGATCGAGAGCGCGGTCGAGCCAACAATATAAACTGCCGCGCTTCCATAATTGCCGCGTTCGACCAGCAGCACGCTGTCGAGCGAGAAGGTCGAGAAAGTGGTGTAGCCGCCAAGGACGCCCGTGGTGAGGAACGCCCGCATCTCCGGCGACATCTGCAATTTGAGCGCGGACAGTTCCACGATCAGGCCCATCGCCAGGCCGCCGGTGACGTTGACTACGAAGATGCCCCAAGGATAGCCGGGCCACGCCGCGGACTGAATAGCGCCCGCCACAAAGTAGCGGAGAAGCGCACCGAGACCGCCGCCAAGGCCGACGGCAAAAAGGATCGTGGACGTCATAATGGAACCGTTGTTTATCTGAGGCGGGATATAACAGAAAATGAGATTTTCCTCCCCCGTTTTGTGGGGAAAGCGCCAACCTCGCGCTTGCCGGAGAGGAAAGTTCAGTCTTCTTCCTTTTTCGCCTGTTTTTTTGCCCGCAGCTTTGACCAGTATTCGAGCCGTTTGGCTATATCGCGTTCGAACCCGGTTTCCTTCGGTGCGTAGAAGGCTTGCCGCTCCATCGCGTCGGGGAAGTAGTTCTGGCCGGAGAAGCCATCTTCGGCTTCGTGATCGTATCGATAGCCTTTGCCGTAGCCGAGGTTCTTCATCAGCTTTGTCGGCGCGTTGAGGATGTGCGCGGGCGGCATGAGCGAGCCATGCTCCTGCGCCGCCCGTTTGGCAGCGCCGAGTGCCATATATACCGCGTTCGATTTGGGCGCGCTGGCCAGATAGATCACCGTTTGCGCCAGCGCGATCTCGCCTTCGGGCGAACCGAGAAAATCGTAAACATCCTTTGCCGCCAGCGCCTGCGCCACTGCCTGCGGATCGGCGAGGCCGATATCTTCCACGGCGGCACGTACCAGGCGGCGCGCGATGTAGAGCGGCTGCTCGCCACCGGCCAGCATACGCGCCAGCCAGTAAAGCGCCGCATCCGGATCGCTGCCGCGGATCGACTTATGCAGCGCGGAAATGATGTTGTAGTGCTCTTCGCGGCTCTTGTCATAGAGCGGCATGCGCCGCTGCACGGCGGCGGTGAGGCCCGCGCTGTCGAGGAGCTTCACCACTTTCAGCGAAGCCAGTTCTTCCGCAAGATTGAGCAGATAGCGCCCATCGCCATCCGCCATCGCGCGCAGAGTCTGGCGCGCATCTTCGGTGAGCTTCAGCGGCTCGCCATAGTGCGCCTCGACGCGCTGCAACAAGGTTTCCAGTGCCGCGTCGTCGAGACGGCGCAACACCAGCACCTGCGTTCGCGAAAGCAACGCGCCATTCAGCTCGAAAGATGGATTCTCGGTCGTCGCGCCAACCAGCACCACGGTTCCGTCTTCCACCACCGGCAGAAAAGAGTCCTGCTGGCTTCGGTTGAAGCGGTGAATTTCATCAATGAAGAGAAGCGTGCCCTGCCCGATGCGGCGGCGCTGGCGCGCGGCTTCGAAAGTCTTCTTCAGATCGGCGACACCAGAGAACACGGCGGATAGCTGCTCAAAATGCAGTTTGAACTGCGTCGAAAGCAGCCGCGCGATGGTCGTCTTGCCAGTGCCCGGCGGTCCCCACAGGATAATGGAATGCGCCCGGCCCTGCGCGACCATGCGGCCGATCGGACCTTCCGGGCCGATCAGATGATCCTGCCCAACAACCTCGGCGAGCGTCTTTGGCCGCAGACGATCCGCCAGCGGACGCGGCGCATCGTTCTCCAGGCCTCCGGCTTCAAACAGATCGCTCATGCGCGAATATAACGCGCGAGCCGCGATCTAGCCATTCACGGACAGAGACAGGCGATGGCCGCCACGATCCACCACAAGCGTCCAATGGCCTTGTGACGCTTCAAGGCCGCTCTTCAGCTCACCAACGTTGTGGATCTCGGCACCATTCAGGCCGCGCACGATATCGCCGGGCTGGAACCCATAGCCCGCCGCCGGCGTTCCCGGCGCCACCGAGACAATGACTACACCCGTGGCGCTCGCGTCCATCTGGAGATCGAGCGCCACCGCCGGCGAAAGGTTTTCCACTTTCACGCCTGTCAGCGGATTGCGGCCGCCGATGGTCGCCGTGGCGCGTGGCGTCGTTTCCGGCGGCGCGGTGAGCGTGACCGAGACATCGCGAACGCGCCCATTCGATGAGACTTTCAGGCTCGGAGAATCGCCCGGCTTGTGCGTCGTGATACGATAATTCAGCGATTGCATATCATCGACGGTATTTCCATCGATGGCGAGAACCACGTCGCCGACTTTCAGCCCGGCTTTCGCCGCAGGACCGTCCGGATAGACGCTCTTCAGGATCACACCTTCCGGGCGCGAAAGGCCCACGCTGGATGCGATCGCGCTGGTGACCGGCTGCCCCTCCGCGCCGAACCACGCCATCTTGAACGAACCGCCACTTGCCGTGCCTTCCACAAAGCGGCGCGCAAGATTGGACGGAATGGCGAAGCCAATGCCGATATTGCCGCCGGAGTTGGAATAAATCGATGAGTTGATGCCCAGAAGCCGGCCGTCGCTCGTCACCAACGCGCCGCCGGAATTGCCGGGGTTAATCGCCGCATCGGTCTGGATGTAAACAGCGTCGGACGACGTGGACTGCGTGCGCGCCAGCGCGGACACGATGCCCATCGTCACCGTCTGCCCTACGCCGAAAGGATCGCCGATCGCCAGGACGATATCGCCCACCTGTGCCTTGTCGCTGTCGCCGAATGTGACTGTCGGAAGCTTCTCGCCCCTGGTGTCCACGCGCAGCAGCGCCAGGTCGAGGCGCGCGTCGGCTTGCACGACCTTAGCCTTGAATTCGCGCTTGTCGGCCAACGCGACGACGATCTCCTGCCCGCCGGCGATGACATGGTTGTTGGTGAGGATCAGGCCGTCACTGCGGACAATGACGCCGGAGCCTAAAGATTGCTGCACGCGCTGGCGCATTTGCGGGGTGATTCCGAAGAAGCGCTGGAACATCGGATCGGCGAACATCGGGTTCATCTGCTGCTGCACGACCGAGCGCGCATAGACATTCACGACCGCGGGCGAAACCTTCTTCACGATAGGCGCGAAGGAAAGCTGCATCTGTGTTGTCGATTGCGGCACGATCGCTGGCAGCGCGGGCGCGGCCTTGGGCGCTGCCGCGGCGATGGCCGGGCCGTTGGCATCTTCGGTGATCGCATAACCCGCAACCGCGACACCAATAAGAGCGGCGGCGGCAATCAGCACAACACGGTTCATCGCTTCATCCTTCCCGAACGCAAAAGGGCGGCCTCATCAGCCGCCCTTTTTATTTCACATCGCAGGCATCCGGAAAAATTACGCTTCCGTTGCCTCATCATCGCCACCCATGACCGGACCGGAATCCTGGCCCTTGGCGTCGACATCGCGATCCACGAACTCGATGACGGCCATCTCGGCGTTGTCGCCGTGACGGAAGCCCGCCTTCAGGACGCGCGTGTAGCCGCCGGGGCGCTTTGCGTAGCGCGGACCAATGACTTCAAACAGCTTCGTCACCTGCGCCTCGTCGCCCACCTGCGCGATCAACTGGCGGCGTGCATGGAGGTTCTTGGCGCCGCGCCGCGACAGCGTCACCAGCTTCTCCACGACCGGACGAAGCTCCTTCGCCTTGGGCAGCGTCGTCGTGATCTGCTCATGCTTGATCAGCGCCGCCGCCATGTTCACGAACATAGCCTTGCGGTGAGACGCCGTGCGATTGAGCTTACGGCCTTGGTTGCGATGGCGCATTCCGAACTCCTGTCATCCCGGCCAGCGCAGCGCGAGCCGGGAACCAACTTTTAGTACTGATCCTCGTAACGCTTCGCGAGGTCTTCGATGTTTTCCGGCGGCCAGCCCGGCACTTCCATGCCGAGATGCAAGCCCATTTCAGCCAGCACGGCCTTGATCTCGTTCAGTGACTTGCGGCCGAAGTTCGGCGTGCGAAGCATCTCGCCTTCCGTTTTCTGGATGAGATCGCCGATATAGACGATGTTGTCGTTCTTCAAGCAGTTTGCCGAACGCACCGACAGTTCCAGCTCGTCCACCTTCTTGAGGAGGACCGGGTTGAAAGCCAGATCCGGCTTGGCTTCTTCGGCAACGCGCTCGCGCGGCTCTTCGAAGTTGATGAATACCTGAAGCTGGTCCTGCAGGATG
>JAFECP010000052.1 GCA_018242105.1 Pseudomonadota bacterium
CGCGCTGACCGAGCGCGGGACCGATCGGCGGCGACGGATTCGCCGCGCCTGCCGGCACCTGAAGTTTGATGTAACCCGTAATCTTCTTTGCCACTCTATATCCGCCTCCTTAGCGGTTTGCGGTTCAGACGAGCCGTGCCAGCTCTCCCGCGATTGATCACTCAGGTTAGATTTTTTCGACCTGCGTGAATTCCAGTTCGACCGGCGTTGCGCGTCCGAAGATCGACACCGCGACCTTCAGGCGCGAACGGTCTTCGTCCACTTCTTCGACCACGCCGTTGAACGACGCGAACGGTCCGTCGGCCACTTTGACCTGCTCGCCGATCTCGAACGTGATCGACGACTTGGGATGCTCCTGGCCTTCGTGCACCTGATTGAGGATGCGATCGACTTCGCCCTGGCGAAGCGGCATCGGCTTGTTGTTCTGGCCGAGAAAGCCCGTGACCTTCGCGACGTTCTTCACAAGGTGATAAACCTCGTCCGTCAGCTTGGCGTGCAGCAGCACATAGCCCGGCAGGAATTTGCGCTCGGAATTGATCTTCTGGCCGCGGCGCACTTCCACCACTTCCTCGGTCGGAACGATCACGTCCGCGACGAATTCTTCCAGATCCTGAAGCTTCGCCTGGCGCTTGATCTCTTCCGTCACCTTCTTCTCGAAATTCGAGTAGGTGTGGACGATGTACCAGCGCGCGTCAGCGACAGTCTTCGGTGCAGTTCCAGCTTCGCTCATAACTTCTCTCAGCTCATCGCGCCGATCAGCCACTTCTCACCCATGGAGAGAAGCAGATCGACCACAAAGAAAAAGGTCATGGTGAGACCGACCATCGCGAACACGACGATCGTGGTGAGATACGTTTCCTTCCACGTCGGCCATGTAACCTTTGAAGTCTCGCGCCGCGTCTCTTCAAAGAATTGAACGATGCCGCCGCGGCGCGCAGCGACCGGCGCCGGCAATTCCTTGCCCGCGGTCTCAGCTGCTTTTTTGGATGTGTCGGCCACGATATTGAATCCGTTTCTCGTTCGTGCATCACTTGGCAGGAGTGGAGGGACTCGAACCCACGGCCCTCGGTTTTGGAGACCGATGCTCTACCAACTGAGCTACACTCCTACAGACAAAAAGGCAGCGCGCCGGAAGCGGAGAACACCGCCAGCGCATCAGCTTTTTGCCAAGGGGCGGGGTTTACCAGCGGAACTCCGGCTTATCAAGCGGTAAACAGCGGAAAATCTGAGGCATCCCAAGACCTTTTGAGCCATGGGGACTTGGCAGGTTCCACACGCTTTCCGGGCCATCCAATGGGTCGCCGTGGTAAGCAGTCCGGGCGACGCCCCTATCCGCGAGTCCATGCCGCATCTTTCCCCCACCCCGGAACTTTTCCCCTTCGGTCTCGACGTCGGGAGCGATTCCCTCACGCTGCTGGCGCTAAGCGAAGCCGATTACGCCAAGGCCAGTTTTCTCGATGGGCGCCTGCTGAAACCGGGCATTCAAGCCCGGACCATGCCTTGTGCCTCGATACAGTCGGCTGCTGCCGAACTCGACTTGATGGAAACCTGTCCGTTCATTTTCCACATCGGTCATGTGGGATCGACCCTGCTCTCCCGGCTGCTCGGCCGGCATGAGGGCGTGCTGGCGCTGCGCGAGCCGGCCATCCTGCGCACCCTGGCTCAGTTGCGCGCAGAGCCGGAGACATTCCCGCGGCGATGGAACGACGCGGAATTCGAAGCACACCTTTCGACGCTCCTGAAACTCTGGTCGCGGACCTTCCGGCCCGATCAACGCGCGGTCGTGAAGGCGACCAGCTTCGCGTCCGAACTGGCGGCGGAGATTCTCGGCCGCGCCTACCGGCCCAAAGCGATCTTCATGTTTGTTTCGCCGCAGAGCTATCTGGCGACCATTCTGGGTGCGGAAAACTCGCCCCGCGAGGCGCAGATGCTGGCGCCGCTCCGCGCCAGGCGTCTGCACCGCCGCATCGGCGCGGCGCCGCAACCTGCAACCTCCATGGGCGAGCTGGTGGCGATGAGTTGGGCCAGCGAAATGACGGCGCTCGCCGCCGCCCTGCCCGCCGCGCGCGAACGCATCCTGTGGCTTGACTTCGATCGTTTCCTCGCCGATCCACCAAGCGCGCTTGGTGCGTGTTTCCAACATCTCGGAATCGCGGCGAGCGACGATCGGATCGCTGCAATCGCCTCCGGCCCGGACATGCGCACCTATTCCAAGGCGCAGGAATACAATTATGACGCCAAGCTTCGCAGCGACGTGCTCACGCAAGCGTGGGCGATGCACGGCGCCGAGATCGAACGCGGCCTGAATTGGCTTGAGATCAGCGCGAAGGCCCATCCGGTCATCGCCGCAGCGATCAGTCTGACAAGCAAGATGGAGCGGGTGAAGGGAATCGAACCCTCGTCATAAGCTTGGAAGGCTTCTGCTCTACCATTGAGCTACACCCGCGCCTGGCCAAACCTACACGGCGAAGGATGGCTTGCCGAGCCGTAGCTCGCGGCAACCAGCCCGTCTTCGCCCTTTGGGCTTCGACGCGGCAGCCTTAGCTCGCTGCGCGCGAGCGAAGGCTGGTGGGGGAAGTAGGACTCGAACCTACGAAGGCATAGCCAGCGGATTTACAGTCCACCCCCTTTGCCACTCGGGACATTCCCCCAAACTCGCAGTTTCCTTGCGGAATTTGGCGATAAGGACGGCGGATATCGGGCAAATGCGCGGACCTGTCAACTCGCGTCAGCGATAGACTTCTCTTCGATGGCCAATGGTCACAATCAGAACCTCCACACGGTCATATTCCAGCTTCGCGATGATCGGTATATCTCCCACCCTGAAGCGCCAGAATTCCCCCTTTAATCCATGGAGAGGTTTCCCATGCATACGTGGGTCCGTGACACCTTCCAGTTTCGTGTCCAGAAATTCAGCGACTCGCGCGCAGTCTTTGGTTCCGAGCTTTTTTAGCTCCTTGCGCGCTTTCGGGCTTAGTACGACGCTCCAGACCGAGTTCGTTGAAGACTTCGTCAAGCGTATATCTCCGCTTCCCCTTGCTTTCCTCATATGCCGCGACACCCAGCAGATAATCCTCGCGGTCTTCGAGGTAAGCTTCAATTGCTTTCGTGGCGTAGTAACTCTTTTGACGCCCCGTTTTGTGGGCCAAGTCTGTCAGCCGTTCATCCAACGTCCGCGAAATGCGGACGACACTCGTACTTTTTTCACTCATTTTAGGGGCCTCGCCCTCATTGCCGGGCCTGTGCCCTGATGGTGTTACACCTGTAACACCAGAAACGCGCCAATTCAACAGCACGGTTGATTTTGGCAATCCTTCGACGTTTATCGCTGGCATGACCCGTCGAGACAATTCCAAGGACCGCCGCCACTTCCATCCTCGGGAGCCGCGCCCGCGCGCAGCCGAGGGGCTTTGGCTTTACGGCATCCATGCGGTGATAGCGGCACTCGCCAATCCGAAACGAAAGGTGCTGCGCGCCGTGACGACGGAGCGCGCCGCGCAGGAAATCGGCGCGAAGCTTCTCGGCCGCGTGAAACACGAAATCGCCGACATGAAGACGGTGGATCGCCTGCTGCCCGAAGGCGCGGTGCATCAGGGCGCGGCGCTGCAATGCGAGAAGCTTCCGAAGCTCGATCTGGAAGACGTGCTTTCATCGCCGCCGGACCGCGACGGGTTGGCGGGCGGCGCCGCGGGCCGGCGTAAAATTGTTGTCGTGCTCGATCAGATTTCCGATCCGCACAATGAGGGCGCGATCCTGCGCTCCGCTGCCGCGTTCGGTGCGAGCGCCGTTGTTGTGCAGGATCGCCACGCGCCGCCGGAATCCGGCGTGCTGGCGAAAGCGGCCTCGGGCGCGCTCGATACGGTGCCTTATGTCGAGGTCGTGAACATCTCGCGCGCGCTGGAGCGGCTTGGCGAACTCGGCTTCTGGCGCATCGCGCTGGCCGGCGATGGCGCGGAGCCGCTCGCCCAGGCGGCCACCAAAGGCGACATCGCGCTGGTCCTCGGCTCGGAAGGCTCGGGCATCCGCCGGCTGGTGCGTGAGCATTGCGATACCGCCGCGTTCATCCCCATCGACCGCAGCACGGAGAGCCTGAACGTCTCCAACGCCGCCGCCGTCGCGCTCTACGAGCTTCGCCGCGGCTAGAGCGCAATCGGGTGAAGCGTGAAGCGGTTCGCCCGTAAATTGCGCGGCAATCAAAAAATCTGGAGCGCGCGCTGATTAAGTTGAATCAGATCGTGCTCTAGAAGTGGAACTCTCCCGCCGGTCCCGCCATTATGTCCGCGAAGCGCCGATGCGAGGGTGAAACATGCGCTCCTGCCTGCTCTATCTGATCGGCGTTCCGATTCCGCTCATCATCATCCTGTGGCTGCTGACGGGGCATGCATAATGGTTCGCGGCCGTTCTTCGAACGGCGCCTCACCATGACGATTCAGAATAAGCGGATAGCATCACCCTGAGATGCGAGCGCAGCGGGCCCCGAAGGACTAGAACAACGCCGCGACGACATTCTCGCCGCCGTAATTCTCGATGAACACCAGAACCTTGTAGCCCTGCGCCATCTCCAGCGAGCCGTCACGCGCGTGCACCAGCACGCCCTGATTGCTCATGGTGGCGGTGCGCTTGTCGTAAGCGAATTTGGGCATCAGCCCTTTGTAGTTGTTTCTGATAAGCGAGAAGAGAACGCGCGCGTTCTCCGGCGCGATTCGCACGCAGCCGGCGCTGGCGCGCGTGCCCAGAAGGCCGATGTCTTCCGCGCCGCTGGCGCCATGGATCGCAAGGCCGGTCTGATAACCATGATCTTCCCAGTTGAAGAACATCGCATAAGGCATCGGCTGCTTCCACTGCCCCGAGAAGTGGTGGACATACATCCGCTTCGGATCGAGTTCGTAGTAACCGGCGGGCGTGTAGCTGGGCGCTTTCGCGCCGTTGGGCGCGACCTCGGCCAATTCGCGCCCCGTCGAGACGGGCCAGTTGTGCAGCAACACCAGATCGCCGCTGTCCTGCTTCTGGAAAACATACATGCGCTGCGCGGCGATGCCGCGATCGGCCTTGCTCACATAGAGAAACAGCTCGAAATTCGCGAGCATCTCTTTCGTCAGGCTGCTGCGGAAATGCTGCGCGACGCGCGCCAGCTCGGCAGCGCTGGGCGGATGATCGTCGATCGGCGGCGGCGTGAGTTGCGCGGGCGCCTTGGGCGCAAGCGGCTGCGTTACCTGCGGCGCGAGCGAATAGTGCGGCGCCGATGCGACGACGGTATTTGCTTTGGGCTGCGGCTGCACTGCCGGTTCGCTCTCGATGATCGGCGGGCGCAGCTTTGGCGCTTCTGGCGGCGGCACCGGCGCCAGCTTCCTGGCCTGATAGGATGCGACGATCGCCGGACGATTCAGCGTCACCGGTTTCGGCGCGGGCCGCTTCGCCTGCGCGACGGCAACCGGCTTCGCGGGCGCCCGCGCCGCGACATTCTGCGGAAGCATGTTGAATTTGTCGGCCGCGACTTTGAACAGCGCGACGGATCCGGTCTTCGTCACCGCCCAGCCGGGCTGAAGAACGTAGTCATTTATGGCGACGGCGGCGGTAGCACCCTGCTCGCCCACGAAGCGCGCGCCGGTGTGAGCTGCCGCGTTCCATGTGGGGTGCTGCGAAAGCGCGATCGCCACCGCGAAGCTCGACGCCGCCGCGAGGTACACAACGCTCAAATGGCGCAACGCAATCACGCGCACTCATCCCCTCAAGGCGAAAGCCTACCGGCCATATGGGCCACTGTCCCAATATGGTGCACTAAGAGGTTAACACAATTACGAAAAAGCCGCTTTGGGGCAAGGCCAAACCTTAACGGCCCGAACCTTTGGGCTAGGACAAAACCGCCACCGTGGCCGGGCCGCCGGGGTAATCCTGAATAATGAGCAAGACCCGGTAGCCTTCGGTCAGGATCGGCTTGCCGGTCATATCCCTCTGGAGCACCCCATCCGTCCGGGTCGTCCCGCTGGCGCTGTCGAAGGCGAAGACGGGAACTTCGCCGCGTTCGGTCGCCTGGAAGCGGTGGAAATATTCTTCGGCCTTTTCGGGCGGCATGCGCACGCAGCCGCCGGATGCGCGCTGCCCCAGGAAGGCGACGTGACCTATGCCGGAATGAAGAGCCACGCCGGTCTCGCGATTGTGGATCGTGTAGTTCAGGAACATCGCCCATGGCATCGGCGCGCCGTTCCAGCGATGCGAGCGATGATGCGCATCGAAGCGCGCCGGATCGAGTTCAAACAAACCCGTCGGCGTGCTGGTGAAGTATTTTTCGTGACGCTCGCGGCCCGTCGATACGGGGAATGTCTCTTCGAATGCGAGCTTGCCGGCATCGGTCTTGTGATAGACGAACATGTGCTGCGCCCACGGACCGGACGCAGCCTTGCTCACATAGAGATAGACATCGAAATACGGAAACAGTTCCGCGGGTACGGACTGGCGAACACGCTCTGCAACCGCGACGGCTTGCGCGCTCGCGCCGTCTGTCTCGACGGCGGGCGGCGGCGCGATGGGACGCACGGGCGCCGGGCCTTCCGCGAGTTGCGGATTCACAGTGGCCGGCTTGGGCGGCGGCACGATTTGGGCCTTGGCGACATGCACGGGAATCGCAAGCGGCTCCGGCGTGGCGCCCATCGCCACGAGCCGGTTGGCGAAAACGGGTTTGGCAGGCTCGGCCCGCGCTTCTAAGGTTTCGCTTGAGAAATGCGGAATCCATTTCGCAACAGTGGCTTGCAGCGCACTGTTCGACTCGAATCTTTGCACCCAATAAGCGCCGCTCATCGCGAGCATCGCCACGGACGCAACGGCAGAAAATTCCCTCACCCGCACCATGAATCAACCTTAACCAGGGGCGCGCCGCACTCTCAAGCCAGGGTGGTCACACTGCCGCGGGCAAGATCGGCTTTCAGCGTTTTCGTGGCGCGCCAGTAACAGAACGCGCCCAGAGCGCCGGTGATCATGCTTGTCATCAGCGCATAGCGCAGCGAATCATCGCCGACATAGGGCCGCAGTTGATCGCTGATGAAACCGACCGTCGCAGGCCCCAACCCCAGCGCGATCATATTCAGGACAAAGAGCAGCAGGCCAATGGTCTGCGCGCGCATGCGCAGCGGCACCATGCCCTGCGACATCGCATAGAGCGATCCGAGATAGCTCGCCCCCATCGTTGCCGGGCCGGTGGCGGCGATCAGCGCGATGGCGGTGCTGGGCGTGAGATAGAAGACCGGCGCGAACGGGATCGAAATGAACGTCGCGATGATCGGCACGTACATGTACCAGTTCACATCGCGCTTGCCGAAACGGTCCGAAAGACGGCCCGACATATAAGTTCCGATGGCGCCGCAAATTCCCGTCAGCAGCGACAGCGCCACGCCGATCTGCACCGGCGTCATGTGATGCGACACAATGAGAAATTTCGGAATGAAGGCCAGGCCCGCATAGCCGCCAAAGGCGCTCATGCCGCCGCCGACCGCCATCCAGCGGAACGACGGAAGCTTCCACAGATGCCGGATGGTGGTCCACAGGCTGGGCGCGGCAAGATTGTCTTGCATCCTATCGACAGCGCCACGTTGCGGCTCTCGCACCGTGAACAACAGCAGGAACACCAGCAGCAAGCCCGGCGCACCGGACGCGATGAACGCGCTACGCCAGCCATAATGCATCAGCATCCAGCTTCCGCCGAAGAAACCGAGCAGAAGACCGACATTCAATCCCGCCGAATAGAAGGAGAGCGCGCCCGCGCGTTTCTCCGGCGGGTAAAGATCCGCGATCATCGAATTGATCGAAGGCCCCGTGCCGGCTTCGCCCAGCCCGGTGAAGAAGCGCGTGACGATGAGTTGCCAGAACACCGTGACGTAGCCGGACAGCACCGTCATCAGGCTGAAGGTCGCCAGAGATGCAGCGATGAGATTGCGCCGGTTCCAGCGGTCGGCCACCGTGGCCAGCGGCACGCCCAGCGTGGCGTAGATCACGGCGAACACGGTTCCCGAAAGCAGCCCGCCTTCGAAATCGTCGAGCAGGAATTCCTTCTGGATGAAGGGCAGCAGAATGCCGAGGATCTGGCGATCCAGATAGTTCACCACATAAACGAGGGTGAGGATCGGAAGGATATAGCCCCGGCCGCTGATGGCCGCGCTTTGCGAAGGCGCGGCAACGACGCCGCCCGCTTCCGCAGCGGATGTTTCGATTGTCATGCAGCCTCTTCGGGCGTTTCCTCTGTTCCGACCCTAGCAGAAACGTCGCGGGCGCAAAGCGATTTGCGCGCCTATAATCGCGGCATCAGGGAGAAAACGATGAGCGCGCTCAGGCCCGAAACGCATCTCGAAACCCACGATGTCACCAACCAGCCGCCGCCGTTCGAGAATGTGAACCTCTTCGCGGGCGACCGGGCATTGCAGAACGCGGTCCATCATGCGGGCGGCGATGTGCATCGTGAACGGATTGCGGCTTTCGGCGCAGCTTGCGGATCGGCAGAAGTCGCCGAATGGGCGATGCAGGCGAACAAGAATCCGCCGCAGCTCAGGCAGTTCGACAAATACGGCCAGCGCATCGACGAAGTGGAATTCCATCCCGCCTATCACAAGCTGATGGAATTGGGCATCGGCGCGGGCGTTTCATCCGCGGCGTGGACGGCGAAAGACGCGCCGCATGTCCTGCACACCGCACTGGAATTTCTGATGGCGCAGGCGGAGCCCGGCGTCTGCTGCCCGATGACGATGACCTATGCCTGCCTGCCCGCGATCCGGCATGAACCGGCACTGGCGAAAGTCTGGGAGCCGCGCATCACTGCGGGCAAATACGATCCCGCCTCGTGCCCGGCGAAGGACAAGAGCGGCGTCACCATTGGCATGGCGATGACGGAGAAACAGGGCGGCTCCGATGTTCGCGCCAACACCACCAAAGCGCTGAAACAGGACGATGGCTCCTATCTGCTCGTCGGCCACAAATGGTTCTGCTCCGCGCCGATGAGCGATGCGTTCCTCACGCTCGCTTATGCCGAAGGCGGGTTGACCTGCTTCCTCGCGCCGCGCTGGCGGCCGGATGGGACACGCAACGCCATTCATGTCATGCGCCTCAAGGACAAGATGGGCGACAAGGCCAACGCTTCGTCCGAGATCGAATATCACGGCGCTTACGCGCAGCGCATCGGCGAGGAAGGCCGCGGCGTGCGCACGATCATCGAGATGGTGCATCACACGCGGCTGGACTGCATCCTCGCGCCTGCCGCTTACATGCGGCAGGCGCTGGCGAACGCGCTGTGGCACACCGTCCATCGCACCGCGTTTCAGAAGAAGCTGATAGATCAACCGCTGATGCGCGCGGTGCTCGCCGACCTGGCGATTGAAAGCGAAGCGGCAACCGCCCTCACCTTCCGCATCGCGCGCAGCTTCGATGAAAGCGAGGCGGCAGGCGCGACAACGGCGTTCTCCCGCATCGCCACGCCCATCGGCAAATACTGGATCAACAAGCGCGTGGTGAACTTCGTCTATGAGTGCATGGAGGCGCATGGCGGCGCGGGCTATATCGAGGAAGGCGTGATGCCGCGCATTTTCCGCCAGTCCCCGCTCAACTCCATCTGGGAAGGCTCCGGCAACGTGATCTGCCTCGACGTGCTGCGCGCGATGGCCCGCGAGCCGGACAGCGTGGCGGCGTTCGTGGACGAGATCGAGCTGGCGCGCGGTGCGAATGCGGCACTGGATCGCGCGATCGACACTGTGAAAGACGCCGTTGCCAAACCAGCAGCAGAATCCGCCGCGCGGCATCAGGTCGAAACCATGGCGCTGGCACTGCAAGGCGCGGTGCTCGCGCGCACCACGCCACCGGCGGTTTTCGACGCCTTCTGCGCCACGCGGCTCGCGGACCATCCGGGCTTCGCCTATGGCGCGATGGACGCGAAGATCGACACTGATGCGATTCTGACGCGTGCAATACCGCAGACTTAGATATGCTTTGGTTTGAATAGAGCACAAAACACCAATGTCATGGCCCGCCGGAGTGCGGGCCACCCAGGTGACGCTTCTTTGCCCTCAACGGATATAATGCGGATCGGCGTTTCAAAAGGCGCCGGCTGTGCAGATTTCAACTGGGTGGCCCGCACTCCGGCGGGCCATGACAACAGAGTTTAAGGATGCATATAACTCCAAATCGAAACGGCTCTAACCCTTCTTGAGGCCGAACCGTTCGCCCTTGCGGCCCTTCACCGCTAGATCGACGCTCGCAAGCCGCTTCTCGCCCGGCACGCGCCATTCATCTGTCAGCAGGTTCATCATGGCGAAATAATCGCCGAAAGAATCCTCCACGGATTGCGTGAAGCCTTGGCGGTCCTGCGCCTTGTTCATCTGCAGCTTGGCGTAACGCAACACGCCCGGCGTGTTCTCCGCCACGCGGCGCGCATAGGCGTAGGTCTCACGTTCCAATTCGGCATTCGGCAGCACGCGATTGACGAAGCCGTATTGCGCGGCCTCCTGCGCGGTGATGAAGCGGCTTTCGAAGCACAACTCCTTCGCGCGGCGGATGCCGATATCCCATGGGATCGACATGTATTCGACGAAGCCCGCGAGAAACTCCGCGTTCTCGCCCGCGAAGACGATGTCGCAGCACGCGGCCAGCATCCAGCCGGCATAGATGCAATAGCCTTCCACCATCGCGATGCTGGGCTTGGTGAAATTGCGCCACTTCAGCAGCAGATCGAGATTGTATTTGCGGAACTGGTCATAGGCTTCGATCCCCGGCGCGGCGCCGAGATTCTTTCGATATTCGATAGCTTCCGGCGAGCCCAGATCGTGCCCGGTGGAGAAATTCCCGTTGCTGCCGCGGATGATGAGCACGCGCACGTTCTTGTCCGCCTGCGCGGAATCGAATGCCGCATCGATCTCGTCGAGCATGCGATAGCCCTGCGCGTTCTTGTATTGCGGCACATTGAGCGTGATGACCGCGAGCGGGCCATCAACGGCATAGGTGATCTCTTGAAAGTCCATCACAAAACTCCGCTGTCATCCCCGGCCGAGCGCAGCGAGGGGAAAGGGGACCCAGGCATCGACATCTTGCTCGGCATCGAAAGAAGAAACGCGGTCTGCAAGACCGTCAAGCCGACCTACCTGGGTCCCCTTCCCTCGGCGCGCGAAGAGCGCGCCTCGCCGGGGATGACAGGTCAGCTGAACTTTCCGCTCTTCGCCCACCCACGCGGCACCAGTCGTCCTGCCTGTGCGCGGGCGCCTTTCCAGTCCTTCAACTCGGACGGTTCGTAAAGACGATTGTTCTCGTCCTTCAGGCCTTCCTTCCAGGTGAAGGTGGTCGCGTCGAGCAAGCCACCATCCTTATAACGCTGCAGGTAGTTGCCCTGCCCGCGCGCCATCTCCGGCAGCTCGTCCAGCGGGAAGATCACCATCTTGCGATTGTCGCCGACGACCGCGATGGAATCGCCATCGACCATGCGGCAGACGGCAGCTTCCGCGCCGGCTTTCACATTCATCACGCGCTTGCCGGATTTGGTCTGCGCCACGCAGTCGTCTTCGTTGACGATGAAGCCATGGCCGGTGGTGGACGCCACCAGCAGCTTGCGCTTGCTGACGAACGGGAACATCGCGACCACATCCGCATCCGGCGGCAGGTCGAAGAAGGTGCGGATCGCTTCGCCATTGCCGCGCCCGCCCGGGAGCTTGGAGCAATCGATGGTGAAGAAGCGGCCGTCGGTTGCGAACACCATCAGCTTGTCGGTGGTCTGCGCATGCACCCAGAACCGGCCGCGGTCGCCTTCGCGGTATTTCACGTCGTCGGTTTCTTCGACATGCCCCTTGAACGAGCGTATCCAACCCTTCTGCGAGCAGACGACCGTGATCGGCTCCTTCTCCACCGCCGTTTCGATGTTCGCGGCTTCTTCGGCAAGGTTTGAGATCTTCTCCACCTCGCGCGCGTCCGCGATCTTGGTGCGGCGCTTGCCGATCTCGGTCTTCAGGCCGAACTTGCTGTCGATCTCCTTCACTTCGTCGATGAGCTTCTCGTCCTTGAGCTTTTCGGAACCGAGCAGTTTCTTCAGATCCTTCTGCTCTTTCGTCAGGTTCTCGTGCTCGCGGCGAATTTCCATTTCCTCAAGCTTGCGCAAAGACCGCAGGCGCATATTGAGGATGGCTTCAGCCTGCGTCTCGGTGAGCTTGAATGCCTTGATGAGCTTAGGCTTCGGCTCGTCTTCCGTGCGGATGATCTTGATGACCTTGTCGAGGTCCAGATAGACGATCAGATAACCTTCCAGGATATCCAGCCGCGCCGCGATCTTCTCCAGCCGGTGCTTGGAGCGGCGCTCCAGGACATCGCGGCGGTGATTGATGAACGCCTGCAGCGCATCCTTCAGGCTCATCACGCGCGGGATCAGGCCGCTGTCCAGCACGTTCATGTTCAGCGACACGCGGGATTCCAGATCGCTCTGGCGGAACAACTGCTCCATCAGAAGATCGGCTTCCACCGTGCGGCTCTTGGGCACCAGCACGACGCGCACGTCTTCGGCACTCTCGTCGCGCACGTCGTCCAGCAGCGGCAGCTTCTTCTGCTCGATCAGCTCGGCGATGCGCTCGATCAGTTTCGCCTTCTGCACCTGATACGGAATCTGGTCGACGACGATCTGATAAACGCCCCGCGCGCCCTCTTCCTTGCTCCAGCGCGCTCGCACGCGGAATGAGCCGCGGCCCGTCTTGTAGGCTTCCGCGATCGTCTCCGGGCTGTCCATCAGGATGCCGCCGGTCGGGAAGTCCGGACCTTTCACGAATTTCAGCAGTGTGGCGTCGCGCGTGTTCGGATTCTCGATCAACGCGATCATCGCGCCGCAAAGTTCGCCCAGATTGTGCGGGGGAATGTTCGTCGCCATGCCCACGGCGATGCCGCTGGAACCGTTGGCGAGAAGATTGGGAAACGCCGCGGGCATAACTGCCGGTTCGCGGTCTGCGCCGTCATAGTTCGGCTTGAAATCGACGGCGTCCTCGTCGAGCCCTTCCATGAGAAGCTCGGCGGCTTCGGTCATGCGCGCTTCGGTATAGCGGTAAGCGGCGGCGCTATCGCCATCGATGTTGCCGAAATTGCCCTGCCCATCCACCAGCGGATAGCGCGTCGCGAAATCCTGCGCGAGGCGCACCAGCGCGTCATAGATCGCCTGGTCGCCATGCGGATGGAATGCGCCCATCACATCGCCGACGATCTTCGCGCTCTTCTTGAACGCGCCTTCGGGATTGAGGCGCAGCAGGCGCATGCCCCAGAGGATGCGGCGGTGAACCGGCTTCAACCCGTCGCGCGCATCGGGCAACGCACGCTGCGTGATGGTGGAGAGCGCATAGGCCAGATAGCGCTGCGACAGCGCTTCGGCGAGCGGCTCGGGATGGATATCGTCGTCTCTAACGGGTGCGGGTGGTTGCTTGGCCATGTGCTTACTTGCTCATTCTTCTTGTTCTGGGATTGTCTCTCCATCGTCATGGCCGCCCTCGTGGCGGCCATCCATTTTCCAGAGGCCAAACACTTCCTGCACCGCTTCTGGAAAATGGATGGCCGGGACAAGCCCGGCCATGACGAATGAATTATGTATGCTGGATATTATCCCGATTCGTGGTTCGCAACTTCTTCCAGTCGCTGCCGTGCGGCTGGCAGTTCTTTTCCATGTGGCCGAAGAACGCGCTCCAGCAGGAAATGCGCGGTGAGTTTCAACCCCGCCGCGATGTCCGCAGGCGTCGGCTCCGCGTTCTGCGATCCCAGAAGAAACGGCGGCAGCGCCAGCACCCGCTCCTTGTAAGGCGCGGCGGCGGCACGCGACACCGCGCGGCCGGATTTGGGCGAGACAAATTCCAGTTCGTCCATCGCGCCAGTGGCCGCGCATTGCGACAGATCGAGCCCGAAACCGAGCTCGTCCAGCAACCCCAGTTCCCAGCGCACATAGAGCGGCCCCCAATGCGCGAAGTCTTCGGAAGTCATCGCATCGAGCAGAAGCTCGCCCGCTTCATGCACGGATTGATGCACTTCCCGCTCCGGCAGCGATGCCGAAACGATCGAGGTGAAGGCGTTAAGCCCTGCAAGCGAAGCGCGGCTCTCTATCAAATGACCGGCGCGGGATGTCATCGGCTCGGCGATGAAATTGCCCAGATGCTCGTTCAGCCGCGCGCGCCAAAGAAGATGAACGGAGTTTCCCGGCTGCAACGCGGATTTCGATTTGCGGGACACCCCGCCCCGCACCAATCCCGCGTGGCGGCCATGCCCGCGGGTGAGCACTTCCAGAATGGCGCTGGTTTCCCCATGCGCGCGGACCGAAAGCACGATGGCGTCGTCAGACCATTCCATGCCACGATCCGGCTATTCTGGTGAAACGCATGGCCGTTGCTTATCACAGGGAGAATGTGAAATGCGAACCATCCTGACCGCCGGCGCATTGGCGGTGGCGCTTGCCGCGGCATCGGCGGCCGGCAGCGCATCGACGCAAAGCGCCTGGAGCGCACTGGCCCGCACCGCGCATTCGGAATGCGGCAAACAGATCAAGATTCTCGCCGCCAACGCCCGGGTCTCGCGCATCACGGGCCGGGTTTCCGGCATAGGCGGCGATGGCGACCTTTATTACGCGCTGACATTCAAAGGCAAAATGGGCGGCGCCGAAGCACGCTGGCTCTGCCTGTATGACAAGCACAGCAAAAAGGCGCAGGCGCGCGAGATTACGGATTGACCTCGGTTTTGATTGAACGAAAAACTGACTGTCATGGCCCACCGGAGTGTGGGCCATGACAATTGAGGAGCGGAGAGTGTTACGCGAACCTTCCGCTACTCATCGCTCGGATATTCCAACCCTAGCGTGGCATAATGCGCGCGGTCCTCGGCCCAGTTCTCCTGCACCTTCACAAACAGGAACAGGTGAACGCGATGGCCGAAGATCTCTTCCATCTCCGTGCGCGCAAGCTCGCCGATCTTCTTGATCGCCGCGCCGCCCTTGCCCAGCACAATGGCCTTCTGCCCCTCACGCTGCACGAAGATCGTCTGGTCGATCTTCACGGAGCCATCCTTGCGCTCTTCCCATTTCTCCGTTTCCACGGCGGTCGCATAGGGAAGCTCGTCGTGCAGGCGCAGATAGATCTTCTCGCGCGTGATCTCCGCCGCCAGCAGGCGTGAGGGAATATCCGCGGCCTGATCGGCGGGATAGAGCCATGGCCCTTCCGGCATCTTGCCCGCCACCCATTCGGCGACATCGCCGACGGCTTCGCCCTTCAGCGCCGAGATAAAAAACACCTTCTCGAAATCGCCTTCGCCGCTCAGCCGTTCGACGAGCGGCAGCATGCCCGTCCGCTTCACGCCGTCGATCTTGTTTACGACCAGCGCGGCCTTGCGCCCCGCGGCCTTCAATCCTTCGACGATCGAAGCGGTATCGCGCGCCGAAATGCCCTTCGGATCGGCGATGAGATCCGGCGCATCCACAATCAGGATCACGGCGTCCGCATCGCCCGCGCCCGCCCAGGCGGAATTGACCATCGCGCGGTCGAGCCGCCGCTTGGGTTTGAAAATGCCCGGCGTGTCCACGAACACGATCTGCTTGTCGCCGCGCATCGCTACGCCGCGCACCGGCATGCGCGTGGTCTGCACCTTCTGCGTGACGATGGAGACCTTGGAGCCGACCAGCGCGTTCACCAGCGTGGACTTGCCCGCGTTCGGCGCGCCGATGATGGCGGCAAAGCCGCAATGT
>JAFECP010000053.1:0-9611 GCA_018242105.1 Pseudomonadota bacterium
GAGCAATCCTTCGAATTCTTCGCCGCTGCGATGAGCGCCTATCTTCTGATGGCGGTCGGGCTTGTTTCGCGCAAACTCGCCGAGCGGGCGGTGTATTTCGAGCTGATCCTGATCTTCCTGGGCGGCGTAATCGGCACCGGCCATCATCTCTATTGGGCAGGCGGCCCCAGCATGTGGGTGCCAATGGGCAGCATGTTCTCCTTCATCGAGGTGCTGCCACTTGTGTTACTTGTCATTGAGGCGATCAGACAGCACCGGCTGATCCGCGCGCACAGCGGCTTCAAATACAACCTCGCCTACACCTATATCATCGGCGCCGCGTTCTGGAATTTCGTCGGCGCGGGTGTGTTCGGCGGCGGCACACTGAACGCGCCACTGGTGAATTACTACGAGCACGGCACGTTCCTCACGCTCAACCATGCACACACTGCGCTGTTCGGCGCGTTCGGCCTGCTGGGCATCGGGCTTGTGTATTTCTGCCTGCGCTACATCGCCGGAGACCGGTTCCCGTTCAGCGAGACGGCGGGCAAATGGGCGTTCTGGCTCTACAATGGCGGTCTTGTTCTTTGGGTCCTGCTCAATTTCTTCCCGATCGGCTGGCCGCAGCTCGACGCCGTCTATGAGCATGGCCTGGCCTACGCGCGCAGCCAGACCTTCTACGACACGACCCTGTTCTGGCAGTGGATGCGGTTGCCGGGCGATGTCGTGTTCGCGGCGGGCGCCCTGCTGATGGCATGGGACTTCTTCATAAAGCTCAGGCCACTCATTCCGCGCGCGTTAGGCGGAACGCGCGCCGCCGCCGCCGCACTTCCGGCGGAGTAAACCGGCCGGTGCATGATGATGGTGGCGGCTGAAACTGGCCGCCACCATCCATGCGAACGCCTTCAGCGCAGATTTCCGCAGAAGCGCTGGATGCGCTTGCAGGCTTCTTCCAGCACATCATTCGAGGTCGCGTAGGAGATGCGGAAGAAGGGCGACAGGCCGAACGCCGCGCCGTGCACCACCGCAACGCCTTCGGCTTCCAGAAGTTCGCCTGCGAAATCCTCGTCGGTCCCGATTTTCTTGCCCGATGGCGTAGTCTTTCCGATCAGCTTGCGGATGCTCGGATAGACATAGAACGCGCCTTCCGGCTTCGGGCATTCGATACCATGCGCCTGGTTGAGCATGGAGACGACGAGATCGCGCCGCTCTTCGAAGACCTTCTGGAATTTCGGAATGAAATTCTGCGTGCCGTTCAAAGCTTCCACCGCCGCCCATTGCGAAACGGACGAGGCGCTCGACACAGATTGCGATTGCAGCTTGCTCATCGCCTTGATGAGCGGCTCCGGCCCCGCGGCATAACCGATGCGCCAACCCGTCATTGCATAGGCTTTGGAGACGCCGTTCATCGTCAGTGTGCGATCGTAGAGCTTCGGCTCCACTTCCGCGATGGAATGGAATTTGAAACCGCCATAGACGAGATGCTCATACATGTCGTCAGCGAGAATCCAGACTTGCGGATGCTTCAGCAGAACATCGGCCAGCGCCTTCAACTGTTCTTTCGCGTAGCAGGCGCCGGTCGGATTGCTCGGCTGGTTGAAGATGATCCACTTCGTCTTGGGCGTGATCGCCGCTTCCAGCGCCGCGGGCGTCAGACGGAAACCGTCTTCGATCTTCGCCTCGATGACGACGGGTTCGCCGCCGCCGAGCAGAACGATGTCGGGATAGCTCACCCAGTAGGGCGCAATGCAAATCACTTCGTCGCCGGGGTTCAGTGTGGCGAGCAGCGCGTTGTAGATGATCATCTTGCCGCCAGGCGACACGAAGGTCTGCGCGGGCGTGTAATCGAGATTGTTCTCGCGCTTGAACTTGGCAGCGATGGCTTTGCGCAGTTCGGGAATGCCCTCGACCGCGGTGTATTTCGTCTCGCCGCGCTTGATGGCCGCGATGGCGGCGTCCTTGATGTTGTCCGGTGTGTCGAAGTCCGGCTCGCCCGCGCCAAGACCGATCACGTCCCGGCCTGCGGCCTTCAAATCCCGTGCCTTCTGGGTCACGGCGATGGTGGGCGACGGCTGGATGCGGCCGAGCGAGCCGGCCAGAAAGCCTTTGGGAAGAGCGGGAGCCACGAGCGAATCCTCGGTTAAAACCATGTCGTATCAATCCGCTGCACGGACGGGCAAGAGGACCAATGTCACAGCAGCCATGCGTTACCATTTCTCAACCGCAAAAAGCGCTAGAATGGGGGGCCAGTCCGAAGGGAAACGATATGCGGATTCCGGCCGCGCTTTTCGCCTGCTTCTGCCTTTCCGCCCTCGCGGGATGCTCGCACCAGACCGCGCCGCCTACGGGCCGTTGGGAAGGTACCTATGACGCGGGCGACACACTCGTCGCCGCCCGTATGGAGATCACCGCAAAGGGCCAGATTTTCGTGAGCGCGCCCAACGCCGAGAATATCGCCAGCACATCGAACGGCGCGCGCGCCGCGATCCGCCAGCGCCTCGCCAGCGGATTGGCGGCTGGATGGGATGACGTCACGCCCATTCAACTGGACTTCGACGGCCAGACCTTCCGCAAGCCTGGCGGGATCGCACCGCAGGCGGAATGGAATTCAAGCACCCACCGCATGACGCTGATCGTTTATCTTGGCAGAGGCGACGGCTTTCGCATTCCGATGCGTGCCGTGAAAACCTTCAGCCCCGATCCGTTTCCGGGCGGCTAGAATTTCTCGAAGGCGAAGTAAGCCGCCAGAACGATCAGGCCAAAGGCCACCGCATGATTCCATTTGAGCGGTTCGCCCAGATAGGTGGCTGAGAAGATCGCGAACACGACAAGCGTGATCACCTCCTGCATGGTTTTCAGTTGCGCCGCGGAATAGACGCGATGGCCGATATGATTGGCCGGCACCGCGAAGCAATACTCAAAGAAGGCGATGCTCCAGCTTACGGGAATCAGAATCCAGAGCGCGGTGTTTGGATATTTGAGCTGACCATACCAGGCAAACGTCATGAACACGTTCGAACAGCAGAGCAGTACAATCGGCAGGATGAATGCCCAATTCATGAGACCCTCACGGATATGTGTCAGGCGGAGAATATTCCGGTGTGCCGGGTACGACGTAAAAAGGCAGGCAAATAAGACCTTGGAAGTCTCCAAGCGCCGCGCTCCTGCCTCGGTTTCACAGCGATGTGTCTTTTACTGGAGGGAAGCCAGTGCAACAATCGTATCGTTGCGCTTGTGGAGGGTGACACGATGTTTCGGAAGATAGCAATTATCGCAATGGCGGGCGCCGGGCTTGCCGCACTGACAGCCTCCGCCGATGCGGCCGTCAGTGTGCTCAATGGAACTCTCGCGCATAGCTGTTTCGAAGCCGCGGAGTTCGGAAGCGACGGATCCACCGAAGATGTGAGACTTTGCTCGCGGGCACTGGAAGAAACCGCACTCAGTTCTCATGACCGGGCGGCGACGCTTATCAATCTGGGGATCGTGCGCGGGCGCGACAACGATGCGGAAGGCGCCTTAGAGAGTTACAACGAGGGTCTGGAAATCGATCCGTCCCTTGGCGAGGGCTATGTGGATCGCGGCGCGGTGCTGATCCTTCTCAAAAGATACAAGGATGCTGTCGCGGACATCACCAAGGGCCTGGCACTGAATGCCAACAGGCCCGAGATTGCCTATTACGATCGCGCGATCGCCAACGAGGCGCTTGGAAACATCCGCGACGCCTATATCGACTACAAGAAGGCAGTGGAGATTCGTCCCGATTTCGCACTGGCGACGGAGCAGCTCTCGCGATTCAAGGTCGTGCGCAAACGCACCAGCGGGGCCTGACGCAAATCAGATATGCGTTTGTCGAAGAGCGCGGCGCGGAGCCTTCCCGCCGCGCTTTTTCTTTACAACAGAAAGTTGTTTCACGGTTTGCAGCCGGTTCGACGGGCGACAGTTTGATACAATTTCTGAGGCGCACTCATCTTTTGTCCGGCGTCTCGCAGACGCACTGTGTCGGTGGAAATTGATTGCCCGGTGCAAGCGCATATCGAGATCGAAACCCGCCGCTCGCCGATCCTTTCGAATCGCAACCGTGCCCGCATCGGCGCTCCACATGGGCAAGGTTGCGCGGGCGCCAAGCCAGCATCTGGACCCCGAAACATGGTGCTGGCTTGGCCCCCATTTCCCTCCGGCGATGGGCCTCTTAAACGCTGCATCTCTTTCCCCGTCCGCCACGCTGTGATCATCACATTTGTGACCACTGCAACCGGCGCCGGAACACCCTGCCGCACGATTTCGCAGGAGCGATTCCGCCCGCGCAAAACGGCGGAATTCAGCAATTAACAAAAGGATTAGCCTTGCGGAGGCCACAATCGGATATACATCTGCGTCCCGGGGCGGCCTTGTATTCAGCAATCCACTGGCTATGAAGTCGGCCAAGACGGCCGGTCCGGCCGTGCATTCAAGCGAGTAGATTTCCATGAAGAATGTTTTGCTCTCCTCTTCCGCCATCGTGCTCGCTCTGGCCCTCGCCGGATGCGCCACGCCGGTGCCGCAGCAGTTGTCGGCGGCGAATGTTCCATCCAATTTCTCCGCACCGATTACCGCGGATGCTCCGATCTGGCCGAAGGCGGACTGGTGGAAGGGATTTCAGAGCGACGAATTGAACAGCCTGGTCGATGAAGCCCAGCGCGACAATCTCGATCTTGCCGTCGCCGCCGCACAGGTCATGGAAGCCAAAGCGAATGCAGAGATCGCCGGCTCGGTGCTCTGGCCGCAGATCGGCATTTCAGGCGATGCGGAACGCGCCAAGAGCGGCATCGGCGCGCCGGGTGGTAGAAGCACGAGCAACAATTTCAGCCTTACCGGCAACGCAAGCTGGGCGCTCGACATCTGGGGCAAGGGACAGGCGGGGCTACGTTCAGCAGACGAAGCCGTGAAATCGTCGCGCTTCGCCAAGCAGGCCGTAGCGCTCACGGTGATTTCCAGCACCGGCTCGACCTACTTCAATGTGCTGGCGCTCCGCGAGCGTGTCGCCATCGCGCAATCCAACATCGAGGCCGCCAAGCGCGTGCTTTCGATCACCCAAGCCAAGGTGACGAATGGCGTCTCGTCGCGCCTCGATCTGGCGCAGCAACAGGCGCAGGTTTCCGGTCAGGAAGCGCAAATTCCGCCGCTGCACGAGGCTGAGCGCGAAGCCCGCTATGCGCTGGCGATCCTGCTCGGAAAACTTCCCGAAGGTTTCGACGTTCAGGGCCAGAACCTGGACAAGATCGTCGCCCCCGCCGTGCGTCCGGGCTTGCCCTCGGAACTGTTGCGCCGCCGCCCGGACGTCGCCCAGGCCGAAGCCAATCTCGCCGCTGCCCATGCCAATGTGGATGCGGCGCGCGCCGCGTTCTTCCCGGCAATCGGTTTGACCGGATCGGGCGGCTTTGCCAGCGGGGCGATCGGAAGCCTGATCAAAAGCTCCAACTTCGGCTGGAGCATCGGCGCTTCGTTGCTGCAGACGATTTTCGACGGCGGCAATCTGATGGGGCAATATCGCGTCAGCAAGGCGCGGCAACTTCAGCTCGTCGCCACCTATCGCAAGACGGTTCTGACTGCCTTCCAGGATGTCGAAACATCCCTCGGTCAGGTGGCGAGCCTGACGCAGCAGGAAAAGCTGCTGACCGATGAGGTCAACGCAGCCTCCGAGGCGTTCCGTATTTCGGAAATCCAGTACCGCGAAGGCGTGACGGATTTGCTCACCGTATTGACGGCGCAGCAGACGCTCTTCAATGCGCAGGATCAGCTTGTGCAGATCAAGCTCGCCCGCATCCAGGCCGATGTCGGCCTCTATCGTGCGTTGGGCGGCGGCTGGTCCGAGGCGGACGAACTGGCGACGCAGGCCATGCCCGCGGCGACAGCGCCGGTCGCGCCATCGGCCGAACCGGGCCCGCAGACCGTTCCGGCAGCGGGCATTCCAACCACGCCTGGACCCAGCCAGATTCCGGACGAGCCAATCCCGCTCCAGCAGCAGACCCGCAAGCCGCGCGGCTGACGTCAGCGGTGCCCCAGCACGGAGTGCGGCTTGTAGCGCTCTGACAGAGCTTTCAGCTCGGCTTCATCGAGTTTGAGCTTTGCCGCTGCAATGGCATCCGCGAGATGGTGCGGCTTCGACGCGCCCACGATCGGGGCAGTGACACCCGGCTGCTGCATGAGCCATGCGAGCGCGACCTGCGCGTTGGGAACGCCGCGCGTCTGCGCGATCTCCGTCACGCGATCCACCACATCGAAATCGCTGTCCTGATAGTACATCTGATGCGCGAAATCGTCGGACTGGGCGCGCGCGGTTTCACCCTTGTCCTGACGCCGGCGGTTGCCCGCCAGGAATCCGCGCGCCAGCGGACTCCACGGGATGACGCCGATGCCCTGATCGCGGCAGAGCGGCATCATCTCACGCTCCTCCTCGCGATAAACTAGATTGTAATGGTTCTGCATGGAGACGAAGCGCGTCTTGCCCATGGCGCCGGCCAGCGAGAGATATTTCGCGAATTGCCACGCATACATGGATGAAGCGCCGACATAGCGCGCCTTGCCCGCTTTCACCACATCGTGCAGCGCTTCAACCGTCTCTTCCATCGGGGTATGCGGATCGAAGCGATGGATTTGATAGAGATCGACATAGTCGTGGCCAAGGCGGCGCAACGAATTGTCGATGGCATGCATGATGTGCTTGCGGGAAAGGCCGCCCTCGTTCGGCGATTTTCCCATCGGCATGAAAACCTTGGTGGCCAGCACATAGGCTTCGCGGCTGCCGGCATATTTCTTCAGCGCGCGGCCGGTGACTTCTTCGCTGACGCCCATGGAATAAACGTCCGCTGTATCGAAGAAATTGATTCCGGCTTCCACCGCCTCGCGGAAGAATGGTTGGGATTCCTCCTCGCCCAGAATCCAGCCGCGCCATTTGTTCGAGCCATAGGTCATGCAGCCGAGGCAGAGCTTGGAGACCTTCAGGCCGGTCTTGCCGAGATTGACGAGTTCCATGCGCTATTCCTCCATATTCCGGGCCCCAGCATAGAGCGCCCCGTGTGCGCATCGCGAGTCCGGCCTGGATATTCGAAGGGTGTATCAAGGGCTTAGTTTCCATAGGGCAAACGGCATTTCTGCAGTCTAAGCGGGCGGTTGATGCAGGACGGCCTGGCATGTTCAGCTTGCAGCGCTGTAACCGCGCAGACATGCGAGGCGCAACATGGCGGACGAGACCCAGGGCAATTCTCCGGCAAAGACCAAGCTTGTTCGCCCACCCTTGTGGGGCAGCATGATGGCCCGTGCGGTGAGCGACATTGCCGAAGGTGAGGTGGTGCTGCGCTTCACCAACGGCGCCGAGCGGACCATCAAAGCCGCGCAACATGGCGCCAAGGCGGTCCTGGAGATCGCCCGCGCCCGCAGCTTCCGCCGCTTGTTGCTCGGCGGCGAGGTCGGTTTGGCGGAATCCTATCTCGATGGCGATTGGACGAGCCCGGATCTCGCATCGGTGTTCGAGTTCGGCGCGCGCAACATGCACAAGCTGGCGGACACGCTGACCGGCATCGCGCCGCTGGAATGGGCGCGCATGATGACGCACAAGCTGCGCGGCAACACCAGGCGCGGCGCGCGCAAAAACATCGCGGCGCATTACGATCTGGGCAACGCGTTCTATTCGCAATGGCTCGATCCGACGATGACCTATTCATCGGCGGTGTTCGAAAGCCCAGGGCAGAATCTGGAAGACGCACAGCGCAACAAATGGCGCAAGCTGGCAGACCTGCTGGAACTGCGCGAGGGCCTGCACATCCTGGAGATCGGCAGCGGCTGGGGTGGCTTTGCGATGTTCGCGGCGCGCGAATATGGCTGCAAGGTCACCGGCATCACGCTCTCCACCGAACAGCTCGCTTTTGCGCGGAGGGCGGCGGAGGAAGCGCAGCTATCGCATCTGCTGAACTTCCAGCTTGTCGATTATCGCGATGTGAAAGGCACATTCGACCGCGCCGTCTCCATCGAGATGTTCGAGGCGGTGGGCGAAGAACATTGGCCGGCTTATTTCAAGGCTATCCGCGAACGGCTGAAGCCCGGCGGCGTGGCGGCGTTGCAGATCATCACCATCGAGGATGAGCGGTTCGACCTCTACCGCCGCCAGGCCGATTTCATCCAGCTCTACATTTTCCCCGGCGGCATGCTGCCCTCGCCTTCGGTGCTGAAAGACGCGGTGACGCGGCAGGGACTCGGTTTCGAAACCGCGCGGACCTTTGGCCTCTCCTACGCCGAGACGCTGCGCCGGTGGCGCGAGGCGTTCGATGCGCGGTGGGAGACGATCCAGCCGCTGGGCTTTGACGAACGCTTCAAGCGGATGTGGGATTATTACCTCGCGTCCTGTGAGGGTGGTTTCCGCGCCGGAAACATCGACGTGGGACAATTCCGCCTGACACGCGCCTGACATTGCGCTGACGGTTGGCCCGCGCCACACTGGCGCGATGCCGCAATTTGCTTTCGACCCTTACGATCTTCCGCCCGAAGCCGAAGCGCTTCGCGGCGAGGTGCGCGCCTTCCTGAAAGACCAGCTCAAGGATATGCCGTCGCGCAAACGTGCGCTGTCGTGGAGCGGTTACGGAAAGGACTTCTCCCACGCGCTGGGCGCGAAGGGGTGGATCGGCATGACATGGCCGAAGAAATATGGCGGCCATGAACGCTCTTATGCCGAGCGTTATGTCGTGTTGGAAGAGCTGCTCGCGGCGGGCGCGCCGGTGAGTTCACATTGGGTGGCGGATCGCCAGAGCGGCCCGCTGATGCTGCGCTTCGGCACCGAGGAACAACGCCAGTTCTTCCTGCCGCGTATCGCCAGAGGCGAGCTTTGCTTTTGCATCGGGATGAGCGAACCCAATTCCGGCTCCGATCTCGCCTCCGTTCGCACGCGGGCGCGCGAGGTGGACGGCGGCTGGCGTGTGAACGGCCAGAAGATCTGGACCAGCGGCGCGCATCACGCGGACTACATGATCGCGCTGGTGCGCACCAGCGACGGCGAAACGCGCCACACCGGCCTCACGCAAATGGTCATCGATGTGAAGAACAGTCCTGGCCTCACGGTGCGCCCGATCGAGGACATGGCGGGCAACACGCATTTCAACGAAGTGTTCTTCGACGATGTGTTCGTGCCCAATGACATGGTGGTGGGGCGGCCGGGCGACGGCTGGATGCAGGTCGGCGCAGAACTGGCATTCGAGCGCAGCGGGCCGGAGCGTTATCTTTCGTCGCTGCGCCTCTTCCTCGAATTCCTGCGCATGGTGGGCGACAATCCGACGGAAGCCGAGCGCCTGCTCATCGGCCGCATGACGGCGGAGATGTGGACCTTGCGGCAGATGTCGCTATCGGTGACGGGCGAATTGCAGGCGGGAAAATCGCCGGCAGTCGCCGCCTCCATCGTGAAGGATATCGGCACCACGCTGGAACAGGCGATGCCGAAAGAGATTCAGAACATCGCCCGGGATAATGTCGATCTATCGGTGAGCAATCCGTTCACCGATGTGCTGACCTATCTGCTGCAGACCGCGCCATCGTTTTCCTTGCGCGGCGGCACACGCGAAATCCTGCGCGGGATCATCGCGCGGGACCTCGGCCTGCGCTGAGTTTCC
>JAFECP010000053.1:9658-26062 GCA_018242105.1 Pseudomonadota bacterium
GTTCTTCCCGGTCATAGCCACCCCTTCCGTCAGACGCTTCGCGTCTGCCACCTCCCCCGCAAAGCGGGGGAGGAAAAGCGACGCTCACGGCCGATAGGTCAGGCCCACTTCGTACATTCTTGGCTGGCCATAGCTGATCGTGCCGTCAGCGGCTTGGGCCGTGGCGATGTTTGCATTGGCAGCGTTGTCCATGGCGACGAAAGCGGAGAGCGCTTCGGTCAGCAGATAGGATGCTTTCAAATCCAGCACGAAGGCGGAGCCGAGGCGCATGGTGTTCTGGTCGTCCTCGAAGCGCGCGCTTTCCCAATGCAGATTGGCGTCGAGCTTGAGCTTGTCGAACGGCAGCCATGTCGCGCCGCCGGTGATGGTGACGGGAGGCGCCTGCGCGGGGCGATTGCCGGTGAGCGATGGCTGACCCGGCGGGATGGCGGATGGATTCTCATGCACCCGCGCATCGGTGATCGAAAACGCCGCGCGCAGCGAGAGCGCATCGTTCAGGCGCCATGCCGTGTCGCCTTCGAGGCCGAGTGCCTCGATATCGCCCGCATTGCGGCGCTGGAACGTCACGCCGCCGGGCGACGATGCGATGGTCACGTTCGCGATGGCGTCGTGCAGCCTGTTCCAGAAGCCGGTGAGGTTCCAGGTGACATCGCTGCCGATCGCGCCGCCCCATCCGATCTCCGCGCCGTAGAGCCTCTCCGGCTTCAGGCCGGAATTCGCCTGTGTGTTGTTGTTGCCGGCGCGAAACGGGCGATAAAGCTCGTTCAAAGTGGGAACACGAAAACCTTCGTAAGCCGCAACGCGCAGGTACTGATCGCCGAAGATCGCGCGGCGCGCGCCGAACCGCGCCGTCGGCACCGTTCCACTTCGGCCCTTGAAATCGTTGTCGAGCAGAACCGCGTTTGTGGCGCGCACCTGCTGCACCAGATGGCCTTGCGCCGTCGCCCAATAGTCCGCGCGCAGTCCAAGCGTCAGAAGCCATAGCCCGTCGTCATAAGCGCCTTCGCCATAAAGGCCGCCGATGGTTTCCCGGCCGCCGGAGCGGCGCTTGTCGGCGAAGTCCGTGCCGTTGAAGAAATAGAACTCGCGCGACTCGCCGCTGTTCACGCGGACATCGCCGCCGGCTTCCCAGCGGAAATGTCCGCTCGATCCGATCAGCGCGGCGTTCCCGCCGATGCCCAGCGCGGGCGTTGCATATTGATCGTTGGCGGGCGTCGCGATGCTGCGCGGCGCGGGGAAGGTTGGCACAGAGGCGGAAGTGTTCATGAAGCCGCTGCCGATGAACCAGCCCTGCACGCGCCAGCCGAGATGATCGCCTTCGTTGGGGCGTGAAAGTGTGACGCTGCCGATCCAGCCTTTCGCTTCAGACTCCACGCCCCGAACGCCGCCGCCGCGCGCATCGTCGTAATATTCGGCGCGGGCCGAGAGCATGACGCCGCCGCCGAGGCGCTGCTGCGCGCGCACCGAGGCTTCGCCGCTGTCGAGCCACAGATGATTGTCGGCGGCGCCGCGGCGCGGCGGGCGAATGGGAATCCAGCCGTTCGAGCGCTCGCCTGCCGCGCTGGCGAAGAGATCGAAATCGCCATCCTGAATGCCGCCGCTCGCGCCGGCGCGCAGGGTGCCGCGGCTGCCATAGGACGCGTCGGCGATGGCGATGCCGTTCGTCGTGTCGCGTTCGGTGAGCAGGATCGTGCCGGTGAGTGCGCCCGCGCCGTAGGGACCTGCGCCCGCGCCGCGCACCACATCGGCGCCGCCGATGTCTTCGTAGGGCAGCGCGCCCCAGATCACCCAGCCGCCGAATGGATCGTTTATGGGAACGCCGTCGAGCAGCACCGCCGTTCTGCCCGCGCCGCTGGGCGCGATGGAGCGCAACGAAATCCCTTGCGTCGTCGCGTTGGCATTGATGCTGTTGGAGCGGCGGAACAGCGACAGGCCCGGCACCTGCTCCAGCGCATCGTCAAGCCGGCCGGAGCTTGCAAGCTGATCCGCCGTGAGCGGGGTGTTGGAGAAGGCGGCGTTGCCCACTGGCTGCGGCAAGCGCGCCGATGTGACGACGACCGTTTCCACAGCGCCGTCCGCGGCCAAGGCGGGCGCATACGCCGTAAGCAACAGCGCGTTGATCAGCAGGAATTTGCCGGTGCGGGTCATGGTGTCGGACGGCGGAAAATGACGCTCTTGTGTGCCGCAATCCCCGCAAATTCGCAATTCCGGCACAGCGCGGCGTGCGCGGCGGTGCTAAGGTTCTGCGCATAACAGGGAGGATTTCCATGAAATTGCGTTTAGCTTTGCTCGCCGCCACGGCGCTCATCTTCACCGCACCGGCCATCGCCGCGGATGCGCCCGCTCATGTGACCGCCGCCGTCTCCAATCCCGACCGCAGCGCGGAGGAAACGGGGCGCGACGCGAACCGCAAGCCCGCCGACATGGTCGAGTTCGCAGGCATCAAGCCGGGCGACAAGGTCGTCGATCTGGTGCCGGGCAAGGATGCGTATTTCACGCACATCTTCGCCAATGTCGTTGGCAAGAGCGGGCACGTCTATTCCTTCATGCCGACAGAACTCGATGCGATGCTGGCCAAGCGCAAACCGCCGGTCACATTGCCGCCCGATGGCACGGTCGATCCGAAATGGCCGAACGTGACGTTCGTGCATCACGCGCTGACGGCGCTGGATTTGCCGGAAAAGGTGGATGTGGTGTGGACGTCGCAGAACTACCACGACTTCCACGACAAGTTCATGGGCCCGGTGGACATGGCCAAATACAACAAGTCCGTGTTCGATGCGCTGAAACCCGGCGGGACCTATATCGTGCTCGATCACGCTGCGCCGGGCGCCGGACCGGAAGTCACCGAGACGCTGCATCGCATCAACCCGGATGTGGTGAAGAAGGAAGTCGAGGCGGCGGGCTTCAAGTTCGTGAGCGAAGACGACTCGCTCACGAACCCGGCGGACGATCACACCAAGAACGTGTTCGACCCATCCATTCGCGGGAAGACGGACCAGTTCGTTTACAAGTTCACGAAGCCCTGACTTTCTTCCTCCCGCTTTGCGGGGGAAGTGCCGAACGAAGTGAGGCGAAGGGGTGGCTGAGGCAGTGAAAGCATTGCCGCGCTGCCGCCACCCCCTCCACCGCTTCGCGGTCCCCCTCCCCCGTGAAACGGGGGAGGAAAAGTTGGGCGCTCAATGCAGCGCCACACCGGCAATCGTAATCCGGTGCATCAACCGTTCATGGCCGTGATAGTCGTTGAGCGCGTAGTGCCACGTTGCGCGGTTGTCCCAGAAGGCGATGGAGCCTTCGCGCCATTGAAAGCGGGTGTGGAAGCGCGCGTTCATCGCATGGGCAAAGAGCTTGTGCAGCAAGGGCTGGCTTTGCGCGATCGTCTGCCCTTCGAAGCGCAGCACAAAGCCGGGATTCACATAGAGCGCCTTCTTGCCCGATAAAGGGTGCGTGATCGCCACCGGATGCACCGCTTCGCCGACGGCTTCGTCCTTGGCGAATTCCTTGCGCTCTTCATTGTTGTAATAGGCCTTCGATCCGAAGACGTGGCTGTTGGAATGGACCGCGTTCAAATTCGCGATCGCCGCCCTGGTTTCGTCATCCAGCGTATCGTAGGCCGCAACCATATTGGCGAAGAGCGTATCGCCGCCCGAGGGCGGCAGGATGCGCGCGACGAGGATGGAGCCCATCGCGGGAACCCGGTCGTAAGAGTGGTCGGTGTGCCAGCCGCCGCCGATGTTGGTTTTCTGGTCTTTCTCTTTTCCAACTTTCGCAATCTCGCGGTGGCCGTCGATATGCGGGAAGAATTTGTTGATGTCGATCTCGCCGAATTTCTTCGCGAACGCGATGTGCTGGTCTTCGGTGATCTTCTGGTCGCGGAAGAAGATGACGCCATAATCCGCATAAGCTTTCTTGACGCCCACAAGTTCGCTGTCGCTGAGATTGTTCAGGTCGATGCCCAGAACTTCCGCGCCGCAATTCTCGCGCGGAACGACGGTGAGACCGATCTTGCTGTGCGCGTTCATGGCGTCCTCCGGTGTTCGGCTGGACAAAGGCTACGCCCGGCGGCTGGACTAAATTGTCACGACCGTTACAATCCTGGCCATGCCCGAAATGCCCACAAAAGCCGGAATTCTGGCGGTTCTGGAACAGAATAGCTGGTTCGCCGCCCTGCCCGCCGCGCTCAAATCCGCGCTGGCCGAGAAGGGCCGCGCGGTGGAGGTGGCGCGCGGGCAATGGGTCTATGGCGCGGGCGACGAGATCACCGGGCTTTATGCCGTGCTGCGCGGCAGCGTGGACATGATGGTGAGCACCATCGCCGGCAACGATGTGCTGATCGACATCGCGCCGGCGGGCCGCGTGTTCAGCCAGGCGCTGGGGCCGCGCATCGTCACCGCGCTGGCGAACGAAGATTCGCTGCTGCTGTTCGTGCCCGATCATGTGTTGCGCGAGATCGGCCGCACGCTTCCCGACATCGCACGCCATGTCACCGCGCTGCTCTATTCGCAGCTTGCGGGCGCGGCGGCGCTCTCCGTGAACATGATCCATCTGCCGCCGCGGGCGCGGGTTGCGGCGCGGCTTCTGTTCCTGGCCGGAAACGACGCGCGCAACGGATGCGTCGTCGGCGTCACGCAGAGCCAGCTCGCGGAACTGACCGGGCTGTCGCGCAAAACGGTGAACGGTCACCTCGCGCATCTGGCGAAGAAGAAACTCATCGCCCTGCTCTATGGCGGGATGCAGCTCAACGATCTGCGTGCGCTGCGCGATCTTGCTGCCGCATAGCTTCGCCATCGCCACAGCCAGCTTCACTTGCGCGATGGCGCGCGCGACGTCGCGGCGCAAGGTGCGCATCTGCGCGGTATGACAGCCGGTCTTCAGCGCGTTTTTGTTGCCCTTCGGTGCGCCACGCCCTCGCCGTTGTGGTGCGATCACGCCGGGCTACCACTATTTGTTTTCGCGGAATCGCTATTTTCCGATTTCCGGGCGCGTGCTGCAGCGAGCACCTGCTGGGTTTGCGTGCTTTTGAGGCGGCCCATCGCGGCGGCGGCGGCCGCTGTTGCCGCCATGAGTTTCAGCATCAGATGCAGCGAGCTTTCCTGTGCCGCACGGTTCGTCTCCTTGTAGAAGACCGCCCGCAGGTCTTGGGCCATATCGTGGCAGACGGCAGCCTGATTGCGCAGGAAGCCCGTGACATCTTTCAGATCAGGATCAAAAATATCTTTGTTTTCCATAGCTTATTACCCATCATGTTCTAGTTTCGTTCCAGAATATGGGGGCATCGGGCCGACCGTCAAGTATATTCCTATCATGCAGGAAGATTATTTTTTCGGCGCAGCAAAAGGCCTTGTGTTGAATGCGCCAATCAAGATTGACGCTGGCGATGCGCGGCGCGATGCGTTGCGGGCTTTTGGAGAACGCCATGAACCTGATCGAGCCCGGCTATGTCCGCACCATGGCGGCATACAACGCGGCCATGAACACGCGTCTCTACGATTGCGCCGCCCGGCTTTCCGACGGTCAGCGGCGCGAAGATCACGGCGCGTTCTTCAAATCGCTGCATGGCACGCTCAATCACCTGCTGTGGGCGGATCATGTCTGGATGGCGCGGTTCGATGGCTGGGAGCGGCCGGCGGTGCTGCAAAAGGATTCCGGTTCACTGTTCGCGGATTTCGAGGCGTTGCGCGCAGCACGCGCGGATGCCGACGGCAAGATCGGGGATTGGGCTTCGCGCGTGACGCTAGAATGGACGCGCGGCCCGCTCACCTGGCACAGCAACACCACCAATGCGGAGATGACCCTGCCCGCGGGTTATGCCGTCATGCATTTCTTCAATCACCAGACGCACCACCGCGGACAGGCGCACGCGCTCGTCACGGCGATGGGCGAAGATACCGGCACCGACCTTCTGGGCATGGTGCCGCCCATTCCCTAAATCCTCGTCATGCGCATGGGTGCATCCTTCAGCCAGTCGGCGTATGAGCGCTTGCAGGATCATTGAGGGACGCACGCCATGTCAGGTTTTTCCGATCCCGATAGCGTCGCCCGTTATGCCGAAGGTCCGGTGCGGCTGGTTCCGGGTTTCCACGGCCTTCAACAGATGACGCGTCTGCTTCTCGCCGAACGCATCGCGGACGATGCGCAGGTGCTTGTTCTGGGCGCGGGCGGCGGATTAGAGTTGAAGGCCTTTGCCGACGCGCAGCCCGGGTGGCGCTTTTGCGGTGTCGATCCGTCGGCGGAAATGCTCGCACTGGCCCGGCGCACATTGGGGCCGCTCACATCGCACGCCGATCTTCATGAGGGTTTTATCGACACGGCGCCCGAAGGACCGTTCGACGCGGCGACATGCCTGCTCACCTTGCACTTTCTTCCCAGGGACGAACGCCGCCGCACGCTGGAACAAGTGCATCGGCGGCTGAAGCCGGGCGCGCCTTTCGTCGTAGCGCATCACAGTTTCCCGCAACGGGCCGGAGAAAAAGAAAAATGGCTTGCGCGGTTCGCGGCTTTCGCCGCCGCTTCCGGCGTGCCGGACATGAACGCGCAGAAAGCGATCGCGACGATGGGCGAACGCCTGCCGCTGTTGTCGCCGGAAGAAGATGAGGCATTGCTGCGAGAAGCAGGTTTTGCAGACGTGAGCCTTTTCTACGCGGGCTTCACGTTCCGAGGCTGGATCGCGGCCAAGCCGTAGGAGATGTTGTGACGGCCGGCATCTCGCGCTTCATCCGCAGCAATCTCGCGCTTCAGCTTGCGCCGCTGGTGCCGGAGGTGAAGTTGTATCTGGCGCATCCGGGTAGCGGGCTTTCGCGGCTGGCGCTGAACGAGACGCCCTATTGGGCGTATCTGTGGCCCGGCGGCGCGTTGCTGGCGCGCTATTTCCTCGACAGGCCGCAGACGGTGCGCGGCAAAAGCGTGCTGGATATCGGCACGGGCGGCGGCGTTGCCGCCATCGCCGCGGCGAAAGCGGGCGCGCGGCACGTTGTTGCGAACGACATCGATGCGAATGCCATCGCTGCCGTGGCATTGAACGCGGAAGCGAATGGCCTCGCGGTCGAAACGATCTGCGGCGACATTCTGGACAGCGGCATACCGGACGCCGATCTCATCGCCATCGGCGATCTGTTCTATCATGAGGATGTTGCGATCCGGCTGAAGGCGTTTGCGTCGCGGCGGGCAAGACCGTTCTGACAGGCGATATCGGCCGCGCGCATCTTCCGCGCGAGAATCTCGAACCGATCGTGGAATATGACGTGCCGGATTTCGGCGACCGTCCCGATACCGCATTGCGCAGCGGTGGCATCTATCGCTTCACCGCCTCGTGATCCGATAAATCGGATCGCGCTGCGGATTCTTCGATGTCGCGCGATTTGTCCGGAAAACCGCCCACACTTTTCCGGATCGCGCTTCAAATAAAAAAGGCGGCCCAAGGGGGGAGGGGCCGCCTTTGAAGTTGCAACGAGGAGGTTCTTGTTCAGATGGTGTCGCGATGGGCCTTGGGTTGCTGCGCCGGGGCGGATATCGCCGCGCCGCCGCAATTGCCGGCGGTCTTGCGCTCGATATTCTGCTTGCCGTTGGCATCGGTGGTGATGCGCACCGATTGCGCGCAGAAAGTCCCGCCGGTCTTGCCGAACGCCGCTTCGATGGGCGCGTTGGCGCCGAGCGGCATCGCCATCATGGCGTCGATCTGCTGCTGCATCTGGCGCATCTGCGCGTTCATCATCGCGTCGATCTGCTGGAAGCCGGCGAAGGGCGCAAATCCCGGCATCGGCGCGAAATCGGCCAGCGACATCGGCTGGCCTTCTCGGATGCTGACCTTCGGCGCCACGTTGCCGGTGTATTCGATGCTGGCGACGCTGCCGTCCGCCAGGCGCACGGTCATGTGGTGGACATTATCGCTTGCGGCGAAGGCCGCGGTGCCGGCCAGCGCGAGCGCGCCGGCCATCAGGGCGATTGTCGTTTTTCTCATTGTTTCGTCTCCGCTTTGGGGGTTGCAGACACTGAAGAAAACTTATTCCCCCTCGCTTGCGATGCAAGAAAAACAGGCCTGCAAGGGCCTTAAATTTGATTCAGAAAATAACCAAGCTCATTCCAGCTTGAGACGCTGCAGAAATTCCGCGGTTCGCGCGCGGCAGACATCGCCCCTTTGCAGCCACATTTGATGGCCCACGCCCGGCACCACGACGTGCTGGACGTCCGGCAAAAGCCGCGCCAGTTCCGCATCGGTCAAGGCGAGGAACGGATAGGAGTTCGCGCCGGACAACATCAGCACGGGAACATGAATGTCGCGCACCGCACCCGGCGGAAGATCGGGAAACAGCGTTCCCTTCGTCATCATGACATCCCATTCATGCGCGTCCTTCATCGTGTCCGCGCGATCCTGCGGCGAGAAATTCGCCCAGGCATCTTTCCTGCCGAACACATAGTCGATGAACACGCCGACGCCTTTCTCGCGTTCGCCCTTCGCGAAGGCCGCGCGCATGGGCGCAACCATGCGCGCCTGAACGTCGGCGAACAGCGCGCGCCCCTTCGCCGCATCCGCGCCTTGTATGTGATTGAGCAGCGACATGGCCGGCGGCTCCGCCAGCACAAGCGCCGGCGCGATGCCGGGGTGGCGCACGGCGAAGAACAACGCCGTCAGCGCGCCGTAGGAATGGCCAACGATGACCGGATTCTTCAGGCCGAGCGCCGCGATGAAGCGCGCCAGATCGTCCGCATCGGTGACGGCGGAATAGCCCGGCCAGGGCGCGTTGCTGTTCGGCCAGTTGTAGCGGCGGCTATAGGCGATAACGCGATGATCGCGGGTGAAGAATGGAAATTGTGGTTTCCAATAAGTGTAGTCGCTGAGCGAGCCGTGGACGAAGATCAGCGGCGGCCCCGAGCCCTGCTCCACATAATGCAGCCGGATCCCGTCGCCGGTGTCGGCCGCTTTGAAGGCCGGCGGCCCGATTTCTCCCGCAAAAACCGGCGTTGCAGCGAATGCGACGGCAGATGCGGCAAAAGCCCTGCGTGACAGTGAAACCATGTCGTTCCCTCCCGCTGCGTTCTCATTTGGGGACACACCGGCCAAATACAAGCGAACCGCCCCTTAACCTCGCGCGGCCCAAAATCGGCGCATGGGAACGGTGCCGACAACAACAGAAGCCGAAGCGGTAGAGCTGGGCCTGCGCGCGGGATTGCAGACGCGCTCGCAGGAAAGCCGCGACTTCGAGGAATTCTGGCGGCGCATGCGCGGCGGCAACCTCATTCCCCGCCGCGGCGATTTCAATATCGCCCGCGCGGCGCGCTTCGTGCGCGATCTGGTGTTGATGGAAGCGCCCGCGCCGGACCGGCGCTGCATGCGCATCCGCCTCGCGGGCGAGCGCTATCAGGAGATCGCAGGCTACAACCTTGCGGGCCGCGATCATCTGGAACATTTCGACAATGATTATCGCGACGGCGCGCTGACGACCGGCTGGCTGATGTTCAACCATCCTTGCGGGCTGTGGCAGATCACGCCGATGCACACCGCCAAGGGCTATGGCCAATATATCGAAGTGACCGGCTTCCCGCTGGGCGCGGGCGAAGACGGCATTCCGCTTCTGCTCTGCCATGTGCGGCTGACCGGCGAGTTGCTGCACACGCGCGGCAGCCGCTTCGCGATGGACACCGCGGCCGATTTCCATTTCATCGATCTGGGCGCGGGCATTCCGAACTGGGAGTAGCTACTTCGCCATGGGCTCCATGCGCGCGAGTTCGGATTTTTCCGAATTCGCAAGACCGAGCCGCGAAGCGACTGCGAACTGTTTCGCCGCACCGGCTTTATCACCGCTCCACCACAGCGCCTCGCCCCATTTCAGATACAGCCGTCCCCAATTGGGCGCGTATTTGTCCGCCTCTTCGAATTTCGCCAACGCGAGATCCGAACGGTTCTTCGCGATCAGCACCTCGCCCCACATTTCCAGCGGATCGGCGAAACGCGGGCCTTTCTGATTGGCGGCGTCGAACTTCGCGATGGCGCCATCGAGATCGCCCTTCGCCATCAGCATCGCACCCCATTCGTCGTAAGCAAACGGAATGGACGGCGCGAGAGCAACGGCGCGCGCGAACCAGCGCGACGATGCGCTCCAGTCTTTTTGCATCGCCGCGATCTGCCCGCGCACGCGCAGGCAGAGATAGCAATCCACCGATGTCCGCCCGATCTCGGTCCATGCCGCTTTGAAATCGCCGGTCTTTGCCCGCGCCAGCGCCACGCGCGGAAAAACCGACACGCCCGGCTGGAGCGTGGAGCTTCTGCCAAAGCGTGAGGCGGCCACCTGCTCGATGTCCTTGCGGGCGGCAAACCAGTCGCCAAGCGCGGCAAACTGCTCGAACTGAGGAAAATCCCTGTTCGTCTGATTCCAACCCGACCCCGTATTCGAGCGCGCCATCAAGCCGAGGTCGGTATAACCGCCGAGCGCCCGGCGGGACGCAGTCACATCGTGCGCATGTGCGAGATTGGCGGATTTCATATAGACCGCCGTCCAAAGCGAGCCGTTGAAATCCGGCGTATCGAGTTGCTTTTGATATATGGCCGCGGCGGCGGCGTAATCGCCGGTTTCCTCCGCGACATTCGCATCCGTCGTCAGCTCCATCGAAACCAGCGCGAGCGGGCGGATTTGATCGCCACCGCCGGCAGCGGATGCCTTCTGCGCGGCATAGTCGGACCGCAATTCTTCTTCGTCATGTCCGGCGATAGCCTCGATCTGCGCGACATTCACCTGCGCCAGAAGATTGTGCGGATCGAGCAGGGCGGCGGTTCGCGCGCGCGAGATCGCCGTCGCGAGATCGCCTTTTGAGAGCGCCGGATACATCCACACCGCATAGGCCCAGGGCTTTTCGGACGCAGGGCCATTGGCCACAAGATCGCGGAGAACTGCGTCGGTTTCCGCAAAGCGCCCGTTGTTCAGCAGATGAACCGCATAGCGGAACGGCTGCGTCTGGCGATAGACCGCTTCCGCCGCGCGATCCATCAGCGTGCTCAGCCCATCCTCGCCGCCGCTGAACGAAGATCCGGGATTGCCGCTGGTACGCACGATGACAGTGATGCCTTTGGGCGTGCGGTACACATCGCCGGAGATATGCGTTTCGTGGCCGAGCCAGCCGGCGAGATAACGATAGGCGTCGCCGATCGAGATTCCGGTGTCGGGAATCTGCACCTTGATGTCGTTGCCCTGACTCGCATAGCTGCTGGCGGCGCGCGCGGAATCGATCTGCGATTGAAGTGCTGTCAGCCGGTCCAGCAACATGCTGGACACAACCGAGCCGGTAAGGCCGCGGCTTTGCATGTCGGGCGGCACGTTGAACGCTTCGATCACCACGCCGCCGTCATGCGCCGCCGACCACACGGCTGCACCTATGCCGGCGACGATCAGCGCCCCGATGGCGACGAGCATGATCTGCATCGCACCCTTCATCTGGTCGTTGAAGCGGCGCCAGCGCAGGTGCGAATTCTCGAACGCATCCAGCTTTTGCAGGTTTTCGATCTGCAGATCGGCGAGGCGGCTTTGCTTGCGCAGATATTCGCGCGCTTCTTCCGAAGCGCCGGATGCACCGAGCGCAGCATTCATGGCCGCCGCATCCGCCTGCGCGGATGGCTTCGTGCCATCGTCGAAATCGTTGTCCGCCATGCCCGCCCCCAAGCCTGGACGGGACCATAAAGGATTCTATCGGCGGTTGCGATTACTCCGCCGCCACCTGCGCGCGGTCGATGACGCGCTGGATGTCGCGTTGGCGGGCGTCGAACTGCTTGGCGATGTCTTCGTCGTTGTCCTGCAGCGCCTGAACATCCGCCTTGGCGTAATCGATCACGCCCATCTCGGTGTAGCCCTTCTGGATATACTCGCCCCAGAGGCCGATGTCCTTCACGATGGGGACGATGCGGGTGAAGAGCGAGTTGCGGAATTTCTCCATGAAGCCGGACTCGTACATCGACTTGGCGCATTCCTCGATCGGCAGGCCGAGGTTCTGCCAAAGCTCCACCGCGTCGAAGCGGTCGCGCATCAGGTAGCTGGCTTCGAGCAGGAATTCCTCGCGCTCGTCGCGCTCTTTCTGCGTGAGCTTGGGATAGTAATCGCGCAACGCCAGGCGCCCGAAGGCGACGTGGCGGGATTCATCCTGCATCACATAGGCGTTCACCTGCGCGCAAAGCGGGTTCTGCGCCTGATCGCGGATCTGGCCGAAGGATGCGAGCGCAAGGCCTTCGATCACCACCTGCATGCCCAGATAGGTCATGTCCCAGCGGCTGTCGCGCAAGGTCTGGTCGATCAGATCCTGCAACGGCTTGGTCATCGGATAGGCGACTTTGAATTTCGTCAGCAGCTTCTTGTAAGCCTCCACATGCCGCGCTTCGTCGATGGTCTGCGTGGCGGCGTAGAACTTGGAATCCGCATCCGGCACTTGCGTGACAATTTTCGCGGCGCAGATAAGCGCGCCCTGCTCGCCCTGCATGAATTGCGACAACTGCCAGGCCTGGAAATGGCGGCGCACCGTCGCCTTCTCCTGCCGGCTCATCTTCAGATAGCAATCGGCCATGTGGATGGGCAGCGACTCTTCGGGCATCTGCTCGGGATTGTCTTCGTCGATCTCCTGGCTCCAGTCGATGCGCGTTTCCGCATCCCACTGCATCTGCTTGCCCTTGGCATAGAGCCCCATCATCGCCGCGCGGCCGTCGTCGTACTCCCAGTTGAAATTGACGTCGAAATCCTGCGGCACCGGCCAGGTCTTGCCCTCGGGCTGCAGCACATAGATGTCCTTGATGGCGGTCATGGCGTCGGTTTCCTTCGCATGGGTGGCGGGCTGACCCGGGCCAAGCCTATGCGAAGACAGACAAGGTGAAAATCCGAAAAGTTCCTATATTCTCGCCAAAGCGAAGGGCTTATAGCAGCCTCGTCTGCGTCCGCCGCGAAGTTGAGCCGCCATGCCGCCCCACGATGACAACCCCGAGCAGGTGCAAGGCATTCTCGACACACCCGCCCTCGCGGATGCGCTGGAAAGCGAGCAATTCCGGCGTTTTCTCGATCAAATTCCCATCGCCATCGTCGTATCGGAAATGGCGGCTCCCGAACGCATCGTTTACGCCAATCCCCAATGCGAGAAAGTCTCCGGCCAGACCGCGGCGCACATCGTCGGCAAGCCCTGGAGCGTCCTTCGCGGGCGCAGCGAAAGTGGAGATCGCAGTCTGGGCGAGATGATCGTCGAAACCGCCGATTTTGTCGGCACCTTCCGGATCGAGCGCGATGGCGCGGAACCGGTTTGTATCGACGCCTATTCCAACCTCATCGAGGATGACAGCGGCACACCGATCTACCGGCTCGCGGCGCTCGTGGAAACGGCAAGCCGCGACGATACGCAACGCGAACTCGAACAGAAGATTCTCGACAGGGACATTTTGCTGCTGGAGATGCAGCATCGCGTCAAAAACAACCTGCAGATGATCACGGCGCTCATCCGGATCGAAGCCAGGAATACACGCGGGCGCATCGATCAGGGCACTTTCGACCGATTGGCCGGACGCGTCGAGTCGCTGCAACTTCTCTATGCGGCGCTATCGGTTGACAGCCGTGGCGACGAGATCGATCTTGGAATCTATCTGAGCGAGATCGCCTCCTCCGTCATGCGTTCGCACGGGCGTGAAGGGATCCGGCTCGACCTGAAGGTGGATGCCTATCCGGTTTCCGTGAACGTCGCGATGCCAGCAGGACTGGTCGTCAACGAGTTGCTGACCAACGCGCTGAAGCATGCGTTCGTGGGACGCGACGGCGGCACGATCGGTCTGCACAGCCTGTCCGATGGCAATGGCTGCCGCGTGACCATCACCGACGATGGCGTGGGGCTTCCCGAAGGCGCCACATGGCCCAAGCCCGGAAAGCTGAGCGCCCTGATCGTTCAGTCGTTACGGGAAAACGCCAAGGCTGCGCTCGCGGTCGAATCCCAGCCCGGCAAGGGCATGCGCGTGATCATCACTTTCACCCGCGCCGCGGCCGCGCCCGCAAGCGGCGGATAGTTCCTCCGGCGGCGCAACAGGGGAACTGTTCGTTATCGCCCGGCATTACATCCTCGAACATATTGAGGAAACGCCATGCTGCGTCTGGCCATACTCTTTCTGATTTTGGGCGTTGTTGCCGCCCTTCTGGGTTTTGGCGGCATCGCGGGCGCATCGTTCGCCATCGCCAAGCTGTTGTTCTGGGTCTTCCTGGTGATCTTCCTGATCTTGCTGGTGCTCGGCCTGATGGCGGCGCGGAAGGTTTCGGGCGGCTGACCGCCTTCCCATTCTGAAACGGGGAAAGCGCGGGAGAAATCCGGCGCTTTTTCTTTGTCTGGATAGCCCGCGCATCAATATTAACGGTTGAGCCCTGCCAAGGGCTTGCGCCCTCTCCTGCTAACCGGCTGTGCAAATTAACGAATTCCGGCAATTCCCGGCTGGCGGACATATCTCCGATTCATTTCCCGTCATGGATAATTTATAGTTACCGCCAAGACGGGCCTTAAGGCCCCATTAAGTAATGCGTCCTGGGAGCGGCAGATGTCGGAGAATTTCGGAGACCTTCTGGACCTTGCGCCAGACAAAGCAAAAGAAGAGCCATGGTCGTCGCACCCCGATGGCGGGATCATCTGGGTGGGCCGCGCCGCGCCCGAAGAACTGCCGGAGCTTTATGCGCTGACGCAGAAGGAAGTGGGCGAGCACATCACCTCGCTTCAAACCCTGCAGAACATGCAGAAGCACAACCGCGACACGGTCTGGGGCGTCTATCGCGCCAGTGACAAGAGCCGCGCCGACAAGACGCTGGTGGGTTATGCCGCGATCATCCTGCTGAACAAGGCGGGATTGGAGGCGCTGGAAGAATCCCGTTTCGACGGCATTGATCCCGATATGCGCATGGTCGTTCCGTCCGACACGCGCCCGGATGCGATCTATATGTGGGTGGTGGTGCTCAGGAAGGTTTCGCGCATCGCCGGCTGGCTGATCGCCAACGCGCTGGGCGCGGAACGCTATGGCGGTGTGCCGATTTTCGCCACGGCGGGCACGACGGGCGGTTTGAACGCCCTCAAGGGCCGCGGTTTCGTTCCGCACGAGACGAAGGCAGGAATTGGTAACCTATTCCGCATGGACCGGCCGCCTTACGTTGCGGCCGGCAGCTCGAACGCCGCATAGTCAGCGCCATGAGTATCACTGTGTCCGTGGTGACCACGCCTGAGGCGTTGGCGCAAGCCTTCGCCATCCGTTCGCAGGTCTATATCGGCGAGCAGAAATGCCCGTATGACGAGGAGTTCGACGGCAACGATTTCTGCGCCACGCATTTCATCGCCTATGTCGATGGCGAACCGGCTGGCACGTTGCGCGTGCGCTGGTTCAGCGACTACGCGAAGTTCGAGCGTGTGGCGGTGCTGACCCGCTTTCGCGCCACGGACTGCGCGAAGATCATGATGGAATACTCCTTCGAGGTGATCCGCCGCAAAGGCTACACACAGGCTTGCGGCTACGCGCAAAAACGGCTGGTGAACTATTGGAGCAAATACGGCTTCACGCCGCTGCGCATCGACAAGCCGTTCACCTTCTCGGATCATGAATATCTGGAAGTGCTGATCAAATTCGACAAGCATCCCGATCCGATCAATCTCTACAGCGATCCCTATGTCGCGATGCGCCCGGAAGGCGCATGGGACGAGCCGGGCATTCTGGACAAGTCAGCAGAGCGCAAGCCGACGAACCCGCATTAGAACTTTCTTCCCCCGTTTACGGGGGAAGTGTTGAGCGAAGCGAGACGAAGGGGGCGCGGGACACCCCCTCCACCGCTTCACGGTCCCCCTTCCCCGTAAACGGGCGAGGAAAGATCAAGCGCTCAACTTATATTTCGCCAGCCGCTCGTAATGTGGGCGCGCGTCGTCGGCGATGCGTTTGAGGTCATCCGATAAAACGGGCGCGGGTTTGTCGCGCGGGACGGCGAAGCCGGTGGATTTTTCCACCGCGTCGTACCAGGCGGGCGCCCAGACGCCATCGCTGTCTCTGCGGCCCGCGGGCCAGGCGAGCATCTTTTCCGAAAACGGAATGTCGAGCGCCTTGCACAGCGCACCGAGCGTTCCGCGCGGGTTGCGCGGCACATCGCTGGATTCGACGACCGGCGGCGCGTGGCCAAGCCGGTCGGCTTCCTGCTCGAACATCTCGCGCTGCTGCACGAAGCCGATGTCCATGAGCGAAACCTCGCCGCGCTTCTGCGTGTAAGACGCGAGCACATCTTCCGGCGCGCGGATGAGGAACGCATTGCGCATCTCGCCGATCCAGCCGCGTCCGAACGCGGGCAACATGTGCTGCGTCATGTGCTTCTGATACCAGATTGGGCGGGCTTTCGGCGCCGGACCCAGAATCTGCTTCACCACATCGCGCCAATCGTTTGGCTG
>JAFECP010000053.1:26133-31709 GCA_018242105.1 Pseudomonadota bacterium
CTGCGCATCATCGCGGTGGAGATGTTGCGCGGGCCCGACCACATGGCGATGCGGATGGTCATGATACACCGGACATCTCCCTCTCCCCCTTTGAGGGGGAGAGGGCTGGGGTGAGGGGGCGGTGCAGCATGCGAATCTGCTTCCGGCAGAACTCAGAACGATCAGGCGAATAACCAGCAGCGTGCCGGTGGAGGCGCCCCCTCACCCTGCCCTCTCCCCCACATGCGTGGGGGAGAGGGTGTAATTTGTTACTGCGCATCGTCGTCTTTCAGTTTTGCATACAATTCGCGCAACCGTTTCGTCATCGGGCCCGGCAACGCGGCGGGCAAAACGCGGCCATCGATTTCGCGCACAGGCGTCAGGCCACCGAACGTGCCGGTGACGAAGGCTTCATCGGCTTTGGTCACATCCGCGGGCGGGAAGTCCGCGAGCTTGATGGGAATGTTGTTCTCTCGGCATAGCGCAATGACGTTATCGCGCGTGATGCCGTTGAAGCAGAACGCGCCGGTGGAGGTGTGCACTTCGCCGTTCACCACCCAGAAGAAATTCGTCGCGTTGCAGCTTGCGACGTGGCCGTTGGGATCGAGCATCAAGGCTTCGTCCGCCCCGGTGTCGATCACCTCGATCATCGCGAGGATGAAGTTGAGGCGGCTGTGGGAGTTGATCCGCATGTCGAACATGTTGGGCGGCGTGGTGCGGATGCGCGAGGTGACGAGCTTCAGCCCCATGGTGACGATGGCGGGCGACGGCTCTTTATAGTCCGCCAGCACCACCATGGTCGGCTTGCCGAGCGCGTTGCGCGGGTCCTGATTGATCGTTTTCTTGGGGCCGCGCGTGATCATCAGGCGGATATGGACGCCGGTTTCCATCTTGTTGGTCTGGGTGGTCTTCTTCAGCGCCGCGACGATGCCTTCGCGCGGCCCAATGTCGAGCATGATGGCTTTCGCGCCCGCGAACAGCCGGTCCAGATGCGCGTCGAGGAAGAGGAACTTGCCCTTGTGCAGGCGCACGCCTTCCCACACGCCGTCGCCCATGCCGAAACCGGCGTCGAACACCGAGACCTTCGCCTCGCTCCGCGGCACCATTTCGCCGTTCAGATATAAGAGAGCGTTCTCGTTGCGCGGATCGGGCGCGTAATCCTGGCTACCGGGCATTTCTACATCACCGTTTTGCGCTTTGCCGCTTGTATCGCGGTTTCCAGCGCGTTCAGGAAATTCGAACGGTCCTGCTTTGTAAACCCCGCATTGAAGGTCTGCATGCCGGTTTCGCGCAAATGTTTGTGCAGGTCGCGCATGCCCAGCGCCATGCCGATGGAGGCTTCGTCGAACGCCTTGCCGTTGTGGCGCATCACCGTCGCGCCTTTCTTCAGGCAGCGCGATGCGAGCGGAATATCGGCGGTGATGCAGATGTCGGCATTCGTGATGTGCTCGGCGATCCAGTCATCGGCAGCGTCCGCGCCTTCGGGAACGATGACCGTCCTTATAAGAGGGTTCTGGCTCGGCCGGATGCCGCCATTGCTGACGATATGCACCACAAGTTTGTGGCGTTCAGCCACGCGCTCGATCTCGGCTTTCACCGGGCAGGCATCGGCATCGACGAAGATTTCGGTCACGCGGAAATTTTAGAGCGTGGTCTTGCGCTTGCACAGCGACAGCAACGCCGCGCGGTCCAGGATGTGAAGCCCGGTGTGGTTCAGCTCCACGAACTTGTCTTTGCGCCATTTGGCGAGCTTGCGGTTCACCGCCTCGCGCGTGGCGCCGACGAGATGCGCCAGATCGGATTGGTTGTAGATGATCTTGCCGCTCGCGCCTTCTTCCAGAAGCAGCCGCGCGAGACGTTTGCCCAGATCCATCGAGGAGTTGCGTTCGACCAGCGAGTCGGTGTCGCGGATGCGGCGCGCGAAGACGCCGAGCAAGGCGAGCGCCGATCCCGGCTCTTCCGTCAGCGCGTCGTGCACCAGCCTGGCATCGACGCGCCAAAGCTCCGTCTTGCGCGTGGCGTGCGCATCCGCCGAACGCGGCACGCCATCCAGCACACCCATCTCGCCGACAACGGTGCCCGCGCCAAGACGCGCGATATAAACGGAGCGGCCGTCCGGCCCCTCGATCGTCACTTCGACTTCGCCGCTGATGATCGCGTAGGCGGCGTTGGCGGCATCGCCGCGTGCAAACAGCCTGTCGCCCTTGGAGAGCTGAACCGATCCGCCGCTCTGCACCAGCATCTTGCGCCGCGCAGGCGAAAGCACCGCGAAAACAGCATTCTTCGCCAGCGTGTCGCCTGCTTCCTTGGCCGTCATGGACCCCCCGGCGCGATTCTTCGCGCGACCTCTAATTTACCCTAACGACGGCTCTCATGGTGAAAAACCAAAGGAAGCCAACGCGCCTGCCCGCCCATTTTGTACCATATCCCACGGCAGACGATCACACAGCCAGTGATGTGGGGCTGTGATCTGGAAAAATGTGGGCAAGTCTTTGGACCGTCGAAGTATTCACTCAAAAATAGTTGAAAGAGATCGAGCCGGGAATCAGGAAAAAGCCCAAGAATCGGGCCTTGAAGGTGTGATCTACTTCTATTGACCGTTTGCCCACCCGCGCACATCTTCCCCCCCGTCATTAACCGCACGGGGGCCCCAATGGCTAACAGCAAACGCAAAATCTGGATCGGCGCTTCGGTGCTGGTTCTCGCCGCAGCCGGCGTTCTTTACGCCGGTGGCATCATTCCGCCGAAAGGCGAAACCGCCGGCACGATCGCGCCGGCCGACCGTTATCAGGACTCGCAGGTTACCAATTCCGACGTGAAGACCGGCGACCAGTCGACAGCGAAGATGATGCAGACCGATTCCTTCCAGGGCCAGACCACGCAAGGGTCGGCTGCCCAGCAAGCGCAATCCGATGCCGCATCGCAGGCGAACTCTGCCGCCGCCGGCGCAGCCAAATCCGCTGCCGCCAGCGCCGCAGCTTCCGCTGCGCAGGCTGCGGCCGCTTCGGCTGCAAAGTCTGCTGCGGCGAACGCCGCTTCGGCTGCCGCCGCCAGCGCCGCGAACTCTGCTGCTCTGAGCGCCGCGCAAGCGTCTGCTGCTTCGGCTGCGAAGTCCGCGGCTGACAGCGCTGCGAAGGCCGCTGCCGATAGCGCCGCCAAGGCTGCCGCCGACAGCGCCGCCAAGGCTGCCGCCGATGCTGCCGCGAAAGCCGCTGCCGACTCTGCTGCAAAGGCCTCCGCTGCTTCGGCCGCGAAGGCGTCCGCTGCTTCCGCGGCGAAGGCTGCCGCGGATAGCGCCGCGAAGGCTTCCGCTGCCTCGGCTGCGAAGGCTGCCGCGGATAGCGCTGCGAAGTCTGCGGCTTCGGCTGCCGCCAAGGCGTCTGCCGCTTCGGCCGCGAAGGCTGCAGCGGATAGCGCCGCCAAGGCTGCTGCCGACTCGGCCGCGAAGGCCGCTGCTGCTTCGGCCGCGAAGGCTGCCGCGGACAGCGCTGCGAAAGCCGCGGCTGACTCCGCTGCGAAGGCTGCCGCTGCTTCGGCTGCGAAGGCGTCCGCCGCCAGCGCCGCGAAGGCTGCTGCTGACAGCGCCGCCAAGTCGGCTGCCGACAGCGCCGCGAAGGCCGCTGCCGCTTCGGCTGCCAAGGCTGCCGCGGATAGCGCTGCCAAGTCGGCCGCGTCCAGCGCCGCGAAGGCTGCTGCTGCGGGTGCTGCCAAGTCGGCGGCGTCCAGCGCGGCGAACAGCGCTGCCAAATCGGCCGCTTCCAGCGCCGCCAAGGCTTCGGCTGCCGCCGCTGCCCACTAAACGTCAAAAAAGTCCTGTTACCGCAGCCGCCGGATACCCTCCGGCGGCTGTTTTTTTTGGCTTTATCCTGCCAAGGTGATGGCGGGGCATACCATTTGGGGCTTGGTTTGGCGGGGTCGCGTTTCGCGTCGGCTTTGGGGCTGACGGTTCTTCTTCTTTGCATGGCAACCGGCGCGGCGAAAGCCGACGGCGATTATCTGAAGCAGATACAGACCGACGATCTGCAACTCGTCTATTACGATCCCATCCAGACCTATCTCACGCCTTACGTCGGCAAGGCGTATGAGAACTCCTTTGCGTTCCAGCGGCGCATGTTCGACTGGAAGGCGTGGGACAAGCCGGTGATCCTGCTGCAGGATCTTTCGGACAATGGCGGCGCCGCGATGCGCTCCACGCCCTTTAACGGCATCACCGTCGATGTGGGGCCGATCGCGACCACTTTTGAAACGTGGACACCCGGCGAGCGCTTCTTCACCGTGATGAACCACGAGATGGTGCATGTCGCCACGCTGGATGTGTGGAACGACCAGGATGCGTTCTGGCGCAACTTCTTCCACGCCAAGGTGGCGCCGGTTTCCGATCATCCCGAAACCATTCTCTACAACTATCTCTCGCAGCCGCGTTCGTGGGTGCCGCGCTGGTATCTGGAGGGCAGCGCCGTGTTCATGGAGACATGGATGGGCGGCGGGCTGGGCCGCGCGCAAGGCGGCTACGACGAAATGGTGTTCCGCGCCATGGTGCGCGACAACGCGCGCTTCTTCGATGCCGTTGGATTGGAGTCCGAAGGCAACGCCGTCGATTTCCAGGTCGGCGCGAACTCCTACCTCTATGGCACGCGCTTCGACTCCTATCTCGCGCTGACCTATGGCCCTGAGAAGCTGATCGCATGGCTGAAGCGCGGCAACGATTCCAAGGGCTATTACATTGCCCAATTCCAGAAGGTGTTCGGCAAGCCGCTGCCCGATGCCTGGAACGACTGGATCGCGTTCGAGCATGACTGGCAGAAGAAGAACCTCGCCGCCGTGGAGAAATTCCCGGTGACGAAGGAGACGCCGGTGACGCCGGCCGCGTTGGGTTCGGTGTCGCGTGCGTTCCTCGATGTGAAAGGCAACCGGCTGATCGCGGGCTTCCGCAATATCGGCCAGCTCGCCAATATCGGCACGATCTCGCTGACGGATGGCAGCGTTCACAAGCTGACGAATCTCAAAGGCCCGATGCTCTATCGCGCCACCTCGCTCGCCTTCGATCCTGTCAGCCGCCTTGCCTTCTTCACCGCCGACAACAACGCCCTGCGCGATCTGATGCAGGTGAATGTCGATACCGGCGAAAGCAAGATGCTGATGGAGGACGCGCGCATCGGCGACATCGCCTTCGACCCGGTGGACAAGGCGATCTGGGGCGTGCGCCGGCTGAACGGCCTGGACACGCTGGTGCGCATCCGCGCGGCGCATGACGAAGCCAACCAGGTCATCACCTTCGATTACGGCACGATGTGGACGGACCTCGACGTCTCCCAGGACGGCGTGCTGCTCGCCGCCACGATCTGCGGCATCAACGGCAAATGCCATCTCGGCGTGTTCAAGATCGGCGACCTGCTTGCGGGCGACGCCAGCAAGCCGGTGGCGACGCTCAACCTGCCCGGCTCCATCCCGGAAAGCGGCGTGTTCTCCGCCGACGGCAAATATATCTACGCGACCAGCTATTACACCGGCATCTCCAACGTCTATCGCCTGAACATCGCCACCGGGAAATGGGACGCGCTGACCAATGCGGTGACGGGCTTCTTCCATCCGCTGCC
>JAFECP010000053.1:31740-34474 GCA_018242105.1 Pseudomonadota bacterium
ATCCAGCCCAAGCCGCTGGACGATCTTTCCAGCGTGAAATTCCTGGGCACCGAGATCGCGAAAGAGCATCCCATCGTTAAAACATGGGCCGTGGGGTCGCCGGACAAGGTGGACTTCGACGCGATGGTGAAGAGCAAAGGCTCCTATCACGCCGAAGACGAACTTCGGATGGACGGTTCCTATCCTTTCGCCGGCGGCTACAAGGGCCATGTCGCCGGCGGCTGGCATGTGCAGTGGGAAGACCCGCTGGAATACGACATGCTCTCGGCCAACCTCTCCTATTCGCCGGCCAGCGATCTGGATAAGGGGCAGGAATGGCACGGCGACGTGACGTGGCAGACGCTGTCCTGGAAGCTGACCTACTGGCACAACAAGGCGGATTTCTACGATCTCTTCGGCCCCACCGAGCGCGCGCGCAAGGGCGATGCGCTGCTGATCGGCTATCACGACATTCCGATCTACGATCCGCCGCGCCGCCTCGACTTCACCGCCGATCTCAACTTCTACACCGGCCTCGACACCCTGCCCGGCGCGCAGAACATCTCGGGCCTGCGCGATCGCAACATCGCCGAAGGCAAGCTGGGCTGGAGCTTCCAGAACGCAGACAAATCGCTCGGCGCCGTCGATTTCGAGCAGGGCTACACCGCGGGCATCTATGCCTGGGAGCAGTATTCCGACAATCACGCCTTCACGAAAATTCATGCCGATGCCAGCGCCGGCTGGGAACTGCCATGGAATCATGCGTCGGTGTGGTTCTACGGCGCGGCCGGCATGGCAGGCGGGCCGTCGAACAACGCGCTCGACTATTATTATTTCGGCGCGTTCGGGAACAACTATGTCGACGATCGCGATATCAAGCGTTACCGCGACTATGACAGCTTCCCCGGCTTCGGCATTGACGACATCAGCGCCCGCAGCTTCGCCAAGCTGACCGGCGAGTTCAACTTCCCGCCGATCCGTTTCGACGATGTGGGCACGGAGAGCTTCTATCTCAGCTCCATCCGCAGCGCCGCCTTCGCGGGCATCCTGCAGGCCAATCCCGGCAATGAAGGCCACAAGACGCTGGAGAATGTGGGCTTCCAGCTCGACTGGAACTTCACCGTGGCGGTACGCCTGCCGATGACGCTGTCCATCGGCGATGCCGTGGGCTTCGACGGCGGCCGCGCGCATCAGAACGAAATCATGGTCTCGCTGAAAATCCTATGATTCTTGGATTACGCGCGGTTTATCCGGAAAACCGCTTCACACTTTCCCGGACCGCGCTTTGACTTGGCGCGGGCCGAAACGCTCGCGTATAACCACGCCATGCCGTCGCAATTCGCCACCGAAGCCCTGTTGGGCCTTACCCCCGTGCTGCTGTTCCTAGCGGCGCTGATCTATCTGGACAGTTTCAAGCTGGTGCGCCTGCGCGTGGTGTTCGCGGTGATGCTGGCGGGCGCGCTGGCGGCGGTGCTGAGCTATGCGGCAGCGGGGCCGCTCATGGATCTGCTGCATGTCGGCTTCCCCCGCTACAGCCGCTTCGTCGCGCCCTTCGTGGAGGAAGCGTTCAAGGCGGTGGTGATCGTGCAGCTTCTGCGCACCAACCGCATCGGCTTCCTGATCGACGCCGCCATCCTGGGCGTGGCGGCGGGCGCAGGCTTCTCCCTCGCGGAGAACGTCTATTACGCCTATGTCTTCCCCGACGCGGATGTCGGCATGTGGATGGTGCGCGGTCTCGGCACGGCGATCATGCATGGCGGCGTATCGGCGGTGTTCGCGGTGACGGCGCAGGCCTTGCGCGAGCGCGAGCCCAACTCCCGCGTGATGATCTTCGTTCCCGGATTCCTGATCGCCGCCTCGCTGCATTCCATCTTCAACCAATTCCAGGCATGGCCGCTGGCATCGACGGCCAGTACGCTTCTGGTGCTGCCGCTGGGATTGCTGCTGGTGTTCGACAAGAGCGAGCATGAAATGCACAACTGGCTGATCCACGATTACGAAACGCATGAGCATCTGCTGGCGGACATTGAAAACGGCACCTTCGCGCACAGCCAGGCCGGCCGCATGATCAAGACGCTGGCCGCCCGCTTCAGCGCGGAAATGGCCACCAACCTGTTCGCTTATATCAAGCTGCACACCGTTCTGGTGCTGCGCGCGGAAGCGCTGCTGATGGCCAAGGAAAACGGCACCCCTCTTCCGCCCGCGGGCCGCGCGGAGCACGACAGCTTCGCCAGGCTCCATGCGCTGGAAAAAAAGATCGGCAGAACCGCGCTGCTGACGGTGTGGCCGCATCTGAAATTCAGCCGCCGCGAACTGTTCGAGCTGCACCAGCTCGAAACGCGCGCGGCCTGAACGATTGCGGATCGCTGCCTCTCGCCCTTCGACAAGTTCAGGGTGAGGAGCCTGCACAAATCCTCATGCTGGGCCTGTCGAAGCATGAAGACGCCGCCGCGTCCGACCCTTCACGCTCTATGCTCTAGAACCTGTAGTTCATTCCCAGATAGACCGCTTTCGGCGTCGCATAGACGCTGGTATCGATGTTGTAGCGGCGGAACGGCGTGACGATGAAATGGCTGTAGCCGAAGGCGATGCCCGCGCTGGCCGCGACATCCCACCAATGATGCTGCTTCGCCTCCACACGCGAATAGCCGACAAAGCCCGCGACGAGATAAGCCGGCACGCCCCACTGCCAGCCATAACGGTCCCAAAGATAATTCGCCGGCGCGAAGGCGACCGCGGCGGTGTCGGATGGAAA
>JAFECP010000053.1:34559-34824 GCA_018242105.1 Pseudomonadota bacterium
TCTTCGATGCCCGTCCAATCGTTTTTCGTCAACGAGACGCCGCCAGCGAAAAGCGGTTCGGCGATGGCGAGCGCCTTGCCGATCTGCTCGATCTTGTCCGTCTTCGCCTGCGCCGAAACCGGCAGCAGCACAAGCGCCGCGCACATGGCGATACCGAACCGATGGTTCATCAGCAAATCCCCGGAAGATATTCTACAATCTGCAATAAGGCCCAAGCCCAGACAAGCAAAAGGGCGCGGCCGCACAGATTGGAAATACGTATAGT
>JAFECP010000053.1:34872-41803 GCA_018242105.1 Pseudomonadota bacterium
AGGGTGGCGGACAGGGTGAGATTCGAACTCACGAACCCCGTAAAGGGTCTCCGCATTTCGAGTGCGGTGCCATCAACCACTCGACCACCTGTCCGCAGAGGGCGGATCACTACCCGAAGCCGCCCCGCGAAGGCAAGAATTGTCTCAAAGTTTCGCGCCGGGGCGGTTTTCCGGGCGAAATTCTTGCCGCCGGGATTTTGCACCGCCTAGGCTCGCGCCAACAACAAGACCCAGGGGGAAAACATGCTCAGCCGCCGTCACCTGCTTGCCTCGACCGCTGCCACGGCCGCCGCGTTCGCGCTGCCGGAATTTGCCTTCGCCGGCGCCGCCAATCCCACCGCCGCGAAGCTCGACGGCCTCATGGACACGTTCTTCCATGAGAGTCTGCGCGAAAGCCCCGAGCGCGCAACGATCCTTGGCCTCGACAAAGGCGCGAATGCGGATCTGAAGAGCATGCTCTCCGATGAATCCGCCGCCGGCATCGCGGCGCACAAGGCGCTGAACCAAAGCCAGCTCGACCGGCTGAAGGCGCTGGACGCCAATGCGCTTTCGGGCATGGACCGGGTGAATTACGACACGCTGGTCTATGTGAGCGACAGCCGCGCGCGCGTGGCGGCATTCGATTTCGGCGGATCGGCGTTCGGGCCTTCGCCTTATCCGGTAAGTCAGCTCACGGGTGTCTATCAGGAGGTGCCGGATTTCCTCGACACCAAGCACCGCATCGAGAATGCGGCGGATGCGGATGCCTATCTCTCCCGCCTCGAAGCCTTCGCCGTGCAACTCGACAATAACACCGGGCGCATGAGGCACGACAAGGCCATGAACATCCAGCCGCCGGATTTCATTCTGGACCGCACGCTGGAACAGATGAATGCCACGCGCACGGCGGCGGACAAATCGCTGCTCGTCACCTCCATCGCGCGGCGCGCGAAAGAGAAAGGCCTGCCGGACAGCTACGCTGCAAGCGCTACGAAAATCTACAACGACAAAATCGGTCCGGCGCTGGATCGCCAGATCGCGGAAGCCAAGACCCTGCGCGCGACGGCGACGCCGGATGCGGGCGTGTGGAAGATCAAGGACGGCGAGGCCTATTATGCCGCCGCCCTGCACTTCTCCACCACGACGAACATGACGCCCGCCCAAGTGCACAAGATGGGCATAGATCAAGGCAAGGAGATTTCCGCGCGCATCGACGGCATCCTGAAACAGCTCGGCATGACCAAGGGCACGGTGGGCGAACGCATCGCCGCGCTCTACAAGGACCCCAGGCAGATCTATCCGAACACCGATGCCGGCAAGGCCGAGGCCATCGCGTTCTGCAACCAGCGGCTCAACCAGATCAAGCCGAAGCTGCCGGCGGTGTTCAATCGCGTGCCGCCCTATACGTTCGAAGTGCGCCGCGTGCCGGTGCAGACCGAAGCGGGCGCGGCCTCCGCCTTCAGCCAGCAGCCCTCGCTCGACGGCTCGCGGCCCGGCATCGTCTATATCAACCTGCACGACACGGCGGAGTGGCCGCGCTTCACGCTCTCCAGCGTGATCTTCCACGAAGGCCTGCCGGGGCATCAGATGGAAGGCGGGCTTGCGCTCTCCAACAAGAGCCTGCCGTTGATCCGCAAGACGATCGGCTTCTCCGGTTATGCCGAAGGCTGGGCGCTGTATGCCGAACAACTCGCCGACGAAATCGGCATGTATGACGACGATCCGGTGAGCCGCATCGGCTATCTGAAGTTCCAGCTCTTCCGTGCCAACCGCTGCATCGTCGATACCGGCATTCATGCGATGAAATGGACCCGCGAACAGGCGATCCAGCAATTCGTGGACAGCGAAGGCGAAGCGCCGGGCTTCGCGGCGCGCGAAGTGGAGCGCTATTGCGTGTCACCGGGACAGGCGTGCTCGTACAAGATCGGGCATACGGTTTGGGTGAACGCGCGCGAGCGGACGAAGCAGGCGCTGGGCGCGAAATATTCGATCAAGGACTTCCACGACGCGGGCCTGAGCATCGGCCGCGTACCGCTGGATGTGCTGGACGGCGCGATCAACCGTTATATCGCGACGGCGAAGGGGTAAGAGCAAAGCGGTCATCACACGGTCGCGCGCTTCTTGCGCGCGATCCGGGTGACCCATTTTCCTCTCAGGAAAAAGGAAGATGGGTCGCCCGCATAAAGCGGGCGATGACAGCGTTGTTTATTCCCCCGCCAGCCATTCCACGTCGATGCGCGCGGTCAGCGCGGGTGCGACCACTTGCGCGGCGGCGCGCATGTCTTCGTCCAATCCATAAGGCGGGTTGACGATGAGAAGGCCGGCGGCGGTAAGGCGCGTCTTGTCGTCATCCTTGCCGGATTTCGGCGGGGCCTTGGTTTCGATGTCGATGCGCAGCAGCTTTTCGATGCCGGTGTTGGCGATCTCGCCGCAGAAGGCGTCGGCGGCGGCTTTGGACTTGATCGGAAACCACAACATGTAAATGCCGGTGGCGAAGCGGCGATGGGCCTGCGCAAGCACCTGCGCCGCACGCTGGAATTCCTTGTCGTCTTCGTAAGGCGGATCGATCAGCACCAGGCCGCGCCGTTCCGGCGGCGGCAACAATGCGATCAGCTTCTCATAGCCATCGCCTTCCACGACGCGCGCGCGTTCGAACTGGCGGAGCGCGTCGTGCAGTTCCGCGAATTCTTCCTTGTGCTTCTCTATGGCGACCAAACGATCCTGCGGACGCAGCAGTTTGGCGGCGATGAGCGGCGAGCCCGGATAATGATCGCCCCGCGCCAGTTGCAGATAGGCGCCGAGCGCGCCCTGATCGTCTTTCAGCTTCGACAAGCGGCCGATGCCGCTTTCATGTTCCGCGGTGCGCCTGGCTTCGCGGCTGGTGAGATCGTAAAGCCCACGGCCGCCATGCGTGTCGATGGCGGCGAAGCCTTTGTCCTTTTTCTTCAGATGCACGATGGCGGAGACAAGCGCCAGATGCTTCACCACATCGGCGAAATTTCCGGCATGAAATGAGTGCCGATAATTCACTTTTTGATCCGGCGAGGGCGCGGCCGGAGTTCGCCGCCGCAGTTCGGGCAGCGGCCGTGCATCGCGTCGGTGCAGGATGCGCAGAAGGTGCATTCATAGGAGCAGATGCGCGCCTCGGCACTGTCCATGGCGAGGGGCTTTTCGCATTTCTCGCATTTGTCGCGCATTTCGAGGGGCATTGGGGTCTCGCGAAGGATGGCATGCCACCCGAAGCTATGCGGTATCAGGCTGTCTCCCTACGCTCCTGAGGAGCTTCGGGAGATCACCCTCCGCTGCTGCGCAGCGTAGGGTGGTGCGGGCGGTCGGAATCGAACCGACACTCCTTGCGGAACCAGATTTTGAGTCTGGCGCGTCTACCAGTTCCACCACGCCCGCGTCGGCGGCTTCTATAGCGTTGCGGACGGGCTTCGCCAACCCTTATCGTTTGCGCAGGGAAATGGGGACATCCATGAAGCTCTACGACGAAAACATGCCCGCGCCGAACCCGCGCAAGGTGCGCATTTACCTCGCCGAGAAGGGCTTCACCGTGCCGACCGAGCGCGTGCGCATGATGAAGCGCGAACACAAGGCGCCGGAATTCATGGCGAAGAATTCGCTGGGCCAGGTGCCGGTGCTGGAACTGGACGACGGCACCTACCTTTCGGAGTCCATCGCCATCTGCCGTTATTTCGAGGCGCTGCATCCCTCACCGCCGCTGTTCGGGCGTGATGCGCGCGAGCAGGCCTTCGTGGAGATGTGGATGCGCCGCGCGGAATTCCGGTTGTGGGGACCGGCGGGGCAAGTGTGGATCAATGACGACCCGCGCACCGCGATGGTGAACCCCAACCAGTTTCCCGAATATGGCGCGCGCAATCGCAAGATCGTGGCCGGTGCGATGAAGTGGCTGGACGGCGAGCTGGCGGATGGCCGCGCCTGGCTGGCGGGCGAGAATTATTCGATCGCCGACATCGTGCTTCTTTGCGGCATCGACTTCGCCAAGTTCGTCAACATGGACATGCCGGAAGACGCGAAGCATCTGCGCGCCTGGCATGAACGGGTTTCTGAAAGACCGAGCGCGAAGGCGTAATCCCCACTTTAACAAGAACAAACACTGTCATGGCCCGCACTCCGGCGGGCCATGACAACGGTGTTTATGGATGCGCCAGTGCGCTTAGCCGTTATCCGTGGACGCGATGTGGTCCTTGTCGTCCTGCTGCCAGCGCTCGAATTTCAGGAAGTCGTAATAGCCGCAGCGGTTTTCCGCCGGGTATTTGCGGCAGGTGGACGGGCGCGCGTGATAGACGGTGCAGCGGCGCGCTTCCGTGTCGAAGAAGCGGCAGATGCGGCCGAAATGCGGATCGGCCTTGCGGCGCAGGGCGTATTCGGCTTCCGGGTCCTTGTAGGTGAATTTCTTGCGCGCCTTGGCGAAGCTGAGGCCGAAATGATCGGCAAGGCGCTGCACGTCCTTCTTGTTGATCTCGATCAGCGGATAGGAGCAGCAATAACCCGGGCACTTGGAACAATCATACGACGCCATGAACACGCTCTTTGAATCGAAGCGTGATGCTCTAGCCTATCGCGCGCCATAAAGCTGCAAAATTATCGGCGGCATCGGTCGGGCGTTTGACGCGGGGCAGGACCATGAGCGTCACATCGGGGATGAAACGGGCCAGCGCGGCCTTTGTTTCATCCAAAGGCACCGCGCCATCGCCGCTATCGTTTATGACAAGGGCTTTCACCGAAAGGCCCTTGTCTCTGAGGCATTGCATAGCGGTCAAGGTGTGGCTGATGGTGCCCAGATAGCTGCCGGTCACAACGACCAGGGGCAGATCGAGGGCTTTCATCCAGTCGAGCACCGTATGGGTCTCATCCAGCGGGACCATCACGCCCCCGACCCCCTCGATGAACAAGGTGCCTTCGGATTGGGCGATCCGCTTTTTGCAGTTCGAGACGATGGCATAGAAGTCCAGGCTCGTGCCTTCGCGCGCGGCGGCCATGTCCGGCGAGAGCGGCGCGGCGAAGCGCCAGGGCGAGAGGCGGTCCAGCGATTGCGAGGTTACCGGCTCGTCCAGCGCGCCGAGCAGCACGCCGGGATCGGACAGCGCGGCGGTGGCGATGTCGAAGCCGCTGACCACCGGCTTGAAGGCATCCACCTTCTCGCCGGCATGGCGCAGATGGCGGATGAGGCTGGCGGTGACGAAAGTCTTGCCGATATCGGTGCCGGTGGATGTGACGAAGTAGGCGCTCATAGAATTCGCGTCCGGATCACTTGTGCCAAACGCGCGATCTCGCTTTCCGGATGCGCGGCGGTGAAAGCGAGGCGCAGGCGCGCGGTTCCCTTGGGCACCGTGGGCGGGCGGATGGCGGTGACGAGGAAGCCTTCGCGCTCCAGAAGCTGCTGCGCGTCCAGCGCGCGCATCTCGTCGTTCAGGATCACCGGCACGATAGGGCTTTGCGCCAGCGGCAGGTTGAGTGCGCGGGTGAAGGCTTGCGCATTGGCGAGCGGGCGGGCGGTGAGCGCGGCGTCGGATTCAATAATGTCGAGCGCAGCGATGGCGGCGGCAACGCTGGCGGGCGGCAGTCCCGTGGAATAGACGAAGGTGCGCGCGCGCGTCTTGATGAGGTCGATTACGGGTTGCGATGCGCAGAGATAGCCGCCGTAAGAGCCGATGGCCTTGGACAGCGTGCCCATCTGCAGATCGACCGGCGCTTTGCTGCCGCCTGCAAAAACAGAGCCTTTGCCGTTCGCGACGACGCCGAGGCCATGCGCGTCATCGCTCATCAACCAGGCATCATGCGCTTGCGCGAGGGCACCGAGGTCCGCGAGTGGGGCGAGATCGCCATCCATCGAAAACACGCCGTCGGTGACGATGAGTGTGTGGCGATAGTTTCCACGGCTCCGCGCAATCAATTCTTCGACGTGGCCAAGATCGTTGTGGCGGAATGTTTCGACATGCGCATGCGACAGTTGCGATCCTGCCCACAGGCAGGAATGGGAGAACTCGTCGATGAGGAGCAGATCGCCCTCGCCCACAAGCGTCGGAATGATCCCGGCATTGGCGAGATAGCCGGAGCCGAACACGCAGGCCGCTTCCGTCTGCTTGAACCTGGCGAGCCGCGCTTCCAGTTCCGCGAACAGCGGATGGTTGCCGGTGATGAGCCGCGAGGCGCCCGCTCCCGCGCCATGCTTCTCGATGGCCGCGATAGCCGCCGCCTTCACCTTGGGGTGATGCGTGAGATTCAGATAATCGTTGCAGGAGAAGGACAGCAGACGCCTTCCGTTACGGTCGATCCAGACGCCGTCCTCACGGAACGAATCCACAAGCGAACGCCGTAAATGCGCGGCTTCCAGCGCATCGAGCTTGGACGTGGCAAAGCGGTCTAGTGCGTTCAACTTGCGCCTCCGGAGCGCCCGCTATAATGGCTTCATCGGCCCATATAAAGGTGATGCATGAACGCCCCCGCCAAGAACCTGCATGACGGCACGGTCCGGAACGACTGGACCAAGGCGGAGGTTGCGGCGCTGTTCGAGCTGCCGTTCACCGAACTGGTGTTCCGCGCGGCGCAGGTGCATCGCCAGAACTTCGCCTCCGACGAAGTGCAGATCTCGACCCTGCTCTCCATCAAGACCGGCGGCTGTCCGGAGGATTGCGGCTACTGCTCGCAGAGCGCGTCGCACGAAACGGGCCTGAAGGCCTCCAAACTGATGGAGATCGAAAAGGTGCTCGCCGATGCGCGCGCGGCGAAGGCGGCGGGGGCGACGCGTTTCTGCATGGGCGCGGCGTGGCGTTCGCCGAAGGATCGCGATGTCGACAAAGTGGCCGAAATGGTCGGCGCGGTGCGCGCGCTCGGCATGGAAACCTGCGCCACGCTCGGCATGCTCAGCGCGCCGCAGGCATCGACGCTCAAATCGGCCGGGCTCGACTACTACAACCACAACCTC
>JAFECP010000054.1:0-5658 GCA_018242105.1 Pseudomonadota bacterium
CGCATGTCGCTCGGCGGCGTGCGCGATGAAGCGGAAATCCGCGGTCACCGCCGCACCTATATCGGTTCGATGCCCGGCAAGGTCATCCAGTCGATGAAGAAGGTGAAGAGCGCCAATCCGCTCTTCCTGCTGGACGAGATCGACAAGCTCGGCGCGGACTATCGCGGCGATCCTTCGAGCGCGCTGCTCGAAGTGCTCGACCCCGAGCAGAACCACACCTTCAACGATCATTACCTTGAGGTCGATTTCGATCTGTCGGACGTGATGTTCATCACCACCGCCAACACGCTCAACATGCCCGGCCCGCTGATGGACCGCATGGAGATCATCCGCATCCCGGGCTACACCGAGGATGAGAAGGTGGAGATCGCCAAGCGCCATCTCATTTCGAAAGAAGTGGAAGCGCACGGCCTGAAAGAAGGCGAGTGGAAGATCACCGATGGCGCGCTGCGCGACCTGATCCGCTACTACACCCGTGAAGCGGGCGTGCGTAACCTGGAGCGCGAGATCGCGAACCTGACCCGCAAGGCGGTGAAGGAGATCGTTTCGGGCAAGAAAACGTCCATCGAAGTGACCTCAGGAACCCTCGGCGAATATGCCGGCGTGCGCAAGCATCGCTATGGCGAGATCGAAGGCGAAGATCAGGTCGGCGTCGTCACAGGCCTGGCGTGGACCGAAGTCGGCGGCGAAACGCTGCAGATCGAATCCGTCATGCTGCCCGGCAAGGGCCGCATGCAGACCACGGGCAAGCTCGGCGATGTGATGAAGGAATCCATCGACGCGGCGCGCAGCTTTGTGCGTTCCAAGGCGACCAGCTTCGGCATCAAGCCGCCGACCTTCGAGACCAGGGACATCCATGTCCACGTTCCCGAAGGCGCGACACCGAAGGACGGTCCGTCCGCTGGTCTTGCGATGGCGACATCGATCATCTCTGTCATCACCGGTATTCCGGTGCGCCGCGATGTGGCGATGACGGGCGAAGTCACCTTGCGCGGCCGCGCGCTGCCGATCGGCGGATTGAAGGAGAAGCTTCTCGCGGCGCTTCGGGCCGGCATCAAGACGGTGCTGATTCCCGCCGAGAACGAGAAGGATCTCGCGGAGGTTCCGGACAATGTGAAGTCCGGCATGACCATCGTGCCGGTGAAGACCGTGGAAGATGTGCTCAAGGTGGCGCTGGTGCGCATGCCCGAAGCGATCGACTGGTCCGAACCGGAAGCGGTCGTCCCCGCCGCTGCCACAGTGGCTCCCGCATCGGACGCGGTCGTCACGCACTGATTGCGGCACATTGAAAAGTCGAAAGCCCGGAGAGAAATCTCCGGGCTTTTTTCTGGCCTCAGTGGTGCCGGGCCATGCAGAGTCTGCGGAAGCCCGCGGCGATGAACGGCGCTAGCCGCTCCCTTACCGCCTCGTAGTCGGTCGAGCGGCACGCGCCGGAGGACAATCGGTCGATGCGGCCCGTTTCAGCGAATGTCAGTGTCAGCGCGCCTGAGAGAAACTGATAGCTCCAGTAGAGATCTATATCGTGCGCGCCTTGCATGATGCCGCGCAGAGCATCGATCAGTCTGTGAATGACGGGATCGAAATATCGCGCCATCGTGGCGCCACCCCATTTTGGCGTGTTGTTCACCTGCGCGACGATGGTCAGATAATTCTTCCAACCCGAACCGCCTTTGGCCCATCGCTCCATAACGGGATCCAGAAATGCCTGAATGAAGCCTTCGATCGTAGCGCCGCCCGCACCGGGATTGATCTGATATTCGTCGATTGCTTTTAGCCGTGCTTCGTTGATCACCGCTGCGCGGCGCAGGAACACCGCATCGAACAATCCCTTCTTGGTGCCGAAATAATAATGGGCCAGCGCCGTATCCACATTGGCCTTGCGCGTGACTTGCCGGACGGTGACGCCGTCCAGGCCGTGCTCTGCGAAAAGCTCTTCGGCCGCGTCGAGAATGCGTTCGCGCATGGCTAGTCCCCCGGCCTTGCTGTTCGGCCGGCCGCGGCTCCGTTTGGCAGCCGCATGGCCATTGCGCGTGGGCGCTTCGGTTCTGCCGCCGCGTCTCTGCTTCGGTTGCATGGCGCTAACTCCCGCTGACGGCCGGATTCTGAGCGGAGTTGAGGGCCGCCGCAACCGCGGCCCCGCAGCGTGGCTTTTCAGCCACATAATTCAGCGTTCGAAGAATTTCATTTCAGCAGATGCTGAATTATTCTTGCCACCCCGCGGCCCTCTGCATAGCGTCCCCAAAATTGCGAAGCAGGCGTGGAAAATGTCTGCACGTGAGAGAGGAGCACGCGCTGGTCTTCGTTGAGGGTTGGCGCACACCCAGAGGGGACCAGACGATGTTTCTGTCGAAGAAGTGCGCGTTGTATTGCGGCGTTGCCGCCATTGTTCTTGTGGGGGCGGCTGGAGCACAGGCCCAGAATGCGCCGTCCACGACACCGCAGGCATCGAGCGATGTCGAGACCGTGGTCGTCACGGCAAGCCGCCGTTCAGAATCGGTGCAGAATGTCGGCGGTTCGGTGACCGCACTTTCCGCGGACGATCTTGCACAGATGCATGCCAACAGCTTCACGGATTTTGCGAGCACGATCCCCAGCCTAAGTTACGCTTCGGGTGGCGCGACGACGAACCTGATCGCCATCCGTGGCATCACCTCCGGCACCGAGCAGAAGGGCAGCGCTGTCGGCGTCTATCTCGACGATGTGCCGATCGGATCGAGCGTTCAATTCGGCATTGGCGCGGATGCGTTCAATCCCAGCCTGTTCGATCTTGATCGCGTCGAGGTTCTGAACGGCCCTCAGGGCACGCTATACGGCGCGAACTCGCTCGGCGGCACCATCAAATATATTACCGCGGCGCCGGAACTGGGAAGCTACGATCTTCGAGCCGAAGTCGAAGGGTCTGACACTGCGCATGGTTCCTACAATGACGGGCTGAGGCTGATGGCCAACATCCCTCTGGGCGATAGCGTGGCGCTGCGCATCGATGGCATGCAGCAGTTCGATTCCGGATATTCGCAGGATCCGTTGCACGGCCGCAAGAATGTCGGCGCCGGCCGCGTGTTCGGCGGGCGCGCTTCGCTCTATGCGCAGATTACGCCGGACATAGACGTTCGTCTCACGGCGCTGTCGCAGCAGAACAATGCCAGCGGCTACAATGTGGTGCTCAAGGACTTTGTTACGCATAAACCCATCATGGGGCCCTATGATCAGTCCTACGCGCTCGCCCAGCCGTCGGACAAAAGCCTCGATCTTTATTCCGCAGTGGCGGATTGGAACCTGCACTGGGCGACGCTGACCTCGGTCAGCAGCTATCAGAAAAACGATTTTCAGACCGATGCCGACCTCACGCCGGTCTACGATCTGTTCCTGGCGACGGCAGCCCCTCTGCATCTGCCGACGCATCTCACCACCAAGAAGTTCACCCAGGAAGTCCGGCTGGCTTCGCCCGACAACAAGCACTTTGAATGGGTGGTCGGTGGATTCTTTACGCGGGAGATCACCCGCGAAACGATCGAGCTTCTCGACGGCGCGACCTCCAATGGCCAACTCCCGCCTTTTACGGGATATGACCTGAACGCGCCAGGCAAGCTCATCCTGCCGTTCTACGGATATCTGCCCAGCACCTACAAAGAGATGGCCGTGTTCGGTGACGCGACCTACTATGTGACCGACGATTTCGACGTTACATTGGGCGTGCGATACAGCTCGCAGCATCAGACTTATCGCGCCCAGATTCAGACGCTGCTCTTCCCGGCGCCTTTCACGCTGAACTACATTCCCCCAGTGGGCAGTGAGAAATCGAACCAGAGCGTCGCCACCTACTTGTTCAATCCGCGCTGGCGCATCAACGACAACACCATGCTCTACGCGAAGGTTTCTAGCGGTTATCGTCCTGGCGGCCCGAATTTCGTCGGACCGGCAACATTCGCGCCGGACAAGCTCTGGAATTACGAGCTCGGCCAGAAATCCACTCTGCTAGACGGCAGGGCGATCTTCAATTTCGACATCTATGACCTCGAATGGAAGAACGTCCAAACGACAGCTAATATCGGCGGCATCAACAATCTGGTGAATGCAGGCAATGCGCGCGTGCAGGGCGCCGAAACCACATTCTCGTATCGCGTTCTGCCCCAACTGACGGTGGGCGGCTCGGCATCGTACACCGACGCCCATCTGACCGGGTTGACGGCGAATGAGAAAACCTATCTTGGCATCTATCATAAGGGCGCGCGCCTGCCGCTGTCTCCGAAGTTCAACTTCGCGCTCGACGGCACATACAGCTTCGATATGGGCAATGGATATAGCGGCGCGTTCAACGTCAGCGATATCTATGTGGGCGAGCGCAATGCCAACTTCGACGTCGATCCGGCCGGTCAAGCTGCGGGCGCCGGTTCGCCGCTCTACAAGCTGAAGGCTTACAACACGGTCAACCTCAATCTGGCGTTCTTCCTGCCGCGCAATGTGGAGATCGATGCCTATGTGAAGAACGTGTTTGACGTGCGCGGCGAAGTCTCTGCGAACGCGTTTGAAAATCAGTATTTCAACCCCCATTTCCTCGGGCTGAATTTGCCTTATGCGCCTGTGCCAGTCGTGCTGTCGCAGCCGCGCACGGTGGGGCTTGTGCTTAAAATGGGACTCAACCCATAGCCCGGTATTGCGGGCGGCAACGCGAAAAGCCCGGAGAGAAATCTCCGGGCTTTTTTCTTTCGCCACTATTTTCCCCCTTTCCGCAGCTTGTCACCCTGGCCCCCGCGCGCCACTCTTCGCCCGCTTTTTCTCAAGGGGAAGAATTGCCATGCGCCTGCTCGCCTTTGCCTGCGTCTCCGCTGCTCTTCTTCTCGCCGCTCCAGCGCAGGCGCTTCCCGCCCGGCCGGCAGCGCCCGCCTATCATCCGCTGCTCAAGTCCATAGCCGCCGATGTGAAGCCGGACGAACTGAAATCGACCATCGGCAAGCTCGCCGGTTTCGGAACGCGCCACACCTTGTCCGACACCACATCGGACACGCGCGGCATCGGCGCCGCGCGGCGCTGGGTGAAATCGCGCTTCGCGGAAATTTCCAAAGATTGCGGCGGCTGCCTCGCCGTCGAGACGCCGGCCGATACGGTGACGGGCGAGCGCATCCCCAAGCCCGCCGAAATCATGGACGTTCTGGCGGTCCTGAAGGGCACATCCGATCCGGACCGCGTCATCGTCATTTCCGGCCATCTCGATAGCCGCGTGCGCGACGTGATGGACGCCACGGCCGATGCGCCGGGCGCGGACGACGACGGCTCGGGCACCGCCGCGGTGATCGAGGCCGCGCGCGTCCTCTCGCGCCACAGATATCCGGCCACGCTCGTCTTCGCCGTGCTTTCGGGCGAAGAGCAGGGGCTCTATGGCGGCAAGCTGCTGGCGAAATACGCCGTGCAGCAGGGCTGGCAGGTGGAAGCCGCGCTCAACAACGACATCGTCGGCAACACCACCGGCGACAACGGCGTGCATGAAGCCGGTTATGTGCGGGTGTTCTCGGAAGGCACGAAATCGACCGAGACACCGGAAGAAGCGGCGCATCGCCGCTATTATGGCGGCGAGGTGGACAGCCCCTCGCGCAATCTCGCGCGTTTCGCCGACGAGCTGGCGGCGCATTATCTGAAGCCATTCTCGGTGCGCATGTTCTA
>JAFECP010000054.1:5724-7133 GCA_018242105.1 Pseudomonadota bacterium
AATTACAATCACGAGCATCAGGACGTGCGCACCGAAAACGGAATCCAGTATGGCGACCTGGTGAAGTTCGTGAACTTCCCCTATCTCGCCAATGTCACGCGCGTGAACGCCATCACCATGGCCGCGCTCGCCATGGCGCCGATGCCGCCGGCCGGTGTGAAGATCGAAGGCGGCGTGGGCCACGACACGACGGTGAGCTGGCAAAGCGTTCCGGGCGCGGCGGGCTATCGCGTTTGGTGGCGCGACACCACCGCGCCGCTGTGGACGAATGTGCGCGATGCGGGCAGCGCCACCACGCTCGTGCTGCGCAATGTCACCATCGACGACTGGTTCTTCGGCGTCTCCTCGGTTTCGAGCGACGGCTATGAAAGCCCGGTGGAATTTCCCGGCGTGGCGGGGGATTTCCGGGCCCCGGCGAAAGCACCCGGAAAATGAAATATGGAGGCGGCTGTGAATAATCCTCTCAAAGCCTCTTGTTTCCTATCTTGATGTTCTCTATGTGTTCTTTCGAAATCTCCGGAGAACGCCCGCCATGCCGACCTGACGCCATCGCAAGAACAGACAGGTAAGGGCGCCAGCTTGCGGGCGGCCCGCGTGGGGGATCGGTGGCCGGTAATGGCGCGATCCGGCTCCCGCATGGAAACCGGGGAGGTTGGGGCGAAGGTGCCGTGGGGTGGCGTGGAATAAAGCCAAGGTTCCCGGCCTGCTGCGTAGCCGGACACCGAAAAGCCTTGTAGATCAACGATCTATAGGGCTTTTCTTTTATCTGGAACCGCGCGCCTGGCGGCCGGTTACTCCCGGAATCCTTGGAAATCGCGGGTTTATGGCTTGGCGGGGGTGCAAAAGCCGCCCTAAAGTCCGGAAACCTTGGGATTCGACCCAACTCGGGAGGCCTTCGTGAACAAGAACGACCTGATCCAGAAACTCGCCGACCACTCCGGCCTCGACAAGAACACCTCGGCCAAGGCGGTCGATGGCGTGTTCGACCTCATCACCGAGGCCCTGAAGTCTGGCGACGAAGTCCGCCTCACGGGCTTTGGCGTATTCGTGGTGGCCAGCCGCGCGGGCGGCAAGGGCCGCAATCCGCAGACCGGCGAAGAGATCACCATCAAGCCATCCAAGCAGCCACGCTTCCGTCCGGGCAAGCAGCTCAAGGATTCGCTGAACCAGTAACCGTATTTCGCGATTTGGGCGCTGGCGCCGCGGTTGGGAATTCCGCGGTGCCAGCGTTTGCGCTTGAGAACCACACATTGAGCCACGCGCGGGCGCCATTTATAAGCCGCGCCTCAAGGGCGGTTAGCTCAGTTGGTAGAGCGTCTCCTTTACACGGCGAGGGTCGGCGGTTCGAGCCCGTCACCGCCCACCAACCTACGCTGCGGAGCAGCGGAGGTTGGTGGATCTGCCGAAGC
>JAFECP010000055.1 GCA_018242105.1 Pseudomonadota bacterium
CTTTGTTTCGGCAACGAGCCTCGCCGTGTTTCGATGGCGTGAGGACTATCACTTGTTCTTTCTGGGAATGCTCTCTTTCGCAGCGGCCACGTTTGGCCGTGCAGCCATGAGATACCGCTGGCCCCACTGGCTTAGGTTTCACATCGGCGGTATGGGCGTTTCCTACATCGTCTTGCTGACCGCCTTCTACGTTGACAATGGCAAGAACCTTCCCGTCTGGAGGGATATTCCGTCGATTGCCTATTGGATATCGCCGACCGCTATCGGCTTGCCCATTTTATTGTGGGCGCTCTTTCGTCACTCGCTAGTTCGGGCGTCAAGAAAATCTGGCTGATCGACAGGGTAGATGGGTAGCGCAGATCCGTTGCAAATATGAGTTTTGAGCGCTCGGCGCGCGCTACCGGCGGATTACCTCACGAATTCTTCATCTGTTGGGCCGATCCTTGATCGGCAGAGTTCCGGGACGTATGGTCCTCTCCATGTTCGGCAGAGTTTTCGCACGGCGGATTGTCACGTTTGTCCTCGCGCTTGGGGTGTTCCTGGGCGGCGTGGCGCCGAGTTGGGCAATGCCGGGTAAGGCATCGATGTCGGGCATGACGATGCAGAGCGACTGCATGGCGATGATGGACAAACATGCTCCCAGCAAGGGGACGCCCTGCAAAAGCCCGGATATGAACTGCGGAGTCTGCACGTCCTGTGCGCTGCCCGTAGGGCTGGTCCAAAACTCTTCGCCGGTGCAATTTCTGGATCGTGGCGAGAAAGCCGTGTTCACGCACGATGTGAACCGAAGCGGAATCGCCAATCCTCCCGCACTACCACCTCCCATCCTCCGCGCCTGAAAGGCTAACGGCTCGCTGAGCGCGTTCGCCTGAACGCTTCGATGTGCGTGCGATCTGCGCGCCGTCCACGAAGCAACACTTCGGCACGAACTTAATCGTTCAACTCGCGCGCGCGCGAGCGGAGGACACCATGAAAAGTCTTACACAGTTGCTGGCGATTGCCGGCGTTACCGCAATGCTGGCCGGTTGCCAGTCCTTCAACCAATCCGGCGAATACAAGTTCGAGCAAGTCGGTCAACGGACCGGAAACACCGTGCCTGTTCGGCTGGTGCGTGCCGACGAAAGTCCGGTGGTTGGCTCGCAAATCTATTTTGTGAGTTGGACGCATGAAGGACCGAAGGTAACGCCAAAACAGCACCTCACGCCGCTTCAACCCGACGCGCAAGGAAACTTCGTTTATCGCGGCAACGATCTCGATAGCGGCGATACGTTGCGGCTGGCGGCGCGGATCGAACCCGAGGGTTCGCTGATCTATGGCAGCGTCGAGGTTCATTGATGACACAAGTTTTCACAGTCCCCACGGCCAAATCGGTCATTACGCATAAGGAGCATGCCATGCATAGAATTCTACTCGCCGCGACAACGGTATTGTTGTTTGCCACTCCCATTCCCGTCCTCGCAGATGACATGAGCATGTCGATGGGAGGGCCGAAGTCCGCGACGGCAGCAACAGAAGACTATCGCTTCGAACTGGCCGGACCCGTCCAGCAGGAAGGATCAGGCAAGAGTGTCGTCGCGGTACGGCTTGTTCACGGCGGCAAGCCAGTCACCGGCGCGATCATCATCCAGTCCAGAGCCGACATGGGTCCGATCGGGATGGCTGGCATGACCGCGCCCATAAAACCGCTCGGCGAACAGCCGCCCGGCACCTATCGCTTCGAAGTCGAGAACGGTTCGGTCTGGAAAAAGCCGGACAACTGGTCGCTCAGTTTCAGCGCCAAGGTGCAAGGCGTCGCGCAGACAGTGACCGGAAGCATCACCGCCAAGCTCTCGCCGTGATGCCGCATTCGGCAGGCGGCGCGAACTTCGTGCTGCCTGCCGACGGTATTTCCGCCAATGGAGATGCATTATGAAGACAGTTCGGATTCAAATCCTGGCGCTCGCCGCCACGGCCGTTGCGCTCGCGGCCGTTAGTTTAGGTATCGGCTACTGGCTTCATTCCGACGCAGGGCGAATATCAGCATCGCCCTGGAGCGTTGTGACGCCGGCGGGCACCGAACGGCGGGCAGAGAACCGAAAGCCTCTCTACTATCAGGATCCTGACGGCAAGCCGGACTATTCGCCGACGCCGAAGAAGACGGCAGCCGGCCGTGATTTCAAGCCGATTTACGCCGATGCGGCATCGGCAATGGCCTCCAAACCTGCAGGCGCGGGAAAAATTCTTTATTACCGCAATCCCATGGGCCTTCCCGACACCTCTCCGGTGCCGAAGAAGGACTCCATGGGGATGGACTATATCCCGGTCCACGAAGGCGAGGACGAGACGGGCGTCGTAAGCGTCAGCCCCGCGCGTTTGCAAATGCTGGGGGTGCGGACCGCGCCAGTCGAGCAGAGATCGTCCCTCGCGCATGCGATCCGCGCGACGGGGACCATCCAGGCCGACGAAAGCAAGCAAGCCGTCGTCACCACGAAGTTCGACGTGGTGGTGGAAAAGCTCTTGGTCTCAACCACGGGCGCCCAGGTGCGCGCCGGCCAGCCATTGGCGCGGGTCTGGATCGATACGCCCGACACCACGATGCAACGCGGGCCGGACGTGATCACGCGCCAGATCGATTATGTTGTGGCGCTCCAAGACAAAAACCCGACCGAAATTGCGCAGACCGCGAGCGTCCTGCGCCAATACGGCATACCGGAGTCCGCCATCGCGGAAATCCGGCGCACGGGGCGAGCCACGCGCTCCGTCACAATCGTCGCGCCGCGATCCGGCGTCATTGTGGAGAAAACAGCCATCGAAGGCATGCATTTCAACACCGGCGATCCACTGTTCAAGATCGCTGATCTTTCGACTGTCTGGGTGCTGGCCGACGTGCAGGAACAAGACCTCGGCGACGTTCGTTCCGGACAACGGGCTAACATCGCCTTTGTCGCGTATCCGGGACGGACATTCAGCGGAAGGGTCGATTTTGTCTATCCAACAATGTTGGCGGCGACTCGAACCGGACGCGTGCGTATCGTCCTTCCGAATCCGAACCTCGCGCTGCGCGAATCCATGTATGCAAATGTTGAGATAGAGGCCGCGGCCACTCCGGCAGGCGATGTTTTGGTTGTTCCGGACTCGGCCATTCTCGATAACGGCGTGAGTCAGACCGTGCTCGTGGTCCGAGGTCAGGGGCGGTTCGCGCCACGCGCTGTCAAGGTGGGCGCCCACGGTGAGGGCTACACCCAAATTCTGAGTGGCTTGAAGCCGGGCGAACAGGTCGTTGTCGGTGCGAATTTCCTGATCGACGCCGAGAGCAATCTGCGCGCCGCGCTGCAATCCTTCACGGCGGGCCAAACCAAAAACACGGCGGGAGCAAAACCGTGATCGCGCAAATCATCGCGCTTTCGGCGCGCAACCGCATCTTCATTTTGCTCGCGGCAGTTTTTGTCGTGGCTGTTGGGGTATGGGCTGTGCTCAACACGCCGCTCGATGCCATTCCCGATCTCTCCGACCCGCAGGTTATCGTCTATACCGAGTATCCCGGACAGGCGCCGCAGGTGGTCGAGGATCAGGTCACCTATCCGCTGACCACGGCTCTGCTGGCTGTTCCAAAATCCAAAGTCGTGCGCGGCACTTCCATGTTTGGCGCATCTTTTGTTTACGTTATCTTCGAGGACGGCACGGACATCTATTGGGCGCGCAGCCGGGTTCTGGAATATCTCAACTTCGCGCAGAAACGCCTGCCCGTGGGCGTCACGCCGTCGCTGGGTCCGGACGCCACTGGCGTCGGCTGGGTATTCGAATACGCGGTGATCGGTGCGCAGCGCACGCTGGCGGAACTGCGTTCGATCCAGGACTGGTTCATCCGTTATCAGCTCGCCAAGGTTCCCGGTGTCGCCGAAGTCGCCAGCGTCGGCGGCTTCGTCAAGCAATATCAGGTGGTGGTGGACCCCGCGAAACTGCGCGCCTTCAACATTCCGCTTTCGCAAATCACAAGCGCTATTCGCGCCAGCAACATGGATGTCGGCGGCAGCACGATCGAAATGTCCGAGCGCGAATACATGGTGCGGGGCCGCGGCTATCTCAGAGGCATCGGCGATCTGGAAAACATCGTCCTGAAGAGCGAAGGCGGCACGCCTGTCCTGCTCAGGGACGTGGCCCATATCGAACTCGGTCCCGACGAGCGCCGTGGTCTTACCGAACTCAACGGTCAGGGCGAGGTCGCGGCCGGCATCGTTCTTCAGCGCGACGGCGAGAACGCGCTCACGGTCATCAAGGCCGTCAAGCAGAAGATCGCAGACATCGCTGGCGGATTGCCGAAAGGCGTGTCGATCCTGCCGGTCTATGACCGTTCGAGTCTGATCTATCGCGCCATCGACACGCTCAAGCACACGCTGATCGAGGAAAGCATCATCATTGCATTGGTCTGCCTGATCTTCCTCCTGCATGCGCGTAGCGCGCTGGTCGCCATCATCATGCTACCCGCCGGCGTCCTGATCGCGTTCATCGTCATGCACATCATCGGCATCAGTTCAAACATCATGAGTCTGGGAGGTATTGCGATTGCCATCGGCGCGATGGTGGATGCCGCCATCGTCATGATCGAGAACGCGCACAAGAGATTGGAACGGGCGGGTCCGAACGAGTCGAGGCTCGATGTGCTGGTCAAAGCCGCTATCGAAGTGGGACCGGCTCTGTTCTTCAGCCTTTTGGTGATCACGGTGTCGTTCGCGCCGGTGTTCACACTGGAAGGACAGGAAGGACGGATGTTCAAGCCGCTGGTCTATACCTACACCTTCTCGCTGGCGGCGGCGGCGCTTCTTTCGGTCACGCTGGTGCCGGTGTTGATGACGCTGCTGGTGCGCGGACGGATCATGCCGGAGCAGAAGAACCCCGTGAACCGGGCGCTGATCTGGCTCTACCGTCCCGTCATCGATCTGGTGTTGCGATACCGGAAAACAACTGTCGCGATTGCGCTGGTGGTTCTGGCGATCTCGCTTTATCCGGTTACGCAGGTCGGCAGCGAGTTCATGCCCACGCTCAACGAGGGCACGCTTCTTTACATGCCGGTGAGCCTGCCCAGCATGTCGATCACCAAGGCTGGCGAGCTGATCCAGTTGCAGGACCGAATCATCAAGAGTTTTCCCGAAGTGGCGTCCGTATTCGGCAAGGCCGGCCGCGCGGAGACCGCGACCGATCCCGCACCGACCGAGATGTTTGAGACTGTCATCAATCTGAAACCGGAGGAAACCTGGCCCGCCGGCGTGACGACCGACAAGCTGATCGCGAATATGAACCAGGCGCTGCAATTTCCCGGCGTCAGCAATGCCTGGACCATGCCGATCAAGGCCCGCATCGACATGCTCTCCACCGGCATCCGCACGCCGGTCGGCGTGAAGGTCTATGGCAACGATCTTGCGGAAATCGATCGTGTTTCCAGACAGATCGAAACGGTCGTGCGCAAAGTGCCAGGCACCACCAGCGCTTTCGCCGAGCGGGTTCTGGGAGGCTACTATCTCAACATCGATCCTGACCGCGCGGCGCTCGCACGGTATGGCCTTACCATTGCCGACATGCAGAACGTGATCCAGACCGCGCTCGGCGGCGAGATGGTAACCGAGACGGTAGAAGGACGCGAGCGTTATACCGTCAACGTGCGCTATCCGCGGGACTTCCGGGACGATCCGCAAGCTATTGCCAGCCAGGTTTTGGTCAGCACGCCGGCTGGCGCGCAAATCCCGCTCGGCCAGGTCGCGTCTATCCATATCACGCAAGGCCCGCCCTCGATCCGCACCGAAAA
>JAFECP010000056.1:0-6009 GCA_018242105.1 Pseudomonadota bacterium
GCCGCCGCGCCGATGTTCACGATGCGGCCGTTCTTCGCTTTCAGAAGATGCGGCAGCGCAGCCTGGCAGGCATTCACCGCCGTCTTCACATTGACGGTATAGAGGAAGTCCCAGGTATCGGCCTTCCCGCCGCCCAGCTTTTCCCAACGGAACCCGCCAGCAATATTGATGAGGGCATAGAGCCCACCCATCTCGGAAACGGCCTTGTCGATAGCCGCCTTTGCTTTTGCGGTATCGGAAAGGTCGACATTGCCGATGCCGGGCTGCTCGGCGGGCAGGATGCCGTGATCGATGGCCATCACCTTTGCGGCCGCGCCGGAAAGCGCCTTGCAGACCGCCGTGCCCAATGCACCCGCGCCGCCGGTGACGATGCATGCTTTCCCTGCCAGCGACATGGATTATTTGTCCTTTTTGAGCCGCTTGCGCGCACGCGGTGGGGTGCGGCTATACTCCCGGCCGCGATATTTCCACAAACACGAACGGGAGAAAACCATGGAACAGAAGCTGAAATTCTATATCGACGGCAAATGGGTCGATCCCGTCACGCCGAAAACGCTCGAAGTGATCAACCCGGCGAACGAAGAAGCGTTTGCTGTGATCAGCATGGGCTCCAAAGCCGATGTCGACAAGGCGGTTGCGGCCGCACGCAAGGCTTTCGACACCTTCTCGCAGACGTCGCGCGAAGAACGCGTGGCGCTGCTGGAGAAGATCGTTGCGGTCTATCAGAAGCGCTATGGCGACATCGTGAAAGCCATCTCGATGGAAATGGGCGCGCCGCTCTCGCTCTCGCAGAACGCGCAGGCCGCCATCGGCATGGGCCATCTGCAGCAGGGCATCAAGATCCTGAAAGAGTATGAGTTCGAGCAGGTGAAAGGCTCCTACGCCATCCGCCGCGAGCCGATCGGCGTTGTCGGCATGATCACGCCGTGGAACTGGCCGATCAACCAGATCGCCTGCAAGGTGGTGCCTGCCCTCGCGGCCGGCTGCACGATGATCCTGAAGCCCTCGGAAATCGCGCCGATGAACGCGATCCTCTGGGCCGAAGTGCTGGACGAAGCCGGCGTGCCAGCGGGCGTGTTCAACCTCATCAATGGCGACGGCCCGACAGTCGGCGAAGCGATGAGCGCGCATCCGGGCATCGACATGATGTCGTTCACCGGCTCGACGCGGGCCGGCATCGCGGTGGCGAAAGCCTCCGCCGATACGGTCAAGCGCGTGGCGCAGGAACTTGGCGGCAAGTCGCCGAACATCGTTCTGGACGACGCAGACCTCTCGAAGGCCGTCGCGCGCGGCGTGATGCACATGATGCAGAACACTGGCCAGTCCTGTAACGCGCCGTCGCGCATGTTCGTGCCGAAGGCCAAGCACGATCAGGCTGCGCAGATCGCCAAGGCGACAGCCGAAAGCGTGAAGGTCGGCGATCCGTTCGCCGAAGGCACGACAATGGGCCCTGTGGTCAGCGATGTGCAGTTCAACAAGATCCAGGGCCTCATCAAGAAAGGCATCGACGAAGGCGCAACGCTTGTCACCGGCGGCCTTGGCCGTCCGGAGGGCCTGAATCGCGGCTATTATGTCCGTCCGACGATCTTCGCGAACGTCACCAACGACATGACCATCGCGCGCGAAGAGATCTTCGGGCCGGTGCTCGCGATCCTGCCGTATGAAAGCGAAGCCGACGCCATCAAGATGGCGAACGACACGCCGTATGGTCTTTCCGGGTATGTGCAGTCCGGCGATATCGACCACGCCCGCAAGGTTGCCTCGCAAATCCGCGCCGGCAACGTCCACATCAACGGCGCGGGCGGCGAAATGAACGCACCGTTCGGCGGCTACAAGCAGTCCGGCACAGGCCGCGAATGGGGCGAATTCGGCTTCGAAGAATTCCTTGAAGTAAAGGCGGTTCTCGGCTTCGCCGGAAAAGCCGCCTGATCGCGCTTTCCTGAAAGTAACAACGGCCGCCGGAGAGACACCGGCGGCCGTTTTGTTTTAATTTCCATCGCCCGCTTCGAAGGACGAAAAACTGGAAACGACCGCCATTGTCCTGCTCCTGCTTGCGGCCGTCGTTATCAGCGGCGCGCTGGCCCGCATCTCGCGCCTGCCGCTGCCCCTGCCGCTTGTCCAGATCGGGCTGGGCGCCATCATAGATGCGTTCGGCAATCTGGGAGTGCAGCTCGATCCCAACATCTTCTTTCTGGTGTTTCTTCCGCCGCTTCTGTTTCTGGATGGCTGGCGCATCCCCAAGGAACGGCTGCTGCGCGACCGGTGGACCGTTCTGGAATTGGCGCTTGGTCTTGTCGTTTTCACCGTGCTCGGCCTCGGCTATTTCGTGCACTGGATGATCCCATCCATGCCGCTCGCGGTCGCCTTCGCGCTAGCGGCCATCCTGTCACCCACCGATCCGGTGGCCGTCTCTGCCATCGCCAAGCGTATGCCCATTCCGGGGCGGCTGCTGCACATCCTCGAAGGCGAATCTCTCCTCAACGATGCGTCCGGCCTTGTGTGCATGCGCTTCGCCGTTGCAGCGGCGCTGACCGGCACTTTCTCGCTCACCGCGGCGCTGGGCACATTCCTCTGGCTCGCGCTGGGCGGGCTCTTCATCGGCTGGGCGGTGACATGGATCACGGTGGCGGCGAAGAACTGGGTGTTCCGTCACTTCGGCGAAGAGCCGGGCGCGCAAATCCTTATCAGCCTGCTCATTCCGTTCGGCGCCTATCTGGTCGCGGAAGAATTCCGCTGCTCCGGTATTCTCGCCGCCGTCGCCGCGGGCGTCAGCATGGGCTATGCCGAACAGAGCGGCCAGGCGCTGGCCGTGACGCGCGTGCGCCGCAATGCCGTCTGGGACACGGTGGCCTTCGCCGCCAACGGCATCATCTTTGTGCTGCTGGGCGAGCAATTGCCGCAGATCGTGACGGGCGCCGTTCGCGTGGTGCGCGACACTGGCCATCGCGATGTGGCGTGGCTTGGGGTTTATGTTGTGGCCATCACCGCCGCGCTGGCGCTGCTGCGCTTTCTCTGGGTGTGGGCGTCGCTGCGCTTCACCCTCTCGCGCGCCAGCCGGCGTGGCGGAACACCCAATATTCCGAGCTGGCGCCTTATCATGGCCGCATCGCTTGCCGGCGTGCGCGGCGCGATCACGCTGGCGGGCGTGCTGACGCTGCCTCTGCTTATGCCCAATGGCGATCCATTCCCCGCGCGCGAACTGGCGGTGTTCCTGGCGGCAGGCGTCATCATCGTTTCGCTCGTCTCGGCAAGCGTGGGTCTGCCGCGGCTTTTGAAAAATCTGGAGATCCCGCCGGAGCCCTCGCAACAGGCGGAAGAGGATCGGGCGCGTGCTGCGGCCGCAAAAGCCGCGATCGAAGCCGTCGAGCTTGCGCTGCGCGAAGCCGCGGGCACCAAGATCAACGATCTCTATCCCGAGGCCGGCGCGCGAATCGTTGAGCTTTACCGGCAGCGCATAAATGGCCTGTCCAAAACCGGCGACGATGGCGTTCATCAACGCAAGCTGGAGGCTATTGAGCGCCGCCTGCGGCTCTCGGCCCTGCGGGCAGAGCGCAACGAGATTTATCGGCTCTCCCGCGCGCACCGGGTCTCCGAAGAAACCTCGCGCAAACTGGTGAGCGAGATCGACCTTCTGGAAACACGTTTCAGCACGCCCTGATGCGGATGCCTGTTGAGGCGGCGGCATCGGCACCTGTTCCGCCAACTATGGCGTCGATCTTCATGTTCGTTGTGCGCCCCTCTATAGTGTTCCTGGTGACAGTTTTCATAGCTCGCAACATGAGTATCGCGGAATGAACGCCACGCTGCTTCGCCCTGCCCGCGTCTGGACCGCCGAATTCGGAGAGCCTCGCGAAGGCTTTGCCGTTCTTGTCCAAGGCAACCGCATCGCCCGCGTGGATCGCGCCGATGCGGTCAAGGATGAAGCGCGGGCCGTCGATCTTCCCGGCATGACGCTTCTTCCTGGCTTGATGGACTTGCACTCGCATCTCTTCCTGCACCCCTACAACATCACCAGTTGGGACGATCAGGTTCTGAAGGAAAGCGAGGCCTTTCGCACCGTGCGCGCGGTGAAGCACGCCAAAGACACGCTCGATGCGGGCTTCACCCTGCTGCGCGATCTGGGCACGGAAGGCGCAGGCTACGCCGACGCCGCGCTGAAGCGCGCCATCGACAGCGGCATCGTGCCCGGCCCGCGCCTGATCGTGACGACGCGCGCCATTGTCGCCAGCGGCGGCTATGCGCCGATGCGCAAGAACTATCGCCCCGATTGCTGCCTGCATGCGGGGGCGGAAGAAGTGAGCGGCGTGGACGAATGCGTGCGCGCGGTGCGGCACCAGGCAGCCCATGGCGCGGACTGGATCAAGCTCTATGCCGATTATCGCGTCGGCCCGAACGGCGAAACGCTGCCGACCTTCAGCCTTGAAGAATTGAAAGCCATCGTGAATACGGCGCGCGATCTGGGCCGGCCCGTCGCCGCCCATTCGATGAATGACGACGCCATGCGCCGCTGCATCGAGGCCGGCGTGGACACGATCGAGCACGGCTATTCCGGCACGCGCGAAACATTCCAACGCATGGCGGAGAAAGACATCGCCTTCCTGCCGACGATCACGGTAGCCGAAGCGATCAGCGAATATTTCCATGGGTACAAACGCGGCGGGAAGCCGACGAGGCGCATGGAAGACGCCGCCAATGCGTTCCGGCTGGCGCGCGAGGAAGGCGTCGTCATCGGCTGCGGCAGCGATGTCGGCCCCTTCCCGCATGGCGAAAGTTACCGCGAGCTGGGATGGATGGTGAAGCTGGGCATGAGCCCGCGCGAGGCATTGGAATCCGCCACCTCGGTCGCTGCGAAGATCATCCGGCGTGACGATCTGGGACACATCCGCGAAGGCGCGCTGGCCGATCTCGCCGCGGTCGAAGGGCAGCCGGACCGGGACATCTGCGCGATTGCGAAGGTCCGGTTCGTGATGAAGGATGGCGCCGTGGTGAAGGGGATGCCATGAAGCTCGCGCTGAAAATTCTCGCCGTTCTGGTGATCGGCATCCTGCTTGGCCTTGGGGCGACATGGCTGTTCGTCGTTCGTGGCGCCATGCCGGGCGGCGTCACCGACGGTCCGTGGAAGACCAATCTTCTCATCGGCAGCTCCGGCGGCGACATGCGTGTGCGCGCGGCCGTGGCGGTGCACGGCCTGTTCGCGCTCAATCGCAGCGAGACGATCTACTATTCCACCAATGCCGACAGCGATGGCAACAGGCTGGACGGCAACTGCACCTATCTGCTCACCGGCCGCGATCCGCCCGCGCGCTGGTGGAGCATCACGGCTTACGCCGCCGACGATTATCTGATCCCGAATGCCGCAAAACGCTACTCGGTGTCGAAGAATTCCGTGACCCGCAACGCGGCGGGTCAATTCACCGCCACGCTTTCGCGCCGGCGCTCCAGCCGCGACTGGATCGCGCTGGGCGGCAAGCGATTCAGCCTGACGCTCCGGCTCTACAACCCTTCACCATCGGTGGCGGCCGATCCGGCGCATGTCGCCCTGCCCTCCATCAAGAAGGTGTCCTGCTCATGAGCGCGCGGGAATGGACAGGCTGGATCGCGGCGGCGCTGGCGGTTGCGTTCGCGGTGCATATCGCCAGCGTCTGGTATCTGCCGCGCGCGATCATGCACATCGCGCTCAATCGCGGCGGCGCACCGAACATCATCCATCATCAGAACCAGCCGGATGAACATTCACGCGGCGTGGTGCGGCCATCGCCCGACCTGCTTTATTCCGGCTGCAAGTTCGATCTCAGCAAAGGCGCGCTGGAGGTGAAGGCAGAGGTACCGCCGGATACCTATTGGTCGGTCTCTGCTTTCGACGACGACACCAACAATTTCTTCGCGCTGAACGACCGGCAGATCGGCGGCCAGCCACTCGAACTCATCATCCTGCCCCCGCATGGCGGCACGGAGCCGATGCATATTGCCGGGCGGCTGGTGATCCGCGCGCCTACCACGCACGGCCTG
>JAFECP010000056.1:6094-14530 GCA_018242105.1 Pseudomonadota bacterium
GCCAGCAGCGGCGGCTGATGCGTCTCGTACAATACGTCGTCAATAACCTGGAACAGGCGTGACGGTTCGATGGGCTTGAGGAACAGTTCGGCAAATCCGGTTTCGCGATAATCTTTTTCGCTCCAGCGGCAATCATTGTCGGTCACGGCGAGGATGGGCACTTTCTTGCCCCGGCCCGGCGTCGCGCGCATGCGGCGGAAGCCGCCCAGCTCGCCCGGCGAATGGCAGTCGATGTCGATAAAGACCATATCCACCGGATGTTCGCGGAAATAGCGCACCGCGTCTGCTGCGTCGCGCGCGAAGATCGCCTCGGCATGGATCGCATCCATGCAGGCTTGCAGCAACCGGCGCTCCAAATCATCCTCTTCGACACAAAGGATGCGCAGCGCGCGCGGGCGGGGCGCGAGATCGATCATAAGACTCAAATGGTGGTCAAACGCGATGCGTTCCGGCACACTGAAAAAACTGGTTACTTATCGGTTAAGCGGAACAGAAGCGAAGGGATCGAGGCAATGAAGAGGTGGGTTTTTGCAGCATTTGCGGCTGCGGCGCTGGCGTTGGGCAACGCCGCGCAGGCTGCGCCCACCCACATCACCTTCGTCACCGACTGGAAGGCGCAGGCCGAGCATGGCGGCTTCTACGAAGCGCAGGCGCTGGGGCTTTATGCCAAAGCCGGACTCGATGTGAAGATCATGGAAGGCGGGCCTTCCGTGAATGTGCCGCAGCTTCTCGCCGGCGGCGCGGCGGATTTCGGCATGGGATCGAACGGGTTCATTCCGCTCAACATGGTGCGCGAAGGCGTGCCGGTGCGCGCGGTGATGGCGATCTTCCAGAAAGATCCGCAGGTGCTCATCACCCATCCGCGCAACGATGTGAAGTCGCTGGCGCAGATGAAGGGGAAACCGATCATGATCGCGGACGCCTCGACCGTCGCGTTCTGGCCGTGGTTGAAAGCGAAATATGGATTCAGCGGCTCGCAGATTCGCAAATACACGTTCAACCTCGCGCCCTTCCTCGTCGATCCGAAAGCAATTCAGGAAGGTTATCTGACGAGCGAGCCTTATACGGTGGAGAAGGAAGGCGGATTCAAGCCGCAGGTCTTTCTGCTGGCAGACAATGGCTATCCCGGCTACGCGAATATGGTTCTGGTGCCGCAGAAGTGGATCGACACCAATCCAAAAGCCGTGCAGGGTTTCGTGAATGCAACGCGCGCCGGATGGAAAGCCTATCTTTACGGCAATCCCGCACCAGCGAACGTGCTGATAAAGCGCGACAACCCGGAAATGACGGATGGATTGATCGCACAAGCCATCGGCAAGCTGAAAAGCTACAAGATCACGGATGCGCCGGGCGGCATCGGTGAAATGACGGACGCGCGCTGGAAGGCGTTCTTCGATACGATGGCGAGCGAAGGGCTCTATGCAAAGACGCTGGATTACAAGAAAGCGTACACATTGAAATTCCTGCCGAAGAAATGACTTCGCTCGTCTCGCTCCGCGGCGTCTCCAAGACTTTCGATTCCGGCACGCAGGCGATTGCGGCGCTGGATCTGGAGGTGCGCGTAGGTGAGTTCCTGTCCCTGGTAGGGCCGAGCGGCTGCGGCAAGTCCACGGCGCTGCGCATCATCGCGGATTTGATCGTGCCAACGACCGGTGGCGTGACATGGCCGGAGGGTAAGCCGGAGATTGGCTTCGTGTTTCAGGAGCCGACACTGATGCCGTGGCGCAGCGCGCTCGACAATGCGCGGCTGCCGCTGGAACTGAAGGGTATCGCACGCGGAGACGCGGAGGCGCGGAGCAAGCAAGCATTGGCGCGCGTGGGCCTTGGTGAATTCGAAAAGGCCTATCCGCGCGAGCTTTCCGGCGGCATGAAGATGCGTGTCTCCATTGCCCGCGCTATCGCGGCGCAGCCCAAGCTGCTTCTCATGGATGAACCCTTCGCAGCGCTGGACGAATTGACTCGCCAATCGCTGAACGACGATCTGCTCAAGCTGGCGCGCGAGGACGGCATCACCGTGATCTTCGTCACCCATTCCGTCTATGAGAGCGCCTATCTGTCCGACCGCGTGGTGGTGATGACACCACGCCCCGGCCGTGTGGCGGCGGACATCGCCATCGCGCAACCGCAGAACCGCAGCGCCGCCTATCGCCTCACCTCGCAATTCACCGACGCTGCTGGCAAAATCTCCGCCGCGCTCGGCCATGCGATGGCGGCATGAAGAACTGGCTCACCTACACCGTGCCGGTTGCGTTGGGCATCGCCGTTCTCGCTTTGTGGGAATGGGCGGTTGCGCATTATGAGGTGCCGCGCTTCGTGCTGCCTGCGCCATCCGCCATCGCGCAATCCTTTGTGGACGATCACGCGCAACTCGCCGCTGCCACCTGGACGACGTTCCGCATCGTGATCGAGGCGTTCCTGCTGGCGCTCGTCACCGGCGTGGCGCTGGCCATCCTGTTCGCGCAAAGCCGCATCGTGGAACTGGCGCTTTATCCTTACGCGGTGATCCTGCAGGTCACGCCGGTCATCGCCATCGCACCGCTGATCGTCATCTGGGTGGGTTACGAGCACATCGACAACGCGCTGCTCATCCTCGCCTGGCTTGTCGCCTTCTTCCCGATCCTTGCGAACACGACGCTCGGCTTGCGTTCCGCGGACAGGAATCTTGTCGATCTCTTTCGCCTCTACGGCGCTTCGCGCTGGCAGATCCTGTGGAAGCTGCAACTGCCCGGTGCGCTGCCCTATCTGCTGGGCGCGATGAAAATCTCCGGCGGCCTCGCACTCATCGGCGCGGTGGTGGCGGAGTTCGCGGCGGGCACCGGCACCGCCACGGGCCTCGGCTGGACCATTACCGAAGCGGGCAACCGGCTGCACATCGAGACGATGTTCGCCGCCCTCGCCATCCTCTCGGTCCTCGGCGTGGCGATCTTCTTCCTGTTGTCGGCGCTGGAATGGGCTCTGCTCCATCAGTGGCACGAAAGCGCCATTTCCCGGCGGGAGTGATTTCACACTCCGATACCGTTATTATGACAAATTTACACATCCGATATGTGATCTATTGAATTCGCCTGCCGGACTTGCGACTTTCCCCTCATGGCCGCGACCCCAGCCCTGCAAGTCCTGACATCCAACCGCCTGCGCGACGGTGCCGTCGTCTATTGGCAGGCAGGCGCCTGGGTGGAGTACTTCAAGGACGCCGATGTATTCCACGACAAGCCGCTCGCCGATGCGGCGCTGGCCGCCGCGATGGTCTTCGTGAAGGACCGCGTGGTGGTGAACCCCTATCTCTTCGCCGTGCGCGAGGAGGCTGGCCAGATCCGCGCGGTGGAGCAACGCGAGATCATCCGTTGCGCGGGGCCGTCCGTCCGCCGCGACCTTGGCAAGCAGGCCAAGCCTTCCATGGAAGCGTTCGATGTATCGATATGACGAGTTCGACGCGCAGTTCGTGAAAGAACGCGTGTCGCAGTTTCGCTATCAGGTGGAGCGCCGCCTTGCAGGCGAACTGACCGAAGACGAGTTCAAGCCGCTGCGCCTGATGAACGGGCTCTATCTGCAACTGCATGCCTACATGCTGCGCATCGCGGTGCCTTACGGCACGCTGAACGCCAAACAGATGCGCATGCTCGCCCACATTGCGCGCAAATACGACAAGGGCTACGGCCACTTCACCACCCGCACCAACATGCAGTTCCACTGGATCAAGCTGGTGGACGTGCCCGATATTCTCGAAGAGCTTGCCAGCGTCGAAATGCATTGCATCCAGACCAGCGGCAACTGCATCCGCAATGTCACCGCAGACCATTTCGCCGGCGCGACGGATGAAGAGATCGAAGACCCGCGGCCGCTCTGCGAGATCATCCGGCAATGGTCGAGCCTGCATCCGGAATTCGTCTTCCTCGCGCGCAAGTTCAAGATCGCAGTGGGCGCCACGCCGCACGATCGCGCTGCGCTGCTTTGGCACGACATGCCGGTGGAGATCGTGAAGAACGAGGCCGGCGAAGTGGGCTATCGCGTCTATGCCGGCGGCGGCATGGGCCGCACGCCCTATATCGCGCTGCTGATGAAGGATTTCGTGAAGCGCGAGGATATCCTCGCTTATCTCGAAGCGGTGCTGCGCGTGTACAATCAGGACAGCCGCCGCGACAACATCCACAAGCAGCGCATCAAGATCCTCGTCAACACCATCGGCCAGGAAGAGATGCAGCGCCGGATAGAGCGCGAATTCGAGGAGATCAAAGCCTCCGGCTCACTGCAGCTTCCACAGGAAGAGCTGGACCGCATCAAAGCCTATTTCGCGCCACCGAAATTCGAAACGCTGGACGACGAAATGCCCATCGGCTCTTACGATTTCGAGAACTGGAAGAAGACCAACATCCACAAGCACCGCGCGCCCGGCTACGCCATCGCGACCATCTCGCTCAAAGCCATCGGCCAGACGCCGGGCGATATCAGCCATGTGCAGATGGACGCGCTGGCCGACCTGATGGACCAGTTCGGCATCGACGAAATCCGCGTCAGCCATGAACAGAATCTGGTGCTTCCGCATGCCAGGAAGCGCGACCTGCCCGCGATCTTCGCGCGGTTGCAGAAACTGGATCTGGCCACGCCCAATTCCGGCCTGATCACCGACATCATCGCCTGCCCCGGCCTCGATTATTGCGATCTGGCAAACGCGCGTTCCATTCCCATCGCCAAGGACATCGCCAGGCGCTTCGAAAATCTGGACCGCCAGCACGATATCGGCGAACTCAAGATCAAGATCAGCGGCTGCATCAATGCCTGCGGGCATCACCACGCCGGACACATCGGCATTCTCGGCGTCGATAAGAAGGGCGTCGAGTATTACCAGATCCTGCTCGGTGGATCGGGCGCGGAAGACGCGACGGTGGGCAACATCATGGGCCCCGGTTTCTCCGCGCATGATATCGGCCCGGCGGTGGAGCGCGTGGTCGATACGTATGTGAAGCTGCGTCAGAACGGCGAGCGCTTCCTCGACACCTATCGCCGCGTCGGCATGGAGCCTTTCAAGAACATGGCGTATCTGGAGCAGATGTATGCCGCTCATTAAGGACAGCGCGTTTGTTCAGGACGCCTTTGTGACAGTGGCCGACGATGCAGCGCTGCCCGGCGGCGCGGCCATCGTTTCGCTGGCACGGTTCCAGAAGGAGCGCGATGCCCTTCTGGCGCGTAATGCACCGCTCGGCATCCAGCTTAAAGCACCCGAGAATCCCGAACTGCTGGGCGAAGACGTTCAGCGCTTCTCCGTGATCGTTCTGGAATTTCCCGCGTTCCGTGACGGGCGCGCCTTCTCCTGGGCGCGGATGCTGCGCGAGCGGCTGAACTTCACGGGCGAGATCCGCGGCGCCGGCCATTTCCTCTACGACCAGATCGCCTACATGAAGCGCGTCGGGTTCGACGCCTGGAATGTGGCGGAGGGATTCCCGCTGGAGCAGTTCCACCGCGCGCTCACCGAGATAACAAATGTTTATCAACCGAGCGCGGATGGCAAGAAAACCATCCGCGAGCTGCGCGCGACGCCGCGCCCTTGACCCCCATCCCCCACGGCCCTAAGAGCGCATCGCTGCTTTGAGGCGCGCTCATATGAACGTGCGTTCCGCGGAAATTCCGCGCTTTGCGAATATCGAACAGGCGATCGAGAAGACGAAGCCGGGCGAGCCGCTTTACGTCCTCCATCCGCAGAAATTCGCCGAAGCGGCCAAGCGTTTCCTCGATCATTTTCCAGGCGATACGCTGTACGCCATCAAGGCCAACCCACATCCGCATGTGCTGGATCAGGTTTGGGCCAGCGGCATCCGCCATTTCGACACCGCCTCGCTGCCGGAGATCGAACTGGTGAAGGGCCGCTTCCCCGAAGCGATCTGTCACTTCATGGCGCCGGTGCGCGCGCCGGGCGCGGCGAAGGCGGCGTTCGAGAAATACGGCGTCACCGACTATGTGGTCGATTGCGACTACGAACTCGACAAGCTTCTCGCCGAAACGAAGAACTCCAGGAAGCTGCGCATCTTCGTGCGCATCGCCACGCCGCTGGGCGGCGCGCTGCTGGAGCTTTCCAGCAAGTTCGGCTGCACGCCCGAAGAAGGCGCGCATCTTCTGAAGCGCGTGAAGGACAGCGGCGCTGCGCCCTGCATCACCTTCCATGTCGGCTCGCAATGCCTGTCACCTTTCTCTTATGCACAGGCGGTGGAGATGGCGCGGCGCACAGCGGAAAAAGCGGGTGTGGAGATCGCAGCATTGGATTGCGGCGGCGGTTTCCCGGGCCCTTACAACAACAACGATGTGCCGCCCTATCACTGGTATTTCGATTCCATCAAGGAAGCGCTGGCGACAATGCCAAAGCCTGTTCCGGTGATCTGCGAGCCGGGCCGCGCGCTGATCGCCGAAGGCATGTCGCTCGTCACGCAAGTGATCCTGCGCAAAGGCGACTCGCTTTATCTGAACGACGGCGTGTACGGCAGCTTCGACGAACTCACCTTGCCGGGCTGGAACGCGGATTACTTCCACCGCGTGTTCAGCCTTGACGCCAAGGGTAAGCTCTCGGAGAAACCGCAGGGTCATAAAGCCTTTCGTATCTACGGACCGACCTGCGACAGCCTCGACGTGCTGCCGCGCCCGCTGTCGCTGCCGGACGATATCGGCCCGGGCGATTTCATCGCATTCGAGTCTATCGGCGCCTATTCCGTAGCCGTGCGGACGAATTTCAACGGCTTTTTCCCGGATAATTGGGCAATCGCCGGGAACTGATACCGGTTCAGTCTTGGGTTCCCCAACGAAACCTTAACGGCTTGGGCGTTGAATCCGGGCCGATGACAGACGCCAAGCAACGCCTGACCCATCTTGTCGAGCTGGCGACGACGAACGCGCCGGAGAACCGCCGCGCGCTTGCGGTGGAACTGTGCGACTTGCTGCTCGATTGGCCCGCGCATTATCCAGTGGCGATGCGCGAGCCGTTTGAAGCGCTTCTGGAAAAGATCGTGCACATGATCGATGCCGGCACACGCCGCGCACTGGCGGAGAAGCTGGGTGCGCGCACCGAAACACCGCTGCCGCTACTCAACGAATTCTACTTCGACGCACCGGCTGAAACGCGCGATGCCATCGTGCTGCGCAATGCTCTTATGGAAGACGGCACGCAGCCGCATATTCCCGGCGCTGATGAAAAGGCCATCGTCGCTGCCGCGCGCAACACGGAGAATGGCGCGTTCACCGCATCCTTCGCAAAGATGCTGGGCATCGAAACGGTGACGGCTGAGCGCATCCTGCACGATCATTCCGGCCGCGCGCTCGCCATCGCCTGCAAAGGCGCGCATCTGACGCGCGCCACTTTCTCGGCCATTGTTCTGATTACCGAGGGTGGCAGCAGCGTGGCTGATACGCGCGAACGGCTTTCCAGTTTCGACTCCGTGCCGCTCACCGGCGCGGAACGCCTGCTGGATTATTGGCGGACCAAGTACGCAGCGTAAGTTTCCGCTCCCGTAAAACGCGGGAGGAAAATCATTCCGCGTGGACTTCGCTGCGTTCGCGGGTCTTGGCGAATTTGAGCTTGGTCAGCTTCTCCGACACATAGCCCAGCTCCCACGCGGATTTCGCAAGGAATACCGGTGCGCCATCGCGGTCCGTGGCCATCTGGTTGCGGTAGGTGGCGGTGAGCTTTTCCAGCTCCACCTCATCGCCTGTCACCCAACGCGCGGTATCATAGGGCGAGGCTTCCAGATCGACATCCAGATCGTATTCCGCGTGAAGGCGTGACTTCAGCACTTCCAATTGCAACTGGCCGACGACGCCGACGATCCATTGCGCGCCGAGCATCGGCTTGAACACCTGCGTCACGCCCTCTTCCGCGAGGCTTTCGAGCGCGCGCGTGAGGTGTTTCTGTTTCATCGGATCGGCAAGACGCACGCGGCGCAGGATTTCCGGCGCAAAATTGGGAATCCCCGTGAACAGCACATCGCCGCTTTCGCTCAGCGTGTCGCCAACGCGCAGCACGCCATGATTGGGGATGCCGATGATGTCGCCGGGCCATGCCTCGTCCACCGTCTCGCGCTCCTGCGCGAAGAACAGGATCGGGTTGTGGATGCCGATAGCTTTTCCGGTGCCCGATTGCTTCAGCTTCATGCCGCGCCGGAATTTGCCCGAGGCCAGACGCAGGAATGCCACGCGGTCGCGATGGTTCGGGTCCATGTTCGCCTGCACCTTGAACACGAAGCCCGTGACTTCATTGTCCGACGGCTTGATCTCTTTGCTCTTCGCGGTTTGCGCGCGCGGTGGCGGCGCGTTTTCCGCAAGGCCTTTGATGAGATCCTTCACGCCGAAATTCTTCAACGCCGATCCGAAATAGACCGGCGTGAGATGACCTTCGTGATAGGTGCCAGCATCGAAGCGCGGAAGGCCCGCACGCGCCAGTTCCACCTCTTCCTCGAA
>JAFECP010000056.1:14556-14867 GCA_018242105.1 Pseudomonadota bacterium
GTTCGTCTTTGCCGAACACCGAAAACTCGTCGGAATAGAAATCGTAGGTGCCCTTGAAATTCAGACCCATGCCCGCCGGCCAGTTGACCGGCGCGCATTCCAGTTGAAGCTGATCGGCGATCTCGTCCAGCAACTCCAAAGGATCGCGCGCTTCCCGGTCCATCTTGTTGATGAAGGTCATGATCGGGATGTCGCGCAAGCGGCAAACCTCGAACAGCTTGCGCGTCTGCGCCTCGATGCCCTTCGCCGCGTCGATCACCATCACCGCGCTGTCGGCAGCGGTGAGCGTGCGGTAAGTGTCTTCGGAGAAG
>JAFECP010000057.1:0-14865 GCA_018242105.1 Pseudomonadota bacterium
GCCAGGGCCGAGGAGCGCGACACGCGCGGGTTCATCTCGATGATGACCATGCGCCCGTCCGCCGGGTTCACCGCGAACTGCACGTTCGAACCACCAGTCTCGACACCGATCTCGCGCAGCACCGCGATGCTCGCGCTCCGCATACGCTGATATTCCTTGTCCGTCAGCGTCAGGGCGGGGGCGACTGTGATGCTGTCGCCTGTATGCACGCCCATCGCATCCACATTCTCGATGGAGCAGATGATGATGGCGTTGTCGGCGCGGTCGCGCACGACTTCCATCTCATATTCCTTCCAGCCGAGAACCGATTGCTCGATGAGCACTTCGTTGGTGGGCGAGGCGTCGAGGCCAGCTTCCACGATCTCGAAGAATTCCTCGCGGTTGTAAGCGATGCCGCCGCCGGTGCCGCCCAGCGTGAAGCTGGGGCGGATGACGGCGGGCAGGCCGACTTCATCCAGCGCCTGCAGCGCGTGGGCGAAGGCTTCCGGCGAAAGCTCCATGATCGGATTGTTCTGGCCGTCATAGAGGAAGTTGCCGGCGTCATCCTTCTTGTGGCGCAGATAGCCTTTCAGGGTGACGCCCGTCGGAACATCCAGCCCGATCTTCATCATCGCCTGGCGGAAGAGTTCGCGGTCTTCGGCTTTGTCGATGGCGTCGGCGGAAGCGCCGATCAGTTCGACATCGTATTTCTCCAGCACGCCGCGCTTGCGCAGGGAGAGCGCGGTGTTGAGCGCGGTCTGCCCGCCCATCGTCGGCAGCAGCACGAATTTCTTGCCCGCCGGCACGTTCGGCTTCTCGCGCGCGATGACCTTCTCGACGAATTCCGGCGTGATGGGTTCGATATAGGTGGCGTCCGCCATGTCCGGATCGGTCATGATGGTGGCGGGGTTGGAATTCACCAGCACCACCCGATAGCCCTCGGCCCGCAGCGCCTTGCACGCCTGTGCGCCGGAGTAGTCGAACTCGCACGCCTGCCCGATGACGATAGGCCCCGCGCCGATGATCATGACGGTGTGGATATCGGTGCGTTTGGGCATGTTTTCTCGCGCGCGGACGGACACGCGCGATTCGCGCGTTTGGCCCGGTCAGATTGCAGGTTAAGGGGACCGTCTAGACCCTTGAGCCGGTTGCCGCAACCCTCGAATTGCCGCAGCGCACAGCAAATTCCACTCTACCGATTCGCTAGGCTGGAACTTGGGTTTTTCGTCCCGTCGCCGCGAGAATTTTTACGGCGCGCTTATCGAAGGAGAGGAACGTATCACAGCCAAACCAGCGGCCTTCATGCGCGATCACGCCGTCGGCGAAGTCGCCGCCTTCGCCGAGCATCTGCAACCCTGCCTCGACCGCGCCGCGGTTGGTGACAACGTTGTCGGTATCGATCAGGCGGCGGATCGTTTCGCCAATTTCGTGCGCAGGAATTTTGTAACCGCGTTCGAGCACCCAAACGAATTCGCACAAGGCGGGCAAGGTGAGTCCGACAAGCTCGGCGTTCCTGAGGGATTTTTGCGCCGCTGTGCTTTGTCTTGGATCATCCTCGGTGATCGCACGGAGAAGTACATTGCTGTCTGGCGTGACCTTCACCGTTTTCCGGCCCAGCCGTCTTCAGTAATTTTCTGAATCTGTTTGAGCGAGAGGCGGGGGCCGCCTTTGCGCTTCAACATGCCGAACACGTCGGAGATTTTGCCTTTCGGATGCGCGGGCCGCACTTCGATCGCGCCGCCCGGCAACTTGCTGACTGTCACGGTTTCACCCGGCTGGACGCCGAGATGATTGAGCAGGTCCTTGCGCAACGTGACCTGGCCTTTGGCGGTGATTGTGAGCGTGCTCATGCTAAGATGGTAAGGTAAAAATGCCTTACCGTCAAGGTGTGCGGCTCTATTTGCAATTCCATTTCGGCAGAGATTTAGGGACGGGTTTTCAAAAATTCGACATTGCTGTTGCGACAGTCGTGAGCGACCCTTCTCGCATCGAATTCAAACGGCACGTCCTGAAGCGCGCGATGCAATTCGGGATAGAGAGGCGCGTTGCGACCAAGGCCGTTCGCAATGTCGATCGTTGCCCCATCTCTCATTTCGAGAAGATAGGCAGAGGGCCAGCTTCCGCGGGCACCTCGCCAGCAAGCCGTCTGAATTTCTCCCAGCTGATGCCAGCCATAGGATCGGAATTCTAACCAAGGCCACGCTCTAGCATTGACGGTATCGCTAGTGAGGCAGAAGTTTGAAAGTGCCGCGATGAACATAACGGGCAGCGACACGCAGAGAATTAGGATGCAAATATTGGATTGAAGACGGCGCAGGAATGGAGAGGCATGCCGATATTTGCGGGCTTTCTGGCCTATGATTTTCCCGAAGGATGGAACGTAAAATGAAAGCCAATATTCACCGAGGAAAAATAGCGCCACGACGGAGACGACCCACGCTGCTTTCTGCAGGTCGGCATGAGATGTACCAGCGAGAAAAGTGCCGGAAGGACACGAAAGCCAGTGCAATTTCGTTAAAGCGAATAGCGAGCCAAAAGCAACAGGTGCCATCGCAATCAGAAAAAATAGAAATTGGAATAGCCGTTGTTTGCCGGTTGCGGGTGTTTCGGTCTTGGAATCGGGAGTCAAGGTTAAGCTAACTCCGCCATCTCAGCGTGCGCGGTTTCACCGGGTTCACGAAGGGCGTGCCGTTGGTGACCGACTCGGCCCATGCCTTCTTCAGGCGGTGGTACCACATCGCCGGAACGTCCGAATCCTGGATCAGCATCAGTGTGGGATTGAAGGCGAGGCCCTGCTTCTGCAGTTCCACGATGCGGCGATCGTCGCCTAGAAATGTGGGGCCGAGCGCCATGAAGAAGGGTTTCAGGAAGCCGAGCCATGCGGGCCAGAAGAAGATTTGCGTCACCTGCGTGTTGTTCGCGTCGATGGGCGTGCAGACGGTCAGGCCGGACACGTCGAAGCTGTGGCCGAAGATGGTGCCGCGGATGTTCTCGAAGCGCGTGGAGGGAAGCTCGAAGGTGATTTCGGTGGAAACATCCGCGCCGCCGAGAATTTTATAAGCGGCCTTGCTCGGCGCATGGCGTGTCATCACAAAGCCGTTGGGCAGCGGCTCGTAATGCTTGATCTTCTCGCGCGGCTTTACGCGCCACCACCAGCGGCCATGCACATAGGGCGCATGCGCGGGGTCCATCAGGCCGATGACGGCGTGGTCGATGCCGCAGGTGAAGGTCTGACTTTCCACCCAGCGTGGCGTGGCCTTCGGCACCGGTACGCGTGGCGGTTCACTCGTGGGCGCCGCGCGTTCGTTCGCGGCGAAGTAAACCCAGATCAGTCCATCCTGCTCGCGCACCGCATAAGACCGCACGCGGATCTTCGAGGGATCGACATTGTCCTGTCCACCCACGGTGGAGGGGATCAACGAACAGACACCATCCTTTTTGAAACGCCAGCCGTGATAGGGGCATTCGACGCTGGCATCGCTGAGAACTTTTCCGGCGGAGAGCGGCACGCCGCGATGGGGGCAGATATCGCGCAGCGCGAAGAGATCGCCGTTCTTCATCCGGCCGATCACCACCGGCTCACCGAGCAACAGCTTGCGCACCATGCCGCCGCGCTTCACATCGCGCGCGAGCGCGGCCATGTACCAGCAATCGCGCAGGAACGTCGCGTCCCCGCCGGTCTGTACGATCGGCTCGGCGTTCATTTCTTCGCCGTTGCGGGCTTCAGCAGGGAATCGAGAGTGGTCATGAAAAGCTTGCCCTTGTAGTCCGGCAGCTTATAGGCCCATCCGTCGGCATGCGCATCTATGGCGCGCGCTTCGCGGGCCGCATCCGGCTTTCCGGGAGCGCCCTCGGCATAGACCGTGGCCCAGAAATCGGGGCCTTGCGTGACGATTTTCACGGTAACCACAAGGCCATCGAAGGTGCGGATAACCACGCGCGGGGCATTGGAGAAGTCGAAATCGGTGGCGGGGCGAACATCGTCGAAAGTGAAACCTGTAATGGCAGTTGCAACGCCATCGGCCGCGCCCTCATAAGCCAGTTCCCGGCTGGCGGGGATCGGCGCGAGATTGAAATCTGGATCGCTGGGCTTTTCGCGCCGCACGGTGAAGCTTTCGCCGGTGATGGGCGTAACGTCCGCTTCCTGGATGCGCGCCTGATCGATGCCGATCACGTTTTTGTCCAGCCAGCTTGCGGCGTCGCTCTTGGGCTCGAACACACTGCGCGCCAGCCATGCCTGCTTGTCGCCCGGCTTGCGGATGAAAATGCCGGCCGCGCCGCTGGCGTCGCCGATGTCGATCTCCTTGCCCATGATAAGCGAAGCCAGAAGCTGGCCCTTGTCGTCAGACAGTTCGATCAAGGTTCCGGCGCCTTTGGGCGGCGCATCCACGGCGATCTTGCCATACCAGCCGGGGCGCGACGTTGCCGGCTGGATCGTCTGCAGCGCGGCGAGGCCGACGACGGTGCTGCGCAACTGCTCGAACCCGGCGGGATAATTGGAATGCTGCGGCAGCACCCAACCCTTCTGCGGATTGAATTTGATGTCGAGAACGCCATGCGCCTTCGAGACGATATGGATGCGCGCGATCTTTCGCACCGCGCCGGGCAGTTGCGGAAAGACGGTTTCCGCTTCCGTCTTCGTTCCGGTGAGCACCGTCTGATGCCAGATGCCCAGCGCGGCGAGGATAATCGAAACAATCGCGATCGCTGTAAGAATCGCAAGGTTGCGGCGGCGTGGATCGGCTTTGAGGGCGTTCATCATGCCGGCACCGCCCGCCGGCGCTTGCGCCTGCGAAGGAAGGCGAGCAACAGCGCAAAGAGCGCCACCAGAATCGGCACCAGCGCGATATTGATGAAAGCCAGCACACTGCCCAAGGCATCGATGCTGCTGCGCAGATTGGCTTGCACGTCGCGAAGTTGCGCGCGCGTATCGATAAGGTCGCGCTTGAAGCGCTCGATTTCGTCCTTCTGCGCCGGCGAAAGCGTCTTGGCGTTCTGCCCGTTCGCCGCCTGGCCCTGCTCAAGGGCATGCAGGCGCTGTTCGGTGTCGGTGAGGCGGGCCTGCAGCGCGTCGGCTTCCTGCTGGTATTGCGCCTGCGCTTCGGCCTGCATTTGCTTGACGACGGTGAACAGCCGGTCGCTGGAGGCGCGGGTGCGCAACGAGATGAGATCGTTCGAGCCTGTCAGGTTTTCCACGGCGTTCAGCACAAAGGCCGCATTGTCCGCGAAGGGCGAGGCAATGCGTTTGCCGTAAAGGTCCTGTGTGCGCACCCAGAAGCGGTCGTCGAAGATGTCGCTGTCGGCCATGACGATCACATTGATCTTCGCCGATTTGATTTTGGCCTGTTGCGGGAACGCGCTCTTTGCTGTGCCGGAAATGCGCGCGGCGATGGTGTAGGGCGAGCCGGAAGGATGGATCGCATTCCACAAATCCTGCGGCCGCGGCGTGGCGCGCACCTGGGCCGCATCGAGCAGATCGGCCCGGTCGGAGGAAGAAACCAGCGGCGTGAAGGTCGTCGTCGCGCCTTTGGCAGGCGAAAGCGCGCCCGCGCTGGCGAGGTTCATGGCCTGCAGCGCCGATGTCACTTGATCGCTGTGATCGAAATTCCCGGCGCTCAAATGCAGCCAGATCGGGTAACGCGCGGTGGGATTGCGCGGATCGTTGGAGGTCTGCACCTCTTGCGCAAGTTTGCGGTCTGCAAGCACCTTCTGTGGATTATAGATGACGCCCCAGCTTTTCAGCAGCGCGGGCAGGTCGGACACCGAGGGTTCGCCGCCGCCGTTCGCCATCGACGCCATTTCGGAATTGGGATCGACGAAAACCAGCGCCCGTCCGCCGCCCATTACGAACTGGTCGATCGCCAGAGATTGCTGCGCGTTCAGATGGGCGGGCTGCGCGATCAACAGCACATCGACATCGCGCGGGATCGCAGTGAAACCCGGATCGAGCATCTGCGTGTCGTAGGATTGCTGAAGCTGCGTATAGATCATGTTGGGCTGCGCGGCGCCGCCGGACATCATCGCCTGCATCCCGCCGCCATCCAGATTGAGGCCCGACAGGATCGCGATCTTGGTCTTCTTCGGATTGGAGAGGCGATAGATGAGCGAGGACAGATCGTATTCCAGATAGGGTTCGCGGTCGGTGGTAAAGAAAGGCACAGCCTCCTTGTCGCCCACGGTGTTGGTGGCGACGAGGCCGAAATAGACAGGGCTGCCGCTGTCCGTCGGCGCGCCGGTGAGGCCGTTGGCGGTGGCCTCGTCTTCCGCTGGCGTGAACGGCTCCGGATCGACTTCCTGCACGATGATCTTGCCGTCGCTGCGCGCGGCATATTCTTCCAGCAGGTCGCGCACGCGCTTGGCGTAGGCATCGATCTGCGCGTAATCGGCGGCGATCTTCTTGGAATAGAAGAAGCGCAGCGTAACCGGTTCCTGCAGCTTGTCGATGATGTGCTTGGTGCCGTCTGACAGCGTGAATTGGCCGTTTTCGGTAAGATCCAGTTTCGCCGAAGTGAGTCCGTCATTCGCTGCGATATTGATCGCGACGAAGATAACAGCCGCAAGGATAATGGCGGCGATGGCATAGAAGCGGCGGGAGATGGGTTTCATCGCGCCACCCGCTTCAGGTCGATGACGACGATATTCACACACAGGAACAGCGCGATGAGCGTGAAGAAGTAGATCACGTCGCGAATATCGATCACGCCGGCGGTGATGGCCGAGAAATGCGTCAGGAAGCTGAACGAGGCGACGGTGTTCACCAGAACCAGCGGCGCCCAGCCCTGGAAGAAATCCAGCACGATGGGGGCGCCCGACACCGTGAACAGGAAACACACCACCACGCTGACCACGAACGCGATGACCTGGTTGCTGGTCATGGCGCTGATCGCCGCCCCGATGGCGAGATACCCGCCTGCCATCAGGAAGCTGCCGATATAGCTCGCCAGGATAACGCCATTGTCGGGCGAGCCGAGGTAGTTGACCGTCAGCCAGATCGGGAAGGTGAGGGCAAGCGCAATGCCCGTGAACGCCCACGCCGCGAGGAATTTGCTCACGACCGTCGCCCACAGCGGAACGGGCAGGGTGAGCAGCAATTCCATCGTGCCGGTGCGCCGTTCTTCCGCCCACAGGCGCATGGCGATGGCGGGCACAAGGAAAAGATAAAGCCACGGGTGGTAGCCGAAGAACACAGAAAGATCGGCAACGCCGTTAGCGTAGAAATTGCCGATGTAAAACGTGAACGCGCCCATCGCGAACAGGAAGATGACGATGAAGACGTAAGCCAGCGGCGTCGCGAAATAGGTCGCGAACTCGCGGCGGAAGATCGGCCACACCTGGCTCATGCGGATGTTTCCCGTCCGCGCGCCGTGTCGTGCGTGGTGATGGCGTAGAACACTTCGTCTAGGCGGCCGCGCTCGGCATAGAGCTCCGAGATCTTCAAGTTCCCGGTTTGCGCGAGGCGGCTGACATCTTCCACCGGCAGCGCGCCGCCTTTCGGAAAGGCGGTGAGTCGCACCGTGCCATCGCCATTTTCATTCTGCTCAACGCCCGCGACGGAAGGCAGCGCCTTCAGCTTCGCGGCGATCGCGTCCGCATCGCGCGCCGGCAGCGTGAGCGTGACGGCGTTGTGATGGCGCGAACGGGCCAGCAGTTGCGCCGGCGTTCCATCGGCGACGACGCGGCCACGGTCGATGATGACGGCGCGGGTGCAGATCGCTTCAACTTCTTCCAGCAGATGGGTGGAGACGACAATCGCTTTCTCCGGCGCCATTGCTTTGATGAGGCGGCGCACCGAATGTTTCTGGTTGGGATCGAGACCGTCCGTCGGTTCGTCCAGGATCAACACCGGCGGATCGTGCAACAGCGCCTGCGCCAGCCCCACGCGCCGCCGGAAGCCTTTGGACAGCGTGTCGATAGGCTGATCGAGAACTGGCTCCAGATCGGTGTTGAAGATGGCGGCGGCCAACTTGTCGTTCAGCCGCGGGCCGCTGTAGCCGCGCACACGCCCAATGAAGGTGAGGAACTGGCGCGGCGTCATATCGCCATAGGCTGGCGCGCCTTCCGGCAGATAGCCAATGGTCCTCTGCGCCGCGATGGTGTCCGTCTCGATGTCATGGCCGCACACCGTCACGCGGCCGCTGGTCGGCGCGAGGAAACCCGTCACCATCTTCATGGTGGTGGATTTGCCGGCGCCATTAGGCCCGAGAAAACCCAGCACTTCGCCTTTGGCGACCTTCAGGTCGATTCCCGCCACGGCCGCGACAGGGCCGAAACGCTTGATGAGTGCTTCTATTTCGATCATTGCCCGCAAATCGAAGAAAATCCCCCCTGCCAAGGGCTTACCGGGAAATGGGCGCGGGTCGCAAGACCGGGTTCCTTAAACGTCGGTCATGGGTCCGGTTCCCCGGCCGTGCGGTAATGCCGAAAACAAAATCGCTTGATATCGCGGATCGCGGTTTGATCGTTCCGCCAAAGCGGGGAAGATGATTTTCCGGTTATTTTCTTCACGGAGCCTGTTGTGATCGATGTCTTCGTCATGATCCGCGCCATCATCGTGGGCATCGTCCTGCAAGCCGTGCTGATGACCGCCGTGCATTTCATTCCCTATGTGGCGCAGCATGTCTTTCTGTTCGGCGCCATGATGATCTGCGCGACAGCCGGTTATCTCTACGCGATGGACACCGGAAAGGGCTATTTCACCAGCGCGACAGTCGCGGCGATTGTCGGCGGTGTGACGGCGCTGGTGGGCGTGGGCCTTTCGGTGGCGCTGCGCGATGCGCCAGCGCATATCGTTCCGATGTTCACGACGATCTGCGTGGGCACAGGCGCGGTCGGCGGCGTTTTCGGGCAGATGGCCGCCAACCTGAAAAGGCTGCGCTAGACCCGCAGCATCAACCCGCCATCGACGACAAGGCCGTGGCCGGTGACGAAGCCGCCATCGTCGCTCGCCAGAAACAGCGCGGCGCGCGCCAGATCGATGGGTTGCCCCAAGCGTCGCAATGCGGCTTTTTTTGCCCAGATTTCCGCAATATCGGGCCGCGCGTCCCACAATCCGCTGGTCATGCCGGTCTTGATCGCGCCGGGTTCGAGATAGTTGGCCGTGATGCCGAACTTGCCGAGCTCCAGCGCCAGCGTTCGGGTGAGGCCCGCGACGCCCGCTTTGGACGCGCAATAAGCCGAGAGGCCGTAATCGGTGCCTTCCGCCATCACCGAGGCGACATTGACGATGCGGCCCGCCGGTGACTCTTTCAGATGCGGAAGCGCCTTCTGGCAAAGACGCATCTGCGCGGAGAGATTGATGTTGATCTCGCGCTGCCAGATTTCTTCCGTCATGGCCTCGATGCGGGTGCTGGACGAAACGCCCGCGTTGTTCATCAGGATGTCGAGCTTGCCGAAGCGTTTCACCGCTTCGCCGATGATTTTGTCCGCTGCGTCCCTATCGCCGACGCTTTTCTCGAACGTCGCGACATTCGCATGCGATAACGCGAGGCCTTTGTCCGGCAGATCGACGGCAAGAACACGCGCGCCTTCTTCGGCAAACAGTTGCGCGGTGGCTTTGCCGATGCCCGATGCAGCGCCGGTGACGATGGCAGCGCGATCCTTCAAACGCATGATTCAATCCACTTCGTCATCGCCCGCTTCATGCGGGCGATCCAATTTCTTGGAAAAAGAAGATGGGTTGCCCGGGCAAGCGGGGCAATGACGAATAATGGGCAGGGGAAGAGAAATGTCGGCTGACCAGGGCAACCCGGTAGGGGCTGGGGGGCAGATGTCTTCCGGATCGCCACGATACGCAGCCAGCCGACGCACTCCTTTTCGCCAGCGAAGGAGGCTCCAACAAGTCCAGAAAACGGCGTTTTTTTGATATTGACTTGGTATTTGATGATTATTTGATTATCTGGCTGTGACAAATGTGGGATCGACAACCATGGGACGCATGCTGCGCGGAAGCGATCAACTGGAAGCATATGTGGACGCGAACGGCACCCGCGAAACCGCGGCGCAGATTCGCTGCCGCGAGGAAACCGCGCAGATGCCGATGGCGATGATGCAGATTGGCGCCGATCAGGGGGCGTTTATGGCGCTCACCGCCAAGCTGATCGGCGCGGCGCGCTATCTGGAGATAGGCACTTTCACCGGATACAGCGCGCTGTCCGTCGCGCTGGCCTTGCCCGCAAACGGCAAGGTGGTCTGCCTGGATGTGAGCGAAGAATTCACCAGCCGCGCCCGCAAATATTGGAAAGAGGCGGGCGTGGAGTCGAAGATCGATCTGCGTCTAGGCCCCGGCGTGGACGAGATGGACCGCATGATCGCGGCCAAAGAATATCCGTTCGATTTCGTTTTCATCGACGCCGACAAGCCGAATTACGACGCCTATTACGAGCGCGCGTTGAAGCTTTTGCGGCAGGGCGGTCTGATCGCGCTGGACAACATGCTGTGGAGCGGCGCGGTGGCCGACCCATCCAACAACGACACGAATACCGTGGCGATCCGCGCCCTGAACAAGAAGATTCACGCCGATGAGCGCGTGGACGCAGCACTCGCCACCATCGGCGACGGCGTGATGCTGGTGCGGAAGAGATAGTCCCCAAAGAACAACCTCTCCCCCTGTGGGGGAGAGGGCAGGGGCGTGTGCAAAGCTCATTTCTCGACGCGAATTGGTCCCTGTTGATGCAATCTCTTTGCAGCTCCTGGGTCACCGCGCTCTACGCCACCCCCTCACCCCTGGAGGGGACAGGGAGCGACCGTGGAATTACTTGCGCGCTTCGATTTCGCGGCTCATCATTCTCCCAATGGCAGAGGAACCCATAGCGTTCCTCCGCGCGGAACAACGCTCAACCGCGCGGACGGGACATTGGAGCGGCGGCTTCGCGGCGGCGCAGGTGCGCTATGACCGGCGTGAGCTGAACCAGATTCTCAACATCTATGGACGCATGGTCGCCGCCGGCGAATGGCGCGATTACGCACTCGATTTCGGCGACGACGCGGCGGTGTTTTCGATCTTCCGCCGCACCGCCGAGATGCCGCTTTATCGCGTGGAGAAGCGCCCTCAGCTTCGCAGCAAACAGGGCATGTATGCGGTGATCGATGCGGGCGGCCGCATCCTCAAGCGCGGCCATGAGCTGGAAAATGTGCTGCGCGTGTTTGCCGGAAAATTGCTGAAGGCGTTGTCGAGCGATTAGCGCCTCTGCGCCCACGCCACAGCGTCTTTTTCGACGCGCTTGATCCAGTCGTTCTTTTCGGCGTTGTAGGCGGTGGTGTCGTTGGGTTGCGCCGCGGCCGCGCGGATCTTCTCCATCTCGTATTCCTTGGCCACGAAAGGATGGCTGCGCAGGTAGTCGCGGAACGCGAGCATGCGGATGCCGTTCTCGTTCTGCGGCAGGAAGAAGTGAAGCTGGTAGGTGCGCTTGCCGGTTTCGGGATCGGCCCAGGAGCAGAAGCGGCGGCCCTCCAGACCGAACTCACCATGCCATTTGTAGCCGAGGCCGCGTATGGCGCTTTCCTTGGCATCCAACGCCGCCAGATCATGCACATACGGCATCAGATCGACGATGGGTTTCGCCTTGATCCCGGGGATAGAGGTCGAGCCGACGTGGTGCACGGCAATGAGGTTGCTGCCCAGCGCGGCTTTCAGCCGCCCGGATTCCGCGCGGGCCATATCCGCCCATTCCGCGCGATGCGGGACGAGTACGACAGGGATGATGGACGGCTTCTCTTCCATGGACCCCCTCTAAACAAAAAGCCCCGGTGTTTCCACCGGGGCTTTGCCGTTCGAATCGATCCTTTAGCGGCGATTGCCCATCAGGCGCAGCAGCATCAGGAACAGGTTGATGAAGTCGAGGTACAGGCGCAGCGCGCCGAAGATCGCCTTGCGGCCGGAGGTCGCCGAGTCGTCGCCCGCCTGATAGCTGTCCTTGATGGACTGGGTGTCGTAGGCGGTGAGGCCTGTGAAGATCAGGACGCCCGCCACCGAAATAATCCACTGCAGCATGGCGGAGTGCCAGAAAAAGCCCACCACAGAAGCGATGATGATGCCGATCAGGCCCATGAACAGGAAGTGGCCGAAGCTCGTGAGGTCGGACTTCGTCGTGTAACCCCACAGGCTCATCGCGCCAAAGGTGGCGGCGGTGATGAAGAACACCTGCGCGATGCTCGCCTGTGTATAGACCACGAACAGCGACGCGAAGGTCACGCCGATCAACGCGGCGTAACCCAGGAAGCTCGCCTGCGCGGCGCCCACGCTCATCTTGTTGATGCGAAAGCTGAGGAACAGCACAAGGCCCAGCGACGCGAACATCAGCACCCACATCAGGGGGCCGGTGAACAGCGTCACGCCAAAGCTGGTCAGCATGATGCCGCCGGGCAGGCGGGCCGCGGCGTTGGCCGGGCTGTCTGTTACGGCAGCGAGGTAAGTGGCGTAAGAGGCGATGCCGGTGACCACAAGGCCCGCCAGCATGTAATTGTACACGCGCAGCATATAGGCGCGCAGACCTGCGTCGATATAATCGACGGTCGTTGAGGCGCGCGCGACGCGATTGTCATAGTCAGCCATGGAATCTCCTTTGATCGCCGGGTTGCGGCGAGTCCCGCCTAATATGGTGCTTCGCCGGGAGGGGATCAAGTTGCTAGAAATCGGTAAAAATAGAGGCACTGTAAAGGGATGACGGCATCTTTCACGATTGTCACGAACTGTGCCGATCACGCAGCGGGCATTGCCGCCATCACGCTGGAAGCATTTGTGCGGAAATACGGTTCTGGCGACAAGGAGGTGGCGATTATCGACAAGCTGCGGTCGGACGGTGACGTTCTCGTGGAATTGGTTGCGCTGGACGATGGCGCGATCGTCGGCCATGCGATGTTCAGCCGTGCGGCGGTTGCGCCCTCCACGATCAAGGTGGCTGCGCTCGGCCCCGTCTGTGCCCGCACCGACCGCCAGAAAAGTGGCATCGGTTCCGCGCTGATCCGCGAAGGTTTGGCGCGGTGCAAAGCGCTGGATTTCGACGCTGCTGTTCTGCTGGGTGATGCCAACTATTACAAAAGATTTGGATTCACGCGCCGCGCAGCGCACGGATTTGAATCCAAGTATGCCGGTCCATACTTTCAGGCGCTGGAACTGCGGCATGGTGCTTTGCACGATGGGCGGTGGATGTTCGAATATCCGAAAGCGTTTGCAGCCGTCGAATGAATCCATCTTCCCTCAGGAGGATAGATTTAGGGGCTGCGCAACAGTTGTGCGGGTTTCGCGGAGAGCGCGGCCCACGCAGCGCCTAGCCCGAACAACAATGTCGCGGCGCCGCCGCCAACAACGGTGAGCAGTGCCGCGCCGGCGTCGAACGCCAGATCGGCCTCGAAAACATATTTCACGACCAGCCATGCGCCGAGTGTCCCCGCCGCTAGCGCAACCGCGCCGGTGATGATGCCGATCAACCCATATTCGATGGCATAGACGGATGCGATGCGCGCCCGCGTGGCGCCCAACACCTTCAGCACCGTGGAGTCATAGAGCCGCGCGCGTTGTCCAGCGCTGATCGCACCCGCCAGCACAAACAGGCCGGCAAGAATGGTGACGAGGCTGGCCGCGCGCACACCGTCGGAAAGCTGCTGCAGCAATCCGTTCACCGCTGCGATGGCGTCTTTCACGCGCACGGTGGAGACGTTCGGGAATTTTCCGGTGACGGCGCGATACATCGCTTCCTCGTCCGCGCCGCTCACACGCACGGTGGCGAGATAATCATGCGGCGCCTTGTCGATGATGCCCGGCGACAGGATCATCACGAAATTCTGGCGGCCATTGGTGAAGTCCACATGGCGGAGACTGGTGATGGTGCCGGTGAGTTCGCGGCCCAGCACGTTCAGCGTCACCGTGCTGCCGAGATTCAGGCCAAGACCCTCTGCCACATCGGCGTCGAAGGAGATTTGCGTCTTGCCATTGTAGTGCGCGGGCCACCATTTGCCGGAGGCGATCTCGGTGTGCTCCGGCGGCGTGGCGGCATAGGTGATGCCGCGATCGCCATTCAACACCCATTTCGCGCTCGCCGCCGCTTTTGCCTTTGCGGACGGGATGCCGTTCAGGGCCGTGATGCGGCCCCGGATCATGGGCGAACGCTTATAATCCGTCGCAGATCTGAAGCGATGAATGGTGGCGTCGAAAGCTTGCGTTTCATCGGGCTGGATATCGACGAAGAAAAAGCTTGGCGCGGTGCCGGGCAGCGCGTCTTTCACCTGCGAGGCGATCGTGCTGTCCAGCAATGTCACTGTCGCCAGCAGCGTAAGGCCCAGGCCGAGCGCCACGACAACCGATGCGGTGGCTGCGCCGGGGCGCGTAAGATTGGCGAGCGCAAGGCGCCAGGTTGCATTGGAGGGCCGCGGCGTGCGGCGCAATGCCCAGCCCAATCCGGCTGCAACGATACGCAGCGCGATCAGCGCTCCCGCCGCGCCGGCGATGAACCACAATGCGAAGCTGGGATAAGGCGCGATGAACGTGGCAAGGTCGATCACAATAAGGCCTGCGATGGCCGCGGCGGCGAGATAGGGCAGACGCCCACGCGCATGAGATGGCGCAACGATGTCGCGGAACAGGCTTGCTGGCGCAATTTCTCGCGCGCGCGCCAGCGGCGGGATGGAGAACGCCGCAGCGGACAGCATGCCGAAGATCGCGGCCAGGAAAAGCGGGCCGGCATAGACGGTGTAGATTGCCGGCGCGGGAATCTTGTCGCCGAAGAAATAGCCAACCGCTATGGGCGTGGCCGCACCGAGGATCGATCCAACGAGGACGGCGAGCAAGGCTATTGCCATCACCTGCAGGAAGAAGGCGAGGAAAATCAACCCGCCTTCCGCACCGAGCGATTTGAGTGTCGCAATCTCTCCACGTTTGCGGTCGAGGAAAGC
>JAFECP010000057.1:14983-29830 GCA_018242105.1 Pseudomonadota bacterium
GGCGGCATCGCCACGCGATAGTAATAGTCGATCAGGCTGCCGAGCGTGACTATTCCGGTTCGCTTCAGCGCAGCGCTCGACATCATGACATGTGGGCCAAGGCTGAAACCGCCGGAAAGGCGGTCCGGTTCGTTCGCCAGAACGGCGTTGACGCGAAAGTCCTGTGTGCCGACACGCAACGTGTCGCCCAGCTTCATGTGCAGACGATCGAGCAGCGTCTGCTCCACCGCCGCGCCACAGATGCTGGCGATGCACTTCAAGGCATCGGCGAGCGGCATGGCAGGCAAAAGTTCTGCGCGGCCATAGAGCGGATAGGCGCTGTCGATCGCCTTGATCTCGATCAGTGAACGCTCCGCTTCGCGGCCATCTTTAATCGCGTAACCCATGCCGCGCAGCATCGCGATTTCGGAAACCTTGCCGTGCTGTGCAAGGAAGGCATGTTCCTGCGGCGTCGTCTCGCGATGGACGATCTGCACCGACACATCGCCGCCGAGCAGCACGCTGCCCTGGCTGGCCATGCCCGCCAGCATCGCATCCGCCAGCGAACCCACGCCGGCAATCGCGGCGACGCCCAGGACGAGGCAGGCGAAGAAGATGCGAAAGCCGCCAAGCCCGCCGCGCAACTCGCGCCGCGCCCAGCGCCAGGCGAGGGACGGCGTCGTCATAATCGTTCACCCTTCGACAAGCTCAGGGTGAGGAGTTGCGTGGAATTCCTCATGGTGAGCTTGTCGAACCATGAGGCTGCGCGGAACCATCCTTCGACAAGCTCAGGATGAGGAGTTGTGCGGAAATTCCTCATGCTGAGCTTGCCGAAGCATCCGCCACAATCAGGCCGTCCCTCAGGCGGACGATGCGGCCGCATTGCCGGGCCAGCCGCTCTTCATGCGTGACCAGAAACAATGTCGTCTTCGCGCGCGTGTGGAGCGCGAACAGAAGTTCGGAGATTTCTTCGCCGGTCTGTGTGTCGAGATTGCCGGTGGGCTCATCGGCGAACAGCACGCTCGGACGTGTGGCGATCGCACGCGCTAGCGCCACACGCTGCTGCTCGCCGCCGGAAAGCTGCCCCGGATAGTGATCCAGCCGTTTGCCAAGACCGACCGCTTCGAGTTCTGTTTTCGCCCGGTCGAAAGCATCGCGCGCGCCCGCCAGCTCCAGCGGCACGGCAACATTCTCCAGTGCCGTCATGGTTGGGATCAGGTGAAAGGATTGAAACACGATGCCGATATGCCCGCGCCGGAACCGCGCCAGTTCGTCTTCGCCCATTTTCGTGATGTCGGTGCCGTCGATGCAGACACGGCCGGCGGTCGGTGCTTCCAACCCCGCAGCGACCATCAGAAGAGACGACTTGCCGGAACCGGACGGCCCGAGCAGAGCGACGGTCTCGCCCGGCACCACGCTGAGCGAGACGCCGCAGAGAATCTTCACCGGCCCGGCGGCGCTGGGCAGCGTGAGTCGTATGTCATGCAGATCGATGGCGGCGGTCATGGCGGGGCTCTAAAGGAAGGCCCCGCTAGTCGCGCGAAGCACAAGGGCATGATAGGCGATATGGCATGAATTCCATGCGATTCAAGCGAACGAAATCACCTCCCCCTTGTGGGGAGGTCGAAATTTGCCCTTCGCAAATTTCGGGTGGGGGGATTGCGCTCAACGATTGTCCCCCCACCCGGATCGCTTCGCTCTCCGACCTCCCCACAAGGGGGAGGTCATTGGTGTGGCTGTTCGCGCTCACAGCGATGCTCTTTGTTTCGGCAGCCGCTGTAGCCGCGCCGGTGAAGATCCTCGCCATCGGCACCAGCCTGACGCAGGGCTATGGCTTGCCGCCGGGAACGGAGATTCCCGCCGTGCTCGAGGCGCAGTTGAAACAGAAGGGCATCGATGCGACCGTGATCAATGCGGGTGTATCGGGCGACACCTCCGCGGGCGGGCTGTCGCGGCTGGACTGGTCGTTGGCGGATCATCCCAATGCGGCCATTGTGGAGCTTGGTTCGAACGATGCGCTGCGCGGCATCGACCCGGCTTCGACGGAGAAGAACCTCACCGCGATCCTCACGAAGCTTAAGGCGAAGCACATTCCCGTGTTGCTGCTTGGCATGCGTGCGCCGAAGAATTTCGGGCCGGAATATGAAGCGAAGTTCAACGCGATCTATCCCAGGCTCGCGCGGCAATACGATGTTCTGCTTTATCCTTTCGTGCTGGACGGCGTGGCGCTGAATCCGAAGCTGAACCAGAAAGATGGCATTCATCCCAATCCGGCGGGCGTGAAAATCATCGTGTCGAAGATTCTTCCGGATGTTTTGAAGCTCGTTTCACAAGTACAGACGCCCAATGCCAAATGATGCTCTGCTGCTGTTTCCTCCCCCGTTCACGGGGGAGGGGGACCGCGAAGCGGTGGAGGGGGCCCCCTCCGCCTTCGCTACGCTCGGCACCTCCCCCGTAAACGGGGGAGGAAAGGTACGGCACTAGATGTTCAAGCGGCTTCTCTCCGTCGGCGGTTTCACGCTGCTGTCGCGCATCACCGGCTTCATGCGCGACATTCTGATGGCATGGATTCTCGGCAAGGGCGTGTTGTCGGATGCGTTCATCGTCGCGTTCCTGTTCCCCAGCTATTTCCGCTCCATCTTCGGCGAAGGCACGATCAATCCGGCGTTCCTGCCGCGCTACGCCGCGCTGCATGCGAAGGGCGAGCATCGGGCGGCGGCGCTGTTCGCGGACCGGGTGTTCTCCTGGCAGATGATGGCGCAGCTGGTGATCCTGATCCTGGCGCTGATCTTCATGCCGCTGGTGGTGCATGTCATCGCGCCGGGCTTCGCGGACAATCCCGGCCAGCTTTCGCTCACGGTCGGCCTTGCGCGCATCACCTTTCCTTATCTGATCCTCACCGTCGTCGCGATCCAGCTTTCGGCGATGCTGAACGCGATCAACAAATTCTGGGCTGCCGCCGCGTGGTCGAATTTCCAGAACATCGGCATGATCGCGTGCCTGTTGGCCTCGCACTGGTTTCCCAACGCGGCCTATGCCGCCGCATGGGGTCTGCTGCTCGGCGGCTTCATGCAACTCTTCTTCATGCTGTGGGCGAGCCGCCATGATGGCCTGAGCCTGCGCATCGCATGGCCGAAGTGGACGCCGGAGATCCGGGAGTTCTTCAAGGCGTTCGGCGCGGTGACGGTGGGTGCGGCCGGCGTGTTCGTGGCGCCCTTCATCGACACGATCATCGCCAGCCTTCTGCCCATCGGCAGCCGGACAGCACTCTATTACGCGGATCGCATCCAGCAACTGCCGCTTGGCGTGCTCGGTATCGCGCTCGGCACGGTGCTGCTGCCGGAGATGTCCGCGAAGCTGGCGGTGGGCGACCGCGCCGGATCGGATCACGCGCAGAACCGCACCGCCTCACTCTCGCTGTTGCTGACGCTGCCATTCGCTGCCGTGTTCGTCGTCATCCCGGACACGATCATGCGCGCGATCTTCGCGCATGGCGCGTTCGACAAGAGCGCGGCCGCACTCTCCGCCGTCGCGCTGGCGGCCTATGGCGTGGGGCTTCCGGCGTTCGCGCTGTCGCGCATCGTGCAGGCGACGTTCTACGCCCGCCACGATACGGCGACGCCCGCGCGCGTCACCATCGCGGCGCTGGCCTGCAACATCGGCTTGAAGATCGTCTTTGTGTGGGGGCTGGGCCTTGGCATCGCCGGTGTGGCGCTGGGCACCGCGCTCGGCGCATGGATCAATGTTTGCGTGCTCACCTGGATCGGGCGCAGGCGCGGGCTTCTCGCCATGGACGACGCCTTCCATCGCGCGCTGTTGCCGGTGCTGATCGCGACAGCCGCGGCGGCGGCGGGAGCCTATCTTGGCGCGATTGCGTTGCATCAGATCAGCATTCCGTTCCGCGACGAGGTAAACCTGTTGCTTGCGATCGCTCTTGGCGGCTTGGCCTACGGCATCACCATTCTTATGTTTCGGCGTTCGCTGCCTTTGGGGCGGCTCGCCGGATGAGATTGTTCGTGGCGCTTGCGATTCCGGACTCCGCGGCGCAGGGCCTGTTCCTGATCCAGGCGGGCATCCCCGGCGCGCGCTGGCAGACGCGCGAGCAACTTCATCTCACCCTGCGCTTTATCGGTGAGGCGGATGGACGCGAGGCCAACGATATCGACGACGCGCTATCGGCGATCTCATCGCCGCGTTTCACGCTGGCCCTGAAAGGCGTTGGCGAGTTCGGCGGCAAGAAGCCGCATGCCGTGTGGGCCGGTGTCGATGATGCTGGCGTGGTAATGCATCTCAACCGCAAGGTCGAAGCGGCGCTGCAGCGCATCGGCGTGAAGGCGGACGAACGCAAGTTCACGCCGCATGTGACGCTGGCCCGCCTGCGCGCGGCGCCTGCCGGCAAGGTGATGGATTGGCTGGCGGATCACGCGCTCTATGCCGGTCCGTCATTCGAAGTGTCGTCTTTCGCGCTTTATTCCAGCACGCTGACGCCCAATGGGAGCGTTTACGTGCCTGAGCGCGTTTACAACTTGACGTAACCGGAGATCGTCATGAAGCTTAAGAGGTTGGAGCCGAAAGCCCGCGCAGCGGCGCTGAAGGCGCTTAAGGGATGGAAAGAAACGAAGGATGGCGAGGCCATCGCGAGGAACTTCAAGTTCGAGGATTTCAACGAGGCTTTCGGTTTCATGACCCGTGTTGCGCTGCTTGCCGACAAAATGGATCATCATCCGGAATGGTTCAACGTCTACAATAAAGTGGAAGTAGTTCTTTCCACGCACGATGCCGGCGGCGTGACGCAGAACGATATCGACATGGCCAGGGCGATGAACGGGTGGGCGTAATGGGTGAGAGCGAGAACGCGATGCGCTTCGACAAGCAGATTGCCCTTCGTTGTTTTGAAGAGAGCCCGCCCAGTATCGATGCCAAACCGGTCGTGGATTACTGGCTGTCGTTGTGGCAGGGCGATACGCTTCCGGCGCGCGCCGATTTCGAGCCGAAAGGGGTGGCCAAAGTGCTGCCGTCGATCGCGATCTTCGATGTCGTTCCGGACCAGAGCGTGCATTGCCGCCTGATGGGCTCCAGCCTCACGCAGGGCCTGGGCCACGATCCCAAAGGCGAGGATTGGATCGCATTGACCCGTCCGGAAGACAGGTGCGGGCGTCTGCAGCGCTGGTCGAACGTCGCCCGTGGCGCTATCGGGCGTGGACTGCGCACCGGCTATCGCGAGTCCGGCGCGAAACAGCTTGTGGAAGAGATCCTGCTGCCCTTCGCGGCTGCTGAAGATGGCGATCGGCATCAGGTTATCTATCACATCTCGTGGAAGCAGACGGTTTACGACCCCACGCGCGGCGGCGTGAGCGCGGTGAACTGCCTTGCGCAGCCATTTCGCCTTATCGATCTGCGCATGTGAACGTGCGTCTGCTCGCCGTCTCGGGAAGTTTGCGTGCAATATCCACAAACACGGCGCTGCTCAGGGCCGCGATGTTGCTGAAGCCCGCAGGCATGGAAATCGAATTGTACGACGGCCTCGCGACGCTGCCGCATTTCAATCCCGACAATGATGTCGATCCCTTGCCGCCGGCTGTCGTGGATTGGCGCGCGAAGGTCGCGGCGGCGGATGGCCTTCTGATTTCCAGTCCCGAATATGCGCGCGGCATTCCTGGCAGCCTGAAGAACGCGTTCGACTGGCTGGTGAGCGGGCCGGAGCATCCGGGCAAGCCCATCGCGTTCTTTCAAGCGTCGGAACGCGGCGTTGCTTCGCAGGCCGCGCTGCGGCTGGTGCTGGAAACGATGGGCACGCGCATCGTGGATAGCGCGTGCATCACCATCAACCTGCTCGGTAGCGAGAAGGATGCGGCGGCCGTCGCCGCCAATCCCGATTACGCCGCGAAGCTCACGGGCGCCCTGAACGCTTTGGTGGAAGCGATTGCTTCCTAGCCGCGCACCAACCGCCCGCCCACCACGCTCAGTATTGGCAGAGAGGGCAGGAAGGTGAGATGATACCACAGCGGGAAGTGTTCCCAGATATTCATGTGCACCGGGATGAAGATCGCCAGCAGCACGATGCCGGTGATGAGCGGCCATGTGAACCGGTCGCGCGCGATCCATGCCGTTACTGCACCTGCGGACAAGGTGGCCACAAAGCTGATGGCGAGCCGCGCCCACATCATGCCGAGTGTGAAGGTCATCGCCTTCTCGACGGCGGCATAGCCCGGAAGGCCATGGCGCAATCCCAAATTCAGAATGGTGATGACGATGGTCCATGTTACCAGCGCGGCGATGACACCTAGAATTCCTCTTAACATGGTGCTCCCTCAAATCAGCGCGTATCTCGACACGCCGCCGTCAAAACGTCTTGTACAAAATTTCCCGCTGGTGGCGGTTAGCTTCGCGCGATCTGCCCACCGATGCTGCGCCGCCATCTCAACTCCCGAAGCCCAGGAGTTTCCCGAATCAGTAGAAATGCAAATCTCAACGCGCCCAAAAAAAATCCGGCCGCGAATAAACCTATGAATACGCGATAAACGAAAACCGCCATCGTTATGGGGATATCTGTCCGCCGATAATCGATAGATGCAATATCGACGTCAAATATTTCGACTGTGTCGAGTAATGTTCCGCGGACGAATTGCGTGCTTGTAAAGGCCTTGGTCTGTTCGGACGTGAGACTTCCCGCAAGCTGTCCAGAGACTATGAATCCGATGTGACCCGGAGCTAGCCGTGGATAATTCTGAACGATAGAGAAAAACATATAAGTCGGGATAACCACGACAAGAAGAAGCAACATTAGAAGGTTCAGCGCCGTCTTCCTGAGCTGTTTCCAGCGAAATCCTGCTGCTTCTTCAATGCGTTTGTCCAAACCTTGTGGCGTGGTCGGTTTGCCGCGCTTACGGAAATCCTCGATCTCAAGATTGTTGAACCAGTTCTCCAGCTTCCAGGCTTGCCATCCAAGAATCGCCAGAAGCGCGAATATTCCAAGAGTGAGCGCTGCGCGAAGAAAAATAAATTCAAAAAAACTCGTCGAGATATTTTCCATTTCCGCCTCCCCCCAAAAAACGCTGGCCTATGTCACAAACTTGTACACCGTCCCATTCGACTTCACATGCCCCGCGGTCGGCGCACCGAAATGGGTGCCGATGACGAGGATTGGCTTGTCGGCCCATTGCTTGAACATCGTATGGCGGCGGGCATTGGCGGCCTTCTGATCGCCGTCGAAGGCAGAGAGCCAGTCGGGGCGGCCGAACTGGCAGGGATGATGGATCATGTCGCCGGTGATGATGGCGGTCTGCCCTTTGCTCTCGATCATCACGCTGACATGGCCGGGTGTGTGCCCCGGCGTCGGCACCAGCCGGATCTCCGGTGAGATGCGATGATCCATGTCCACCGTCTGCGCGAGGCCAGCGTCGAAGATCGGCTTCACGGAGTCGTTCATGATCTCCGCCGTCTCGCCTTCGGGACCTTTCATCCAGTGCTCATATTCTGTCTTGCCGATGAGATAGCGCGCATTGGGGAAGGTCGGAACCCATCTGTCGCCGTCCTTCATCGTGTTCCAGCCGACATGATCGACGTGCAGATGCGTGCAGACCACGGCATCCACTTTCTCGCGCGGGAAACCGGCGGCGGCAATGTCGTTCAGGAATTGCGTTTGTAATGGCTGGTTGCGGAAGAGAGCGCGCGGCTTGTCATTGCCGACACAGGTGTCCACCACCAGCTTCTGCGCCGGTGCATCCACCAGCAGTGCGTGGATGGAGAGCACCATCGACCCGTCTTCCTGCACGAAATGCGGATAGAGCCATGGCATCTCGCGCAGGGCGTCCGGCGTGGCCTGCTGCAGGAACGAATATTTGTGTTTGACCGGCAATTCCGATTCCACCACGCGCGTGACTTTCACATCGCCGATCTGCCAGGTGAGATTGGTCATTTCTTCGGCCCGTTCTTCACCAGGTCGGTGACGACGCCGGGATCGGACAACGTGGTGGTGTCGCCGAGATTGGATGTATCGCCTTCGGCGATCTTGCGCAGGATGCGGCGCATGATCTTGCCGGAGCGCGTTTTCGGTAGGCCGGGCGCGAACTGGATCACGTCGGGCTTGGCGATGGGGCCAATCTCCTTGCCGACCCACTGCACCAGTTCCTTGTTCAGCGCGTCGGTCGGCTGCACGCCGGTCTTCAAGGTGACATAGGCGTAGATGCCCTGGCCCTTGATGTCGTGCGGGAAGCCGACAACGGCGGCTTCTGCCACCTGCGTGTTGGCGACCAGCGCGCTTTCCACTTCCGCGGTGCCGAGGCGGTGGCCGGAGACGTTGATCACGTCATCCACGCGGCCGGTGATCCACCAATAGCCGTCCTCGTCGCGGCGGCAACCATCGCCGGTGAAATATTTGCCCGGATAGGTTTTGAAATAGGTGTCGATGAAGCGCTGATGATCGCCATAGACCGTGCGCATTTGGCCGGGCCAGCTATCCAGCAGCACAAGATTGCCGCTTGTCGCGCCGTCCTGAACCTTGCCTTCCGCATCCACGATCTGCGGACGGATTCCGAACAGCGGCTTCGTTGCGGAGCCGGGCTTCATATCCGTTGCGCCAGGCAGGGGCGAGATAAGGATGCCGCCCGTTTCCGTCTGCCACCACGTATCCACGACGGGGCAGCGGCTGTCGCCGACGGTCTTGTAATACCAAAGCCACGCTTCCGGATTGATCGGCTCGCCCACGCTGCCGAGAAGGCGCAGCGATTTGCGGGAGGTTTTCTTCACCGGCGCTTCGCCTTCGCGCATCAGCGCGCGCAGCGCGGTGGGCGCGGTGTAGAAGATGTTGACTTTGTGTTTGTCGATCACCTCCCAGAAGCGCGAAGTGCTGGGATAATTCGGCACGCCTTCGAACATCAGCGTCGTCGCGCCGTTCGCAAGCGGGCCATAGACGATATAGCTATGCCCCGTCACCCAGCCAACGTCGGCGGTGCACCAATAGATATCGCCATCGTGATAATCGAAGACATATTGATGCGTGAACGCACAATACATCAGATAGCCGCCGCTGGTGTGCAGCACGCCTTTGGGCTTGCCGGTTGAGCCGCTCGTATAAAGAATAAATAGCGGGTCTTCCGCGTTCATCGGTTCGGCGGGGCAATCGGCGGACACTTTCGCCGCCGCGTCGTGATACCAGGTGTCGCGGCCCGCCTTCATGTCGATCCCGCCGCCGGTGCGCTTGACGACGATCACGTCCGTCACATCGGGACACTTCTTCAGCGCTTCATCGACATTATTCTTCAGCGGGATCGGTTTGCCGCCGCGCAGCCCTTCATCCGAGGTGAGAACGATGGTGCTCGCGCAATCCTGAATGCGGCCCGCAATACTGTCCGGCGAGAAACCGGCGAAGATCACCGAATGCACCGCGCCGATGCGCGCGCAGGCCAGCATCGCGTAGGCCGCTTCGGGGATCATCGGCAAATAGATGGTGACGCGGTCGCCTTTTTTGACCTTGTGCGCTTTCAGCACATTGGCGAATTTGCAGACTTCGCGGTGCAACTCTTCATAAGTGATGTGGCGGCTGTCCTTCGGGTCGTCGCCTTCCCAGACGATCGCGGTCTGCTTGGCGCGCTTGGGCAAGTGCCGGTCGATGCAGTTGGCGGCGACGTTCAGCGCGCCGTCCTCGAACCATTTGATGTGCAGGTTCTTCGCATCCCACGAGACGTTCTTCACCTTCGTGAAGGGCCTAGCCCAATCCAGCCGCTTGGCCTCCTCGCCCCAGAACCCGTCCGGGTCTTTCACCGAACGCGCATACATCTCCTCATATTTGGCCTTGTCGATGAAGGTGTGGGTCTTCGCATCGGCGGGGACGGGGATGAGCGTATCGGACATGGGATTTCCTGAACTTGACTGCCGCGATATTGGCGCTCGCCGCGTAAGGCTTCAAGAAGGCCAACTGAAGTTTATGTCCAATAGCGGCGGCCATCGCGAACGTGGAGGATTTCCACGTCATGCTTCGTCACACGATAGATCAGTGTGTAGTAAGTGCCGGCAATGAATAGTTCGCGCGTTGCCCTCTTGCGGCCGGTGCGTCCAAGGCGCGGAAAATCGGCGAGCCGCAAAGCGGCCGTATACAGCCGATGTGATATCCGGTCAGCCGCCGCCGGATTATCCTCGGCAATGTAGTCCCAAATCTCATCCAGATCGCGATCTGCGTCCGGTGTCCACGCGACAATCATGCCGCGTTCTGGCGCATGGCCTTCCGGCGCTCTGCGGACTTTGCGCGCAACTTTCGGAAAACCTCTTCATGGGGGATAAGTTCACCGCGCTCTGCCGACGCGATTCCCTGGTTCACCGCTTCCACGACAGCGATTTCCTGATCTACATAGCGTTTGAGGATATCTTCCACTACCCACGAGCGGGTGCGATCCGCGATCTTGGCGTAATAGTCGAGTTTTTTTGCCAGTGAATTTCCGACCCTGGCTGTAATCAGATTTGATTTCGTGACCCGCTTTGTCATCTGCGCTCCTCATATTCAGATGTACACATTGTATACAATTTAGCGCCAAGCGGCAATCAGTCGAAATCCTTGTTATCCTGCCCCGGCCGCGGGGGATCGCGGCGGATGGAGGCGGGGGTTTTCGAGAACTTCACCGGTGGCTTCATGGCGCGCCATGTGCCTTCCGTCGGGTGCTCGCGCTCGATGAAGAAATCCACCGCTTCCAGATGCGGATCGACCATCACTTCGTCCAGCGTGTTGGCGCGCATGATGGGGATGCGGTGCTCATCGCCGAGCTTCATCCATTCTTCCACCGTGTGCGCCATCGCCGCTTCGCGCTGCATGGCGTAATAGACGCCAACGCGGCTGCCCTTCGGCGCATTCACGAAGCGCTCGCTTTCATAGGCGTTGGGAATCCCTCCCAGCTCCATGAATTTCGCGGAGGCCGCGCGGCTCACCGGCTGGATGCAGATATGGCCGTCCTTGCATTTCAGCGGGCGGCGGTCGTTCGCCAGCGCCGGCGTGTGGCCGAGCTTGCCCACCGGCGGCTCGAAGGTGTGGCCGTAGAGATGCTCCACCATCATGAAGCTGGTGAAGCTTTCGAACATCGGCACTTCCACAAACTGGCCTTCGCCCGTCGCCTTCTGGTGATAGAGTGCGGCCAGCGTTCCCCACAGCGCATGCATGGACGACACCTTGTCCGCCACGAAGCTGGGGAGCAGGCGCATGTCCTCGTTGCCGTCCACGCGCGGCAGCAGATCGGCGGTGCCGGACGCCGCCTGCACCAGATCGTCGAACGCCTGCCGCCCGGCATAGGGGCCGTCCGAGCCATAGCCGACGCAATGCACATAGACGATGTGCGGATTGATCTTCGCCACTTCCTCGTAACCGAAGCCCAGCCGCGCCATCGCGTCGGAACGCACATTGTGGATGAAGACGTTGGCGGTCGGGATGAGTTCGCGCAGCTTGGCGCGCGCTTCGTCGGTCTTCAGGTCCAGCGTCAGCGAGCGCTTGTTGCGGTTGAGCGACATGAAGGTCGCGCCCATGTCGTCATTCTTGGCATGTTTGCTGCCGTGGCGCTGCCGGTCGCCGCCAGGGTTCTCCACCTTGATCACGTCCGCGCCCAGATCGCCCATCACCTGCGTGGCATAGGGGCCGAAGATGAACTCCGTCAGGTCGAGAACGCGGACGCCGTGCAAAGGGCCGTTGGCCATGGAGAAACCCTGTCGATTGGCTAGAATATCTGTCGGGCAGGGAGATTACGGCATGGCGGCGAAAGCTAAAGCGAAAAAGGCCTCACCCAGGGTCAAGGTTGCGGCGAAAACCAAGCCTAAAGCCGCGGCCAAAGCCGATGGCGAATGGCCGCCCACCGCCATCAGCGAGGCGAAGGTGAAGGAAGCGACGGGCCGCGGCTGGATGGGCTGGTTCGTGATCCTCAACCTGATGGAAGCGACGTCGATCCCGCACAAGGAAGTGGCGAAGCGCCTCAAGGAACAGCACGGCGCGCCAAGCTGGTGGGCGCAGATGATCGCCGTGGAATATGAGCGGGCGCGCGGCGGGCGGAAGAAGAACGAGCGCGCTGGCGGCACCTATGCCGTGAACGTCACCAAGGTGATGCCGGTGAGCCTCTCCAAGCTGTTCTGGGCGGCAACGAACGCAAAGACGCGCAAGGACTGGTTCCCGCCCGGCGCCTTCGAGGAGACGAGCAAGACCAAAGACAAATACTGGCGCGGCAAATGGAAATCCGGCCGCAAGCTGGAGTCCGGCTTCTACGCCAAAGGCGACGGCAAAGCGCAGATCGCGCTGGAAATCGGCAAACTCCCGTCCCCCGTCGAAGTCGAGCAGGAACGCGCGGCGTGGAAGAAGGCGATGGAAAAGTTGTCCGGGGTACTGAGTTAATGCGCCTTTGGCAGCATTTCAAAACCCTCAAGGGCGCACTCGGAGCGACAAGTGCGTTGATTGCAATTCTATTTGGACTGACTGTGCTGATGGATGTGGGCGCACGTTGGCACGCCGATGCTACAAATACGCCAGACTTCTGGAATTACGTTGCCTTCGATCTTGTATTCGGCCTTGTGCCGTTAGCTGGTGGCTTGATCGCATTGTGGCGAGGTTCGCTAATCGCTCTCGTTGTGTCTTGGGCGTTCACAACCGGTCTGGTCACGGCAGATTTTATCAAGTTTCTCGCATTCTTGGTTGCTGAAGCACAGCATCCGAACAAAGGGATTTATGATATTTCCAGTCCCAATATACTTTCCGGTTCCATGGCTTTTGTGGTGTCGATGTTCGGATTGTTATTGGCGTGGCTCTCGATTAAGAGCGCCAATCGCAAACGAGCGGATCAATCCTCGTCATCTTAGTTGGAAAAGCTAATGCAACTCCATCTCTCCTCCTGGCCGGAAATCGACAAATATCTGGAGACGTCGAAGGCGATTCTCGTTCCCATCGGTTCGACGGAACAGCATGGGCCGAACGGGTTGCTCGGCACCGACGCCTTGTGCCCGGAGATCATCGCCAAACGCGCAGGCGATGAGAGCGGTATTCTTGTGGGGCCGACGTTCAATGTCGGGCAAGCGCAGCATCACATGGCGTTCTCAGGCACCATAACCTTGCGCCCCTCCACCATGATCGCGGCGATGATGGACTGGACGCAGAGCCTGCGCCGCCACGGTTTCGAGCGCATCTATTGGCTGAACGGCCATGGCGGCAACATCAACACCATCAACGCCGCGTTCTCGGAGATTTATCACGGCGTGTCGTTCGACCGCTCCGGCTCCAACCAGCCGCCGCTGCGCTGCATGTTGCGCAACTGGTGGGAGCTGTCCGGCGTGAACGATGTCTGCCGCCAGCTCTTTCCGGTGGGCGAGGGCAGCCACGCCACGCCCTCCGAAGTCTCCGTCACTTATTTCGGCTATCCCGACGCGCAGAAGAGCGTAACCATGACGCCCAAGATCGCCCCCACCGGCCCGATCTTCGACGCGGAAGACTACCGCCGCCGCTTCCCCGACGGCCGCATCGGCTCCGATCCGTCCCAAGCCAGCGTCGAAGCCGGTGAGAAGATCGTGAACGCGGCGGTGAAAGCGGTGATCAGCGAGTTTAGAAACTTCGCGGCGAGCTAACCTTCAGTCTTCCCCGGGGCGATAGATAGTCATGACTATCGCGTTGGGATCTGGCGACGGAAGAGGCGGATCTCTCGTCTCAAGTGCGGTCTTCAGCGCCATCATTGCGCGCACCGGGAATGAACTGTTGCCCCATTCGTAGCTTTCTATCCCGTGTTCGCTCCTATATCGCTCAGCACATTCGTAAACCGCTTGCGCGAATCCTGAACTGTCGCATTCTACCTCAAAGGCAAAATCACCAACTTCGTCTGGTTGCTTTCTATAGCTATCAGGAAACTCCAAAACCCGCAGTAGAAAGCGCTTTGTTCCTTCTTTATGGTTCCACACGTGCTCTGCGATAAATCTCCATTCCGGTGGTTCGCGATCAAAGCTTGTCCGCGCGGTCCAAGCACCGGTAGCAATCATGAGAGCCATCCGAAGCAAGTCACCAAGCACGTCCGTGGTGTAAGACACACCGCTCATTCGAAACGATTTGGCCCCGACACTTAAAAGAATATCTCCCCAGCCAGGTCCGGTTATCTGAAAATCGATCGAAACCCTGACTTCACTCGCCATTGGAAGCCTCAGTCACGGATCGAATACGTCGCACCACCAACTCATCAATCTCCAGTCGTTTGATCCGCACGCGCCCCGCCGCAACGCGCCCAATCGCCAATGCGCCGATAGCGAAGGCGCCGACCGCGAAAGCACCGAGCGCAAGCGCGCCCGTGGAAACCACGAGGGCAGCTAGCGCAGAATTGGCGCGATAGGAACGTCTCATCCAATACACCTATAAATGCGGTGCCCAAGCATAGCGCACATCGGGCAAATTCTCTTCATTCCGATGGCCGTCCGTGCGTTCCACCGCTTCCAGCCCGTGGCGTTCATAGAACCGCCGCGCGCCTTTGTTGGCCTGGAAGGTCCACAGGTCGAAGCCGTCCGGCCGCTGCGCTTTCACATGGTCCAGCAGCATGGAGCCGACGCCGTCGTCCCGGCGGTCGGGATGCACATACAAATGATCCAGCCGGTCGCCGTCGATGGAGGCCAGCCCCGCGATCCGCCCGTCGATCAGCACGATCCACGTCTCCGATTCCCAGATGAAGGCGCGGACGAAGGTGCGGTCTTCGTCGTCGTCATGCAACTTGGGGAAGAACGGCATGCTTTTCAGCGCGGCGGTGAACAGGGCCGCGGTTTCGTCAGCATCGGTCGCCACGGCACGCCGGATTGAGATTCTCCCCATCCCCAAACTTGTCATGGCCTACAAAAGCGGGCCACCCAGTTGAACCGCTCTGCGTCTCTGCGCCTCTGCGT
>JAFECP010000058.1:0-2586 GCA_018242105.1 Pseudomonadota bacterium
CGTGTGCACGATGAACAAGATCATTTCCGCGGCCGAGGCCAACCGTCGTTTTTCCAAGCTGCTCAAGGAAACAAAAAAGGGAATCTCTTACACGATCACCAATCATGGCGAGGTGGTCGCAACGCTGAATCCTCCCGCAGCCAATGACGAAGATCGTGAAAGAGCCTGGAAAGAGATGCTGGCCGATCTGAGGAAGAAGCCCGTTCACAACATCGGCCCGTGGACACGCGAAGAGCTTTATGAGCGCGATCCAGAGTGAAACTGGCGCTGGACACCAACCTTCTGATCTATGCAGAAGCTTTCGAAAGTAGCGAGAAACGGACGATAAGTCTGGATATTCTCGACAGGCAGGCCCCAGGCTCCGTTGCGGCGTCGGTGCAGGTTCTGGGCGAGACATTCAGGGTGCTCACGGGTAAGGGCAAGCTTCCTGTTTCCGAAGCGCACGCCATCGTTATGAAATGGCGGAATCTCCTTGCCATCGTTGCGACGACGAATGAACTCATGCTGTCCGCGCTTGAACTGGCGGCGGATCATAAAATTTACATCTGGGACGCGCTCGTCCTTGCTGCCGCCGCGGAAGCGCGGTGCGACCTCTTGCTGTCGGAGGATTTTCAGGATGGGTTCGCGTGGCGTGGGGTGACGGTGGTAAACCCATTCGCGGAAAAACCGCATACGATGCTGGCCAAATTGCTGCGTGGATGATGCCATGACCGACAAGACACCCGAGATCTGGGCGAAAGCGGCCCAGAAGGAGCTGAAGGACCGCCCGTTGTCGGACCTTGTCTGGCATACCCCGGAAGGTTTCGACGTGAAGCCGCTTTATATGGCGGCCGATCTGGAAGGCATTGCAGCGGTGAACTCGCTGCCGGGGCAGATGCCGTTCATGCGCGGCGTGCGGTCCACGATGTATGCGGGCCGCCCGTGGACCATCCGCCAATATGCGGGCTTCTCCACCGCCGAAGAATCCAACGCCTTCTATCGCAAGAATCTCGCGGCAGGGCAGATGGGCCTGTCGGTGGCGTTCGATCTGGCGACGCACCGCGGCTACGACAGCGATCATCCGCGCGTGGCGGGCGATGTCGGCAAGGCGGGCGTCGCGATCGACTCCGTCGAAGACATGAAAATCCTGTTCGACGGCATACCGCTCGACAAGATGAGCGTGTCGATGACGATGAACGGCGCGGTCATTCCGATCCTGGCGAGCTTCATCGTCGCCGGCGAAGAGCAGGGCGTTGCGACCGAGAAACTCTCCGGCACCATCCAGAACGACATCCTGAAAGAGTTTATGGTGCGCAACACCTATATCTATCCGCCAACGCCTTCGATGCGCATCGTTGCCGACATCATCGAATACACGGCGAAGAAGATGCCGAAGTTCAATTCGATTTCGATCAGCGGCTATCACATGCACGAAGCGGGTGCGACCGCAGTGCAGGAACTCGCCTATACGCTGGCCGACGGCATGGAATATGTCCGCGCCGCGATGGCAAAGGGGCTGGATGTGGACAGCTTCGCGGGCCGCCTCTCCTTCTTCTTCGGCATCGGCATGAACTTCTTCATGGAGGTCGCCAAGCTGCGCGCGGCGCGCCTGCTCTGGGCGCAGATCATGGAGAAGTTCGGCGCGAAGAAAGCGGACTCCCTGATGCTGCGCACCCATTGCCAGACATCGGGCGTGTCGCTGACCGAACAGGACCCATACAACAACGTCGTGCGCACCACGATTGAGGCGCTGGCTTCGGTGCTGGGCGGCACGCAATCGCTGCACACCAATTCGCTGGATGAGGCTATCGCGCTGCCGACGGAGTTTTCCGCCCGCATCGCGCGCAACACGCAGCTCATTTTGCAGAACGAGGCGCAGATCACCCATGTGGTCGATCCGCTGGGCGGTTCCTTCTATGTCGAAGCGCTGACGCATGCGCTGGCGGCACACGCCCGCGCGGTCATCGACGAAGTCGAGCAGATGGGCGGCATGACCAAAGCGGTCGAAGCCGGCATCCCCAAGCTGCGCATCGAGGAGGCGGCGGCGCGGCGTCAGGCGCGGGTGGATCGCGGCGAGGATGTTATCGTCAGCGTCAACAAATTCCGGAACAAGGACGAAGCGGCGGTCGAGGTTCGCGACATCGACAACGGCGCGGTGCGCGACGCACAGATCGCCCGGATCAAAAAGACGAAAGCCTCGCGCGACGAAGCAAAGACCAGGGCCGCGCTCGCCGCGCTCAGCGACGGCGCGAAAGGCACAGGCAATCTTCTCGCGCTCGCCGTGGAAGCTGCGCGGGCTCGCGCCACCGTGGGAGAAATCTCGGACGCGATGGAAAAAGTCTTCGGCCGTCACCGCGCGGAAATCCGGTCGATCTCCGGCGTTTATGGCGGCGCTTATGAAGGCGACAATGAGTTCGCCGCCATTCGCGGCGACATCGAGGATTTCGCGAAGGAGGAAGGCCGCCGCCCGCGCATGCTCGTCGCCAAGATGGGGCAGGACGGTCACGACCGCGGCGCGAAGGTGATTGCGACAGCGTTTGCCGATCTCGGCTTCGACGTCGATATCGGTCCGCTGTTCCAGACGCCGGAGGAGGTTGCGAAGGACGC
>JAFECP010000058.1:2623-25872 GCA_018242105.1 Pseudomonadota bacterium
ATGCTGATCGAGGCGCTGAAGAAGCAGAAAGCCGATGACATTCTGGTGGTCGTCGGCGGCGTGATCCCGGCACAGGACTATGACTTCCTGAAGCGCGCCGGCGTCGCGGCAATTTTCGGCCCCGGCACGAACATTCCCGATGCCGCGCGCAATGTGCTCAAACTCATCCGCGCACGCCATATGGATCACGCGGCGGAATAGCTAGGGCTGTTCCTCCGTCACCAATCCCTGCGCGTGGTGCGCGGGCGGTTCGCGCCCAATGCCGGCGAGCCGGAACAGGAACGGCGCGATCGCCGTCATATAAAAGCCGAGTGCAAACGCCACCGCGCCGCCGGAAACATCCGGCACGATGGCCGTGCGCGCAAACGCGGCGGTCAGCAAGCCATGAAGCACGAACAGTCCAGCGACGCCGATAACGCCCAGAACGACGCAAACCCACCACGCCGGCCGCTTCGGCTGTGTCGGCACGGCGCGATGATCGAGGATGGCGCCGGTATAGGCGCCGATGAAGAAAAAGAGCGCGTTCTCCGTGTCGGCCGGATATTTCGGCAGCGGCCATGTCCACCACAGCGCCGCGAATAGCGCGGCGAAGGCCAGGTAGTGAACCCCGTTCGGCAGCGCGCGCCACCAATCGAAGCGCGGGCTGATGAGAATGGCGAGCAGGAACAAGCCGCCAATGCCGAGCGCGAGGCCGGTCAGAACGTCGTCAACGTCATGCACTGCGAGGTACAGGCGGCTCAGCGACACGGCGACGGTGATGAACGCGGCCGCAGCCCAGGCCCAACGCTTGCGGATTTCGTAGGCCAGCCAGAACCACATCGCGGCGGCGACCTGTGCGTGGCCACTGGGACGTCCGTAGGATCCGGCGACACGGTCATGATCGAGCTGCAATTCGACCGGCGGGCGCGGGCCTTGCCAATAGTCCTTCAGCCATCCGTTCAGGATCGCGGTGATGACGATCACGACCGCCAGCCGCATGAACAGGCTGCGGTCCCAGAACCAATAGACCAGCGGCATAAAGATGAGGAAGAACGGCGTATAGCCGAGAAAGGTGAAGGCATCGGCGAATTGCGTCGCGAGCGGGCTGCGAAACGGCAGCACCCAATGCATGTCGTGCAGAAACTGGTACATGAGTCCCCCCAAGCCAGTTTTACTGGCCAAGGAGTGGAGCGTCGAGTGCTTCAGGCGCGGGGCGGTGCGCCGTCCACCTTCAGCTCGTCCAGCGTCGCGGTCACGGTGCCGAGCGTCATCGGCGCCCACAGTTTCACGGCGACGAGATAGTATTTGTTCGGTGTGTGGGGGGCCGGCACTTCGGCAAAATCCACAAACATGTCAGGAAGGCTTTTGCCTTCCTTGACGATCTTCTGCTTGTAGCCGGCGATCTGCTTGTAGTGGATCTGGCACAGATGCGCGGTGCCGTTGAACGGGCCGTTCTTGAGCGCGACGTGCTCGTCTTTCTTGTAGGTGAAACCGACGTCGTAGCGGCGGCGGCCGTCGAACACCTGCACGCCGGTGCCGCAGGGATTGCTGCCGGTGACCTTCACGCCCGAAAGGATTGCGGTGATCGCGCTCATCGGGTCGAGCGTGCCCTTCTTCTCTTCGTCCGTAACCGGGTATTTCGTGGTGTTATAGGGAGGCTCCGCGAGCGTTTCCGGGACGGATTTGCCGAATGTCACCTTCACGCGCTGCACCGGCTTGTCGCGGTCCTGCGAATAGGAATCGTAAACCACCGGCGTGATCGTATGCGGGCCGATGCCGCCGTTCACCGTCGCGTCGATCTTCGATTTCCAGAACAGGCTGACGATGCCGCTGGTCTCGAAATGCATCTTGGCGGAATAGGTTTCCGGCGTGACCGTGCCCTCATAGCGGGTGTGCCCGAAGGGAATGGCCCAGAAGGCGATGCTGTAACCGACATTGAGCGCATTTCCTGCGGGCGCTTCGGCCTGTGCGGACGAACCGGCGAGCGCGCCCGCAGCCAAAGCGGCAAAAAGAATTCGGCGCGGGTCCGGCATAGGCTACTCCCAGAAGCGAATCTGATTTGATGGAAGCGCATGCCGCGCCTTCCAGGAGATCAACTCTGCAGTGCAAGATGGTCCAATTATGACCGAGCGGAAAAAGGAAACCGGCCTGGATATGCTGCGTGTCGGCGGCCGCCGCGCATTGGCGCGCGCCATCACGCTCGTGGAATCCACCAAATCCGCCGATCGTGAAAAAGCAGAAAGTTTGCTCTCCGGCCTTTTGCCGCAAGCGGGAAAAGCCATCCGTCTTGGAATTTCCGGCGCGCCAGGCGCGGGAAAATCTACCTTCATCGAAGCGTTCGGCAGTTATCTGACGGGGCAGGGCCACAAGGTTGCAGTGCTCGCCGTCGATCCGTCGTCGCGCCGTTCGGGTGGCTCGATCCTCGGCGACAAGACGCGCATGGAAAAACTCGCGCGCGATCCCAACGCTTTCATACGTCCATCGCCTGCCGGCACCACGCTGGGCGGCGTGGCGCGGCGCACGCGCGAGGCGCTGCTGCTGGTGGAGGCGGCGGGCTTCGATGTGGTGATTGTGGAGACCGTTGGCGTGGGGCAGAGCGAGACCGCCGTGTCCGAAATGGTCGATCTTTTCGTACTCTTGTTGTCACCCGGGGGCGGCGACGATCTTCAGGGCATCAAGCGCGGCGTGATGGAGTTGGCCGATCTGGTGCTGGTGACGAAAGCCGATGGCGATCTGACAGCCGCCGCCAATCGCGCTTCGGCGGATTATCGCAACGCGCTGCGCCTGATGCGTCCAAAATATCCGGCGCTGCCGCCCGATGTGCGGAAGGTTTCGGCGCTGGAGGGAACTGGCATCGCGGAGGCGTGGAACTTCATGCGCGATTTACACGATAAACTGAAAGAGCATGGGTATTTGAAGCGTCTGCGCGAAGAGCAGGCGCGGCGCTGGTTCTGGAACGAGATGCAGGCCGTGTTGAGTGAAGAGTTTCTTAGCAACGAAAAACTGGGCAAAGAGGCCAAAAAACTGGAAGCCTCCGTCGTTGCAGGCAAAGCGTTACCCTATACGGCGGCGCGCGCGCTTTTTCGCCACATTATTGCCGCTTGACCCGGCGTGGCCCTGTTCCTATCAGGCGCGCATATCGAAGCGTACGATTCATGACACAGGCGCGCAGCGCATCATGATGTCGGCGCGTGACGCTTAGGGTCACCGCAGAGTTCGATCGCTCTTAAATTGATTGGTTTGTGCGATGTGCCCCCCAGACGACGGGTTTGTGTCCATGCCGGACGACATGCCCCCTGTTCATATCGACCGCGCGCTGAACGTCACGCGCACGTCCACCACGAGAGGGCGCGATTATTGGCTCGCGCTGCGTGGCGATAAGCCGATGCCGGCGCGTGCCGACATCTCGCCGCGCAACATGCGCGATTTCCTGCCCTATGTCGGCTTGGTCGAATTCACGCCGTTGCCGGGTGGCGGCGAGGACTATGCGGTGCGTCTCGCCGGCGGAAAGATCGAGGAAGTGTTCGGTTCACTGACGGGACAACCCATCCGCAAGACCTTGCCGCCGGAAATCGCGGACCGCTGGCGGCTGATTTTCGACGAAGTGCGCCGGAGCAAGGTGCCGCTCGTCGCTACGAGCCGCGTCGCCTTCAACAATCAACGGCATCTGAAACAGGAAGTCTTTGTCGCACCGCTGGGTGAGGATGGGGCGGTTCAGATGCTGTTCGGCGTGCTGGACATCTGGCCGGTCATCTGATGGGTGCAATCCGCGCCCGGAAATGACAATCTCAGCCTGACGGGATTCTCTGTGAGGACTGGTTCGATGGCAGGCATGACGCGAACGATGCGTGGAGCAGCGCTGGCGGCGCTGACGCTGCTTTCGGGTTGCGGCGTCTGCAACTGTTTCGGAACCACACCCGATCTGCCGCCCGGACAGCCCTTCACCTATAATGGCAATAGCTGGCGGGTCGCCGACGACCGGGGGGCCGGCCACCTGGAGATTACGGCTATCGATCCCAGATTGACCGGAATGGGCACAATCGCGGACAAGCGCCATCCCGTCGGGGTAATGCCTCAGTCCGAGTTCCGGGCTGCCGCCATGGGCTGGTTCGCCACGACCGGCCGGTTCTGCACTCCCGACGCGGGAACTCCGGTCGATCCGGGCAGCTACCAATACGGTTATAGCTGCTGGGTTCCGGGCTGACCGGCAGCCTTGACGGGGGCGGACCGTCCCCTTATGAGGACGCCTCTTTTCAAGAATCTGGGACTAAGTCTATGGCGCGCCGCTGCGAATTGACCGGAAAAGGCCTGCTGGTTGGCAACAATGTCAGCCACGCCAACAACAAGACCAAGAAGATCTACCGGCCCAATCTCCAGACGATCTCCTTCGCCAGCGATGCGCTGGGGAATTCCTATCGCCTGAAGGTCAGCATGAACGCGCTGCGCACGGTGGACCGCACTGGCGGCATCGACGCCTATCTTCTGAAGGCCAAGGACTCTTCACTCTCCGTGAAAGCTTTGCGCCTTAAGCGCATGATTGCAAAGAAGATCGCGGCCTAGACAGCCTTAACAACCGTAACCATCGATTTGCCGCCAGCCGTTCATAAAACGGGCATGGCGCATGCACCTATTCCCCTGTAGTGTTTCAAAACAGGTCAGGTCCGACAGAGACCGGCCGGGGTATGGGGTGTCGTGTCAGTATACGAATCGGGCGTGGAATCCGGTCATCGCACCGGCATGGGCAGGTTTGCGGCCAGCGTGGACGTGGGCCGTGATTTCAGTGGCCGCTATGCGCGGCCGCAGGAAGATGCGGGCGTCCTTAAAAGGGTCAGCAATGCAGCAGGGGCTTTTGCGCGCCTTGTTTTGCCGATCCTGTTGCTGGCGACGCTGGCAGGCGCCTCCTTCGCTTACGCCGGGACGCCATCGCCGATACCGCTGCGCCATTGGATGAACCTAGGTCTTCTCATCCTGCCTTTGACCTTTCTTGCCATTCACCTGACCAGCCGCCGCTATGGTGCCGGCTATGCCTTCGCCCAGATCGTGCTGACCTATTCGGCCGTCGCTGCGCTGGCGGTATTCGGACAGCAATATGTGACGTTGTTGCTGGGCGAGCAGCATGCGGCGCTCCGCGAGATCGTGGGCTTCGGCGCGGCGCTGTTCGTGGCGCATGCCGTTTCCATCGTGGTGTTCGATGGGCTTCGCGGGCCGCGCTGGTGGCAGGCGCCGCTGTTCGCCTCGCTGATCGGCGGCATCGTGCTCTGCGTGGTCGCGTTCCCGGCCTCCTATTTCGGCACAAATATCGACTGGGCGGGCCGCATGTTCGATTACATGGCGGTGACAAGCATCGCCGCCGTGCTGCTGGTGATCCCGTACTGGATCTTCCGCCCGCTGGTGCCGCCGCGCTCGGGTTTCGGCGGCTACTAACCGCTCAAGCCGCCACGTGCTCGCGCCGTTGCGGCGCGACGCGGTGGTGGCCGCCCCTATGGGCGAGGTGGGCGCTCTCTTCCGCGAAGAGTGAGATGAGCTGCTCGGTCATCGCCCCCCCCAACTGCTCGGCATCCACGATGGTTACGGCCTTGCGATAATAGCGCGTGACGTCGTGGCCGATGCCGATGGCGGTGAGTTCGACGGAAGAGCGTTCCTCGATCTCCTCGATCACCTTGCGTAGATGTTTTTCAAGATAGTTGCCGGTGTTCACGGACAGGGTTGAATCGTCCACTGGCGCGCCGTCCGAGATCACCATCAGAATCTTGCGCTGCTCGGGACGCGCGACGATGCGGTTGTGCGCCCACATCAGCGCCTCACCGTCGATGTTCTCCTTGAGCAGCCCCTCGCGCATCATCAGGCCAAGATTCTTGCGTGCGCGCCGCCACGGCTCGTCCGCGGCCTTGTAGACGATNNTGGCGCAGATCGTTCAGGCGGCCCGGATGCGGCGGTTTGCCGTCGGCGATCCACTTCTCGCGGGACTGGCCGCCTTTCCACGCGCGGGTGGTGAAGCCGAGGATTTCGGTTTTCACGGCGCAGCGCTCCAGCGTGCGGGCAAGAATGTCAGCGCACATTGCCGCGACCATGATGGGGCGGCCGCGCATGGAGCCGGAATTGTCCAGCAGCAGCGTCACCACCGTATCGCGGAAGACCATGTCCTTCTCGCGCTTGAACGAGAGCGGGAACATGGGGTCGATGATAATGCGGGTGAGGCGCGACGTATCGAGCAGACCTTCTTCCAGATCGTATTCCCAGGTGCGGTTCTGCTGCGCCATCAACAGACGCTGAAGCTTGTTGGCGAGGCGCGAGACAACGCCCTGCATCGATGCGAGCTGCTGGTCCAGGAAGTTGCGCAGGCGCGTGAGTTCGTCCGAATCGCACAGCTCGGTCGCGTGGACGATCTCGTCGAACTGCGTGGTGTGGACCTTGTAGCCCCATTCGTCGGCGTGGCTGAACGGCTGTTCCGGCCGCCATGGCTTCATGCCTTCGTCGGATTCCTGCTCGCTGGCCTCGGCCATCTGCTCGGAGGTCATCTCGGCGGAAACTTCTTCGCCTTCCTCCCCTTCGCCTTCGGCCATCTCCGCTTCGGAGGCTTCCTGCGAGCTTTGCTGATCGCTTTCGCCGCCTTCCTCGGATTGCGGCGCGGGCTCGGCGTCTGAGCTTTCGCCTTCGGCTTCGGAATCATCCGCAAATTCATCGCCCAGTTCGAGATCGTGCAGGATCGTGCGGGTGAGCTTGGCGAAGGTCTTCTGATCGCGCATGGACTCTTCGAGCCTGGCGAGATCCTTGCCTGCGCGCTCTTCGATCCAGGGACGCCACAGCTCCACCGCCTTTTGCGCGTTTTCCGGCGTCGGCAGGCCGGTAAGCTTCTCGCGGACGATCAAGCCCAGCGCATCGGCAAGTGGCACGTCGGCGCGTTCGCGAACCTTGGCGATGCCGCGCGATGTCAGTTTCGCGTCCAGATTGGCGGTGAGATTGTTCGACACGCCCTTCATCGCATTTGCGCCGATGGCTTCGACGCGCGCCTGTTCGGCGGATTCGAAAATAGCGGCGGCGTCGGCCGATTGCGGGCGGAATTGATCGTGGACCTTGTCTTCGTGATAGGCGCGGCGCAGCGCATAGGCATCGCCCTGACCGCGCACGATGGCGATCTCGTTGGGCGACAGATTGCGCGAGGGCAGGGGCAGCCGCGCCTTCAGGCCTTTCAGCGCCGGCGGCTCGGCGGAGAAGTTGACTTCCATCTCCGGCTCGCCCGCCAACGCGCGCACGGCGGTGCCGACGGCGCGCTTGAAGGGCTCGGAGGGATTCTCGGGTTTCATGAGAAAAGCGAATAGCGAGTAGCGAATGGCGAATAGGGGCTTCTACTCGCTACTCGCCATTCGCTATTCGCTTCCATGATCACGCGACCAAAACTTTTGCAGCAGACTCCGGCAATTCCTCGCCAAACGCGCGCTGATAGAACTCAGCAACGCTCGCGCGTTCCAGCTCGTCGCATTTGTTCAGGAAGGTGAGGCGGAAAGCGAAGCCGACGTCGTTGAAGATCTCGGCGTTCTCCGCCCAGGTGATGACCGTGCGCGGGCTCATGACGGTGGAAAGATCGCCGTTGATGAAGGCGTTGCGCGTCATGTCGGCAACGCGGACCATCGCGGAAATCTTCTTCTTGCCTTCCGTGGTGTTGTAGGCCGGCGCCTTCGCCAGAACGATCTCAACTTCGTTGTCATGCGGCAGGTAATTCAGCGTCGTGACGATCGACCAGCGGTCCATCTGGCCCTGGTTGATCTGCTGCGTGCCGTGATAGAGGCCCGTCGTATCGCCAAGGCCGATGGTATTCGTGGTCGAGAACAGGCGGAACGCCGGATGCGGGCGGATGACCTTGTTCTGATCGAGCAGTGTCAGCTTGCCTTGCACTTCCAGCACGCGCTGGATGACGAACATCACATCGGGGCGGCCGGCATCGTATTCGTCGAAGGTCAGCGCCACGGGATGCTGCAAGCACCATGGCAGCAGGCCTTCGCGGAATTCGGTGATCTGCTTGCCGTCGCGCACGACGATGGCGTCCTTGCCGATGAGATCAATACGGCTGATGTGGCTGTCGAGATTGATGCGCACGACGGGCCAGTTGAGGCGCGCGGCGACCTGCTCGATGTGAGTGGACTTGCCGGTTCCGTGGTAGCCTTGGATCATCACGCGGCGGTTGAACGCGAAGCCGGCGAGGATGGCCAGCGTCGTTTCGCGATCGAAGCGATAGGCGGTGTCGATCTCCGGCACATATTCGTTGCGCTTGGAGAAGGCGGGCACCTTCATCTTCACGTCGAAGCCGAAAAGCTTCTTCGCGTCCGCCGTCGTGTCGGGCATGAATGCGGGATCGAGTCCCTGTGGCTGCGTGTCCATGATGCTCAGTGATCCAGCTAGCTATGCCTCGGGCGGGAAGTCCGCCGCATGAGGTTGGGGCGCTGTCGCCCTCTCTAGGTCAGCCCCGACGCGCGCAGCACGCCATAAGCCTTGATAACCTGTTTCAGACGCTCCTCGGCGCCCCGATCGCCACCGTTCGCGTCGGGATGAAACCGCTTTACGAGTTCCTTATACCGCGCCTTTATCTCCTGCAAGGTGGCGGATGGCTCCAACTGCATCGTCTCCAGCGCAACCAGTTGCAGGCGCGTGAGTTTGCGCTCCGGCGGGCGGGCTTTGGGCCGTTCCGCTACGTCAGAAAATACGCCGAACGGATCGATCCGCGAGGGTCCGTCATGCCCGTCGCGCATGCGCGCCGCGCGCTTGCCGAGCGTCCATGTGGGGCGGTGACCGGTGAGCGCGTCGATGCGAAACGATTCGATTTCCTTGTCGCTCATGCCCGCGAAGAAGTCCCAGCGTTCGTTGTGCTCGCGCGCGTGCGTCTGACACAGCCAGTAATGTTCGTTGAGGTTGTTCTTGCTTTTGGGAACTCTATGCGCGCCTTCGCCCGTGCAATTCGGGCGGTCGCATTTTCGTGCAGCAGCCTTCACCGGAGCCTTGTCCGGCTTGATGCGGATATCGCTTTTGAAGCGGGGACGGGCGCCCGGTTTTTCCATCTCCCAATTATGGGATCGGAAGGTGAAAAAACAAGAAAACGTATTGCTTGACATGCGCTTGGCCTCATGCCGGAACTGGGAAATGAGTGTTGCAGACGCCATTCGCGAAAAATTGACGGCCTCTTTCGCGCCCAAGGAGTTAATCGTCGAGGACGATAGCGCCAGGCATGCCGGTCATTCGGGTGCGCGGCCGGGCGGCGAAACCCATTTCACGGTCCGGCTCGTGACCGACGCATTCGAAGGTGTTTCGCGCGTGGAACGGCAGCGGCGCGTCTATGCCGCGCTGGCCGGTGAGATGCGCGGGCGCATCCATGCCTTATCGCTGACCACGCTTACGCCTGCGGAGGCGTGGCAGGAGCATTAGGCGGCGTCACCTTGATGGCCGTGATCTGGTTGCGCTGACGGCGCAGGATTTCGAACATGTAGCCGTAGAACGAGAAGCGCTGTTTGGCCTCGGGGATCGTGCGGGCTTCGTAGATAACGAGGCCTGCGATGGTGGTCGCTTCGTCGTCCGGCAGGTTCCAGTCCAGCTCGCGGTTGAGATCGCGGATCGGCGTCGTGCCATCCACGATGTAAGAGCCGTCCTTCTGCTTGCGGATGTTGCCGCGCGTCTCCGCCTCGTTCTCGTCGGGGATGTCGCGGAGAATTTCGTCGAGAATGTCCTCGCGCGTGACGATGCCCTGGAGCGCACCGTATTCATCCACCACCAGGGCGAAATGCGAGCGATGCGCCCGAAAGGACCGGAGCTGTTCTTCCAGCGTGGTCGTTTCCGGCACGAACCACGGCTCCTGCATCATGGAAAGAATATCGAGATTGGCGAAAGACCCGCCGCGCAGGGCGTATTCGCGCGCGACTTCGGCCACGCGCAACACGCCGATGATGTTGTCCTGTGTCTCGCGCCAGACCGGCACGCGGGTGTGGCCGGAGTCGATCAAGGCTTTGAACATTTCTTCCGGCGCCAGGTCCGCGTCGATCCCGGTAACCGACCGGCGATGGACCATCACATCGGCGATCTGAAGCTCGCGCAAATCCAGAATGCCCGTGATCATATCGCGATGCTCGCGGCCGACGGCGCCTTCTTCGTGATGCAAATTCACCGTGCCGCGGATTTCGTCATGGGAATCGATCAGTTCGCCGGCTTCTTCCTGCCGGATTCCGACCAGCCCCAGCACGCGCCACACCATCCACTGCACAGCGCCGACAATCGGCGCGAGCACGCTGACGATCAGACGCATGGGCTGGGCGACGGCAAGTGCGAAACGGTCGGTGCGCGCGATGGCGAGCGTCTTGGGCAGCACTTCCGCGAACATCAGGATGAGCACCGTCATGGCAACCGTTGCGATGGCGACGGCACGTTCGCCAAATTGCGATTCCAGCACCCAGGTCGCGAAAGAGGAGGCGAGGATGTTGAGGAAGGTGTTGCCCAGCAGGATCGCGCCGATCACGCGTTCGCGGTCGCCGACGAGGAAGTTCACATCGCGGGCGGAACGCGAACCGTCTTTCTCCAACTGATGCATGCGCCCGCGCGACACGGCGGTGAGCGCGGTTTCGGAGCCCGAGAAGAACCCCGATACGATCAGCAGCAGAAGAATGACTCCGGCGGCGGCGAGTAAGGCGGTACCCATTGCAATCCCCGATTGGATCTAGCTGGAAAGAACAGCGCGTACGGCATCGAGCGGGACATCGCGCGATGTAAAGGCGTGGCCGAGGCCTTTGACGAGAACGAAGGTGAGCTTGCCGTCCTTCACCTTCTTGTCGTGCGCCATGGCGGCGATAAGAGCTTCGGCGCCGGGGCGAGGTCCCGGAATATCCGCGATCGAGGCGGGTAGGCCGGCATCTTTCAGATGTTTGGCGAATCGCGCGGCATCGGCCGCAGGCGACAGGCCGAGTTTGACGGAGAGTTGCATCGCCAACACCGTGCCGATGGCAACGCCTTCGCCGTGCAGGAGACGATCCGAAAACCCCGTGGTGGCTTCCAGCGCGTGGCCGAACGTGTGACCTAGATTGAGCAGCGCGCGCTCGCCCGTTTCCCGCTCATCGCGCGCGACGATATCCGCTTTCATCTGGCAGGAATGTGCAACGATGTGGGCAAGGGCTGCGGCATCGCCGGCAAGAGCCTTCGCGCCATTGACGGCGAGCCAGTCGAAAAACTTGGCATCGCCGAGCGCGCCATACTTCGCCACCTCGGCGTAGCCAGCGAGAAGTTCGCGCTTGGGCAATGTCTTCAGCGTGGCGATGTCGGCGATCACAACGCGCGGCTGGTGGAACATGCCGATGAGGTTCTTGCCCTCCGGCACATTGATCGCTGTTTTGCCGCCAACAGAAGAGTCCACCTGCGATAGAAGCGTGGTGGGGATTTGTGCGAAATCGACGCCGCGTTTCAGCACGCCCGCCGCGAAGCCGGCAAGATCGCCAATCACGCCGCCACCCAGCGCCACGATCAATCCACCGCGATCGACATTGGCACGCAGCAATTCGGTGGTGAGCCTTTCCAGCCCCGCGAAACTTTTCGTTCCCTCGCCGGGACTGAGAACGATGGGAACAGTCTTGATGCCCGCCCTGGTCAGCGATGCGATCAAAGGATCGAGATGCAGTTTGGCGACATGGCTGTCCGTCACCACCGGCACGGCGCCGCGCGCAAACGGCGCAAGCAGGGCCCCCGCCTGGGCCAGCAAGCCTTCGCCGACATGAATGTCATAGCTGCGGTCGCCGAGGCCGACGCGGATAGTCTCGCTCATGCGGCCTCCAGAAAATTGCGTTCCTTGAGCATTGCCACGATGCGTTCGACTGCCATCTGATGGGGGCCGTCTTCGCTGTTTACCGTCAGATCGGCCTGCGCGTAGAGCGGCTCACGTTGTTTCAACAACCGCGTCATGATCTCGACGGGGTCGCCGTCTTTCAGCATCGGCCGCGTATCCCGGCGGCCAACGCGTTCCACCAGCACGCTCAGCGGCACATTGATCCAGACGGATACCGCTTCGCTTTTGATTCGCGCGTGAGTTTTTTCATCCGCGAAGGCGCCGCCGCCGGTAGCCAACACATGCGGCGGGAGGGTCAGAAGCCGGGCAATCACCTTGCGCTCGCCATCCCGGAACGCCGGTTCGCCGAATCTGGCGAAGATTTCATTGATGGAACATCCGGCAGCCTGCTCGATCTCCGTGTCGGCATCGCGGAATTCCACGTCCAGCCGTGCGGCAAGGCGGCGGCCCAGCGAGCTTTTGCCCGCGCCCATCATGCCCACCAATGCCACCGTGCGTTTCAGCCCGCTCATATTCTTTCGCTTACAACACTTGCGCCGCCTGCGCCATTTCCGCCACAACGGGAGAGGGGGAAAAGGAGGTCGAAATATGCGTGAGACCAACTGGACGGCCCGAATCGTGGCGGGTGTGATCGTGGCCATTGTGTTTGGCGTTATGATCGGCGGCTATGTGGTGAGCACCCGCGAGCCGGCACAGCAGCATCTGCAGGAAGCCGTTCCGAATGACCGCCTCCCGGGCTGAGCGTTCGTCTTCCGGCATCATCGAGAACTTCCTCGATATGATGAGCGCCGAGCGCGGCGCTAGCCGCAATACGCTCTCAGCCTATGGCCGTGACCTTGCCGATTTCGCCGGAAGTGTGGCGCGGCAGGGCGGTTCGATCCGCGACGCCGACCATGCCGCGGTTAAGAAATATATCGCCTCGCTTTCCGGCAGCGGCCTTGCGCCATCCTCGCAGGCGCGCAAGCTTTCGGCGCTGCGCCAGTTCTACGCCTTTCTTTATGCGGAGGGTATCCGCGGCGACGATCCCACCAACGCCATCGAGGCACCGAAGCGCGGCCGTGTGCTGCCGAAAATCCTGTCGGCGCGCGATGTCGAAACGCTGATCGAAACCGCGCGCGCCGAAACGAAGAAAGAAAAGCGCGGAGAAGAGGCAACGCGGCTGCTCTGCATGGTGGAGATTCTTTATGCGTCCGGCTTGCGTGTGTCCGAACTGGTGACGTTGCCGCTCGCTGCCGTCACGGGACGGCAGGGTTTCATCTATGTGCGCGGCAAGGGCAACAAGGAGCGCATGGCGCCGTTGAACGGCTCCGCGCGCGATGCCATCGCCGATTATCTCAAGGTCCGCGAGAAGTTCACCGATGGCACGAGCCGCTTCCTGTTCGCGTCGCGCGCTGCCAGCGGACATATTACCCGGCGGCGCTGCCATCAGATGCTGAAAGAACTGGCGGTGAAGGCCGGCGTCGATCCCGACAAACTGTCGCCGCATGTCCTGCGCCATGCCTTCGCGACGCATCTGGTGGAGGGCGGCGCCGATTTGCGCAGCGTGCAGACGATGCTGGGCCACGCCGACATCGCGACCACGCAAATCTACACCCATGTTGCCGGGGATCGGTTGAAGCAGACCGTTCAATCCGCGCACCCGCTGGCGAAGAAGAAAGTTTGATTCACGCAGAGCCGCAGAGGCGCAGAGTTCTTGCATGCTTTCCACACCGTCATGGCCGGCCTTGTGCCGGCCACCCATGCACACCATTCCGCAGGGATATTATGGGTCGCCGGGACAAGCCCGGCGATGACGATGGTTAGATTGGAGAAGAACTCCGCGTCTCTGCGGCTCTGCGTGAGACCAATCGCCCGTGGCCGGGAGCGATGAACCAAGGTAAAACGAACACAGCCAACATCGGGGGAAGTATCGTGAGCTTCACGCCTATCGAACGCCGCACGCCGCCGCGCCTGTACCGGTCCAAGCTATTCGTGCCGGGATCGCAAACCAAGTTCTTCGAGAAGGCCGCTGCCGGTCCCGCCGACGTGGTGTGCCTCGATCTCGAAGATGCGGTGGCGCCCGGCGACAAGGACAAGGCGCGCGACAACATCGTGGCCGCGCTCAACGATGTGAACTGGGGCAACAAGCTCGTCACCGTGCGCATCAACGGCCTCGACACGAATTTCTGCTATCGCGACGTGATCGCGCTGGTGGAGAGGGGCGGTGAACGGCTGGACGCGATCATGGTGCCCAAGGTCGGCTCCGGCGCGGATCTCTACGCTATCGACATGCTGATCACCCAGGCCTCCAGCTTCGCGGGCCGCAAGAAGCAGATCGGCCTGGAAGTCATCATCGAAAGCGCGATGGGGCTGGGCAACATCGACGGGATTTGCCGCGCCTCAAAGCGGCTGGAGACGTTGCATTTCGGCGCGGCGGACTATGCGGCCTCGCAGGGCATGCGCACCACGAATATTGGCGGCGGCAATGCGGACTATGTGATGCTCACCGATCAGGAGCCGGGACGCGCGCGCGACCGGCACTGGAACGACCTGTGGCACTTCCCGTTGTTCCGCATGTGCCAGGCGGCGCGCGCGCACGGCATCGTGCCGATCGACGGCCCGTTTGGTGATTATTCCGATGCCGACGGTTTCCGCGTGCAGGCCAACCGCACGGCCATTCTCGGCTGCGAAGGCAAATGGGCGATCCATCCCAGCCAGGTCGCGCTCGCCAATGAGATCTACACGCCGCCGGAAAAAGAAGTGAAGCGCGCCGAAGCCATCCTCGCCGCGATGAAGGAGTCGCATGAGAAGGGGCTGGGCGCCGTGTCGCTGAACGGCGTATTGATCGACGCCGCGTCGATCCGCCAGGCACAGAACATTGTGCAACAGATGCAGATGATTCAGGAACGGGCGGGGTTATCCTGACACCCATTCAGCGTCATGGCCGCCCTCGTGGCGGCCATCCATGAACACCCATGCAAGACGGCGCGTATGGGTGGCCGGGACAGGCCCGGCCATGACGGGTTTAATTTGAAAGCTGGAGCGCATGCGTCAGCCGATTCAGCTTGTCCGGATTGCGCAGACCGTAAAGTGTAGTGATCTTCTCGCCATCGGTTTCGATGGCCATGACGCCCAGCATCTCCGTACCTTCGCGGACGATGAGCGCGGGCTGGCCGTTCAGTTCCGTCATATCCATGTTCAGCGTCGCGTTGGCGTAGAACTTCCGTCCGAGACCGGCGATAAAGCGCGCGATCTTGTCGGCACCATAGATCGGATTGAGCGCCGCCGACACGCGGCCGCCGCCGTCGGTGTAGGCGATCGCATCGGGCGCGAGCAGCGCCATCATTTCCTGTGGATCGGATGAACCGCTGGCTTTTGCGAAGCGGCTGAGCAGGTCGCGATGCGCTTCCTTGGAGGCTGTGAAGCGTGGGCGATCCGCCTTTACCCGCTCTCGCGCGCGGCTGACGAGCTTGCGGCAGGCGGCTTCGTTCTTGTCCAGAATCGCGGCGATTTCGGCGTAATCGCAATCGAAGGCATCGTGCAGGATCAGCGCCGCGCGCTCTTCCGGTGATAGCCGTTCCAGAACGTGGAGCAGGGCAAGCGACAGGTCGGATGCCAGCTCCGCGCGCGCCGCGGGCGCGTCGGCAGTGAAGGCGCGCGTATCGTCCGGCAACAAGGGTTCCGGCAACCACGGGCCGACATAGCTCTCGCGCCGTGCGCGCACCTTGCGCAGCGCATCGAGCGACAGGCGCACGGTGGCGGCGGAAAGCCATGCGCGCGGATCGCGGATGTCTTCGCCGTCCGTGCGGCGCCAGCGCAGCCATGCTTCCTGCACCACGTCTTCCGCCGCCGCCATCTCGCCCAGCATCCGGTAAGCGATGTTGCGCAGATGCGCGCGGTGACGTTCGAAGGTGGCGGTGCCGGTCATGCGGCTTTCAGCGCTGGATTGACCGCCACGTCGCTGTTGCCGATGCGCACACGCTGGCAGGTTTTGGCATGGCCCATCGCGCGTTTCAGAACGGGAAAGTTTCGTGCCGTCATCGCGCGCAAGCTTAGCGCGAGGAGCGCGGCCTTGCCCCATCTGTTTTCGATGATCTCCCGCAGATCGTCCAGGTTGTTCGCGTGCGCCAGCAATGCGCGGCCATAGTCAAAACCCAGTTGGGCGTCGGGATCGGTCGGCGCGCCGGAAAGAAGCGCCTTGATGATTTCGCCGGGCATGCCTTGCTCCATCGCGATATCGGATGCGATTTGAACGCACGGCCCGCAATCCTCATACAGCGCGCCTGCAATTCCGGCCGCGAACCATGCCTTCGCTGGCGCATCGCCACGCCAGTTTCCACCGGCGCTCTGCATGACGCCGAACCGCACGAACGCGGATGGCGAAGCATCAGCCATCTCGTGCATGTAGGACGCGTCGTAATTGTAGCGGCTCGCGAAGTTGCGCGTGAAGCGGTGCAGAAGCCATTTGAGCATCACACAATTCCTTCCTGCTTTGCCCGCATCCATGCGAGCGCAAAACCCAGAAAGCTCACCACGATCACGCCGATGCCGGTGGAAGCGAGGATGTGCGGATCGGAGGGCAGGCCGTCCACGACCCATTCCCAGACATGGAAACAGGCGTGCAGCGTCGGCCATGTCGCGCCGGCCAGCACGAACGCTGCGGCGGTTTTGCCCATGCGGAAGCTCATCATCATGCCGATACCGCTGGCGATGAAGGCGAGGCCGATGTCGCCGATAAAGTGATGGTTGAAAGGCCCCTCCAGCGTCACGCCCGGAACTGCGGCGTACCAGCCTTCCGGAGCCAGAAGCATCCAAAGACCGTTAATCAGGTGAAACAGGCCCAAAAGGCCCAAAACTGCCCGTGAAATCATGCTTCGGCCCTCCTTCATGCCGTTAAGACGGCTTGGCGCGGCAGTCTGTGACAGGGCCGGTTTTGTTGACAGGGCTGGAGGCGCTTGCCACTTATCCCCCGCAGCCCGGCTCCTTCGGACGCAAGTAGATGACAATGCACGCATATCTGGATTTTGAGCGGCCTATCGCCGAACTCGAGGGCAAAATCGTCGAGTTGCGGAAGCTGGCGGAAGCCGACCCCGCAATGGAGATCGAGGACGATGTCGCGCGCCTGCAGGCCAAGGCCGACGCGCTGATCGACGAGACTTATTCCAGGCTGACGCCCTGGCAGAAGACGCTGGTGGCGCGCCATCCCGCGCGGCCGCATTTCTCAGACTATGTCTCGCATCTGATCGACGAATTCACCCCGCTCGCCGGCGACCGCGTGTTCGGTGAGGACCAGGCACTGATGGCCGGTCTCGGCCGTTTCCGCGGACGTGCCGTCGCTGTCATGGGGCATGAGAAGGGCAACGACACCAAGAGCCGGCTCAAGCACAATTTCGGCATGGCGATGCCAGAAGGCTATCGCAAGGCGCAGCGCATTTTCGAAATGGCCAATCGTTTCGGCCTGCCGGTGATCTCCTTTGCCGACACGCAGGGCGCCTATCCCGGCGTTGGCGGCGAGGAGCGCGGGCAGGCGGAAGCCATCGCGCGTTCCACGCAAGCCAGCCTCAACCTCGGTGTGCCCTTCATCGCCACGATCATCGGCGAAGGCATGTCCGGCGGCGCGCTCGGCATCGCGGTGGCGAACAAGGTGCTGATGCTGGAGCATTCGATCTATGCGGTGATCTCTCCGGAAGGTTGCGCCTCCATCCTGTGGCGCAGCTCCGACAAGGCGCAGGACGCCGCGGCTGCCATGAAGATCACGGCACAGGATCTTCTGGCGTTGAAGGTGATCGACGGCATTGTGCCAGAACCGCCGGGTGGTGCGCATCGCGGGCCGGAGCATACGATCAACGCCGTGGGCGAAGAGATCGCACGCGCGCTGAACGAGATGAACGGCCTGTCGCCAGACGAACTGCGCAAGCAGCGCCGCGAGAAATATCTCGCGATGGGAAGAAATCTGGCGGCTTAAGTTGTTTCTTACTTGAAACTATAATCATCGTCATGGCCGCCCTTGTGGCGGCCATCCATTTTCCAGAGGCCAATGTCCCGCGTTAATGGATGGCCGGGACAAGCCCGGCCATGACGGTTTGGGGTTGGTAGCTTAAGAACGATCAAAGCGTTCGAGCAAAATCCCGAATGTCTTTCACCAGATTGTCAGGGCGCTCCAGCGCGGCGAAGTGGCCGCCTTCTTCGAAGTCCGTCCAGTGTGTCACATTCACATGGCGCTCCACCATGCTGCGCGGCGGGAAGGGGATGAGGTCGATCGGGAAATTTGCGATGCCGACCGGCTTCTCGACCCGCGCGCCGTTCGCCACCGGCGTTCCCGCCACGTCTTCCATCAACCCGCGATACATCCACGTCGCGGTGTTGAAGGTGCGTGTGACGAGATAGATCATCACATTCGTGAGCAACTGATCTTTCGTATAGACCTTGTCGAAGCCGTTACGGGTATCCGACCAGCCGTGGAATTTCTCCACGATCCAGGCGCAGGCGCCGACGGGCGAATCCATCATTGCGTAGGATAGCGTTTGCGGTTTGGTTGTCTGCTCGCGGAAATAGGCGCCTTCCATTTCGAACAGCATGGCGGCGCGCTGGGCGTAGGCTTTCTCTTCTTCCGTCTCAGGCTGCACGCCCGGCGAGCGCCAGCCGAACATGTTGAGATGCACCGCGCGGCAGCCCTTGCCTTCATATCCCATCCAGCCGGATACCGCGCTGCCCCAATCGCCGCCCTGCGCGATATAGCCGTCGAGCTTCAGCACATCGGTCATCAGTGTGTCGAAATATTTCGCCGTGGTGCGCGGGCCGATGGGGCGTTTCGGTTTGCCGGACAATCCGTAGCCGGGCAGCGACGGCACGATGACGGTGAAGGCATCCTTCACATTGCCGCCGTGTTTTTCGGGATGCGCGAGCTTGTCGATGATGTGGAGGAATTCGAACACCGATCCCGGCCAGCCATGGCTGAGGATCAATGGCTTCGGCGCGTCGCCCGATCCGTCTTCGCGATAGAAGTGGATGTCGAGGCCGTTCACCTCCGCAAGGAATTGCGGAAATTTGTTCAGCGCGGCCTGTTGAGCTTTCCAATCGTACTTTTCCGTCCAGTACGAACAAAGCTGCTTCATGTAGTCGAGGTTCGCGCCGTAGGCCCAGGTGCCTTCCAGCCCTTCGCCGCGCGGCATTTCATGCCAGGGATAATCGAGCACGCGCTGGCGGATCGCGACGATCTCTTCTTCGGGCACGTCGAAGCGCGTGAGGCGTATGGCCATGGCTTGTTGTCCTTGGTGGAAGGCGCGGAGCTTGCCGCGCCTTTCGCCCAAAAGAAAAGGGGGCCGGTGAAGGCCCCCCGATCCACAGACTTGATGGGAACTATTTCGACAGTTCCGCCGACAGCGAAGATACCCAGCCCTGATTGCCGAGTTCGTCCTTCACCTGCCACCAGATTCCGTCCTTCTCGCCGGTCGGGTAGAGCATCATGCCCGCCGAAAGCGAACGCACGACCTTCGCATGTTTTTCGTTGCCGGGGCGGTCATACATCTGGCCCGGACGTGTCATGGTCAGCGCCTGGGTTGGCGCCTGCGCCGAGGCGCCGCCTTCCGCCGCGCTCGGCATGCCGCCCATGTCGTTCACCAGCTTGGTGTAGGCGTCGATATAGGCAAGCGTCACGACCTGGCCGATATCGGTGTTGGTGTAGCTCGAAGCGGCCGCGCCGCCGAAACCGCCCCATCCGCCCCAACCGCCGCCGACACCGAAGCCGACATCCGTCTTGGAGCCGTGCCCCTGTTCGATCGGGCCGTCTTCGCTGGTGCGCACGTTGACGATGGACAGAACCACGTCCGCCGTTTTGCTGTTGATCGAGATGTTGGACATGATCGCGCCAACCCCGCCTCCCACGAAGCCGCCCAGAATGCCGCCGATATTGGTGCCGCTTGCATTGTTATTTTTTGAGGCGATGTCGGGAACCAGGATGTAATCGGCGGCCTTCACCTGGCCCTTGCCGATGTTCGATCCCTGTTGCAGGTCGCCGCCGGATGCCAGCGCGCGCTCCTGCTGCGCCATCTCGAAGCCTTTGCCGCGATCCACCAGCGTGAAGCAGCCCGACTTGCGCACGAACACTTTGAGCAGAACTTCCGGCGAGGCGAGGTTGAGGTCGGTCCACCAGTTGTGATCCGGCTCGCGGATGGCGATGGTGCCGAGATTTCGTCCGCAAGTGGGGATGTCCGCCATCTTGCGATCGGTCTTTTCCCGGATCGATTCCGCCTGCGCGGTGAATGAGGTTGCCAGCAAGGCAACGCTGCACGCGCCTATGATTGCTCCAATGCGCATTTCAAAAACCTCTTTGAATAGTGCCCCGTCACGCGCCAAAGAGCGCGGAATCCCCACGCCTCCAGCGAACAGAACCTAACAAAGCAGACAGATTCGGCAAAGTCCGGACGGGTTTTGCTGTGATCGCCTCGCGCCGGCCCGCGGTTCAGGCGGCTTTGCTGCAAATGCGAGAGACGGATCCGGCGCTCACCACCACCCGCGCCACTTGAACCAGGCGATCGGAAGCACGGTGGAAATGATGATGACGCTGAGCCCGAACGCATAGCCATGCGCCCAGTTGTATTCCGGTATGCTTTTGAAGTTCATGCCCCACATGCTCGCGAAGAATGTCGGCGGGATGCCGACCACCGAGGCGATGGTGAGCACTTTGAAGATGTCGTTCTGTTCGGTGTTGATGAAACCGAGGATCGCGTCCAGCAGGAATTGCACCTTGTTGGAAAGATGCACCTCGAAATCATCCAGCGAAATGATGTCCCGTTCGATGGTTTTCAGGCGTACCTGAAGATCCGGTTTGATCCACTTGGCCTTCTCGCAGGTAAAAGGCGCGATGCGCTGAAGGCCGAGCAGGCTTTCGCGAATTTGCGAAAGCTTGCCGCCGGTCATCCCGATATCCGCCAGCGCGTCCCGCAAATGGCGGGTGCGGCGCTTGATACCCCGTTGGGGCGGCTTGCTGTACTGACCGAATGCCTGTTGCGACATGGCGTTCAGGTGCGCTCCGATTTCTTCCAGCATATCGGCGCCGTATTCGACCATGCCTTCCATGAGCGAGACGAACACTTCGCCGGAGGTCAGGCCGTCCGCCTTCTTGTTGCAGAGATGCGCCGTTGCCTCGAAGGCACGCATCTCGGTGTAACGAATGGTGACGAGCGCTTTTTTGGTGAGGACGAAGCCGACCGGTGTCGGACCGTCTTCGTCGCCATGCGCGGAAACCGGCGTGGAAAGCTGCAGCACATCGTCTTCGAATTTCAGGCGGCTGGAAGACTCGATCTCTTCCAGTTCATCCCGCTCCGGCATATCGATTCCGAGCGCTGCGGATACCTTCTTGATCTCCTCGGCTGTGGGGTTGTCGAGATCGGCCCAGATCGCCTCGGCCGGATCTTTCACGTCGCTTGGAAACAGGTTGAGCATCGCATCCCTCGAATCAATACAAAGGATAGACCGGGGTATGCGTTCCCGCGCGGTTGCCCCTAACAGTACCGGCGGATAGCCTTCGGCCGTTTTCTCAGGGGCGGGGTGACAAATGCGGTATTTCGGACAGTCTTTGGCGGCTTTCGCGTTCGGCGCGGCGGCGCTTCTGGGGACGCCTGCGCTGGCGGGCGATGTGGTGATCCACGCCGGCAAGCTGATCGACGGCGTATCAAGGGCGCCGCAGACCGATGTTTCCATCCTCATCCACAACGATCGAATTTCCGGCGTGCAGCCCGGTTTCGTGAACCCGAAGGGCTTCACGGTGATCGACCTGCCGAAGCAGACGGTGCTGCCGGGCCTGATCGATTGTCATGTCCACGTCACCGGCCAGTTCGACGGCGGAAATCCTGTCGCTGAAGCCGTCACGGAAACAGATTTCGATTCCGCCGTCAGATCCACTGCATATGCGCGCAACACATTGCTGGCCGGCTTCACCAGCGTACGCGATGTCGGTGCATCGACCGGCGTCGTGGTTGCGCTGAAGAAGGCGATTCAGAAGGGTATCGTGGTAGGTCCGCGCATGTGGGTGTCGGGTTCGCCGCTGGGCCCCACAGGGGGCCACAATGACGCCGCCAACGGACTCGATCCGGCGCTTTCCAATCCGGAGTGGAAGGACAACATCGTCAACAGCGCCGAAGATGCGCGCCGCGTCGTGCGCGAGCACCGGCGGGCGGGAGCCGATCTCATCAAGATCATGCCCAGCGGTGGCGTTCTGTCGATCGGTGACAACCCAAACCTGCAGTTGATGGCGGACGATGAAATCAAGGCCGTCGTCGACACGGCCCATTCGCTGGGCATGAAGGTCGCAGCCCATGCGCACGGGTTGAAGGCGATCAATGCAGCGGTGCGGCTGGGGGTCGACTCGATTGAGCACGGCAGCTTTGCGGATGCGTCGAGCTACCAACTGATGAAGCAGCACGGCACTTATCTGGTGCCGACGCTGCTGATCGCCCATACCGTCTATATTCTCGCCAAGACCCATCCGGAACAGCTCAACCCGTCCTCCGCTGCAAAGGCGCTCGCGGTCGCGCCGCGCATCCAGAAAAACCTGCATGACGCCTATATGGCAGGCGTGAAGATCGCTTTCGGAACCGATCAGGGGCTCGTGCCACATGGACAAAACGCGCAAGAGTTCGCTTTGATGGTTCAGGCGGGGATGAAACCGATGGATGCCATCATCGCGGCGACAGGCTCCGCCGCCGATCTCATCGGCGACCCGCAGGATATCGGCAGCGTGCAGAAGGGCCGCTATGCCGACATCGTGGCGGTGAACGGCGATCCGCTGGCGGATGTGCGCCAGCTTGAGCATGTCGGCTTCGTGATGAAGGGCGGCACGATCTATAAGCGGAACAACCAGATCGTGCCGATGCAGACAGGCACGAAATAGATCGAAGCCACCACCACGGTGCGCTCAGACGAGCGCCCCGTGACAGTGCTTGAACTTGCGGCCCGATCCGCATGGGCAGGGCGCGTTGCGCTGCACGCGGCCCCAGGTCTGCGGATCGTTCGGATTCACAGGGCCGGTATAGGTGCGCACGGGGCGCATTGGGCCATCGTTCATATCGCCCAGTTGCATGTCGTCTTCGCCGGTGAGCGGATTGAGATGGTGGGCCTGCATCTGGATCGGCGCGCGCTCCAGAGGCGGCGGCTGCTCGCCGCTCTGGATTTGGATGTGCATGAGCTGGCGCACAACATCGGTGCGCAGCTTGGCCAGCAGCGCCTCGAACAGTTCGAACGCTTCCTGCTTGTATTCGTTGAGCGGATCGCGCTGGCCGTAGCCGCGCAGGCCGACATACTGGCGCAAATGGTCCAGATTGATGATGTGCTCGCGCCAGTTCTGATCCAGCGTCTGCAGCAGGATCGCTTTCTCCACATAGCGCATGACGTCCAGGCCGGAATTTGCGGCGCGTTCGGCGGCGCGGCTATCCACGGCCTTCAGGATGCGCTCGCGCACTTCCTCGTCGGCGATGCCTTCTTC
>JAFECP010000059.1:0-11285 GCA_018242105.1 Pseudomonadota bacterium
GTGTGAGAACAAAGGATGATACTGAGTCGGTTAGCGATTCGTCCCTGATTCGTGCAGGAGACGTTCATGGTTGTTAACTGCCTATCCACAGAACCGTTCACAGTGTCTTTCCGGCAAGCGTTTGGGTGGGCCCAACGCCTTGAAGCCCCGCCGCAAAGCCCCGATGTTGCGCCGATGATCCCGAAGCAGTTGCGTTTGAACGAGCGGCACAGCGCAAGCCGCGTGGCCGCCATCCTCGGCCCTACCAACACCGGCAAGACCCACTACGCGATCGAACGCATGCTGGCGCACAAATCCGGCATGATCGGCCTGCCGCTGCGCCTCCTGGCGCGCGAGGTTTACGACAAGATCGTCAAGCTGAAAGGCGCGGCTGTCTGCGCGCTCATCACCGGCGAAGAGAAGATCGTTCCGCCGGACGCGCGCTATTTTGTCTGCACCGTCGAAGCGATGCCGGTCGATCTGGGCGTTTCATTCCTCGCCGTCGATGAAATCCAGCTTTGCGCCGATCCCGAGCGCGGCCATGTCTTCACCGATCGTTTGCTGAACGCGCGCGGCGAGGATGAAACGCTGTTCATGGGCGCCGAGACGATGCGCGGCGCAATCCAGCGCTTCATCCCGCATGCTTATTTCATCACGCGCCCGCGCTTTTCCGATCTGGCTTACACGGGCCACAAGAAACTCACCCGCCTGCCCCGCCGCTCCGCCATCGTCGCGTTCACTGCTGACGATGTGTACGGCATAGCAGACCTTGTGCGCCGCCAGCGCGGCGGTGCTGCGGTTGTGCTCGGCGCGCTGTCGCCCCGCACGCGCAATGCGCAGGTCGCGCTTTATCAATCCGGCGACGCGGACTTCCTGGTGGCAACGGACGCCATCGGCATGGGCATCAACATGGATGTCGATCACGTCGCTTTCTCCGCGCTGGAGAAGTTCGACGGTTACACCAACCGGCCTTTGCGCCCCGAAGAGATCGGCCAGATCGCGGGGCGCGCCGGCCGCCACATGAATGACGGCACCTTCGGCGCCACCGGCGAAGCCGAAGGGCTGGACGAAGAAACCGTCAGCCGCGTGGAAAGCCACCGCTACGAACCGGTGCGTGTGCTGCAATACCGAAATTCCGCGCTGTCATTCCATTCGCTGGAAGCCTTGCTAGGCGCGCTGGACGAACCGCCGCCGGCGCGCGGGCTGGCGAAGGCACGCCCGGCGATGGACTTCGCCGCCCTGCGCACGCTCGCCGGCAATGAAGAAATTGCAGCGATGGCGCGGGCGCCCGCGGCCGTGAAACGGCTATGGGATGCCTGCCAGTTGCCGGACTTCCGAAAACTCAGCGTCGAGGAGCATGTGAGGCTCGTCGCGCAGATCTATCGCTTCCTGATGAGCGATGACGGCGCGATCGAAGAGGATTGGCTTGCACGGCAGGTCAACCGCCTCGATGTCATCGAAGGCGATGTCGCAACCTTGTCCGGCCGCCTCGCGCAGATCCGCACCTGGACCTACGCCGCCAACCGGCCCGGCTGGGTGAAGGATGCCGCCCATTGGCAGGAACAGACGCGCAAGATCGAAGATCGCTTGTCGGATGCGCTGCACGAAACGCTCACGCAACGATTCATCGACCGCCGCACCGGCATCCTCATGCGTTCGCTGCGCGATGATGAAGATCTGAATCTGAAACTCCACGATTCCGGCGCGGTCTCTATCAGCGGCGAGATGGTGGGCCAGCTCGACGGTTTCCGCTTCGCGCCCGACGCGCGCGCAGAAGGCATTCACGGAAAAACACTACGCACCGCGGCCATGCGCGCGCTGGAAGGCGAATTCCATGCGCGCACCCAACGCCTCGCCACCGCAGAAAACACGGCCATCGCGCTCAGCGAGCATGGCAAGTTCTGGTGGGAAGGCGCCGTCGTCGGCAATTTGGAGGCCGGTGCGAGTTCGCTGGCGCCACGCGTTGTCGTTCACACCGATGAGCAACTGCGTTCCGATCTGCGTGCGCAAATCCAGAACAGGCTCGACGCATGGCTTGAGCAGCGCATCGCCACGCGCCTCGAGCCGCTGATCGCACTGCGCAACGCCGCCGATGCCAGGCCCGGCACGCCGCAGGCGCTTCCCGCCGAAGCGCGCGGCCTTGCCTATCAGCTTTGCGAAGCGCTGGGCTCGCTCGACCGCAAGGAAGCGACACTCCCGCCGGACGAACGCGCGGCGCTGCGCAATCTGCGCGCATTCGGAATCCGCTTCGCGCGCCGTTCGATCTACATGCCCAAGCTCATACGCCCGGATGCGGCGTCGCTGCTCGCGCTGTTGTGGGCCGTGAAGAATAAGCTCACGCAAATTCCGCCGCCGCCGCCAGCAGGCCTCACCTCGTTTGAGCCGGAACCTGAAACGCCGCAGGGCTTCACCGCCGCTGCCGGGTTCCGCGTGATCGGCCCGCGCGCCATCCGCATCGACATGCTGGATCGCCTCGAACAGGAACTGGAAGCAGCAGGCACGGCGGGCACGAAAGCGGATGATGCGGTGACCAAGCTCGTCTCGCTGCTCGGCGTTGACCGCGCGACGATGGACAAGGTGCTGGAGGCTCTGCACTGGAGGCGCGTGGAGGTTGCGGGCGGTGAAACGCCAGCCATCGTGTTGCGCCACCAGCGCCCTCAGCGTCCACAGCACAAGCCGCGCCCAAAGGGCAAGCAGCAGCAACACAAACCGCAGCCGCGCGAAAAGCCGGTGAAGATCGATCCGCATTCACCTTTCGCGGGTCTGGCAGTTCTGGTGGGCCGCAAGCGTTGAGCGAAACCCGCATCCGCATCGACAAATGGCTCTGGCATGCGCGCTTCCATAAGACGCGCAGCCTGGCGCAGGCGGCGGCGGTCAAAGGCCATATCCGGCTCAACGGGCGGCGGATCGAGAAAGCCAGCGCCGAGGTGCGGATCGGCGACATGCTCACGGTGCCGCGCGGCAAGGAAGTCGTCGTTGTGCGCGTTCTGGGCTGTGGAATCCGCCGCGGTCCCGCGGCGGAAGCGCAGGCGCTCTACGAAATCCTCACGGACGAGATGCTTGATCCCAAGGCATCAGCGCCGTAAGTGACGGTCTGCTTTTTGTGAGAATGCCATGACCTACGTCGTCACCGACGCCTGCATCAAATGCAAATACATGGACTGCATCGAGGTCTGCCCGGTGGACTGTTTCTACGAGGGCGAAAACATGGTCGTTATCGACCCCGAGGTTTGCATCGATTGCGGCGTGTGCGAGCCGGAATGCCCGCCCGAGGCCATCAAGGCCGACACGGAAAACGGCCTGGAACGCTGGCTGACGCTGAACGCCGACTACGCCAAGAAGTGGCCGAACATCACTCAGAAGGGCACCCCGCCCGCCGACGCCAAGGAGCATGACGGCGAAGAAGGCAAGTTCGAGAAGTATTTCTCGGAGAAGCCGGGGTCCGGGGATTAACAACCGCTATCGAGGATTCCAACGGAACTACCCGTAATCCGTGTGAAACGCACGGGTTAACGGGAGCGGCTATGCGTTTACGGTCGGGGACCCGCAATCCCTTGAATCCATGGCAGTTTCCAACAAAATTCGAAATAAATTCCGTGAAAACAATAGCTTGACTAAAGTTTTTCTTCCTTTTTCGCAGCTTCTCTGATAATGTCCCAATCCTCAGAAATATGCGAAAGGCACGCCCCAAACCGGATTAACCCCTTACTCCGGCCGCCTCGCTCCGTTTCTGTTGCAGTGCAATGTGGGTGTCGCAGCTTGTCTGCGGCGTGGGTGCGTGCGGATTGGAATGGAAGAGATATGACCACGGCAAAGACACAGACCCCGCCCGCCCCGGTTGCAAAAAAGACCCCGGCCAACTCGAACAAGAAACTCGATTTCAAAGCGAACGACCACGTCGTCTATCCGACGCATGGCGTCGGCAAGATCACGAAGGTGGAAGAGCAGGAAGTCGCCGGCATCAAGATGGAACTGTTCGTCATCACCTTCGACAAGGACAAGATGACTCTCCGCGTGCCGGTGGCGAAGGCCAAATCGGTGGGCATGCGCAAGCTGTCCTCGCCGGACGTCGTCGCCAACGCGCTCAACACGCTCAAGGGCCGCGCCCGCGTGAAGCGCACCATGTGGTCCCGCCGCGCGCAGGAATACGAAGCGAAGATCAACTCGGGGGACCTCGTCTCGATCGCCGAGGTGGTGCGCGATCTGCACCGCGCCGGCGGCCAGCCGGAACAGTCCTACTCCGAGCGCCAGCTCTATGAAGCGGCCCTCGCCCGCATGGCGCGCGAAGTCGCCGCCGTCGAAAAGACCGACGAGCCGACGGCTGTGAAGCGCGTGGAAGGCATGCTGCTGAAGAAAGCTGCGTAAGCTTCTCTCGATAGAGATGACAAAGGCCCGGTGGAAACATCGGGCCTTTTGTTTTGACTTCGCGCGGAACGGAATCACAAACTTGGCTGTCATGGCCCATCGGAGTGTGGGCCACCCAGGTGACGCTTTCTCTATTTCGAAAGTAGAACGGCGCCTGCGCCCAACTTTCACCGCGATCCCAGATTGCAACTGGATGGCCCACACTCCGGTGGGCCATGACACCGTTTATGTTGAGGCTTCATCGCAACCCTGAAACGCTTATTTCTGTCCTGCCCTCAAATCGGGCAGCACTTCGATATCGTCCGGCGATGCGATCTCGATCTCCGGGCCGCCATGCCATTCCACGATGCCGCGCACGCGGACCATCTTGCCGGCATAGCTCGCCGGATCGACGCCCTCGGTACGGAACGTCTTCATATCGTCCGGCGCGATGGTCGCGGTGAAATCCTTCTTCCAGTCCGTCCCGAAATTCAGATAGGCGCGCGACTTCACCGATGCGTTCACCACGCGGCCTTCGACAATCTGGAACGTGCCCAGATCGCCGCCGGACACATGCCGCGCATCGCGCACGGCATAGGCGGGTTGCGACCAGATTCCCACATGCCGCGCGCGTGCGTAGGCTTCCGCCGCATAAAGCTCCTTGGTGCATTCGCGCCTGTCCGGCGCGATCGCAACACGCGCCAACCCCTTGCGCAGCAGAACGTCCTGCAGCCAGACCTCGCCGTCATCCGTCACGAAAATTTGCCCACGCACCCGGCCATAACGGTCCTGTTTGGGCGCCCGCGCGGTCACCGTGACCAGATGGCCCGCCGCCAGATCGCGCAATTCCGAAAGCGCGGCGTCGGCCCAAGAGGCCGGTGCCTTGTCCAGGGCGCCGGCAGGTAGCCGAATGCCTTCCAGCTTTGGAGCCCGGCCATCGGTCGCCACCAATACGCCGTTCTGTTCCACCCGCGCGATGGCGAGATTTGCAATTTCCACTGGCGGCGCACAAGCCGGCAGCGCGCGCGCTGGGGTGGCGGCCAACAGAGCCGGAACCAGGAAATAGACCGCCTTTACCATCTGCGGAATGTGCCTCGCGCGATCCCGCCAGTGAAGTGCAACCGGCACATATGGTTGCACGTTAGGCATAACTTGCTGCTTGGCAGCCGGGCGCCGCGGCCAGTCAAATCTTCGCCAAAAACAACCTTGTTCCCGCCACATGGGCGCGTTAGGCGGACGGATGTGGACTTCGCGGTAAACTCCAGAACGTGACATGATCTCACCGTCTTTGAACTCGCAGACCTTCAATCCCCAGTCCATCATTCCGGAACTGCAGCTCCTGCTGGTCGATCAGGGGCTGAATCTGCTGGCCGCCATTTTCATTCTTGTCATCGGATGGCTGCTCGCGGGCTGGGCGGAGAAACTCACTTATCGCGGGCTCGGCCGGATTCCGCGGCTCGACCGGACGCTGACGCCCCTGCTCGTCAAGACGGTGCGTTACGGCATTCTCGTCATAACGCTCCTTGCGGTGCTGGAGCGCTTCGGCGTTCAGACCACCAGCATCATCGCCCTTGTCGGCGCGGCCGGCCTTGCGCTGGGCCTGGCCCTGCAAGGCACCCTGTCCGACGTCGCGGCGGGCGTCATGCTCCTGATCCTGCGCCCCTTTCATGTCGGCGATGCGATCGATGCGAGCGGCAATGGCGGAACGGTGCGCGAGGTCGGCCTGTTCGCCACCTATCTCACGAATGCCGACGGCATGTTCGTGTCCATTCCCAATTCGAAGGTATTCAGCGCGGTTATCGTCAATTATTCGCGAGCGGCCACCCGGCGGATCAATTTCGTCGTCGGCATCGACTATGCCGACGACATCGAGAAGGCGCAGAAGATCGCGCTCGATCTTCTCAACGCCGATCCGCGTGTGCTGAAGAATCCCGTGCCCATGGTGCCGGTAGGCGAGCTTGGCGCGTCTTCGGTCAATCTGATTGTGCGCTGCTGGGTATCGAACCCGGATTACGGGGACACCCTCTTCGATCTGCAGAAGGCGGTAAAGCTGGCATTCGACACAGCCGGAATCTCGATCCCCTTCCCGCAACAGGTTCTCGCATTCCGCGCCGATTCTCCAAACCCGTTTGTGGACAAAAACAGCGCGAAACCTTGAGGCGCGCGGGAATCCAGCTTGCGGGAAGCCAGACGCAAAACGCATGGCCGGTCATGCACGAGCGAAAATGACCGCGCCTTCACTTGGCCTCAATCGACGAACAAGTCTATGACACCGGCGATGACGGAGGGCGTCATGGATCGTCAGTTCTACATTCTCAAGGCAGGCGTTCTGGTGATCGCGATCGTGGCCGCGGGCATCACCACGGGCTTTCAGATGGACCGGCTGTCATCCAATTTCGACAGCGTCCACTATAGCGCCTCGATCTACGCCGGCGCCGCAACGCATCGCGCGACCCATGCGTTCTCGCGCGCCATCGGCGAACTCATCGACCGCCTGCACGGACGCTAGGGCCTCAGCGCTTTCAGGCTCACGCCTTTGGGCGGCGGCACCGAATCCGGCACGAAAAAGTCCGGCATCAGATCCTTTGTGGGATCGACACGGTATTTGTCGAAATCCGTGACGCCGTTCTCCGCGAGGAACGTATCGTCGATCAGGAAATTGCCGGTGAAATCTCGCGCTTTCTTCTCGAAAACGATATGCGCCGCATCCGCCAGAATATCGGCGGTGCGGCAATGCTTCATGCCTTCGTCGCCCGCCAGCGCGTTGCGGATGGCGGCCGTGGCGATGCCGGTGCGCGGCCACAGCGCATTGAAGGCGATGCCGTCGTCCTTGAATTCCGCCGCCATGCCCAGCACGCACATGCTCATGCCGTATTTCGCCATCGAATAGGCGGTGTGGCCCGCGAACCATTTCGGATTCATGTCCAGCGGCGGCGACAGGTTCAGCACATGCGGATTGTCCGCTTTCTTCAGATAGGGAATGCAGGTGCGGCTGACCAGATAGGTGCCGCGGGCGTTGATTCCATTCATCAGGTCGTAACGCTTCATGTCGGTCTGCAAGGTGCCGGTGAGCGAGATGGCGCTGGCGTTGTTCACCAGGATGTCGATACCGCCGAACTTCGCCGCGGCCTGGTCCACGGCCGCCTGCACCTGCTCCTCAAAGCGGATATCGCAGACGATGGGCATCGCCGTGCCGCCCGCCTTCTCGATCTCTTCCGCCGCGGTGTAGATCGTGCCCGGCAGCTTGGGATGCGGTTCGGCGGTCTTGGCCGCCACCGCGACATTGGCGCCGTCACGCGCGGCGCGAACCGCGATCGCCAATCCGATGCCGCGCGATGCGCCGGAGATAAAGAGCGTTTTGCCTTTGAGCGACATGGCTGCCTCCGTTCAGGTGCCGAATTTCAAGCGCCGCCGTGCGCGCACGGGTTTGGATCCCGCCAGCACTTCCGCAAACCATTCCAATCCTTCCACATGGCGGCAGATGATGGCGATGGCCCCGGTAAGCGGCACGGCGAGGAAAAGCCCGCCCACCCCCCAGACCAGCCCCCAGAACGTCAGCGACACGATGATGGCGAAGGGCGACAGATCGAGCGTGCGCCCGAGCAGCAATGTTTCGATCACGCTCGTCAGCAGGAAGTGAACCGCAAACAAAACGGCGGCGATCAGGACCGCAGGGCCAAAGCTGCCGAACTGCGCCAGCGCCATCGCGGCGGGAAGCACGACGCCGATAGCGCCGACGGTGGGAATGTAGGTGAGAATGAACATCGCCAAGGCCCAGAACCCCGCGAAATCCACGCCCATGAACGCCAGCAGCGCATAGGTCACGATCGCCATCAATGCGCTCGCGAGTGTGCAGACGCCAAGATAGGTCTGCACCTGATGGCCGATGGCGCGGACGACCGCCTCGCCCTCCGCTTCGCTGTTGTTCTTCTGCAGGCGCGCGATCTTTTCGGGAATGTGCCCCTGCTCCGCCAGCAGAAAACCCACATAGATCAGGATCAGGGTGAGATCGAGAAGCATATTCCCGACCGATGCCGCGGCGACACCGAGAAACCCGCGCACGCTTTCGTTCTGCACCAGCGCGGCGGAGTTCAGCGCCGGGATGGCGCTGCCGAAGGGAAGCTTGGTGCGGATAAGCATCTGCAGCTTCTGCGCATAGACCGGCGCCTGATTGACGACTTCGGCCGCCTGGTTGGCCAGCACCAGCGCCGCCAGCCACAACAGAACGATGATGAGCGAAAACGCCGCCGACCATGCCATGAACGGCGGCAGCTTCTGCCGCTCCAGATAGCTCACGATCGCGTTTATGACCGCCCACAGCAGCAGCGCGAACACCAGCGGCACGAAGAAGTCGCGCCCCACCACCATCAGCGCCAGGATCACCGCGCCGCTGATGAGCCAGTTGCTCAGGCTCTGATTGTTGACTTTGATGGCCATGCTTACGCTCCCCCGAACGCAATCATCGGATCGTTTCGTACCATTCGACGCCCTGCCTGTCGGGCGTGCGCCCCATCTGCCCGCGCCTGCGCAGGCAGTTCAGGTGCGCGATGCTCTCGCCCGTCGCCATGCCGTAATTGCCGGACGTGATCTTGGCGCGGAACAGCGCGGGGAATACGTCCACCGCGCGTTTCGGCTCGCGGCAGAGTTCGCGCAGCTTGGCCATGCCCTCTTCATGGCCGTCGATCAGTTCCTGCAGCCGCTCCTGCGCGCCCTTGAACGGGCGGTTGTGGGCAGGCAGCACGAAGATGTCGCGCGGCAACAGGCTCTTGAGCTTGTTGCAGCTATCCAGCCAGTCCTGCAGCGGATTGCCTTCCGGCTCGGTTGGAAACACGCTGACATTCGATGAGATGCGCGGCAGCAACTGATCGCCGGAGATGAGGATGTTGTCCTCGCGGCTCCACAGGCAGGCATGCTCCGGCGCATGGCCGCGTCCGATCACAATCTCCCACACGCGATTGCCGATCTGGATGCGCTCGCCCTCTTCGATGCGGCGATAGGCGTTCGGCAGGCGATAGACGCCCTTGCCGAAGCCGCCAAACCGCGTGCGATAGAGTTCAAGCTGGTCTTCCGGAAAGCCGGCGGCGCGATAGAAGCGCATGGCTTCTTCCGGCGCTTCCTGTCCGGTATCGGCGCAGAGATTGCGGCACATCAGATAGTCGGTGCGCGTCATCCAAAGCTCGACATGGAACCGCCGCACCAGCCACCCGGCGAGGCCGACATGGTCCGGGTGCAGATGGGTCACGATCACGCGCTTGACGGGTTTGCCCGCCATCGCTCCGGCGAACAATTCCTTCCAGGCGTTCGCCGTCGTCTCGTCGCGGATACCGGTATCGACGATCGTCCAGCCGTCGCCATCTTCCAGCAGCCACAGATTGATGTGGTTGAGTTGCATCGGCAGGCGCATGCGAATCCAGTGAATGCCCGGCGCGATCTCGATGGTCTTGCCAAGCTCGGGTCGCGTGTCGCCGAACGGATATTCCAGATAACTGTCCGGCCGGGGTCTGGCCACCGCCTCGCTCAACACCAATTCCTTTGTAAAACCGCGCGCGGTTCGACTATGAACGGCCCACCGAAGGGGTCAAGCGAAACTCTTACGCCATATACCGCGATCCTTGCGTCGCCCAGCCGTTGCCGCCACGTTATAAGGAAGGCTTCTCAACTCGCTTATGGGAATCACATGACCTCCGCGAACACCCGCACCCGCTACGGCACCGTCGCCATGACAATGCACTGGATCATCGCCGCACTGGTGCTGACCAACATCTATCTGGGCCTTTCGTTCGAATATTACCCCAAGGGCGATCCAACGCTGTTCAAGGTCGTGCAGATTCACAAATCCATCGGCCTCACGGTGCTCGTTTTGAGCGTCCTGCGCCTCCTGTGGCGGCTGGTGAATCCCGTGCCGCCGCTGCCCGCCAGCATGAACGCGCCGCTGAAATTCCTCGCCCGCGCGACGCATTACCTTTTTTATTTCCTCATCATCGCCATTCCGCTTTCCGGCTGGCTGATGGTTTCGACGTCGCGGCTTGGCTTGCCGACCAGCTATTTCGGATTGTTCGACTGGCCGAACGTCGGCTTCATCGCGAACATGCCGCTCAATCAGAGGCGCTTGTGGCATGAGCCGCTGGAAACGACCCATATGCTCCTCGCCTGGTCGGCCATTGTGCTGGTGGCGATCCACGTCGCGGGGGCGCTCTATCATCAATTCGTCACCCGTGACGATGTGCTGAAACGCATGCTCCCGGGCACGCAGGTGAAGGAGCAGGGATGAAATATCTCCCGTCCCTTATCGCCGCCGCCACGCTCCTCGCCGCTGCGCCCGCAAATGCGGAGCACTGGAATGTGGATGCAGCGCACAGCAAGCTGGGCTTCACGGTGGTCTGGGCCAAGCAGCCTTTCACCGCCACATTCAAAAGCTGGAAAGCGAATATCGACTTCGATGCCGCAAACCTTGCCGCATCGAAAGCCGATGTGACCATCGCGGTCGGCAGCATGACGTCCGGCGATGCCGAAACCGATGCGGGCGTTAAGGGCGAAGTCGGCTTCTACGCAAGCAAATTCCCCAGCGCGCATTTCGTCACCACCGGTTTCACGCACAAATCCAGCAATGACTATGCCGCGCAAGGAACCTTGACGCTGAAAGGCGTGACGCAACCCGTCACCCTGCCCTTCACGCTCACCATCAACGGCAAGACCGCACACATGGCGGGCAGCGCCGTGGTCATGCGCAACCTCTTCAACGTCGGCACCGGCCAATGGGCCGCGCCCGGCCCTGTCGCGCATGAGGTTAAGGTGAATATCGACATTACGGCCACGCAGAATTGACGCGCTGAAATCCGCATCCATTTGGGCTAGGTTTGAAACATGCAAACCGAGCTTGCCAACCTGCGCATTGCCGATGCTGCCGCCATCGCGCGCGGCGGTGAGATCATCCGCGCGGGCGGCCTTGTCGCCTTCCCGAC
>JAFECP010000059.1:11304-25815 GCA_018242105.1 Pseudomonadota bacterium
GCCAAGGGCCGCCCGCAATTCAATCCGCTGATCGTGCATGTCCCGAATATCGCGACGGCGGAAGAGATGGTGTCGTTCACACCACTCGCCCGGAAGCTGGCGCAGACCTTCTGGCCTGGCGCACTGACGCTTGTCCTGCCGCGCAAGGCAAAAAAACTGTCGCTTCTCGTCAGCGCGGGCCTCGATACCGTTGCGGTGCGCGTTCCCTCCGGCGCTGTTGCGCAGAAGCTTCTTCGCGCCGCGGCAACACCCATCGCCGCACCCAGCGCCAATGTCTCCGGGCGTATCAGCCCAACCCTGGCAGCGCATGTCGCAGAGGAGTTCGGCGAGAGCGTCGATCTTATTCTCGACGATGGTGCGGCAACGCTGGGCCTGGAATCCACCGTCATCGGATTCGACGGCGAAAAGCCCGTTTTGCTGCGCCTCGGTGCGATGGCCCGCGAGGAGATTGAAAAGATCGCAGGCCCGCTCGCCACGCCCGGCGCAAAGATCTCTTCCCCCGGCCAGTTGGTGAACCACTATGCGCCCCGCGCCGCGCTCAGGCTCAATGCGCGCGATGTGAGGCCCGGCGAAGCGCTTCTTGCCTTCGGCGCGCATGTTCCCGAAGGTGCGCGCGTGACCAGCAATCTCAGCCCGGCAGGCGACGTGAAGGAAGCGGCGGCGAATTTGTTTGCGATGCTGCGTGAGCTGGATTCCAGCGGCGCACAATCCATCGCCGCGATGCCCGTTCCAGAACAGGGTCTTGGCGAAGCGATCAACGACCGGCTGCGCCGCGCCGCGGCCCCGCGCACATGACCGATGCCATCGCACGATTGAAAGAAGCCTCAGGCCCCAAGGGCTGGAGCGAGGATGCGTCAGAGATCGCGCCACATCTGCAAGAGTGGCGCGGCAAATATCAGGGCAAGTCCTTCCTGCTGCTGAAACCGGACAGCACCCAAGCGGTCGCGAAAATTCTGTCGATCTGCAACGAGACGCACACCGCTATCGTGCCCCAGGGCGGCAATACCGGATTGGTCGGCGGACAAATCCCGTTCAATAACGAAATCCTTCTCAGCCTGTCGCGCATGAACCGCATCCGCGCCGTCGATGCGCCGGGCATGAACATGATCGCCGAAGCCGGCGCCACGCTGGCGGCGGTGCAGGATGCGGCCGTAAAAGCCGATCGCCTATTCCCGCTCAGCATCGCTTCGGAAGGCAGCGCCACCATTGGCGGCAACGTCTCCACCAATGCCGGTGGCGTGCACGTTCTGCATTACGGCAACACGCGCGAGCTGGTGCTGGGGATCGAAGTTGTGCTGGCGGATGGCCGCGTGCTCGACATGCTGCGCACCTTGCGCAAGGACAACACGGGGTACGATCTCAAGCAGCTTTTCATCGGTGCGGAAGGCACGCTGGGCATCGTTACCGCGGCAGCGTTGAAGCTGTTTCCGCAACCGGCGGAGCGCGTCACCGCGCTCGTTGCCCTGCGCGATCCGCAAGCCGCGATCGACCTTCTGTCGCGTTTGCAGGCGGCGACGGGCGGCGCGCTGTCGGCCTTCGAGTTGATGCCGCGCCTCGGGCTGGAATTTGTGCTGGCGCATATTCCGCAGACCGCCGACCCGCTGGCGAAGCCTTCGCCCTGGTATGTGCTGGCGGAAGCCAGCGGTGGCGCGAACAGCCATCTGGAAGAGGCGATGGAGAACGCCCTGTCCTCTTCCGATCTCGTCACGGACGCTGTGATTGCCAGGAGCGATACGCAACGCGCCGCGTTGTGGAAGCTGCGTGAGAGCATGTCCGAAGCGCAGAAGCCCGAAGGCGGCTCGATCAAGCATGACGTGTCTGTGCCGATCAATTCCATTCCTGCCTTCCTGAAGGAGGGTATCGCCGCGGTGGAAAAGCTTGTGCCCGGCGTTCGGCCCGTGCCCTTCGGCCATCTCGGCGACGGCAACATCCATTTCAATTTCACCGTGCCCAAGGGTTGCGACAACACCGCCTTCCTCGCACGCTGGAACGAAGTTCAAGACGCGGTGCATGACATCGTGAACCGCTATCACGGCTCGATCAGCGCGGAGCACGGCCTTGGCATCATGAAGGTGCATGAGATCGAGCGCTATAAAAGCGCCGCCGAACTGGATGTCATGCGCGCCCTTAAGCGCACCCTCGATCCCAACAACATCCTCAATCCGGGAAAAGTGGTGGCGGTCTGATGACCGCCCTTGACGCTCAAGCTTTGCCTGGCTATATTAGAACGTAATAAGAACTATATGGATGTAACCATATGAATTTATTGAATCATAACATTTCGCCGAAAATCGCCTTCAGCCCCAGGATTTTGAGAATTGCAAAAGCCGCGCGGCAAAAATCGAGGATCAATGCAAAGGCGAAAAACGAACAAAATCAAAGCCAAATTGTCCAACCGCCCTATCTGAAGTTGAAACGGAAGCCCGGTGCGCGAAAAGGCAATCGCAACGCGCTGAAGCATGGCCTCTACACAACGGAGATAGGCGCGCTGAAGCTCCGCGCCCGCCATACCATCGCCGAGATGAAACTGGCGGCGGCGCAAGTGCGGATGCAGGCAACGCTGATGGATATGGAATCCCGCGCTAGGCTGCGCGCGGCAGAACCGGTTTCGCTTCGTTTGCCGGCGCTTCCAAAGCGGGCGATGGAAGGAAGCGCGTGTTGGAGAATGCGCTTAAAACCGCTGTCGCCACTGTTGCCGCATAAGGCGTTGCCTGAATCGCCAGCATCGTCATCCAAAGCATGACAGCCGGGCTTTCGAAGGTCCGGTCGCCGATCATGGAGATGAAGGCGAGCACGCAGGCCAGGAACAACACCGTCTCCTGCCAGGCCATGCGCAACACCTGGCTGAGCCGCGCGGGATCTTCGCATTTGGGCGTGCGCAGGAAGGGCTTTCCGGATGTGAAGATGCCCGCCCAGACCGCTTTGGCGACAGTGTGGGTGAGCGCCAGCCCCGCGACCGATGCCGCGAAGGCGCCGAGAAAACCGGATCGCACTTTTTGCGGATAGAGCAGAAGCGTCTTGAGCAGCTTGATCGCGAACAGCGCCAGCGCCGTGCCGGACAACGCCGCCATCGGGACACCGAAGGTCTTGGAGTCGAAGAACATCAGCGCCGTCCAGATCAGGGCGATGGCCGTCACCACGAAGCCGAGCGCATCCGAAATCCACGGCAACCAGCCGGAAATGAACTGATAGCGCTGCCCCCAATCGAGTTTCGTGCGGCCCAGGAAGAACGAGCCGGCATGGCGCTTGAATATCTGCATCGCGCCATAGGCCCAGCGATAGCGCTGCGTCATGAATGCGCCCAGCGTATCCGGCGTCAGCCCTTTGCCCATGCTCTGCGGGATATAGGCGGCGCTGTAACCGGCTTCGAACAGGCGAAGGCCGAGTTCGGTATCTTCGGTGATGCACCATTCCGCCCAGCCGCCCACTTCTTCGAGCGACGTCTTGCGCACGATTGTCATGGTGCCGTGCTGGATGATGGCGTCGTGTTCGTTGCGCTCCACCATGCCGATGTGGAAGAAGCCGCGATATTCCTCGTAGCACATGGCCTTGAAGAGGCTTTCGTGGCCGTCGCGATAGTCCTGCGGGCCTTGCACCAGAGCGATCTCCGGCGAGGCGAAAAACGGCAACGCCCGGCGCAGCCAGAACGGTTCGACCTGATAATCGCTGTCGATAACGGCGATATATTCGGCTTTCGGGCCGGTCAGCTTGATCGCTTCGTTCAAGGCCCCCGCCTTGAACCCCTTCACATTGTCCATGTGATAGAAGCGGAAGCGCGGCCCCAGCGTGGCGCAATGGGCCTGCACGGGAAGCCATGTCGCTTCATCCGGCGTGTTGTTGTCCAGCACGATGACTTCGAAATTTTCGTAATCGAGATGCGAGAGCGCCGTCAGGGTTTCTATCGCCATCGCGGGCGGCTCGTTGTAGCAAGGCACATGGATAGACACCGCCGGCGATCCGGAGGGAATCTCGGCGCGCACGGCGCGCCGCTCCACGCGCCAAAGGCTCGCCGCCATCTCGATGCTCTCGGTGATCACGATCGTTGCCGCGAGCAGCACCAGGGGCACCATCGCCACCAGCACAGCCAGATCGACCACATTGATGTATTGCAGCATCACGGCATCCAGCAACGACAACAGGCCCGTGGCGACCAGCGCCACCAGCCCGCCCATCATGAGATAGCCGGCCTGATGAACCCGCGGCATGCGCTTGAGGATGAGAAGCCCCAGCAGCAGGGTGAAGATGGACGCCAGCGCGGCATAAGTCCGCCATTGCGGGAAGGACCGGAACAGCCCGGTGAACGCGAACTTCGGATGGCCGCTTGCGTCGAAAAGGCCCCAATAGGCGCCGACCGATCCTTCCTGCGCGCCTTTCCAAGGCTGATCGAAGCCCTCGATCAGATAGTAGTCGTAGCCTTTTTCCATCGCGAGCTGGACGAACGCGCGGTCGAAATACGCTTCGTTGCCGAGCGACGGTTCCGCGTCCTTCCGCGCGGGGCCGTCGGAGGGCCAGCCCACCTCGCCGACAATAATGGGCTTGCCGGGAAATTCGCCGGCGACGTCGTCGTACCAGTGCACCACGGATTTGAGGGCATCGCGCGGCTGCTCGCCTTCCCAATAGGGAAGAAGATGGATCGCAACCACATCAACATATTTGCCCAGTTCAGGCGCCAGAACCCAGGTGGACCAAGGCTCCGCCGTCGTCACCTTGATCCGGTTGGGCAGCGCCGCGCGCACCCGTTTTATGTAAGCGTTGAGCTGATCGATCGACAGATCGCCGCGGAAGATCACTTCATTGCCGACGAATACCCGATCGATTGTGCGGCGGTTGGCGAGCGCCGTCTTGATGCCAAGCTCGATCTGTTTCTCGTTTTCGACAGGATCGGGACCGATCCAGATGCCGAGCGACACGGTCATGCCATAGCGCCGCGCGATCTCCGGCACGCGGTCCAATCCGTTGGCCACCGTGTAGGTGCGGATATGGGAGGTGAGACTGGAGAGCCGCGCCACGTCGCGGTCGATCCGCTCCGGCGAAACATTCTGCTTGAGGTCGTGCATCGAGAACGTGTGGCTGGGTTCGTAGGCGATGCCGCGCACCAGCCCGTCCCAGTTGGGGGCGATCACCTCATAGTCACGGCTTGCCCAGAACAGCAACGTCGCGCCCAGAACAAGCGCCAGCGCCGCAGCAATCCTCCATGTGCCGCCCGGAACGCTGCGGACCCAGTTCAGAAACATAGGCAGTCCACCTTCTTCACTGGCGTTCTGTGGCCAGCACCAACCCGTCTGGAGCTCTGCCCCCGAGGCTTTCAGTATATCACGGCTGTGTCCGCCGGCGGTTCCCCGCTAGGGAGCACCGGGACCTGGATGGCTCTGATCGTCATCCTGTCCTGGCTTCTCGGGCGGAGCCGGAGTCACCTTGATAAGCTGCAGATCGAACACCAGGACCTGATTGGGCGGGATTGCCGCGCCCGCACCGCGCGGCCCATAAGCCAGGTTCGACGGAATAACGAGCTGCCAGTGATCGCCTTCACGCATGAGCTGCAACGCCTCGGTCCAGCCGGGGATGAGTTTGTTGACGGTGAACTGTGCGGGGAACCCCGGTTCCGTGGCATCGAAACGCGCGCCATTGATGAGTTCGCCCTTGTAGTAAACGGTGACGGTGTCGCGCGCACCGGGGCGCATGCCGTAACCGCTCTTGATGATGCGGTATTGAAGCCCGCTCGGCTCGATGATCACCCCTGGCTTGGCGGCGTTGGCTTTCAGAAACGCCGCGTTGGCCTCCACGCTCAGCGCCGGGTCGGCGGCTTGGGCGGCCACGGTGAACAGCGCCAGCGCGCCAGCGATCAAGAGTCCGACTCGAAGCATTCCATTCTCCCTTGAAGCATCGCGCGAATACCGCGCAGCCATGGCGAAACTTTGACCCTGTGCCGGACCAAGACTTGAGGTCCCGCAAGAGCAATAGCGCGTAACGGATTGGATTCAAGGAATTTTGACTTTAACCAAGGGGTATGAGCGATACCCCCTCCCCAAAACCCGTGCTCGGCGTGGCAGCCGTGATCTGGAACGACCGCCGGGAAGTGCTGCTGATCCGGCGGACAAAAGAGCCGCGCAAAGGCCAATGGAGCCTGCCAGGCGGGAAGGTCGAATTCGGCGAAAGCCTGGAAGACGCCGTGCGCCGCGAGGTCCGCGAGGAGACTGGCATCGAGATCGCCCTGCTCGGCCTCGCCGGCGTTGCGGAGACGGTTCTGGATGCCGGCGCCGGGGCAGCCAATGCCCATTTCGTGCTGATCGACTATTCCGCGCGCGCCGTCTCCGGCGAAGCCATCGCGGCATCGGATGCCGCCGACGCCACATGGTTCAGCCCGGAACAGGTCGCGGCATTACCCCTATGGAGCGAGACCCGGCGCATGATAGCGCAAAGCGCACGCGATGTGTGGGGCAGCTAATGTCCGAACAGCCGGGCGACGAGGCCACGGCGTTTCGGCTTTCCAAGCGCGGCGCCGATATGCGTCGCCCGCGCGTTTGCCGCCGGGATCGCGGCGTGGGCCATCTCGCGCCGTGGTGCGTAGGCGCTTTGATGCGGCGGCAGGCTTTGCAGCGATTGTGTCAACGATGGAAGCGCAATCTCCGAACCCGGTGCGGCTTTGAAGCACACGGGACCGATGCATTGCGTGGCGAACTGCTTGGCCCATAATTCATCAGGGCTCGCCGCAGTCATGTTCACCGGCGCGAGTTGAACAGGCCCCTGACGCTCCCCGATCTGCTGGAGCTTGAGCGCGCGCACGACGCCTTCGAGACGCTCGGCGCTTTCCATGAACCGGCTGCGTGTTTCGGCCATTTCATCCCCCGCCCTGTTTTGAGACCCATTGAAAGCCATTTTCACGGCTGATCGCCGCCACGTCTATGGCCCCGCCCACGGTTTCCTTCTGCGCCATGATCTTCTTCTTGAAGACATTGAGGCTCACCAATTCCTTCGCGGTTTCGGCAAGTTCGGTGCGGGAAGCGATCTCCAGCACCCGCAGGATCGGATTGATGAAGGTCTGCTGCTGATAATCCGCGATCATGGCGCGAAAGGCCTCGACATAGCGGGGCACGAAACTTTTCTGAAACCGCGCGCGCACATCGTCGCGCTGTGCTGCGTCGGCTTGGGGGAATGCGGCCACCACCTGATCGACCAGCCCGCCCATCATCATGCGGACGCCCCCGTAAAGCCGCCGCTCCAGATTGAGGTCAATCCCACGGATGAAAGCATTGGTGACTTCGCTATCGGCAAAGACGCGGATTTTCGATTTGGTATCTGTGTCGATCGCATCCGAGGACGCTTCCGCACGCTTGAGATAGCCGCCCACCATGGCGGATGCGAAGACCGTCACCAGGTTGGGATAGCGTTCGTCTTCTCCGAAGCCCGCGAACACAAGCCCGGTGACATCTTCAAGAAACAGGTCCTTCACCACGGCATAAATCGCAATCTCGCGCAGGCGCTGCATCGCGCCAGGCGAAAGCTGGAACTGGCCGAAACCATAGGCAACGATCTCTTCGATCTGCTGCGCATATTCGCGCTGTACGGCCGCGCCGAAATTCGGCGGGAAACAGGAAAGATCGGTGCGCGGGCTTCCGTCTTCGCGGAATTGATAATCGCGCCATACCCGCTCGATGGCGGCCTCGAGGATCGCGACATCGCTTTGGCGCTCGCCGTCAGCGTTGTCGCTCATGAACTGCGCCAGATGAAAAATATAGCGGAAGACCGAGGCCAGAAGCCGGCGGTATTCGTCCCGCTGTTTGGCGCGCGGGAAGAACTCCTCCAGATTGTCCATCATCGCCGTAAAACTCACGGCGTAATCGCGCACACGGGCGAAAGGTTTGGGGCGAACCTTCTTCTGGTAGTGTTCGATCAGATGTTCCCAAGGATGACCCATCATGTCGGCGACGCCGAAGAACATCATACCGATAGGGCGGTGGTTGATCAGATTGAAGAGTTTCCGGTGATCGTTGCGCACGGCAACTGTGCCGCCGCCAATTAGCGTGACGGCCGAATCCGCCGCGAGCGCGATCGCACGCTGGTTCATCACCGCGATTTCCGACGTCATCGAACCCCTCACACCCCGGCCATTACCAAGACCTTGGGCGCAGAATGTCATAGCCCTGCGACGTTTGGGAGGCGGGCCGGAAAAGATGGTTACGCTGCGGCTCTTGCTTCGATTTTCCGGGCGTTTAGCTTGCGCTCCGGACAACCATTGGAGGAACACATGTACAAGCCATTCGATCTGACGGGAAAAGTCGCGCTAGTCACCGGCGGCAACGGTGGCATTGGCCTGGGCATGGCCGAAGCCATGGCCGCATCGGGCGCCGATATTGTGATCTGGGGAACCAACGAAACCAAGAACGCGTCAGCCGAAAAAAAACTGAAGGAACACGGCAAGCGCGTGATCACCCGCAAGGTGAATGTTGCAAACGAAAAGGAAGTCGTGGACGGCATGGCGGCGGCGGTGAAGGACATGGGCCGGCTGGATTGCGTGGTGGCCAATGCCGGCATCGGCGGCGGCGCCCCCATCGCAGAACTTTCCACCGATCTGTGGCGCAAAGTGCACGGCGTGAATGAGGACGGTGTGTTTTGGACCTTCCGCGAAGCCGTCAGGCACATGATCGATCGCGCAAAAAACGGCGATGCGAGCGGATCGTTGGTTGTCGTCGCCAGCACGGCCGGCATCGAAGGCGCCGCGCGCAATTCGGCTTACGGAGCGACGAAGGGCGCCGTGATGTCCATGGCGCGCGCGTTGGCCGTCGAGTTGGCGCGCTATGGCATCCGCGCAAACTCCATTGCGCCGGGCTGGATCGCGACTGACATGACGCAAGGCGCGCAGGACAATCCCGTGTTCAACGAGAAAGTCATTCCGCGCGTGCCGGCGCGGCGCTGGGGACAACCGGAAGATTTCGGCGGCATCGCGGTCTATCTGGCGAGCGACGCCTCCAGCTACCACACCGGCGAAACCTTCATCATCGATGGCGGCTATACGAAGTTCTGATGATGCGTGAGCGGATTGTTTCGTCCGTACACAAACAAAAAGGGACGCCCGTTTTCCGGACATCCCTATGATGGCTCTAGTTTAGAGACGAAGAAACAGTCTGGCAAGCCGGGTTTTTGCGTAATAGATGAGAGCCCCGATTTGAAAACATAGGGGCTTTTATGACGGCTTGTGGACTGGACTTCGGCACATCTAACTCGGCGCTTGGCGTCTGGCGCGATGGCGCCGCGGCGCTGGCGCCAGTGGAAGGCGCCTCCACGCTCATCCCGAGCGCCATCTTCTTCGACTTCGAGCATCACGGCCGCGTGATTTATGGGCGCGATGCCGTGAACACCTATATCGGCGAGCATGACGGGCGGCTAATGCGAGCGCTCAAGACCATCCTCGGTTCGCCTCTGATCGACGAAGCCACGGCGGTAGGGCGTCGGCGTATCAAACTCACCGAAGTGGTCGAGATATTTGTGCGCCATCTCAAAACGAAGGCAGAAGAATTCGCTGGCACAGAAATCACGCAGGTCGTTCACGGCCGCCCTGTCCGCTTTGTGGATGGCGACGATGTGGCGGATGCGCGGGCGCAAAGCGTGCTGGAAGACATTGCGCATCGCGTGGGCTTTCGCGACGTGCTGTTCGAATATGAGCCTATTGCTGCTGCTTACCACTACGAGGAAACCGCGCCGGGCGAGGAGATCGTTCTGGTCGCCGATATTGGCGGCGGCACATCGGACTTCTCGGTCATCCGCATCGGGCCCGAGCGGCGAGGACGCGTGGATCGGCGCGACGATCTTCTAGGCAATTCCGGCGTGCGCATCGGTGGCACCGATTTCGACACGCGGCTCAACGTTGACGCCGTGATGCCGCTGCTGGGCCTCGGCACGCAACTCACGACCAAGGATCTGCCGATGCCAAAGGCGATCTATTACGAACTGGCGACCTGGGCGACGATCAATTTCGCCTACAACCACAAGACCGAACGCGAGGTGCGCGAACTTCTTGCTGTTTCGGTCGAACCCGAACGTGTGAAACGGTTGCTGAAAACCATCCGCCGCCATCTCGGCCATCGCATCGCCTTCGCCGTGGAAGACGCCAAGATCGCACTCAGCGAAACCGAGATGGCTGCCCTGCTGCTCGACTTCCTCGAAGCCGGTCTGCAGGCCAACGCAACCCAGCGCGGTTTCGAACGCGCCATCGCCGACAAGACGGAAGCGCTCACCAAAATGGCCGCACTTTGCATCAATAAGGCCGGCATCAGGCCAGACGCGGTGCAAACGATTTTCTTTACCGGCGGATCGAGCCGTGTGCCTGCGGTACGCCAAGCTATCCGCAAAGCCGCGCCGCAAGCTAACGTCGCGGCAGGCTCGGATTTTCTTTCCGTCGCTTTGGGTCTCACGCGCGAGGCACAACGCCGCTTCGCCTGAGACTTGCCCTTGCCCCGCGCACGGGGAATGCTGCCGAAAACACAATGAGGAACGCCATGACCATCCGCACACCGCTCTGTGACATGCTCGGCATTCAATACCCGATCATGCTGGCCGGAATGGGCGGGGTGTCCTACGCCGAACTCGCCGCTGCGGTTTCCAATGCGGGCGGCTTCGGCACGCTCGGCATGGCGGGCCGTTCGCATGAAGAGATCAAGGCCGAGATCAAGAAGGTTCGCGATCTCACCGACAAGCCGTTCGGCGTCGATCTTCTCGCCGCCGTGCCGGAGTCATTGGAGCGCACCGCTGACATCATCATCGAAGGCGGCGCGAAAGCTTTCATCTCCGGCCTCGGCGTTCCGCCGCCGCATCTGGTCAAGAAATTCCACGATGCCGGATTGAAAGTGATGAACGTCAATGGCGCGGTGAAGCACGCCAAATCCGCCGAAGCCGGAAAGCTGGATGCCGTCATTGCGCAAGGCACTGAAGCCGGCGGTCACACGGGCCGCATCGCTGGCATGGCGCTCATCCCGCAGATCGTGGATGCCGTGAAGATCCCGGTGATCGCAGCCGGGTCTATCGTCGATGGGCGCGGTCTTGCTGCGGCGCTGGCTTTCGGCGCACAAGGCGTATGGATGGGCACACGCTTCATCGCCTCGACCGAAGCCCATGCCGGCGGCCTCTACAAGCAGGTGATCGTGGATGCCGGCGATGAGGACACCGTCATCACACGCTCTTATTCCGGCAAGCCGATGCGCGTGTTCCAGAACGAATGGACGAAGGACTGGGAAAGCCGCCCGCAGGACATCCAGAAATTCCCGGCACAGGCGATGTTGTCATCGCAGGCCGGCGTGATGGGCGGTATTGGCGGCCAGATCGAGGGCCTTTCGCGCGAGCGCTCTGCTCTTGCCATGGGACAAGGCGCGGGCGGTATCCACGACGTAAAATCGTCGCGCGAAATCATTCAGGAGGTCATGGCCGAAGCTGAAGAAGTCATTACGCGGATGGCGAAACTCGCCCGCGCCTGACCGTCAGAGGAATTTCAAAGCCACATGGCCAAGCACCGCCACGCCGAACAGCGCGATGGCAACGCCGGAGGAATGGTTGATGATGCGCATCACGCGCGCATCGATCTTCGTATGAAGGTGGCCAACGGTTTCCGTCAGAATGAACCACCACAACGCCGAGCCCGCGGACACGCCGGCGACAACGATGGCCGCTTGAAGGAGGGTTGGTTGACCGCCGGCCAATCCGGTCAAGCCGGCGAACATCGCCGCGAAGCCAAACATCGTCGCCGGGTTGGTCATTGTGAGCGCGAACGTCGAAACGCCAATGCGCATCAGCGATGACGGCTCGCTGGCGCGCTCTTTCGCCTGCTCTTTCAACGTCGGATCCGGCAGCGTGACATAGGTGTGGATGCCGAATGAAAGAAGCAGGATTCCGCCGACGACCTGCAGATAGAGCGAATACCCTTCAATCCATTGCGCGACCGCGGTGACGCCGAAGCCTATGACGGCTGCAAAGATACCGTCGCCCACCGCCGCACCCAGCCCCGCCATGAATCCATTGAGTGGGCCGTATGCCAACGTGCGGCGGATGCAAATGAGATTCACCGGTCCGATCGGTGCCGCGGCGATGAACCCTATGATGATACCGGCGAATATGAGAAAGACGAGATTCACGCGATCTCGACCACGATGCGGCCACGCACTTTGCCGGCGAGAATGTCGTTCGCGGCCTGTTTCACATCGGCCAGCTTGATAGTTGATGTCATCGAGGCCAGCTTCTTCACGTCCAGATCCCGCGCCAGCCGTTCCCATGCCTGCAAGCGGCGTTCGCGGCGCATTTGAACCGAATCGATGCCCAGAAGCGAAATGCCACGCAGGATGAACGGCGCAACGCTGGTTGGCAGGTCCATGCCCTGTGCCAATCCGCAGGCTGCGACCGCGCCGCCATATTGTGTCGAGGCGATGACGTTGGCGAGCGTCTTTGAGCCCACGCTGTCAATGGCGCCCGCCCAACGCTCTTTGCCGAGCATCCTGGGTTCGCCAGAAAGCTCCGCGCGGTCGATGATCTCAGACGCGCCGAGAGATTTGAGATACGCCTCTTCCTCCTTGCGCCCCGTCGATGCGATCACGCGATAGCCGAGCTTCGCAAGAATTGCGATGGCCACCGATCCTACGCCGCCGTTTGCACCCGTAACGACGATCGGCCCCTTGTCCGGCGTGATACCGGCATCTTCCAACGCGAGTACGCAGAGCATGGAGGTGTATCCCGCCGTACCGATCGCCATGGCTTCGGCGGTCGTGAACTGTTTCGGCAAGGGCACCAGCCACTCGCTTTTTACCCGCGCATATTCGCTATACCCGCCAAAGTGCGTTTCACTGAGGCCGTAACCGTTGAGCAGAACCTTATCGCCCGGCTTGAAATCCGGATTGCTCGATGTCTCCACCGTGCCGGCAAGGTCGATGCCGCCGACCATCGGAAACTTGCGCACCACCGGCGAGCGCCCCGTGAGCGCGAGGCCATCCTTGAAATTGACCGTCGAATGCGACACGGCGACGACGACATCGCCGTCCATGAGATCATTGAGACCAAGTTCGGCCAGTTCGGCCTTCTGGCCGGAGTCGTCCTTGGTGATCAGGAAGGCCCGGAAACGGTTTTTCATAAGTGGAACTTTCGTCAATTCGGCTGGTGGATGGCAAAGCACAGGAATTTACCCTGTCCGTCAAGGAAAAGCCGACAGTCAGACCGGTTCGAGGGTTTCCACGAAGCACAGTGGCGCGCCCTGTGACGGCAGAACCAGCACATGATCGCGCATCACGGCCTTGCCGCGAATGATTGTCGCGACAGGCCAGCCCGTCGTCGTCATTCCATCGAACGGTGTCCAGCCACAGCGTGATGCGATCCAAGAGTTTTCGATCTTCCGCTTCTTCTTCAGATCGACAATCGTGAAGTCCGCATCAAAGCCATGCGTGATGCGGCCCTTATTCGCAATGCCGAAGATGCGGGCGGCACCCGCCGACGTGAGATCGACGAAACGTTCCAGAGTCATGCGGCCCGCATTGACATGGTCCAGCAGGATCGTGGCCAGCGTCTGCACACCGGGCATGCCGCTCGGTGTATCGGGATAGACCTTGTCCTTCTCTTCGCGCGTATGGGGCGCGTGGTCTGAACCGATAACATCGACCAGACCTTCGTTCACGGCTTTCCACAACGCTTCGCGATGGCGCNNTACCGAGGCGCTCGTAACATTCGGGTGCCGCGAGCGTGAGATGCTGGGGCGTCGTCTCCATCGTCACAAGATCGCGCGCCGCAGCGATCAGCGGCAATTCCTCGGCGGTCGTGGTGTGAAGAATGTGCAGCCGCCGTCCTGCTTTCTGTGCGAGGCGAATGACACGCTCGGTCGAAGCGCGCGCGGTTTCCACATCGCGCCAAATCGGATGCGAGCGCGGATCACCTTTGATCCGCTGATCCTTTCGCGCTTCCAGCCTGTCTTCATCCTCCGAGTGGACTGCGACGCGCCGCGAACCGCTTTTCAACGCCGCGAGAATATCATCGGGATGGCTGAGAAGCAGCGTGCCCGTTGAAGAACCGAGAAAGGCTTTCACACCGCAAACACCCGGCATGCGCTCCAGATCGGCCAGCGCACCGACATTCTGCGGCGTTGCGCCAGCATAGAATGCGTAATCGCAATGCACCCGGTCTTTCGCGCGGGAGAGCTTGTCTTCGATCGCTGCGCGCGTTGTCGTCGGCGGATTGGTGTTGGGCATCTCGAACACGCCCGTCACGCCGCCCAGAACCGCCGCGCGGCTGCCGGTTTCCAGATCTTCCTTGTGCTCGTTACCCGGCTCGCGGAAATGAACCTGCGTGTCCATCACGCCGGGAAGGACATGCAGCCCTTTCGCGTCGAAAACTTCGGCGGCTTTGGCGTTGCCAAGCGCACCGACGGCAACGATGCGGCCACCGGCAACGCCGACATCGGCTTCGGTTATTCCATTCGGCGTCGCGGTGATGCCGCCTTTGATGAGAAGATCGAAATTCATGCTGCTCCCAGACAATCGAAAACTGAAC
>JAFECP010000005.1:0-19754 GCA_018242105.1 Pseudomonadota bacterium
GCGGCGATGGAAGGCTATGAAGTCGTGACGATGGACGATGCCGCACCGCGCGCCGACATCTTCGTCACCGCCACGGGCAATGTGGACGTCATCACCATCGACCACATGCGCAAGATGAAGGACCGCGCCATCGTCTGCAACATCGGCCACTTCGACAGCGAAATTCAGGTCGCCGCGCTGAAGAACCTGAAATGGGACAACATCAAGCCGCAGGTGGACGAGATCACCTTCCCCGACAATCACCGCATCATCCTGCTGTCGGAAGGCCGCCTGGTGAACCTCGGCAACGCGATGGGCCATCCGTCCTTCGTGATGTCGGCATCGTTCACAAACCAGACGCTGGCGCAGATGGAGCTGTTTAACGCGAACGGCAAGTACCAGAAGAAGGTCTATACCCTGCCCAAACATCTGGATGAAAAGGTCGCGCGCCTGCATCTCGCCAAGGTTGGCGCAAAGCTGACCGAACTCTCCAGGACGCAGGCCGACTACATCAGCGTGCCGCAATCCGGCCCGTACAAGCCGGATCACTATCGGTACTAGGCGCGCCTATGGCGAGACGGCTGCACCGCGAACATCACCACATCGGCAACACCGGATGGTTGCGGGCAGCCGTTCTCGGCGCCAATGACGGCGTGCTTTCCACCGCCAGCCTCGTTCTGGGCGTTGCCACCGCCACCCATTCGCACAGCAGCATCCTCATCGCGGGCGTGTCCGGCCTTGTCGCCGGCGCGCTCTCGATGGCGGCGGGCGAATATGTGTCGGTCAGCTCGCAGGCCGACGTCGAAAAGGCCGATCTGGCCGCCGAAAAACGCGAGCTCGCAAGCCACAAGGATATCGAGTTAAAGGAGCTTGCAGGCATCTATGTTCAGCGCGGACTGACGCGCGAGCTTGCTGCGGAAGTGGCCAGGCAGCTTACGGCCAAAGACGCCCTCGCCGCCCACGCACGCGATGAGCTTGGCATCACCGAAGAATCGATCGCTCGCCCGCTTCAGGCGGCTATGGCATCCGCTGCATCCTTCTCCATCGGCGCAGTGATACCGATTGTCGCGGCGATGCTCTCGCCGACCGGGATCGTCGTCGCCACGGTTTACATCACGTCGTTGATCGTTCTGGCCGGTCTTGGCGCTTTGGGGGCTCGCGCTGGCGGCGCGCCGCTTCTGCCTGCAACGCTGCGCGTCACCTTCTGGGGAATCGTTGCAATGGCGGTCTCGGCAGGCATCGGCATGCTCTTCCACGTGCAGGTGTAGCCCGGCGCGGCCTGGCGCTTCACGCGATGATCGTGCCTTGTCCGCAATGCGCGCTCTAAAAGCGCTACTTCTTTTTCTTCTTGCCGCGCTTCTTGCTCCTGGCCTTCTTGGGAACCTTCTTGCCCTTCGCGCGCGCTTCGGAAAGGCCGATGGCGATAGCCTGCTTGCGGCTCTTCACCTTGCCGCCTTTGCCGCCCGGTCCGCTGCGCAGCGTGCCCTTCTTTTTCTTCTTCATCGCGCGCTCCACATCCTTGCTCGCGCTTTTGGAATACCGACGGGCCATTCCTTCCTCCTGGCTGACGCTCTCTTCGCAATTCAACCGGCGAACGCAGAGCCCGGTTCCGGCCTGCGTCATGCGGGCTAAACCCACACTTTCCGTGTCCGGACGACGTAATTCCCTGAATTGACTCGCTAAAACGGGAATTCGGCCCAAAATCTTGGGCTGCTGGGCATATTTTGGTTTTTACACTTTCTTAACCACATTCCCTAGTCAGACTCGGACCTCGCGCGTATCTTCTTGATTCCAATGGTGATTCGCCGCCAGACCGGGGCGAAATCGGGGGAATGGCGTTAATGCGTCCCAGTGGGGGGCCAAGAGAGAGCCGAATGGCTGGCAGCGGAAGGGTGCTCGCAGGCGCGGCTGCGCTGGCCGCTCTCCTGCCCATGCCTGCCCTCGCCGCCACCACAGACGCTCTCGACGAAACCACGATGGTGGCGGTTGCCGTTGGCGCGGGCGCTGTTGCGCTCGCCATCGCTGCCGGATTGTGGGCGCTCGCCGAACAACACATTTCTCTGCGATTGCGCGCGGCGTTGCGCGGCGCGAACGCCCGCATGCGCGCTTCCGCCAGCGCGCGCGATGCGTTGATTTCCGCCGGCCGGGAGCCGCTCATCGTGTGGGGCCGCGACGGCTCGGCGTCCCATTCCTACGCCGGCGCCGAAGCGCTTCTGGATTCCTGCCTTGCGGGCGCCAACGCCACGGAGCTTTCGCAAGCCATCGACGCGCTCAGCGATCGCGGCACCGCGTTCCAGCTCACCGCGCATGATAAAAACGACAAGCCCGTGAAGCTGCGTGGCCGCGCTGTGGGCAGCATGGCCGCTCTGTGGCTTGAGCCGGAAGACACCAGCGTCAAGGAAACCGCGCCCGACTTCCGCGCCGTGCTCGATGCGCTGCCCATCCCGGTCTGGTTACGCGACAAAACGCTTTCGCTCATCTGGGGCAACAGCGCCTTCGCGGCAGCGGCCGGTTCATCGGATGCGGAATTCGCCGCGGGCCTGCAAACCGCGCTGGACCGCAGCGAACGCGATCTTGCCGCCACCGCGCGCGCCGAAGGCCGCACCACCGAAGCCAAACGCTTCGCCATCATGGGCGGGCAGCGCCGCGCCCTCGCCTTCACGCACACGCCCATCGAAGATGGCCGCATCGTTGGCAGCGCGATCGATGTCACGGATGTTTCCAATGCCGAAGCGAAACTGCAGCAGCATGTGGACGCCAATGCCGACACGCTGGACAAGCTGGCGACCGCGGTGGCGATCTTCGGGCGCGACACCAAGCTTAATTTCTACAACCGCGCGTTCCTGAAGCTGTGGAACCTACCGGACAACTGGCTCGACACCCATCCCACCGCCGGCGAAGTTCTTGACCGTTTGCGCGAAGCCCGCCGCCTTCCCGAACAGCGCGATTACCAGGCCTGGAAGCGCGGCTGGCTTGCGATGTTCGAAGCGCCGAGCGAGCAGCACGCCGAAGAGTTGTGGCATCTGCCCGACGGCAAGACGCTGCGCATCGTCCCGCAGCCGCATCCCTTCGGGGGCCTCACCTTCCTCTTCGAGGATGTGACCGAGAAGCTGACGCTGGAAAGCTCCTACAATCAGCTTATCAAGGTGCAGTCGGCGACGCTCGACACATTGCAGGAAGCCGTCGCCGTGTTCGGCCCCGATGGCCGCATGAAGCTGCACAACGCCGCGTTTCAGCGCATCTGGGAACTGGAGCCGGGCGAGCTTTCGGGCGAACCTCATGTCAGCCGCATTGCGCAAGCCTGCGCCCGGCGCTTCGGTGATGAAGGCGAATGGCAGAAACTCGTCGCCGCCATCTCCTCCGGCTCCGCGCGCCAGCGCGACTTCGGCGAGATAGAGCGCAACGACGACAGCATCCTCTCGGTTTCGCTAGCGCCGCTGCCCGATGGCGCGACGCTCGCCACCTTCGCCGATGTGACCGACCGCTTCCGCATCGAAAGCGCGCTGCGCGACCGCAACGAGGCGCTGGAAGCCGCCGACCGGCTGAAGTCCGACTTCGTGCATCACGCCTCGTTCCTGTTCCGCGATCCGCTGAATGCCGTGCGCGGGTTTGCAGACATGCTGGCCTCGGGCGTCGCCGGCCCGCTCAGCGACAAGCAGAGCGAATACGCGCGCGATATCCTCGCCGCCGCGGAAAAACTTTCCGAAGTCACCAGCGATATCCTCGATCTGGCGATGATCGACAGCGGCACGATGCGGCTGGAATTGGCGCGCGTCGATCTCTACGACCTGTTGCAGCGCGTCTCCGAACCGTTGCGCCAGCACAGCGAAAGCCTCGACATCGCGTTCACGCTGGATGTGCGGCCGGACATCGGACAGGTAGTGGTCGATCCGCGCCGCGTCAGCCAGATCGTGTTCAACCTTCTGTCGAATGCGTTCCGCTTCACCCCGCGCGAAGGCCGCATCGCACTGGGCGCCCGGATCGTGGGTGATGACGTGCAGATATATGTGCAGGACTCCGGCCCCGGCATCGCCGAAGACATGAAGGCGCAGGTGTTCGAACGCTTCAGCGCCAAGAGCCGCGAAGGCAAGCGCGCGGGCGCCGGATTGGGCCTCGCTTTGGTAAACCGCTTCGTTGAACTGCATGATGGCTGGGTGGAAATCGAAAGCGGCCCGGGTACGGGAACCCTGGTGCGCGCCCATCTGCCGCGCCGCCTCCCCGAAGCGCCGCCGCCCAGCGATCAGCGCAACGTCGCCTGAAATCCGCCTTGATCTGGGTCAACTTCAACGGCGCGTCCCGGCGCTGTATAAGAGGTGCCGACAAACAGGAATATTGCCGTGGCCATTCTCAACACCGATGCGATCCGCCGCGCCGATGTGCGCCACACGCCGTACGACTTTTTCATGGGCACCGGCACGCTCAACAAGGATGCGCTGCCCGCGCTGAAGGCCGACTTTCCGAACATCGACAAGACGGGGTTCCATCCGCTCGAGCAGATGGATGTGCATGGCGCATTCAAGGATCTGATCGCGGAGATCGAAGGCCCGGATTTCACCGCCGCCGTGTCCGATACGCTGGGCGTGGATTTGCGCCCCTATCCGCTCCTCATCACCATCCGCAAAATCTCTGCGGCGCATGAAGGCCGCATCCATTGCGACAGCGAAAGCAAGATCGCGACGGCGCTGATCTACATGAACGACACATGGGACTCGCCCGAAGGCCGCTTCCGCGTTCTCAAGAACGATCACGATTTCAAGGATTACGTCGCAGAAGCTTCGCCGGAGACCGGCGCCATCGTCGCATTCAAGCGCGCCGATCATAGCTGGCACGGCCACACCCCCTTCGTCGGCGAGCGCCGCGTGGTGCAGATTGCCTGGGTGCGCAGCCAGGCCGACATCGACCGCAAGAAGAAGCGCCATGGCCTGTCGAGCTTCTTCAAACATCTCTTCGGCAAGGAAAAAGCCGGCGCGATGTGATCAAGGCGCAATCCAGCCCAGCGACGGCGCGAATAACATCAGGAATGAAGCCTTTGAACACGCTCGTTCCAATTGGGCGCTTTTATGAGAACGCGATCTTGTCAGACTTTCTGAGATTGCAGGACTGACACAAAATCTGAATGTTGGCGGGCTCATTCGAGCCACCTTTCGCAACAGGCAGAACGTGATCGAAGTGAATTTTTTCTTTTGATCCACAGCGGACGCAAGCACCACCATCCCTACTCCAAACGAGCAATTTTACGTCGTCTGAGATTGGATCCCTTTTGGGTCCCGATTGTTGATATTCAGTCGCCGCGTCGATGTTTGAAACGAATGATCGCAGCGATGTGACTTCTGCTTCCTCGTCAAAGACTATTTTCTTTGCTCGAAGGACAACCTCTTCCCTCTCAGTATCCGTTCGAATCTTGCGTTCTGATAGAAAAACCCGATTTCGGAAAATTATGAGTGCGGGTTCGGTGATAATTATGAACGGCTCATGCTGTGACTTGTGATATTGATCCGGCGTCAAAAAGCCGGCCAATTTGATTGTTACTTTGCGCTCGGTAGTGCCAGCACCAATTACCAGCTCAAGATTCCAAATTGGCCCTTGCGGATCAGCCGATTCCAAACTCGTTATGATGGTCGCGAGTTCATTTAGTCTCGGTCCAAGTTTAGCCAAAGGGACAAGTTCGGAACCAACGACTTCGGCAACTTTCGCGATCCTTAGAACCATTTAAGCACTCCAGTTTTCATACCGACTTCAAATTCTCGGTATTTAAACTGCTGCACTAAAATACAAGTCCCAGCGATGGCGCGAACAGCATCAGGAATGCTGCCACAACGACAATCGCGATCACCGCATAGATCAGGTGATGGCGCTGCCAGATCGCCTAATGCTGGCTCTTGGGCATCTTCACGACGAGCCCGTCCAACTCCGGCGAGACTTTTATCTGGCACGACAGACGCGAGGTCGGCTGAAGCTCCTGCGCGAAGTCGAGCATGGTCTCTTCCATGTCGGACTTCTCGCCCACCTTGTCGGCCCACGCCGGATCGACATAGACGTGGCAGGTCGCGCAGGCGCAGGCGCCGCCACAGTCCGCGTCGATGCCGGGGATCAGATTCTTTACCGCGCCTTCCATTACCGACCAGCCGTTCGGCACTTCGGCCTCGTGCTCTTTGCCGTCATGCTCGATGTATTTGATCTTGGGCATTGGGTCGTTTCCTGAAGGTGACGCTGGCGTCAGTTATTGGGTTATGTTTTTCATAGGTATGGCCGTGTCCGCAAGCTTTTCGGGGGGAATTTTCGTTCCTTCCGCGATCAACTTGCGGCCGACAATGTATTCCGGAGCGGCATTCACGGCCTCGACCGCCGCCACCGCCCTATCCCGAAGGTGGAAAACGGCGAATTTTCGTGACGCCGGGTCACCGCGAACGACCAGGCTGTCGGCCGGCCAGGCCAGTCCCGCGATCTGCAGCTTCAGGTCGTACTGGTCGGACCAGAACCACGGCACCTCTCTATAGGGCGCGGGCCTGCCCATCATGGCCAGCGCCGCGAACTTCGCCTGGTCGATGGCGTTCTGCACACATTCCAGCCGGATGTGATTGCCGTCGCGCCCATGATGGCGCGTGCAATCGCCCGCCGCCCAGATATTCGGATCGGATGTCTGACAATGCGGATCGACATGGATGCCGTCGCCCACGGTGAGCCCTGCTTCCTTCGCCAGTGTGTCGTTCGGCAGGATGCCGATGCCCACCACCGCGATATCCGCCGGATAGCTCTTTGCCCCCGCGCGGATGGATTGCAGCTTGCCTGTGCCCTCGAATGCTTCCACGCCGGTGTTGAGCAGGATGTTCACACCCGCGTCGCGATGGGTCTTGTCGTAGAAATCGGAGATCGGCTTGGACACGGCGCGTTGCATCACCCGGTCCAGCGCTTCATAGACCGTCACATTCAGCCCGCGCTTGCGCGCCACCGCGCCGACTTCAAGCCCGATATAACCGCCGCCAACGATAGCGACATTCTTTGCCGTCTCGAACGCGGGGCGCAACTTGTCCACATCCGCGATGCTGCGCAGATAGAACACGCCGGGCAGATCCGCACCGGGGCATTTGATCTCGCGCACACGCGAACCGGTCGCGATCAGAAGCTTGTCATAGGGAACGGTGATGCCGTCTTTCAGCGCCACCACTTTTTTCGCGCGGTCGATGGTTTGCGCAGCGGTGTTCAGCATCATCTCGCATTTGGCTTCGGCGTAGAACGCATCGGGCTTCAGGAACAGCCGCTCGCGATCCAGTGTGCCCATGAGATAGGTCTTGGACAGCGGCGGGCGCTGATAGGGCGCGTAGGGCTCGTCGCCGATCATCACCAGATCGCCGGTGAACCCGTCGGCCCGAAGGCTCGCCACAGCCTGCGCCCCGGCCTGCCCAGCCCCGATGATGACGATGCGTTCGCTCATTCCCAACCCTTTGTTGCTTGCGGGCTATCATGGCCTGCACGGGAGGGCAAATCCCCGCCAATTATCGCTATTTTGGCTGGACGAGTGGGCGTCAATGGCGTATCGATTGGATCGATGCCAATGCCTTATATCGCTGTGGCTGAAACGCCACTTTTCGTTCGTCAGGCGGAAAAGATATGGAGCGAGGCCGAGCGCGAAGCGTTCGTGGACTTCATCGCGAGAAATCCCGAAGCCGGGGATGTTATCCCTGATACCGGTGGTGTGCGGAAGGTCCGCTGGAGCCGTTCGGGCAGCGGCAAGCGTGGAGGAACGAGAGTAATCTATTTCTTTCTCCATCGCGGAAAGCCGATCTATCTGCTGATGATGTATGCGAAAGCGCGACAGGAGAATTTGGACGCAGACGAGAAACGCGAAATGAGAAAGCTGGCGGAAATCTTGAAGGCAGGAACGGGACGATGAGCAAATTCGGACAGGAATTGATCGAAAGCATGCGTCAGGCCGCCGATCATGCGCGCGGGCGCAAAATCGCCGGCATGCGCGTCTCAACGGTAAAGATGCCGGATGTAAAAGCGATCCGCCGCTCGTTGCGCATGTCGCAACACAATTTCGCCGTCACTTACCGCATTCCGCTTTCAACTCTGAAGAATTGGGAACAAGGACGGCGTGCGCCCGATGCGCCGGCGGCCGCTTATCTTCTGGCCATCAAGCGGCGGCCGAAGGAAGTCAGGGAAGCCGTTGCCGGATGATGCGTCTGAATATTCCGCTAGATGGCCTACCGGGCACGCAAGCCTTGGGCGCACGGATTGCCGGTGGATTGCGCGTGGGTGACGCGGTGGCGCTGGAAGGCGATCTTGGCGCGGGCAAGACCACGCTGGCGCGCTCCATCCTTGAAGGGCTTGGCGTGACCGAGGACGTGCCCTCGCCCACCTTCACTCTCGTCCAGCAATATGAGACGCCGAAGCTGGCGGTGCGGCATTACGATTTCTACCGCATCGAAGACCCGTCCGAGCTGCGCGAACTCGGACTCGACGAAGCGCTGGATGAAGGCGCGGTGCTGATCGAATGGCCGGAGAAGGCGCCGAACGCGATTCCCCCCGATGCGCTCCATATAAAACTCACAATCACCAGCGATCGTTCGCGCAACGCCCATATCGCAGGCCCGTCGCGCTGGAGCGGCATCCTGAAAGACGTTCATGTCTGACCGCGGCGAAGAAATGCAGGCGTTCCTGAAGAGCGCGGGCTGGCAAGGCGCGCTTGTCACACCGCTGCCGGGCGATGCCTCCACGCGCCGCTACTTCCGCGCCGATCTGAATGGCCGCAAAGCGATGGTGATGGATCAGCCGCAACATGCGGAGCAGCCGACGGCGGCCACCAATGCCACGCCGGACGAACGCCGCAAGCTGGGCTACAACGCCATTGCGCGGTTGGCCGGCGCCGACGTAGGCCGTTTCGTCGCCGCGTCGAACTATCTGCGCTCGCATGGCCTCACCGCGCCGGAGATTTATGCCGCCGATACCGCGCAAGGTTTCGCGCTGATCGAAGATCTCGGCCACGATCTTTACGCCGATGTGCTCACCAATGGCGCCGATGCCGACGAACTTTATGGCGCTGCCATCGACGCGCTGGCGAAACTGCATCTCACCGGAGCACCCGCCGCGCTGGCCGACAAGCCGCTGCACAAATATGACGAGATCGCGCTGATCGCCGAGACCGATCTGTTGCCGGAATGGTTCTTCCCCGTTGGCCTTGGCCGCAAAGCCACTGACGAAGAGTTCGCGGAACATCGCGCGTTATGGAAGCAGACACTCGATCCCATCTTCGCGCATCCGTCCGTCTTCGTGCATCGCGACTATCATGCGCAGAATTTGTTGTGGTTGCCCCAGCGCAGCGGTCACGCGCGCGTCGGCATCATCGACTTTCAGGACGCGGTGGCGGGAACACATGCCTACGATCTCGTTTCGCTGGTCGAGGACGCCCGCCGCGATGTGGAAGACGCGCTCGCCGAACGCATGACGGCGCGCTACCTGAAGCAGATGGCGGAACAGGGCACGCCGCTCGACACCGCGGACTTCCGCGCGCAGGCCGCGATCATGGCGGCGCAGCGCAACGCCAAGATCGTTGGCATCTTCGCGCGCCTTTACAAAAGAGATAACAAGCCGCGCTATCTGGATTACCTGCCGCGCGTGTGGCGCTACCTGAACAAAGATCTCGAACATCCGGCGCTCGCCGCGCTCAAGGCATGGTATGACGAGCGCATTCCGCTTTCCGCACGCGGAAAGCCGCAAGGAGCAAAAGTTTGAGTGCGACCATCACTCGCGCGATGATCATGGCCGCCGGTTTCGGCACGCGCATGCGTCCGCTCACGAACAACATCCCCAAGCCGCTGGTGAAGGTGCGCGGACGCGCGCTGCTGGATTATGTGATCGACCGCCTCGTTGAAGATGGCGTGAAGACCATCGTCATCAACGTCCATTACATGGGCGACCAGATCAAGGCGCACGTCGCCAAGCGCAAGGATGCGGAGTTCATCATCTCGGATGAAACCGACACAATCCTCGATTCCGGCGGCGGCATCTTCAAGGCGCTGCCGCATTTCCAGAACGAGCCCTTCTATCACGCCAACGCCGATACGGTGTGGGTGGAAGGCGCCAGCCACGCACTCCCGCGCCTGCGCGCCGCGTGGGATGGAAGCAAGATGGACGCCCTGATGCTCCTCGCCTCCACCGTCACCACGGTCTGTTACGACGGCCGCGGCGATTTCATGATGGACCCGGAAGGCAAGCTCTCCCGCGTTCCTGAAGGCCGCATCTCGCCTTTCGTGTGGATGAGCATGGAGATCCTGCATCCGCGCCTGTTCGAGGGCATGCAGCCCGGCAAGTTCTCGATCAANNCCTCGACGGCGTGTGGATGCACATCGACCGCCCGGACGCCGTGAAGCAATCCGAAGAATATCTGGCGTATGCGTAGCGCCAGCGCCGCCACCAGCTCCGCTGTCATGGCCCGCCGGAGTGCGGGCCACCCAGCTAACATCTGAACCAATTTCACCGGAAGAGCGCCGGCGTTCTAACTGCCCGCAGTTTGCCGCTTTCAACTGGGTGGCCTGCACTCCGGCGGGCCATGACAGGTGGGTATGTGGTGAAATAGGCGCGAAATTCCCTCCTGCTTGCCGAAATCGCATAAACTCCACGCATGCCCAACGTCTTCACGATTCCCGCCAGCGCTCCCTTCGCCGCCACTTTGGTGAAAGGCCTGATCGCGCAGGCCGATCTGGAGACGGACAAGCTCGCCCTCTCCAAAACCACCATCTATCTGCCGACGCGCCGCGCGGTGCGCGATTTCCCGGAAGTCTTCGCGCGCGAGCTGGGCGGCGCGGCGCTGCTGCCCCAAATGCATCCGCTCGGCGATGTCGATGAAGACGATTTTCTCTTCGATACGGCCTCCGATGACCTTGCCCTCGCGCCCGCCATCGGGCCGATCCGCCGCCGCTTGCTGCTGGCGCAACTGGTGCGCCGGTTTCGCGAGGACGAAGCGCCGCTCACCTTCGCGCAGGCGGCATCGCTCGCGGGCGGCCTCGCCAAATTCTTCGACGACGCGCAAACGCAAGGCGCTGATCTTTCGCAGTTGAAAACCATCGTGCCGGATCACTTCGCCGGCCACTGGCGCAAGGTCTGGACGTTCCTGGAGATCGTGCGCGAGAACTGGCCCGCGATCCTCGCCGCCGAAGGCGCGATGGACCCGAGCGAACGGCGCAATGCGGCGCTCACGGCGCTGGCCGCACGCTTGGAAAAGCACCCGCCGCAAGGCCCGGTGATCGCGGCGGGCTCCACCGGCTCCATTCCCGCCACGGCAAATCTGTTGCGCGTAATCGCAAATCTGCCGAACGGCGCGGTGGTGCTGCCCGGCCTCGACCGCGACCTCGATGAGGAGAGCTGGAACGAACTCGAACCCGGCCATCCACAATATGGTCTGAAGCTTTTGCTCGGCGGCATCGGCGTCACGCGCAAGGATGTGCGCGACTGGCAGCCGGTGCAGGCCGGCAATCCCGCGCGCGAGGCGTTGCTGCGCGAAGTGTTGCGCCCCGCGCCCACCACCGATGCGTGGCGCGCGCTGGCCGAAAAGGGCGCGGAGGAAATCGCCCAGGGACTGAACGGACTCTCCGTCGTCGAAGCCGCGCATCCCGGCGAGGAAGCCACCGCCATCGCGCTTATCCTGCGCGGCGTTCTGGAAGACAAAGGCAAAACCGCCGCGCTGGTCACGCCGGATCGCAATCTCGCCCGCCGCGTCGCCGCGGAGATGCGCCGCTGGAATATCGAGATCGACGACACCGCCGGCCGGCCGCTTGCCAACACGCCACCCGGCACATTCCTCTGTCTGCTTGCCGAAGCCGCCGATGAAAAGTTCGCGCCGGTGCCGCTGCTGGCCTTGCTCAAACATCCGCTCGCGTCCGGCGGCGAAGCGACGCCGGATTTCCGCCGCCATGCGCGCGCGCTGGACCGGCTGGTGTTGCGCGGCCCCCGCCCCGATCCCGGGCTTTGCGGTATCGCCCGCGCCATTTCCGCGGCAGAGAAAGATGCGCGCGAACGCAAAAGCGGCTCCGTGAAAACATTCGCGGCGCTGGGCGGGTGGTTCGGGAAGCTCTCGCAGATCCTCAAGCCCATCGAAGATTGCATCGGCGATGGCGCGGCGGCGATTGCCGATCTCATGTCCTGTCACGTCGCGGCGGCGGAAGCGCTCGCGGCGACGGACACGCAGGCCGGCGCCTCAATCCTGTGGAGCGGCGATGCGGGCAACAATGCCTCCGAACTCGCCGCCGCACTGGCGCTGGCCGCCGAGGGCATAGAACCTGTCGAAGCCAGCTCCTATCCCGTGCTCTTCCGCGCGCTTGCGGAACAGCGCGCGGTGCGCCCCACCTTTGGCCGCCATCCGCGTCTCGCCATTCTCGGTCCGCTGGAAGCGCGCTTGCAGAGTTACGACACGATCGTCCTTGGCGGCTTGAACGAAGGCACATGGCCACGGGCCGCGACTGTCGATCCGTGGCTGTCGCGGCCCATGCGCGACAAGCTCAAGCTTGAGCAACCGGAGCGCGACATCGGCCTTGCCGCGCATGACTTCGCTTCGCTCGCGGCGGGTCCGCGCGTCATCCTCACCCGGGCGTTGAAAGCGGAAGGCTCGCCCACGCTCCCGTCGCGCTGGCTGCAGCGGTTGTGGCAGCTCACCGCCGGCCTTGGCATCGTCAAGCAACTCGCGCCCGACGAGCCTTACGAATATTGCGCACGCGCCTTGGGCGAGCCGGCCGCGCCCGCGGAGCGCATGAAACCGCCGCGCCCCAGGCCGCCGCTGGCGCAACGCCCCAAGGAGCTTTCCGTCACCGAGATCGAAACCTGGCTGCGCGATCCCTATGCGATCTACGCCAAGCATGTTCTGGGCCTGCGCCCGCTCGATCCGCTGGATGCGGAGATCGGCCCCTTGGAGCGCGGCACGTCGGTGCACAAGGCGCTCGAAAAATTCCTGGAAGACTATCGCGATCATCTGCCGGAAGACGCCGCGCTGCGCCTGATCGAGATTTCGCGGCAGGTTTTCCGCGATGCGGGCATCCCCAAATCCGCCCTCGCCGTCTGGCAGCCGCGCTTTATCCGCGCCGCGCATTGGTTCACCGGCGAGGAGCGCAAGCGACGCGGTGCGATCAAGGACATCTATCTGGAGATCGCGGGCCAGCGTGAATTTCCCGGCGGCTTCATCCTGCGCTGCCGCGCCGATCGCGTGGATGTGCTGCGCAATGGCGCCGCCGCGATCATCGACTACAAGACCGGCGAGCCGCCCAGCGACAAGCAGGTGAAGACGCTGACACCGCAGCTTCCATTGGAAGCTTCTATCCTTGCAGCAGGCGGATTCGAGAAGATCGATGCGCGCGAAACGGACGAACTCATCTATATCCGCTTCTCCGGCGATGCGAGCGCGGGAAAAATCCGCTGGCTGAAGGATGTAAAGACGCTCATCGCCAGCGCCGAAGCCGATCTCACCGATCTCATCGCGCTCTTCGCCGATGAGAACCATCCCTATCTCTCACGCGTGCGCCCGTTCCGCGCCGACCGGCCGGGCGATTACGATCATCTGGCGCGCGTGCGCGAATGGTCCCTTACCGGATGGGAAGGCGAACCGTGAGCGGATATTCCACGGACTGGAAAGTCGCCGCCGATCCGCAGAAATCGGCATGGGTGTCCGCCAACGCGGGTGCGGGCAAAACACACACCCTCGCCAACCGCGTGGCGCGTCTGCTTTTGGCCGATGCCGTACCCGCAAAAATTCTCTGCCTCACCTATACCAAGGCCGCCGCCGCGGAGATGCAGGGCCGGTTGTTCGAGCAACTCGGCCGCTGGTCGATGCTCGACGATGCCGCGCTCACCGAAGCCATCGAAGAGATTGGTGGCGCCAGGCCGGACAAGAAGGGCCTGCGCGAAGCCCGCCGCCTCTTCGCCCGTGCGCTCGAAACACCCGGTGGCTTGAAGATCCAGACCATCCATGCCTTTTGCGAGCGCCTGCTGTCGCGCTTTCCGCTGGAGGCCGGCGTGCCGCCCTCGTTCCGCGTGCTCGACGACCAGACGGCGCGCGAACTTCTCGCCGAGGCCCGTGCGCGGATTCTGGAACATGCTGGATCGGGCGACAAAATCCTCGCAGCCGCGATCGGCCATCTCGTCACCCAGACCAGCGAAACGCGGCTCAACCAGATTCTGGATTCCGTCACCGGCAGCGACCGCCGCAAGCTGGAATTCTTTCTCGACGGATTGGGCGGCGATGACGATGCCCTGCGCCGCGCCGCCGAACGCGCGCATGGCGCGGGCGAAAACGAAACCCACGACAGCGTGGCGGGTGACTTCTGCCGCGCGCTGGAAAAAGAAGAAGCCGATATCCGCGAGTTGATCGCATGGCTTTCCAGCGGCGGTGTCAGGGACCGCGAGAAAGCTGCGGTGCTGCAGGAATATCTGGAAGCAAGCGGTGCCGCCGTTGTCCGATTTGAGATCCTGCGCGACGGCCTCCTGACCGATGGTGAGCTTTACAAGAAATACGCCGTGAATGCGCTAGCCGACGCGCGGCCCGATCTTTTGCAACGTCTCATCCATCTCGCCACAGACATTCATGCCGCCGCGGAGCGCTGCAAAGCCGCGCGCGCGGCGCAACTGGCCCATGCCGCTTTTGTCGTGGTGCGGGCCATGCGCCGCATCTACGCGGACGAGAAGCGTTTGCGCGGGATGCTGGATTATGACGATCTCATCGCAAAGACACTGGAGCTTCTGAACACCCGGCCCGACGCGGCATGGGTGCTTTACAAGCTGGATGGCGGCCTCGATCACATTCTCATCGACGAGGCGCAGGACACCAGCCCCGAACAGTGGAAGATCGTTCAGGCGCTCACCGAAGAGATGTTCGCCGGTGAAGGCCGCGAACGCGAGCATGTGCGCACCATCTTCGCGGTGGGCGACGAGAAGCAATCCATCTTCTCCTTCCAGGGCGCCGAGCCGGAAGAGTTCGAGCGCAACCGGCAGCACTTCCAGTCGCGCTCGGAGAATTTCGCGGATGTGCGGCTGGAAACCTCGCGCCGCTCCGTGCCGGAAGTTTTGGGTTTCGTGGACCAGGTGTTTGCGGAAGACGCCGCGCGCGAAGGCTTGTCGCAAACCGCCATCGCCCATCGCGCGCACCGCGCCAAAGCGAAGGGCCGGGTAGAATTGTGGCCTACGCTGAAGCCGGCCAAGGGCCCCGATCTGGATTTGTGGCGTCTCAAGCCCGTGGACGTGGAATCCAAAACCAGCCCTGTCGCCGTGCTGGCCGACCGTGTCGCGGCGCAGATCGCCGAGTGGATCGCCAGGCGCCGCCGTTTGCCCGGCCGCGACAAGCCGATCCGCGCCGGCGACATCATGATCCTGATGCCGCGCCGCGAACCTTTCGCCAGCGAGATCATTCGCCGCCTGAAGGAAAAGAATATTCCGGTCGCCGGCGCCGACCGCATGAAACTCACCGGCCAGATAGCGGTGATGGACATGATCGCGCTGGGCCGTTTCGCGGTGCTGCCGGAGGACGATCTCAATCTTGCCGCCCTGCTCCGTTCTCCGCTGATCGACATCGGCGAAGACGAATTGCGCGAACTCGCCTATGGCCGCGAAGGCAAGCGCTTGTGGAGCATGCTCACCACGCGCCGCGCCGAAGCGCCTTATGCCGCGGCGCATGAATTCCTCAGCGAGATGCTGGCGCGCGCCGATTTCTCACCGCCTTATGAATTCTATGCCCATGCGCTCGTCGAAAAGCAGGCGCGGCTGAAGCTGCTGACGCGCCTCGGCCCTGAAGCGGCGGACGCACTGGATGAATTCGCCTCGCTCGCGCTCACTTATGAGCAGAACAACACGCCTTCGCTGGAAGGTTTCCTGCACTGGCTGGAACGCAGCGAAGCGGAGATCAAGCGCGACATGGATCGCGGCCGTGACGAAGTGCGGGTGATGACGGTGCACGGCTCCAAGGGCCTCGAAGCCGATATCGTCATCCTGCCCGACACCACCACCTTGGCGCAGGGTGCCGGACGCCACGGCGAATTCCTGTTCACCAAATCCGGCGACGTCGTCTTCCCCATGCGCAAGGAAGACTCGCCGCGCGCCGTGCTGGCGGCGAAAGCCGAAGCGGATGAAGCGACCAGGCGCGAACGCCGCCGCCTGCTTTATGTCGCGCTCACCCGCGCGAAGGACCGGCTGATCGTCTGCGGCTTTGAGAACACCAAGGGCATCGAAGACGGCTCCTGGTACGACCTCACCCGCCGCGCCGCGGAAAAGATGGGCCAGCCCGTCCTCCATGGCGATGAACAGGGCTTTGTCATCGGCGATGCGGACACCGAAGCGTTCGGCGGCGCAGAGGACAAGCCCGCCGAAACGATCGAACTCAAAGGCTGGATGCGCAAACCCGCGCCGGTCGAGATCGTCAAGCCGCGCCTTGTCCGCGCCTCCGATGCCGCCGGCCTCGAAGAACCTGCCACGCTTTCGCCGCTCGGCGAAAAAGGCGCGAAACGCTTCCAGCGCGGCAACCTGATACACGGATTGCTCGCGCGCCTGCCCGGCATCGACATCGCAAGCCGCCGCGACGCCGCGCTTCGTTATCTACGCGCGAACAAGGTGGCAAACGACGAGGCCGAGAAACTCGCCGATGAAACGCTGGCCGTCATCGCCGATCCGCAATTCGCCGCCGCCTTCGCGCCCGGCTCGCGCGCGGAAGTGGCGCTGGTCGCAGACTTGCCGGACATCGGCGGCGGCGCGCGGCTGAATGGCCGCATCGACCGTCTGGCAATCACAGCGGATGAAGTCCTCGTCGTGGATTTCAAGACCAACCGCCCGCCACCCGCGAAAGCGGATAATGTAGCCACTGTCTACAAAGCACAGATGGCGCTCTACAAAGCGGCGCTTTCCAAGGTGTTTCCGGGCAAACGAATCACATGCGCGCTGGTGTGGACCGATGGCCCCAGCCTGATGCCGCTGCCCGACGCCCTGTTGGAGGCGGAAATCGGGGCTATCCGCGCGCGGCTTGATTCCCCGCCCTCCGCCCCTAAATATTGAGTAATCAGACATCTCCCAACCAAGGTTCGTTCCATGACCGCACCGGTGAAAGTTTCCGACGCCTCCTTCCAGACCGACGTTCTCAATTCCAAGAAGCCGGTCGTGGTGGATTTCTGGGCGGAATGGTGCGGCCCCTGCCGCATGATCGCCCCGGCGCTCGAAGAGCTTTCCAGCGAACTCGGCGAGAAGGTGACGATCGCCAAGATCAACATCGACGAGAACCCCGGCGTGCCGCAGAAATACGGCGTTCGCGGCGTGCCCACTTTGATGATCTTCAGCCAGGGCCAGGTCGCCGCCACCAAGGTCGGCGCGCTGCCCAAGTCCAAGATCAAGGAATGGATCGAAGGCTCGATCTAAGCCCTTTCCCGTTTCTCCTCGAAAGGCCGTCACCTCGCGTGGCGGCTTTTTCGCTTTGTGAAAATTCCAATTGCCTCCCTCCTGTGGTGCGGCTGATAAAATTCGAAGCGGAGCGAAGATTTTTTCAGATGGAAGCGGTGGCTTCGGCGTAATCCACTCAGCCATGGCAATCTGGATTGCACAGCCGAGAGGGGCGGCCGCATACTGGGTTATGGGAAAGCCGCTCTGCGCCAAAAGCCGGTTGTGTAGGGGCTCCTCGAAAGGAGAATTTCAGGATGCAACTGTTAACGGACCTGAAAACGCTGCTGCACGCATTGCAAACGGAGAAACGCGATGCGTGGCGGCGGCGCGTTCCAATCGGGGATTTGCTAACCGACAGAAAAGAAAATGCCGCTCAACTCGGCTGGGGCGAAGGCACGACCTGTTACGACAATGTTCTCGTTCTTGGAGAGGTGCGCGTGGGGAAAAATACCTGGATCGGCCCCAATGTCATCCTCGACGGAAGCGGCGGCGGGTTGGAGATAGGCGATAACTGCTCCATTTCCGCAGGCGTCCAAATTTACACGCACGACACGGTCGCATGGGCGACAAGCGGGGGCAAAGAGTTGCCGGCCAAAGCGCCAACAAAGATCGGATCCAACTGTTATATCGGCCCCTCTTCCATTGTTTCAAAAGGTGTAACGATAGGCGACTGCTGCATCATCGGGGCTCTGTCTTTTGTTCGGTCGGATGTTCCGTCACATGCCAAGGCCGTTGGATGCCCGGCGAGAATTGTTCAACCGGCAGAAGAATATCTTGAGCCAACGCTATAGCGCCTGTGAGGTTGTATAGGCTCAAAAAGATACAGGAATTTCTCAGAAGGCGGCACTCAGTTCGCGGCTGCGGCCGATGTGACGGCTGAAGTAGAAGATACCTCTCCTATTTCGACATCCTCCAAAAGGGGAGAGAAAAATACGGTGTGAGAGTAGAAAAGGATTCGTGCGCATGCACAAAGGCCGGCTGGAAGCGTTCAGCGATGGGGTGATCGCGATCATCATCACCATCATGGTGCTGGAGCTGAAGCGGCCGGCGGACGTTTCGCTTTCCGCGCTCATCGCCATCGGCCCGCATATCCTGATCTATGCGCTCAGCTTCATTTATGTCGGCATCTACTGGAACAACCACCACCACATGCTGCAGGCAGTGAAGAGTGTGAGCGGCGGAATCCTCTGGGCGAACCTCCATCTTCTGTTTTGGCTGTCTCTGGTGCCGTTCACCAGCGAATGGATGGGCGAGCACTATACCGACGCGCTGCCGGTTGCCGCCTATGGCGCGGATCTGCTGCTGACGGGCGCGGCCTATCTGATCCTCGCGCGGCTTCTGGTCTCGCATGAGGGGCCGGAATCGGTGCTGGCCCGCGCCTTCGGCTATGACGTGAAGACGATTGTCTCGCTGGTGGCCTATTTCACGGCCATCGTCGCGGCGTTTTTCGTTCCCTATATATCGCTGGCGCTCTATGCCCTCGTCGCCCTGATCTGGCTGGTTCCCGACCGCCGCATCGAACGGACCATGGCGGCTTCCTGAGGATTTCGCGATCTGGTAGCGCAGCCCTGCCCCGGCGCATGGCTCGCTCCCGCATTTGATATGGGCTCACACTAGTGACTCTGCGGCTAGCCTTCCCAGATAAGATCTGGAGGCCGTTCATGAAATCCCTTTTTCTCTTCGCAACCGCGGCAAGCTTGCTCGCCACATCGGCACTGGCCGGGGAGACGATCAATGTCGGCCCGTTCCGTTCCGTCGAATTGCGCGGTGGCGGCCATGTCACGATCCATCGCGGCGCGGCGCAGCGCGTCACGCTCATAAACGGCACCACGCAATACACCAGCTTCACCATCGAGGACGGCCAGACGCTCGTCATCGATGCGTGCGATCGTGGCTGCCCGAGCGGCGACTACAATCTGGACGTCGATATCGCGACACCGGATATCGGCGGCGTTTCCGTCGATGGCGGCGGCGGCATCACCGGCAGCGCCGATCTTCCCACCAAACGCCTGAACGCGGCGGTGGACGGCGGCGGGCATATCGATATGCGCGCGGTCCATGCCGATGACGTGCACGCGGCCATCAGCGGCGGCGGGCATATCCAGGTTTATGCGGCGTCACAGTTAAAAGCTGCCGTGAGCGGCGGCGGGCGCATCGAATATTGGGGCAATCCGCAAGTCACCTCCGCCATTTCCGGCGGCGGCCATGTGAGCCAGGGAAACTGACAGGGGGGAAATATATGAAATTTGCAATCGCACTCGCCGCCGGACTTCTTCTCGCCTCGCCCGCGCTTGCGGGCCAAGTGATCTCCGTCGATCGCTTCAGCAGCGTGGAAGCGTCCGATGGCGCGCATGTCATCATCCGCCACGGCGCCCAGC
>JAFECP010000005.1:19868-65720 GCA_018242105.1 Pseudomonadota bacterium
GGCGCCTATATCGAAACGCAGGGCAATTTCCCCGCGCAGGGCGATCTCAGCGTCCGTGCATCGGATGGCGGAAACATCGACGCGCGCGCGCTCATGGCGGCGAATGTGAACGCCAAGGCCAGCGACGGCGGCAATCTGAAGATCCACCCGCGCAAATCCATGCAGGCGCACGCCGACGATGGCGGCAATATCGATTACTGGGGCAATCCCACCGTGACCCGCCTCGTCGCCGAAGATGGCGGCAATGTGCACGGCGAAGACTGAACAGGAGCCAACATGCAAAAAACACTTCTTCTCGCCGCCGCCGCGACCGCGCTTTTGACGGCGGGTGCGCAAGCGGACACCGCCGTTTCCACCGGCCAATTCCATTCTGTTGCGATCGAAGGCATGGGCCACGTCACTTTCGTGCATGGCGCGCAGCAGCGCGTGGTGCTGAAACAGGGCGACACCAACAATACGCGGATATATGTGAAGGGCGGCGAACTCGTCTTCAAATCCTGCCTCAGCAAAGGCTGGTTCGGCGGAAACGATTGCCCGTCCGGTTACGATCTGCAGGCCGAGGTGATGACCCCTGGCCTTTCCGGCGTGGAGATCGACGGCAGCGGCAAGTTCGATGTCGCCGGACCGTTCCCGCAGCAACCGAAGCTCGACATTGAGATCAACGGCAGCGGCAATGTCGATCTGTCGGGCATGCCCGCGGCCAGCAGCGATGTCGCGATCCACGGCAGCGGCAAGGTTTACACCACGGCGCGCGAAAAACTGGACGTGGAAATCGCCGGCAGCGGCACAGTGGTCTATGGCGGCACGCCGCATATCAGCCAAACCATCATGGGCAGCGGCGCCGTCAAAAGCGCCAAATAAGCTGAAGGTTCATGGAGTGGGCGCGATGGCCCGGAGGCGACTCCGGGCCGTTTGCGCAAACGGCCCATGCGCACACGCATTCATGAGCGCACCATGGCGGTTCATGGCAACCCGCTGGACCCGGCGGTCGAATATCTGCGCACGCAGGGGCGCAGCTGGAACGAGATCATCGACAGCGCCTCATGGCGGGCCCGTTGCCCCGAGCCCGCATGTGCTATCTTGAGAACGCAGCGGCGGGAACACGCGGCTGAGGTCCACGTTTATGCTGGGAGAACGAGCATGGCCAAGTTCAAGAAAGGCGATCGCGTCCGTTGGAATTCCGAGGCCGGTTATGTGACAGGCCATATCGTCGCGATCCATGAACGCGACTTCGACTACAAGGGCCACACCCACCGCGCTTCGAAAGACGCGCCGCAATATGAGATCAAGAGCGATAAAAGCGATCACATCGCCGCGCACAAGGAAGATGTTTTGCGAAAGATCGGCGGAGACTAGGCGCCGTGGAGCCAAAGCCGCCGGTCTTCACGATCGGCCATTCCAACCGCACGATCGCCGAATTCGTGGCGTTGTTGCGCGCAGGCGGCGTGCAGCATGTCGTCGATATAAGGCGCTTTCCCCGGTCGCGCGCCAACCCCGGCTACAATGCGGATATTCTGCCGGGCGAACTCGCGCACCATGGGATTTCCCATGCGCGCATCGAAGAACTCGGCGGACGGCGTGCGCACGCCAAAGACATCCCGCCGGAAGTGAACGCCTTTTGGACCAACCGCAGCTTCCACAATTACGCCGACTATGCGCTTTGCGGCGCCTTCCGCTCCGGCTTTGGCAATCTTCTTGAGATGGCGGGCGAACGCCGGACGGCGATCATGTGCGCCGAGGCGCTGTGGTGGCGTTGCCACCGCCGCATCGTGGCAGACTATCTGATGAGCACGGGGCGAACCGTGTTTCATCTCATGGCGGCGAATACCGTAACGCCCGCGAAGATCACCGAAGCCGCCATCCGGGCGAAAGACGGCCTGCACTATCCGGCGGACGGTCTTGAAGGCGAAACTAGGCCTTCCAGAACGAAACCAATGCGCCGCCGATAACGATAAGGCTCCCACCCGTCAGAACCGGAAGCGTGGGCGTTGTGCGGAAGAAGAAGAAATTCACGATCTGCCAGACGATGAACAGCGTGGCGATATAGAGGCCCACGACCTCGCGAAACTCCAGCGGCGCGAGATTGAGGAATGTCGAATACGCAAACACAAGCGCGGCGCCCAGAATGAAAAGGCCGATGCGGACAGGCGTCACGCCCGCATGATCCTGCAGCGCGATGCGAACCACCGCATCGCCGCTGACTTCCACCACCGTGGCCACCAACAAGAACCCGATGGCCTGCAAAATTCCCGCTGGCATATGTCACCTCTCGCTTCCCTAGAACGGCCCCGCCGTAGAGGGGATATCTAAAATCCTATTTCCGATCAAGTACTTATAATTTTTCCCAAACCGGCTTGCATTCGCAGTATATGTTCTCTATATGTTCCCGCATGAAAGAGCCCGAAGCCCATGCCGGTAATGGCCCGGTCCCCCTCCACGCCCCCGCGGGCCAGGAGGATCAAACGCAGGATTTCACCGACAAGCATGTCGTCCCCGCGGTGGCGCGGCTGCACAGCGCATTGGCGTCGTGCGATGCGCTTATTTCACGCTACGTGAAACGCGCCACCGACTCTGAAAATTACAGCGCGGATGCGCAGGCCAAGTTCGCTCTTGTCGCTGCACGCCTCGCGGCGGCGCAAGGCCAAACGGCGGGCGCCATCGCGCGCCTCGCGGATGCGGAGAGCCGTCAGCGCGTCACCAACATAAGGGTCGATGATTCTGTTTTCCGCCCGCGCCGCCGCACGGCGGCCGGCGTCAACCGCGCCCCACGAAATAACCCGTCGCACGGTAGCACCGGCACAAGCGATTGGGAAAACGGCGAATCCGAAGACGAAAAAACGACATTCAATTCGTCTCCGAAAACGGCCTTCACCGGCCCACGCATCCGGCAAGTCTGATGGCCAGGCGCGGCGCTCCCCTCGGCAATCGCAACCGTGTCACCCACGGCTTGCGCACGCGCGAAATGAAAGAAATGCGCGCGATGGTGCGCGCCTGCATCGCGGAGATGAAACTGGCGGCCGGGCTGGTGAGAGCGGAAGCGGCAAAAGACTTTCTTCCCCCGCTTTGCGGGGGAAGTGCCGAACGCAGTGAGGCGAAGGGGGTGGCTGCGGCGGAGCAGGCAACGCACCATCACCGCCGCCCCTTCCACCGCTTCGCGGTCCCCCTCCCCCGTAAAACGGGGGAGGGAAAATCAACTATTCTCGGCCAGCACCCGGCCCGCCAGATACAGCGACCCGCAGATCAGGATGCGCGGCGCCGGGTCGCCCGGATGCGCGCGCGCCCAGGCATCGACCTGCATCATCGCGTCTTCCAGATCGTCGGCCGGCGTGGCGTTGAGGCCCACGGCGCGCGCGGCGTCGTACAATTCGCCGGCGCCGCGCGAGGCCGGCTCGCCATCGATCTGCACCGTCGTCACATGCCGCGCCAGCCCGCCGAACGGCTCCAGGAATCCGCGCGCGTCTTTCGTCTTCAACATGCCGCAGATCAGATAGAGCGGCTTGGGCGACCGCTCTTCCAGATCCGCAAGCGCACGGGAAACGGCGGCGGCGCCGTGCGGATTGTGTCCGCCGTCGAGCCAGACTTCCGCATCGCGCGGCGCAAGCGCGATCAGCGGGCCTTTGGTGAGCCGCTGCAAGCGCGCGGGCCATTCGACCTTGCGCAATCCGGTTTCGATAGCGCGGTCCACCGCCCAGCCCGGCCCGGCATGGCGCAACGCCGCGATAGCCGTGGCCGCGTTCTCGATCTGATGCTGCCCGATCAATTTGGGCAGCGGCAGGTCGAGCAAGCCCCTCTCGTCCTGATAGGTCATCCGCCCATGCTCGGAATGGCAGAAGAAATCCTGCCCATAAACGAACACCGGCGCGTTCAGCGCATCGGCGCGGCGAACGATGACATCGCGCGGAACGTCGTCCTGGTTGCCGACCACCAGCGGAACGCCGCGTTTCACAATGCCAGCCTTCTCCGCCGCGATGCTGGCGATGTTGGTGCCAAGAAACTCCGCGTGATCGAGGCCGATCGGCGTGATCACCGTCATCAGCGGATTGGCGATAACGTTGGTGGCGTCGTACCGGCCGCCAAGCCCCACTTCCAGCACCAGCGCATCGGCGGGATGGCGCGAGAACGCAAGGAACGCCGCGCACATCAGGATTTCAAAGAAGGTGATTTCCTTTCCGTCATTCACCCGCTCGCATTCTTCGAGCACACCGGCGAATTCTTCATCGCCGATCAGGGTTCCCGCGATGCGGATACGCTCGTTGAAGCGAACCAGATGCGGCGAGGTATAGACGTGGACCCGCTTGCCGTTCGCCTCCAGCATGGCGCGCAGGAAGGCGCAGGTGCTGCCCTTGCCGTTGGTGCCCGCGACGTGGAACACCGGCGGCATCTGCAATTCAGGATGGCCGAGTTCGGCCAGCAGCCGTTCGATCCGCTCCAGCTTGAGATCGATGCCCTTGGGATGAATGTAGAGAAGGCGGTCGAGGATGGCATCGCTGCGGGACGCAGCAACGCTCATATCTTCGCGCCGGATTTGATCGCGGGGTCCGCCTTCTTCACCGGCACGGCCTCGATCACCGCGGGCGCGGTGAGCGCGCGGCTGCGCGGGCGCGGCTTCTTCATCAGCATATGCACCAGGCTCGACAGCGTGGCGCGCAGCTCATGGCGATGGGTCACCATGTCCACAATGCCGTGGTCGAGCAGGAACTCCGCTTTCTGGAATCCTTCCGGCAGCTTCTCGCGGATCGTCTGTTCGATGACGCGTTGGCCGCTGAAGCCGATGCGCGCTCCGGGTTCGGCGATATGAACGTCACCCAGCATCGCATAGGAAGCGCTGACGCCGCCAAAGGTGGGGTCGGTCAGCACCACGATATAAGGCAGGCCCGCTTCATTGAGCATGGTCACGCCGATCGTCACGCGCGGCATCTGCATCAGGGAGAGCAAACCTTCCTGCATGCGCGCGCCGCCGGACGACACGAAAAGAATAAAAGGCCGCTTCTCTTCCACCGCGGCCTGCATCGCCAGCACCAGCGCTTCGCCCACGCCCATGCCGAGCGAACCGCCCAGGAAGTCGAAAGGCTGCACCGCCACCATCACCGGCATGCCATCCAATGTGCCGCGCGCGGCCTGCAGCGCTTCCTGCCGCCCGGTCTTGGAACGGGTATATTTCATCTCGTCGGCGTATTTTTTTTCGCCGCGGAATTTCAGCGGATCGGCCGGCACAGCCGGGGGCGGCATCTCTTCATAGACGCCGGCATCGAACAGGGCCGTGAAGCGGTCCTTCGCCGTGATTCGCATGTGGTGCCCGCAATTCGGGCACACGTTCTGCGCCGCTTCGAGATCGCGGTGGAAGATCATCTCCCCGCAAGCGGGGCACTTCTTCCAGAGGTTCTCGGGCGTGTCGGCCTTGTTGCCGATCAGGCTCTTGATTTTGGGGCGGACGAAATTGGCGATCCAGTTCATGGGCTTGAGCCTACCACAGGTTATCCGCGGGCTGCATGCACGGAATCGGCGAGGGATTTGCAGAATCCGGCAACATCTTTAACGAGTTCCGCGGCCTTCGCGCCATTTGCGGAAAGCAGCCGGATGCGGTCCACGATGGCCGATCCGACCACCGCGCCATCGGCGATCCGCGCGATCTGGCCCGCCTGTTCCGGGGTCTTGATCCCGAAGCCTACACAGCAGGGCAGCGGACTCGCGGCATGGATTCGTTTGAGGGCGGCTTCGACTTCGGAGGCGTCGAAGGTCTTGGTGCCTGTCACGCCCGCAACCGAAACATAATAAAGAAAACCGCTTGCCCCGGTGAGCACCGTCTTGAGGCGATGGTCGTTGGTGGTGGGCGCCAGCAGGCGGACGATATCGATGCCTTGTGCGTTTGCGGGAACGCACAGCACTTCATCCTCTTCCGGCGGCAGATCGACGGTGATGAGGCCATCGACTCCAGCGGCTGCCGCATCGCGCGCGAACTTCGCCGTGCCGTAATGATGGATGGGGTTGTAATAGCCCATGAGAATGACAGGCGTTTTGTTGTCGGCCTTGCGGAAGCGGCGCACCATCTCCAGCGTCTTGTGCATGGTCGCACCGGCTTTGAGCGCGCGAAGCGACGAGGCCTGCACCGCCGGGCCATCCGCCATCGGATCGGAAAAGGGGGCGCCCAGCTCGATGAGATCGGCACCGATCGCGGGCAGCTTCTCCATGATCGCAAGCGATGTATCTGCATCGGGATCGCCCGCCGTGATGAACGGCACGAAGGCGGCGCGGTTCTGCTTCTTCAACTCCGCGAAACGGGCTTCGATGCGGCTCATATCTTCACACCCAGATGCGCCGCCGCCGTGAACACATCCTTGTCGCCACGGCCCGAGAGCGTGACGGCGATGGCCGCATCCTTCGGCATGGCCGGCGCGATGCGCGCGACATGGGCCAGCGCATGAGAGGATTCCAGCGCCGGGATGATCCCTTCGATCCTGGAGAGCAGCGTGAAGGCTTCCATCGCTTCCTTGTCGGTGGCGGAGAAGTATTTCACCCGGCCCTGATCCTTGAGCCAGGAGTGTTCGGGGCCGACGCCCGGATAGTCCAAACCGGCGGAGATGGAGTGTGCTTCCTCGATCTGCCCGTTGGAGTCCTGCAGCAGATAAGAGCGCGAACCATGGAGCACGCCCGGCGTGCCTTTGGTGAGCGTCGCGGCCTGACGATGCGTGTTCACACCCTCGCCTGCCGCCTCGACGCCGTGGATCTCGACCGAGCTGTCGTCCAGGAACGGATGGAACGTGCCGATCGCATTCGATCCGCCACCGACACAAGCGACGACCAGATCGGGAAGTTTCTTCTCGACGGCCATCATCTGCGTCTTGATCTCGTCGCCGATGACACATTGGAAATCGCGCACCATCATCGGATAGGGATGCATGCCCGCCGCCGACCCGATGATGTAGAACGTGTCGTGGACGTTCGCGACCCAATCGCGGATCGCTTCGTTCATCGCATCCTTGAGCGTGCGCGAGCCGGACGAGACGCCGCGCACTTCCGCGCCCAGCAGGTTCATGCGAAACACGTTCGGCTTCTGCCGCTCAATATCCACTTCGCCCATATAGACGATGCAGGGCAGCCCGAACCGCGCCGCCACCGTCGCCGTCGCCACGCCATGCTGGCCGGCGCCCGTCTCCGCAATGATGCGCGTCTTGCCCATGCGCAGCGCGAGCAGGATCTGGCCGAGGCAGTTGTTGATCTTGTGCGCGCCGGTGTGATTGAGGTCTTCGCGCTTCAAATAGATCTTCGCACCACCCAAATGCTGCGTCAGCCGCTCCGCGTAGTAGAGCGGATTGGGCCGGCCGACATAATCCTTCAGCAGCCCGTTCAGTTCGGCGTGAAACTTCGGATCGTTCTTGGCGTCTTCGTAAGCCTTCTCCAGATCGAGCACGAGCGGCATCAGAGTCTCGGCAACGAAGCGCCCGCCATAAGCGCCGAAATGACCGTTCGCATCGGGACCGGTGCGCAGCGAATTCGGACGATCGTTCATGTTTGCGCGCTCGCGAATTCTGCGTTGCGTACACCATCTACGAAGGCGCGGATCATTTCCGGGCTTTTCTGCCCCGGCGCGGTTTCGACACCAGACGAAACATCCACGCCCGGCGCGCCGCTGATGGAGATCGCGCGCGCGACATTGTCCGCATTCAGTCCGCCCGCCAACAACCATGGCCGGGCAAAAGTCCGGCCTTTGAGGATCTGCCAATCAAAGGCCGCACCATGCCCGCCTTCGCGCGCCGCGCCGCTTGGCGCCTTCGCGTCGAACATCAGCATATCGGTTACGGCTTCATATGAGGATGCGAATGCAAGATCGGACCCATCCGCGACGGCAAGCACTTTGATGACCGGGAGCCCGGTCATCGAACGGATTTCGCTGACACGCGCCACGCTTTCCTTGCCATGCAGTTGGATGAAGTCAGGCGTTGCGTGCCCGATGATTGTCTTGAGCGCCGCATCGTCAGGATCGGCCATCACTGCAACCAGGCGTGTGCGCCCCTTCATACGAGCCGACAGCATTCGCGCTTGTTCGGCATTGAGCGCGCGAGGACTTCCCGGATGGAACATCAGACCGGCAAAATCGGCGCCCGCGCGCACCGCCGCATCGGCGGATTCCACGCTGTTTATGCCGCAGATTTTCACCTGGATCGTCATGGCTGGCGCTTATCGCCGCCGCCGGACCCGAAAGCAAGACACGGCCGATTACAGCCTAAATCCAGCCCGTCAGGCCCTCGCGTTCATGCGTCGCGCGATAGGACGGCAGGCTTCGCACCCGCCCGGCATAGCGCTTGATATATGGCCAATCGGCGGCGGTCTTGGGCATGTCGCGTGACCAGCGCGTCAGCATGCCCGCGAGGAAGTCCACCGCCGTCAGATGCGCGCCCATCATATAAGGCCGCTCATCGCACAGCAGCGCATCCATGCGATCCCACACCTTCTCGATGCGGATGCGCGCCTGCGCTTTCGTTGCTTCGACGTTCTGCGGCCCCGCGCCTTCATCGGAATAGAACCAAAGCCGGAACGCCGGCATCAGCGTGTTGGCGAGATACATCATCCATTGCAGATAGAGCGCGCGATCCGCCGCGCCGATGGCAGGGGCAAGCTTTGCATCCGGATGACGTTCGGCCAGCATCATCAACAACGCTGCCGCTTCGCCATAAGCGATGCCATCCATCACCAGCGCTGGAACATGGCCCGTCGGATTGATCCTCAGATACCCGGATTTCTTTTGATCGCCCTTCTCGAAATCGAGCGAGACGAACTCGAACGGTATGCCCAGTTCCAGCAACATCCAGTGAACGCACATGCTGGCGGTGCCCGGCGCGCCGTAAAGCTTGTAGCTCAAACTGTAGCCTTCAGATCGTCTGCTATCGCCTTCGCGGCGCTGGCTGGATCTTTTGCGGCAACGATCGGCCGGCCGATCACGAGGATATCCGCGCCTTTAGCGAGCGCTTCCGCCGGCGTCATCACGCGTTTCTGGTCCGCAACGTCCGCGCCCGCGGGACGAATGCCCGGAACGACAAGCATGAAGCCCGAGCCAATGGCTTTGCGGATAGGTTCGATTTCATGGGCGCTGCAGACAACGCCATCGAGACCCGACTTCTTCGTCAATTCGGCAAGCCGCAAAACTTGATCGCGCGCCGGCTTCTTCTGCCCCACCGCATCGAGGTCGCTGTCTTCAAGGCTGGTCAGCACCGTTACCGCGATCAGTTTCACATTCGGATTGACCGAAGCTGCTGCTTCCTTCGCGGCACGCATCATGGCTTCGCCGCCCGACGCGTGGATGTTGAAGATGGAGATGCCCAGCGACGCGATTGCCTTGGAGGCGCCCGCGACCGTGTTCGGAATGTCATGGAATTTGGTGTCGGCAAAAACCGGCGCGCCCAGCGCCGCGACCTGCTTGACCGCGTCCGGGCCAAGGGCCGTGATGAATTCCAGCCCGACTTTCAGGCCGCCGACATGCGGTTTGATGGATTTGGCGATCTCGAGCGCGCGGGGAAGATCGGGCGTGTCGAGAGCGGCGAAGACCGGGTTCGTGAATCGTGCAGCGCTCATCGAGTGCGCGTCTTAAAGCGCAGCCCCGCCGGGGGCAAGTGACGCTGTATTACAGACAAAGACTAGGGCGCGGCGTGACCGTTACCATTTAGCCGCTCGCGCAATTCCTTGCCGGTGCGGAAGAACGGTGCGCGCTTTTCGTCCACGGACACAGGCTCGCCCGTGCGCGGATTGCGGCCCATGCGCGATGGGCGAACCTTCACAGAGAAAGCCCCAAAGCCGCGCAATTCCACGCGATGGCCTTCCGACAAAGCCTTTGTGATCGCGTCGAGCATCGTGGTCACGATCCGCTCGACGTCACGGTGATAAAGGTGCGGATAGCGCTGCGCCAGACGCGCAACCAATTCTGACTTGATCATCCCCTGCCCCCGCGGGCGTCAAACCGGTTCGGACTCTGCCTTCCGGACTGAGTTAACCCTCTCATGGGGTCTGGGGGGCGTCAATTGGAGTCAAGCGAAGCGGTTGAAGGAAAAGCGCTTTTTTCAAGAAACGTGGCTTAAATCCCGCTATTTTTACGGCACAAACACGGGAGAACCGATCTCAGGAAGCCTTCGCCGCCAGTGCGCAAAGCTCCGTCAGGGTCTCTGGGAGCACCCAACCTTGGGTTTCAACGATTCGTCCTTGCACGGCATCCTGGACCAGAACCTCGGAAAGAGGCCTCCCGCCGAGGCGCCGATGCAGACTCCCGGCTCCGCTGGAAGCCTTATCACCGGCAAGAACGGCCTTGCCGATCAATATCGCATCTTCCCTGTCTCCAAGTCCGAAAAGCAAACCGCCAAGCTTCCCCTTAGCCCAAGGGCTCAGCAATCTGGAGATCTCATATACAGCGCCACCGGCGGCCCCAAGTCCCACAACCGCCCCCAGGGCTGCCAGCAGCGGGCGGCGGGAAACACCATCCTTCCATCCCTCGCTCATGGGAATAGCCCCTTGATATGGTCCGCAAGGCGCAAGGCGAGCGCGACGAGATTCATCGTCGGATTCGAAGCGCCGCAGGTCGGGAACGTGGAACTTCCCGCGACGAACAAATTGCCAATGCCGTGAACCTTGAGGTCGGCGTCCACAACGCCTTGCTTGGGATCGTTGTGCATGCGCGTCGTGCCGACATGGTGGTTGCCCCAATCCATCGTTTCCAGCCAGCTCTCGCGCGAGCAGCGGTCCAGATGGATCAGGCCGGTCTGCGCCGCCAGAAGTTGGCGGCCGAGTTCCTTTATCGTCTGGCGATAAAGCGCGAAATCCTCGTCACCGATGGTCATGTGCAAATTCAGCCGCGGCATGCCGAGTGCGTCACGTGCAGATATCAGCGTCAGGCGGCGGTCTGGGTCCGGTTTCAGTTCCATGCCGCAGCCCAGTTCGTAAGCCGCCGCATCGCCACCATCGATGCCCAGCGCCGACGCCGTTGTCGCGACGACCGCTTTGCCGAAATCGTCCAACTCGATCCTGTTCTCGACCGTGGTGAGCGAGTCCATCACATGGGCGGCGCGCTTATAGTCATCGGTCACCGCGAGCGCGGCGCGGAAAATGGCTCCATCGCCACGCTGATTGCTGGGATAGTAAGGCGCGATCGGTCCAGCGAAGACCACCAGCTTCGCAGTGTTGCGCGGCACAGGATTGTCCATGAAGAACCGGCCGACGAGGTCGTTGCCGTTTCCGACACCCTGCTTCATCACGCCATTGGAGGCGAGCAGCAGACGCACATTCTCCATCCCGCCAGTTGCGAGCACGATGTGCTTTGCCTTCACCGTAAACTTGCCGCCGGTGAGCGTGGCAACATCCAGATGATCGACGCTCTTCGCATCCGGCGTCAGCGCGATATTGGTGACGTTGGCGTGCAGCAGCGCGGTGAGATTGGATATTTGTTTCAGATCGGCGGCATAGCGCTCGCCGAAATTGGTCGGAAGCTCAGAGCCGCGCATTTTGCTGAACTGGAACCAGCTATTGTAAACGCCGCCGGCGCCGAGTGTCAGCGGCGCGCCGTATTGATCGACCCATTGCTGGCTCTTTGCTTCGTAGTCGAACGGCCCTGCTTCCACCAAGGCCTGCGCGCGCGGGTAATATGGATCGAGCGCGGTTTTCTTAAACGGCCAACCGGAATAAGGCACCCAGGAGCGCTGCTCGAAATCGCTGGCATCGAGCGGGCGGCACCATCCACCCCAATGGTTCGTGCCGCCGCCGAGATAACGCTGCCGCGTCGCGTTCAGCGGCGTATATGGCACGCCGGTCTGCGTTCCATCGTACAGCGCCTGTGTCTTGTCGTCGAAACTGGTGCCACCGCTTTCCAGCATCAGGACCCGGATCGGCTTTCCGGCAAGCGACAGTGCCAAGGTGATGCCAGCCGGACCACCGCCGATAATCGCAAGATCGGTATCGAGAACTGTGCCCGAAGGAATGGTGCGGGCATCGGAGAACGCGCTCAAGACAAGCCTTTCGGGACGCTGCGAATGGCGTGAAGCCTAGATCGCAAAAGATGTCATGTCTTGTCGGAATTGTTGCGTAGGGGCAAGGCGAAGAAGCGAAGGCTGGCCAGCCACCCGAAGCTGCGAGCAGTTTGTTGTCTCCCTACGCTCCTGCGGAGCTTCGGGACACACTCTCCGCTGCTTCGCAGCGTAAGGTGGTGGAGCCAAGCGGGATCGAACCGCTGACCTCCTGCATGCCATGCAGGCGCTCTCCCAGCTGAGCTATGGCCCCAATCGCAGCCTTCCGGTCTGGGGACCGGAAACGAACTTTAACGTTCGTCTTTTTCGATATCAGCGTCGATGATGCCGCTGACGTCGTCGTTCTCGTCTTCTTCTTCCTCGAGGAGACTGTTGTCTTCCTCTTCATCGTCACCGAGTTCGTCATCGAGATCTTCGATGTCGTCGGCAGCATCCGCATCGACAACGGACATACCAGCACCTTCGGCTTCCGTTTCGGTGTCGGGTGTCTCTTCCTCTTCGTCCTCATCGTCATCCGAGGCGACGATCAGCGGAGTTTCCTCGACCTCACCCTCGTCTTCGGCCTCCTCGGCCTCGACTTCCTCGTTCTCATCCTCATCGTCCTCATCGCGCTCAACGACGGCGGCGGGAGCGGCAGGCTCAGGCGTGCGCGGGCGGCGCTGCTTGTACAGCGACTCAGGCTCGAAGCTGAATTCGCACTTCGGGCATTCGATGGGACGTTTCTCAAGGTCGTAAAAACGCGCGCCGCAAGAGGGGCACACGCGCTTAATTCCCAGATCAGCCTTGACCAAAGTTACACTTCCCGCGTTCAGTCCGGTTTCGGAGGCCGGGTCGTTTGCCACTTATCGGCCCCCCTGTCAAAGGCCGAAATAACCCTATGAATACCTCTCCCGTCACACGGCCTTTGAGCGCCCGCCGGTCAGGCCCTTTGCAGGGAAAAGCGCTGGTTCCCGGCGACAAATCCATCTCCCACCGGTCCCTCATTTTGGGCGCGCTCGCCGTGGGCGAGACAAGGATTTCCGGCCTGCTGGAAGCAGAGGATGTGCTGAACACCGCCAAAGTTATGCGCCAGTTTGGGGCTGACGCGCAGCGGAGTGGCGATGGCCAATGGAGCATTTGGGGAACCGGCGTTGGCGGATGGGCGCAACCGGCGGAAGATCTCGATTTCGGCAATTCCGGCACCGGCTCACGGCTTGTCATGGGCGCGATGGCCACGTCGCCGATCACTGCGGTCTTCACCGGCGATGCGAGCCTGCGCGGCCGGCCGATGAAGCGCGTTCTGGAACCTCTGGAGAAGTTCGGCGCGACCTGGACCGCCCGTGATGGCGGCTTGATGCCGTTGACGCTGCACGGCACGGATCGGCCGATCTGCATCGACTATGATGTGAAGGTCGCGTCCGCGCAGGTGAAGTCCGCCTTGTTGCTGGCGGCGTTGAACGCGCCGGGCCGCACGCGCATTACGCAGAGCGCCCTCACCCGCGATCACACAGAGAAGATGTTGAAAGCCTTCGGCGCGGACATCTCGGTCGAACGGACCAAAGACGGCGAAACCATTACGTTGATGGGCGAAGCCGAATTGAAACCTTGTGCCATCGAAGTCCCGCGTGATCCCTCTTCCGCCGCATTCCCGCTTGTCGCGGCGCTGATTGTGCCGGGTTCGGAAGTCGTGATCCCGAATGTGCTGCTCAATGAACGCCGTATCGGATTGATCGACACACTGAAAGAGATGGGCGCGGACATCACCGTCACCCATCCGCGCGAAAGCGGCGGAGAGAAGATCGGCGATCTCATCGCACGATATTCGGAACTGACCGGTATCGAGGTTCCCCCCGAACGCGCGCCCGCGATGATCGATGAATATCCGATCCTCGCCATCGCCGCGGCTTTCGCCAGTGGCCGCACCACGATGCGTGGGCTGGAAGAGCTGCGCGTCAAGGAAAGCGACCGGCTGTCCGCCATCATCAACGGGCTACGTGAGAACGGCGTGACGGTCGAAGAATCCGAAGACGGAATGGTTGTCGAAGGTGGCGCCGTTCCGGGCGGGGGCCGCGTGACCACCCATATGGATCACCGCATCGCCATGTCATTCCTCATCATGGGCCTGGCAACGGAGAAGGACGTTTGCGTGGACGATATTTCCATGATCGCGACGAGCTTCCCGCAATTCGAAAATCTCATGCGCGACCTCGGCGCCGACTTTCTGCTGGTGAACGAATGAACACCGTCATCGCCGTGGACGGCACCGCCGCGTCCGGCAAAGGCACGCTAGCGAAAAAGCTCGCGGCACATTTCGGATTTTATCATCTGGATTCCGGTTCGCTCTATCGTCTGGCCGCGCTCGGCGTCATCGACGCGGGCGGCGATCCGAACAATGAAGCTGATGCCGTAAAAGCCGCGCGCGTGATCGATCCGTCCAAGACCGACGATGTGCGCCTTCGTTCGGCGGAGATCGGAAAGGCGGCGTCGCTGGTGTCGGTGTTTCCGCCGGTACGCGCCGCCCTGCTCGACTATCAGCGCGCCTTTGCCGGACGCAAGCCCGGCGCCGTCATCGATGGCCGCGATATCGGGACGGTGGTCTGCCCCGATGCGACCGCCAAGCTGTTCGTGGACGCTACCCCCGAAGTCCGTGCCCACCGCCGTTGGCTGGAACTCAAAAGCTATGGGCAGGCACCGGACGAAGCCCAAATCTTCAAGGAAATCTGCGAGCGCGATGAACGGGATACCAACCGGGCCATCTCGCCCCAGAAGCCGGCCGCCGATGCGGCCTTGCTGGATACCAGCCAACTGGGTATAGACGCGGCGTTCGCGGCCGCCCTCGCTTTGGTTCAGCCGAAGATTGAGGCGCTCAGGGCCCGCCCCAGGGGTTGAAGGAGACCCGGCGGCGCCCACACCGAGTTGGCCCCGAAATCACTTCTGACAATCCAACCGCCCTGCGGATGCATGTCCGCATGGAAGTCCGCCGCCGACGCGCGGTCGGCACAAATGTTTTTGCAAAGGAATATCGAATGGCACGTTCTGCCACAGCCGAAACCATCGCCACCCCGAGCCGCGACGATTTCGCGGCCATGCTGGAAGCCAGCTTCCATACCCAGTCGCCGCAGGAAGGCAACGTCATCAAAGGCAAGGTCGTCGCCATCGAAAACGATTTCGCCGTCGTCGACGTCGGTTTGAAGACCGAAGGCCGCGTGGCCCTCAAAGAATTCTCGATGCCCGGCATCCCCGCCAATGTGAATGTTGGCGATGACGTCGAGGTCTATCTGGAGCGCGTCGAGAACGCGATGGGCGAAGCCGTGCTGTCCCGCGACAAGGCGCGCCGCGAAGAAAGCTGGATCCGCCTCGAGAAGGCGTTCAACGACCAGACGCGCGTGCAGGGCGTGATCTTCGGCCGCGTGAAGGGTGGCTTCACCGTTGATCTCGACGGCGCCGTCGCGTTCCTACCCGGTTCGCAGGTGGACGTTCGCCCGATGCGCGATGTCGGCCCGATCATGAACCAGGCACAGCCGTTCCAGATCCTCAAGATGGACCGCCGCCGCGGCAACATCGTCGTCTCGCGCCGCGCCGTTCTGGAAGAGCGCCGCGCTGAGGAGCGTTCCTCGCTTGTCGCCTCGCTGCAGGAAAAGCAGATCGTCGAAGGCGTGGTGAAGAACATCACCGACTACGGCGCATTCGTGGACCTGGGCGGCGTGGACGGCCTGCTGCACGTCACCGATATCGCGTGGCGCCGCGTCAGCCATCCGACCGAAGTTCTGAATGTCGGCCAGACGGTCCAGGTGCAGATCATCAAGATCAATCCGGACACGCAGCGCATCAGCCTTGGCATGAAGCAGTTGCAGACCGATCCGTGGGAAGGCGTTGCCGTCAAATATCCGGTCGGCGGCAAGTTCAACGGCAAAGTCACCAACGTCACCGACTACGGCGCCTTCGTGGAACTGGAGCCGGGCGTGGAAGGCCTTGTCCATGTCAGCGAGATGAGCTGGGTGAAGAAGAACGTCGCCCCGTCCAAGATCGTCACGCCGGGCACCGACGTCGATGTGCAGGTGCTGGAAGTCGATTCCAACAAGCGCCGCATCTCGCTCGGTCTCAAGCAGACGCAGGACAACCCGTGGGAAGCGTTCTCCAAGAACCACCCGGTTGGCTCCACGATCGAAGGCGAGATCAAGTCGATCACCGAATTCGGTCTGTTCGTCGGCCTCGACAGCGAGATCGACGGCATGGTGCACCTGTCCGACCTCTCCTGGTCCAAATCCGGCGACGAAGCCGTCAAAGACTACGAGAAGGGCCAGATTGTCTCGGCGAAGGTGCTGGACGTTGACGCCGAGAAAGAACGCGTCAGCCTCGGCATCAAGCAGCTCGGCGACGATCCGATCGAGAAGGCCGGCGCCGGCGGCGGCGCGCTGAAGAAGAACCAGGTCGTCACCGTCACGGTGACGGAAGTGAACGATGGCGGCATCGAAGTCAGCCTCGCCGATGGCGTGAAAGCGTTCATTCGCCGTGCCGACCTCGCCCGCGACCGCAACGACCAGCGCCCGGAACGTTTCCAGGTTGGCAACAAGGTCGATGCGCTCGTGACTCAGATCGATAAGGCCTCGCGCCGCATCTCGCTCTCCATCAAGGCACGCGAGATCAGCGAAGAGAAGGAAGCGGTGGCCCAGTATGGCTCGTCCGATTCCGGCGCGTCGCTGGGCGACATCCTTGGCGCGGCGCTGAAGAAGCGCGGCGGCAAGAAGGCCAAAGCGGACGACGAGGACGGCGAAGAGTAATCTTTCGTTCACCTTGTTCAGCAAAGACGAAAAGCGCCCGGCAAAACCGGGCGCTTTTTTTTGGAAAATCCCCGAGGTGCGCGCAACCGCGTGTTTGGATTAACGCAGCGTTATCGCCCGATATTCTAGAAATTGGCGAGAGTCTATCGCCATTACTTTCGGGGACCAATGGGCTATTCGAGTACCACTGCTCGCACTGCATCGCGCCGCGCTGTCTTGCTGATAACGTGGGCGATGACGTTTGCCGCGGTGTTCGGCAGCTCGGCTGGCGTGGATCTCATCTCGAGATGGACTGGAAGCATCGACGGCATCTGGTTATCGAATGCGGTTTTCCTGGCGATTTTTCTGAAGCACGACCGCCGCGATTGGACCGTTATCGCCGCGGCAGGTTTCACGGCCAATCTGGCGGCCGATCTGATCGCCTATAACCTTCACTACGCCACGACGTTCGCGGTTCTCAATCTTCTGGAAGTCCTGATCGTCGCGCTGCCCCTGCGCACTTTCGTTCTTGATCGCGATTTCACGCGATCAAGCTCGTTGCTGACATTCTATGCTTTGGCAATCGGTCCGGCGCCCGGCATCGCCGCTTTGCTGTTTGGTGCGGTCGGCGTATTGGTGGATCATGCGCCGTTCTGGCCGGCCGCCGTGAATTGGTACAGTTCCGACGCCCTCGGTCTTGCGATTGTGACGCCGCCACTGATGACCGTCAGATGGGTGGATATGAAATCAATGTTCAACCGGCAACAGATTGCCGGGACAATCCTGCTTCTAAGCGCCGTATTAGCCACAATCGCGATCAATTTCATGCTGCGCAGCTATCCAGTCGCATTTCTCTTCTTCCCCGCTGTCGTGCTGCTGACTTTTCAGCGCGGGTTCGCGGGAGGGGCCATCGCTCTCGTGATGACGACACTTTATCTGCTCGTTCCGGCCCTTTTCGGTGAGTCGAGCGGCGCGCTGCACGCCCACCCTGTCCGCGAGCAGATAACGGTGGTGCAGGTTTTCATCGCGGTGTTGAGCTTCTCCGTTGTGCTGATTGGCGCGGCGCTGGAAGAGCGCCGCCGGCTGGGACAATGGCTCGCGGCGGCGATCGCCCGTGCCGAGAATTCCCGCGAAGAAGCGCTTCTCGCCAAAGAATCGGCGGAGAAAGCCAACCGCTCCAAGTCCATGTTCCTCGCCAATATGAGCCACGAACTACGCACACCGTTGAATGCCGTGATCGGCTTCTCGGAAATGATGCACTCGGAGATTTTCGGACCCTTGGGCGATCGCCGTTATCTCGAATATGCGGGCCTGATCCAGGGCGCGGGCAAACATCTTCTGGACCTCATCAACGACGTCCTGGATATGTCGAAGATCGAGGCCGGTAAGCAGGAGCTGCATCGCGAGCGCCTGGATATCGTTGAAGTCATCCGCGACGCACTTTCGATGATGCGGGAACAGGCGGCAGCCGGAGAGGTAAATTTGGCGATGGATGCAAATTTGCTGCCCATCTTCATCCAGGCCGATCGTAGGGCCATGAAACAGATATTCCTCAACCTGCTATCCAACGCTGTGAAATTCACACCGCAAGGCGGCCGCGTTTCGGTGACGGCGCAAACGGCGGGCGACCGCATCACCTTGTCGGTTTCGGACACCGGCATCGGTATCCCGGCGGAGCAGATCTACCGCCTCGGAAACCCGTTCGTCCAGATTCGCAACAATGCCGGCACCACTCAAACGGGCACAGGCCTTGGCCTCGCGCTCGTGCGTGCGCTCACCGAAATGCACGATGGCACATTCCGCATCGACAGTGTCGAAGGCCAGGGGACGACTGTCAGCGTTTCATTCCCAGCTCGCGCCCGCGAGATGATGGCCGCCTGAAGTCACCGGGCGCGGGCCAGCGCGGGTTCGGCAGCGACCGCCTTGATCAACCCGCGCAAGGAATTCCCCAACAGCACGGCGCCGCCATTCAGATCCTGCGGATAGAGCGGTGCTTCTTCGCATTGCCCCCCTGCGATCAGTTCGCGACGCAGGCATCCGTTCAACACGCCATCATCGAGGGGCGGCGTGAAGAGCTGCTCGCCCCGGCGCAGAAAAATATTGGTGCGGCTTCCTTCCGTCAGCCGTCCATGTTCGTTGACGAAGAGGACTTCGTCGCTTCCCTGGGTGTGCCCGAATTCGAATTCGGATTCGTAGGTTTCGCGCCTATTGGTTTTGTGTCTCAGCAGAATATCGCTGCTCGGCATCACGACAGATGAAATGGTGTAGCGCCAATAAGCCGGCGCCACTGGCAAGACCATACTGGAACATGAGAACGATCCGTCTTCATGAAGAACGAGCCGGACGCGCAGATCGCCAGGCGCACCGAAAACCGATTCGTTCATCGCCCGTGTGGCGCACGCTGCATCGAACGGAATGGAAAAGGCGGTCGCCGATAACGCCATGCGGGCCAGGTGCAGGTTTTGCCGAACGAAACCGTTACGCTGGGAGAAGCGTAGCGTCTCGATCAGTTCAAGCGGCTGGCGCGCGCTGTCGTAATAGCGCGCCTTGAGCAGACATTCATCATATTCACCTTGCGCATGAGAGTCATGGACCACGGCGCCCCCAATGCCTAATGCGCCACAGCCATCGCCGATCGTGAGGGTGCGGATGGCGACATTGAATTCCGCGGAGCCATCCGGCGCGAAATGCCCGATGGCCCCGCAATAGACGCCGCGCGGACTCTGCTCCAGCGCATGAATGATCTGCATCGCGCGGATTTTCGGCGTCCCGGTCACCGACCCACAAGGAAATAACGCTCGCACCAGTTCGTAGATTGTGATGTTCGGCCTCAGTTGCGCGCTCACTGCCGACACCATCTGGTGCACAGTCGGGAAGGTCTCGATGGCGTAAAGGTCGCTCGCCGAAACGCTGCCGATCTCCGACACCCGGCTCATATCGTTGCGCAGCAGATCGACGATCATGAGATTTTCGGCGCGGTCCTTTTCGCTGTTCTGCAGCCTGGTGCGCACCACCACGTCTTCCATGGGAGTATCGCCACGCGGCGCTGTCCCCTTCATAGGCTTGGCGGTTATTTCCCCGTCATGCGTGACCGAAAAGAACAATTCGGGAGAGAGACTCAGGATGTGGCGCTTTCCGTCGTCGATGAATGCGCCGTGTGCGGCTTTCGAATGTTTGCGCAGATCCAGATAAAGCGCCATCGGATCGCCTACAGCGGCGAAGTGGGAGCGGAAACTGAGATTGGCCTGATAGATATCTCCAGCATCGATCAAGTCACGCACTTGCGCGAAGCGCGCGGCGTATTCCTCGAAATTCCATTCGTGGCCAAGCGGTCCGCCATAGGCGCGGCCTTGTACCTGTGCCGCGAGCAAGGCGTTTGCCGCTTCGCCCCTCACTTCCTCGCACGCGTCGAATATGCCGAACCACAAGAGCGGTTCCTCACGCCGCCCGGGCAGCAACGCGCGCAAATGCGGTTCCAGCACATAGCCGAGCTCATAGGAGAAATAGCCGGCAACGTGCTTTCCGGCGCGGCGTGCGTTCTGCAAGGCACGGAGTGCGGCATCGACAAGCTGCGGGTCGTCGGCCTGCACGATCGCCGCCGGATCGGTGTACCGGCGCACCCGCTCCTGGCCAGGACGTGCATCGTCCAGCAGTATCTTGGCCGTACCGCGCGCCATTCAACCCATCCTCCCGGCATATCGGTTTTGCCGCGAGCCGCCCGGAGTCGCAATGCAGGGTTTCGCGGCACACTACCGCCGCACAGATTCGTGAACAAAATAGGGACACTTGATCCGCGGCCAAACGTCCCCACATTGTACGTAGAAGGGCGCCTTCGGGGCCCCAGGAGTCGAAAGTAACCGATGGCCGCAGAGATGTGGCACCGGCAAGGCCGCTCAAGGAGGGCTTTGGAGATGAATCGCAATGGAACCTTCAACAGCCCGTTTTTGCTGGGCTTTGAGCATCTGGAACGATTGCTCGAACGGACTGCGAAAGCCGCGGGCGAGGCTTATCCGCCTTACAATATTGAAGATGCCGGCGGGGACCGCCTGAAAATTGTCCTCGCGGTGGCCGGTTTCTCCCGCGAGGAACTGAATGTCACGATCGAGGACAACCAGCTCGTGATCCGGGGAAAACAGAACGAAACCGCCGATCGCACGTTTCTTCATCGTGGCATCGCAGCGCGCCAATTTCAGCGCGCGTTCGTGCTGGCGGAAGGAATCGAAGTGAGAGGCGCAGAACTGGAAAACGGATTGCTCGCCATCGATCTGGAAAGACCGCATGCGCAGACCATCACGCGCACGATCGAGATCAAGAGCCGGACGAACGCAAAGGCGTGAGGGATTGGAAAGGAAGGTCGCTATGACCAATAGAAGCGAAATCTACGATGTCGATGTCGAGCCGCATGCTGCCCGCATCGCGTACATCAAGCCGACGGGCATCGAGGAAGCAACGCGTCTGGGTATCATGCCAAAGGGCATCAAGCTGCCAGACAACTTGAAGCTTTATGTGCTTCATGCCATCGACGGCACGGTGCTTGGCTACACTGACTCCTGGGACACCGCCTATGGCGCGGCAATCCAGAACGAGTTGACGCCGGTGAGCGTGCATTAGCGCTTCATGGGTGAAAGAAAGGAAAAGGGCCGGAGCAAAACTCCGGCCCTTTTGCTCTGTTCGATGGAAAAATCAGGCCGCTTGCGATGTGCTGCCGTTCGTCTTCTCCGTCAGCAGTGCATAAAGCACTTCTGAATCCTTCGCCGCGCGCAGTTTTTCGCAGGTTTGCTGATTGCGCAGCAGACGCGAAACGCGTGCCAATGCCTTCAGATGGTCTGCGCCGGCGCCTTCCGGGGCGAGCAGCAGAAAGACAAGATCCACAGGCTGGTTATCGACGGCATCGTAAGCGATGGGTGTTTCCAGACGCGCGAACATGCCGACGATTTTTGTCAAGCCTGCAAGGCGGCCATGCGGGATCGCGATGCCCTGCCCCATGCCGGTAGAACCAAGCCGTTCCCGCTCGATCAGTGTTTCGAAAATGCGGCGTTCCGGAAGCCCGCTCAGCGGCGCAATGCGCTCCGCCATCTCTTGCAGCAACTGTTTCTTGCCTTGAGCCTTCAACGAGGAAAGGACGGCCTCCGGCGCAAGCAGATCGGTGATTTCCATAGAACCCTTCTGAACGCGACAATCAGGCGGAATCGCCCCCGAGCGTATTCCCCTTTTGATGATGATTCTTCAAGCGGCGCTTATACCGGCGAAGTTGCTTCTCCAGATGTTCCAGCATGGCTACGTGCGCAGTGTGTGCGTCTTTGCCGATGCCTTCCGCCTTCATCACCGGACCCGAGTCGAGATGCGCCGTGCAATCGGCGCGGAACATGGGGCCTTCGTGGGAGAAGACGACATTTGCTTCCGCGCCACCGTCGAAATGCTTCGCTAGCGCCGTTTCCAGCTCCGCGCGCACTTTTTCAGGTAGCGCTGTACCGATTTCGATTTGCTTGCCTGACACCCGGACATTCATGGCTTGTCAATGCACCACTTGGAGTTTCGGTTGCGCGATCGGCTGCGCCGGTTCCTAGCTGCCATCGAAAAGGCGGCGGGTGTGTAGGCCCGCCCCCTCCCAAAGTCAACGCCACATAAAAAGCCCGGAATCCTCAGCGTCCTGCGGCCAAGGAAAAATCCGACGTCTTCATCCTACGCCGTTCCACGGAGGATGGAATGCGCATGGCTTCCCGATATTTTGCGACGGTCCGTCTTGCGATATTGACACCGTCCGCTGTCAAGAGCGCAACAATGCGATCGTCGGACAAAACTTGGGCAGCTTCATTATCGATCATCTCACGAATCCGGTCGCGCACGGCTTCGGCGGAATGCGCTTCCGTGCCATTGACCGCCTGGATCGAGGCAGTGAAGAAGTATTTCAACTCGAAGAGGCCGCGCGGCGTCGAAATATATTTATTCGATGTGACCCGGCTCACCGTGGATTCGTGCATGGTGATCGCATCGGCAATTGTGCGAAGATTGAGCGGACGCAGATGGCGGACGCCGTAAGTCAGGAAGCCATCCTGCTGGCGCACAATCTCGGTGGCCACCTTCATGATCGTGCGCGCGCGCTGATCCAGGCTCTTCACCAGCCAGTTCGCATTGTTGAGGCAATCGGTGATGTAGGCTTTCGAATCCTTGTCGCGAGCGCTGCCGTTGATCTTGGTGTAGTAGCGCTGGTTCACCAGCAGACGCGGCAAGGTGTCGGAGTTGAGTTCGACATGCCATCCGCCATCATTGCCCTCGCGCACGAACACATCCGGTACGACGGGTTGCACGGGTTCGGAACCGAAAGCCAGGCCGGGCTTCGGCGTAAGCTCGCGGATTTCTGCAATCATGTCTGCGATGTCTTCGCTGTCGCAGCCGCATAGTTCGCAGAGGCGAGTCACATCGCGCTTGGCCACCAGTTCCAGATTCGTGAGAAATGCCTGCATGATCGGATCGAGGCGGCCCAACTCTTTCAGTTGAAGACCGAGGCATTCGGCGAGGTCGCGTGCGCCAACGCCTGTCGGTTCAAAGCCCTGAATGACCTTGAGCACCTCTTCCACGGTATCGCGCGGCACCACGAGACGCGTGGCCATTTCATCAAGATCGGCGCGGCAATACCCGGCTTCATCGATAGCATCGACCAGCGAGGCGCCGATGAGGCGGCGCTCACCATCCAGACCCGCAATCGAAAGCTGATCGGTGAGATGATCGCGCAGCGTGGCGGCCTGAGCCAATGTACGCTCAATGGCGCTTTCGCCATCTTCGCCCAGCGCAGGCCCTGCTGCGGAGCGCATGTTCGACCAGTCGGAAGAAGACTGTGGTGCCGTACTGTCGGAGCCGAAATCCTCGCTGTGAAGATCTTCGCGGCTGATATCCATGTCGTCGGATTTGGAGAAGTCTTCGCGCGAGAGTGCAGCATCCAGCGTTTCGCTATCCGTGGAGGCTGTTTCAGCCTTCTGCTCGTCCGGCGCGTGCTCACGCTCATCGCGCTCCAGCAGCGGATTCTTTTCGAGTTCCTGCTCGACGTAATTGGCGAGTTCCAGATTGGAGAGCTGCAGGAGCTTGATGGCCTGCTGCAACTGAGGCGTCATGACCAGGGACTGGCCCTGACGCATCTCCAATCGCTGTGCTAACGCCATACGCTACCCGCCCCTACGCCTGCTCGCTAAAGCGAGAATCTTTCGCCAAGATAAATCCGGCGCACTTCACGATCGCCCACGATCTCTGCGGGCGAACCTTCCTTCAGAACCTGACCTTCATGGATGATGTAGGCACGGTCGATAATATCGAGCGCGTCGCGCACGTTATGATCCGTGATGAGAACACCGATACCGCGGTCCTTCAGGTGACGCACCAGATCTCGAATGTCGTTCACGGCGATGGGGTCGATGCCGGCCAGCGGCTCGTCGAGCAAGATGTAGGACGGATGGGTTGCCAGACAGCGTGCGATTTCCACGCGGCGGCGTTCACCGCCCGACAAGGCGATCGCCGGCGTGTCGCGCACGTGCGTCACGCCGAATTCCGCCATCAATTCCTCGACCATCGCTTCAAGGCGCGCCGGATCGCTTTCCACCAGCTCGGCGGTGGCGCGGATATTCTCTTCCGTGGTCAGCCCGCGGAAGATGGATGCTTCCTGCGGCAGATAGCCGATACCCATGCGGGCGCGGCGATACATCGGCATGGCGGTAACGTCGTGCCCGTCCAGTTCGATGGTGCCGTAATCGGCAGGGATCAAGCCGGTAATCATGTAGAAAGTGGTCGTCTTGCCCGCGCCGTTGGGGCCAAGCAGGCCCACGACTTCGCCACGGCGAAGCGTGAGGCTCACCGCGCGCACGACGGGGCGCTTCTTGAAACTCTTGCCGATCTTGGTGACGACAAGACCGCCCGTGCCTTCGACGACGCGAACCGGCATATCTCCGTCGCGTTTGAAAAGCTGAGTCTGGGAACCGTTTTCGGTTGTCATGGCAAGAACTGTGCCTTTTCGGATTTAAGGAACTGTGAAGGCTATTTAGCCGGGGATTTACCAGTTGTTTGCGATTGAGACGGTGCAGCGGGCCTGGTTTTCTGATTGGGCGTGAAAACGCCCTGAACACGGCCTCCCGGAGCCCCCTTGGCGGTCAGTTGGGCCTTTCCAGTATCCATATTCATCACCAGATGCGTGCCGCGCATGACATTCTTTTCCTTCGTCAGGACGACCTTGCCATCGAGCGTGATGTTCTTGGTGTTTAAGTCGTAAACGCCGGTGTCGCCTGACGCGTTGCCAGAGGTGGAGGTGAACAGCACATTTCCCGCGCCGTCGATGAAGCTGGGCTTCCCGTTCACTTCGTGCACGCTCACCCTGTCTGCGCGCAGCTTGAAGTCGCCCTGCACCACGATCACGTTGCCAATATAGGTTCCGACCTTGGTGTTGAGGTCCCCCGTGAACGTATCGGCGGAAACATTAATTGGCGCGTTGGAGTCATGCTTGCCCATATTGATGCCGCCTTCATCCGCTGCGAAAGCCATGCCGGATGAAACCGCAAGAGCCAGTGCGCAAAGCGCATATTGGAATCGAGCACTCATTTTTTCTTCTTCAACGCTCCTGGATAAATCTGCATGTGAACATTGCCTATCAAATAGATGATCGGTTTTACTTTCTGCGCTGGCACATCCGCCACGCGCGCCGGACAGACGACGCCCGCCGTGTCGCTCGGGTGATGCTTCGATTTCCGCGGTTCGCCCGGTTTCTTGTCCCGCGCGCACGGGTCAGTGAGTTTCTCGATACGGAAGCGGTCGGCGGAGAATGTGCCTTGCGGTCCCTGCCCCGTCACGCGGTGCGGGCCTGTGGCGATGCCTTTGGCCAGATCGATATATGCGAGATCGGTATGAACCTCATAGCCCTGATCGGTAAACACCGCGATCGCGCCGCTGAGTTCCAATTGCCGCGCATCCGCATCCAGCACGCCATGTGGCGCAGTTGCATTCAGCCATTGGCCGTCCTTGAGGCTGAGATCCGCCTGCACGTTGGTCAGCGTCGCCTGACGAAGATTCTTCGGATTTTGCGTCGCTTTGTCCGCCGTGACGGTGAAAGGATTGCCTTCGCTATCGGTGCCGTGGAGCTTTGGTTCGGTCATCGCCAGATCGCCCGACACGATACCCATCTTCTCGAACGTCATGGCAATGCGTTGCGATTGCCGTGGAATAAGCGAGTAACCGATCACAAGGCCGACCAGCAGCAGCCCGGCCAGAAGCAGGCCACGGCGCATGACATTGACGAAACGTGTATAGCGCTCCGCATCGTCGACCGTGGTGCGCGAACGGGCGCTCCAATCGAACTTGCCGCGCGCCGATGGCGTCTTGCCGATCGGTTCGGCCACAGCGCCATTTCCGGTCCGCCGGTCCGCCATTATTGAAGTCCCGCGCGCAAACAGTCGTGAACCGTCAAAAGCCCGACGGGCTTTTTCGACTTGGTCTTTGGGTCCACGACGAACAGGCTGGTCACTTTCGCGGCGTTCATGAAAGACAACGCTTCCGCCGCGAGAAGGTCGGCACGGATGGTTTTCGGGTTAGCCGTCATCACTTCGCGTGCCTTGCGGTTCAGCAAATCGCGTTCGAGATGGCGGCGCACATCGCCGTCGGTAATTATGCCGACCAGCGCGCCCTTGCCATCGACGACGCCCGCCACACCGGCGAAGCCGAAAGCCGAGGCCATTTTCGCAATCACTTCGCGCATCGGCGCGTCGGGCCTGATCAGCGGCAGTTCCGTGTCCTTGTGCATGATGTCGGATACACGAATGAGCATGCGGCCCAACGAGCCGCCCGGATGGAAATCGCGATACTGATCGGCGGAGAACCCGCGGCGCTCCATCAGCGCAACCGCCAGCGCATCGCCGAGCACCAGCATCATCGTGGTGGAGGTCGTCGGCGCCATGCCCATCGGACAGGCCTCGCGGGCTTTGGGCAGGATTAGCGGAACATCGGATGCACGCAGCAAGGTCGAATCGGCATTCACAGCCATGCCGATCAGCGGAATATGGAAACGCTTCGCATAGGTGATGATATCGCCCAGCTCCGCCGTTTCTCCACGATAGGAAAGCATCAGCAGCGCATCATCGCGCGTGAGCGCACCGAGATCGCCATGGCTTGCTTCGCCCGGGTGGATGAATTGTGCGGGCGTGCCAGTGGAGGACAGTGTTGCCGCGATCTTGCGGGCGATGTGTCCGCTCTTGCCCATGCCACTGACAACGACGCGGCCCTTCACGCGATAGAGAACACCCACCGCGCGGCTGAAATCGCCGTTGAGCGTATCGCCGAGCGCCCGGATGGCTTCGATCGCTGTATCGAATACCCGCCGCGCGGCAGCGGCATCCGTATTGCGCTCGCGCGGTTTGCGCGGAAGCACAGCAACAGCCGAAGCACGGTCAGGGGAACGCATCGAATGTCCTATCCAGACTGGTCCAACGGTTCGCGCCCCGAAACCGCTTCTCATCATTGCCATCCGCCGCAAAGCTCGGGCAACGCGAAATTCATGCCAGATGTAGACCAAATTATGGGGGCTGGCGGAAGGCCCTTCAAGCCGCACCCATATCAGCTATTAAATCAGGGAAACCAAGGTGTTAATGGGCGAAGATGTCCACCTCAGACCAGCCTGCCAGGTCCAGTTCCGCTCGCACCGGCAGGAAGTCGAAACAGGCCTTGGCCAGTCCCGTTCGGCCCTCACGCGCCAGCATGCCGTCCAGCACGTCCTTCAGGCGATGCAGGTAGGCGACATCGTTGGCGGCATAGGCTAGCTGCTTCTCGGTGAGTTCCGGTGCGCCCCAATCGGAGCTTTGCTGTTCCTTCGACAGATCGGTGCCGAGCAATTCGCGAACGATGTCTTTCAAACCGTGCTTGTCAGTATAGGTGCGCACAAGTTTGGAGGCGATCTTGGTGCAATAGATCGGTGCCGTGATGACGCCGAGATAGCGGCGGAACATCGCCACATCGAACCGCGCATAGTGAAACAGCTTGATCACCGCACGATTGTTCAACAGCTTCTTCAAATTCGGCGCATCGTAGTTGCCGTCTGTGAACTGCACCATGTGGGCGATGCCGTCGCCCGAAGAAAGCTGCACAAGGCAAAGCCGGTCGCGGACGGGATTAAGGCCCAGTGTCTCGCTGTCGATGGCCACGATGGGGCCGAGATCCAGCCCGTCCGGCAGATCGTTCTTGTAGAGCTTTGTTTTCATGGCCGTCCTTTGCGATGCCCGAACCTATTGGCATACCTCCGTTTTTTCAACCGGAAGCAGCGGAGTCACCGGCCTGGTCAACCGGCCAGCGCCATCGCAGAGCCCGTCTCGATATGCCAGTGTTCGCCCACAAAAGGGGGATTTGGGGATGGACCATGAAGGCGTGACGCGAAGGGCCTTGGCTCCGCTGCTGGCCGGCGCCGCGCTTGCGACAACCGCGGCCTGCGGGCCGCAAAACACGAGCGGCAAACAGCCGTCATCGCGACGGTTTCCATCCGATTTCAAATGGGGCGCCGCGACTTCGGCATTCCAGATCGAAGGTTCGCTCGATGCCGATGGACGCGGCCAGAGCATCTGGGATGTCTTCCAGAAAAATCCCAAGAACATCATCGATCATTCCACCGCCGACGTAGCGTGCGACTCTTATCGCCGTTATGCCGACGATGTCGCGCTCCTCGCCGGCGCGAATATGTCGGCCTATCGCTTCTCGATTTCCTGGACACGCATATTGCCGGATGGCGCGGGGGCGGTGAATGACAAAGGGCTCGACTACTACAGCCGCCTGACCGATGCGCTGTTGGAAAAGAAGATCGCCCCCTACGCCACCCTTTTCCACTGGGATTTGCCGCAAGCACTTTATCTGAAAGGCGGATGGGCAAACCGCGATACCGCCAAACGCCTCGCCGATTACAGCGCAGTGATCGCGGACAAGCTTGGCGACCGCATCAAGAATTTCATCATCCTCAACGAAGCGGCGGTGCACACCGTTGTCGGTCATCTTCTCGGCACGCAGGCGCCGGGATTGAAGGACGCAAATCTGCTCGGCCCCGTCACCCATCACCAGAATCTCGGACAAGGCCTGGCGATACAGGCGATGCGTGCGCATCGCAAAGATCTGCACATTGGAACGACGATGGCGCTGATGCCCGTGCGCTCCGCTGGACCGTGGTGGGATCTGAAAGACCTGCTTCCGGCGAAAGCCTTCGATGCGGTGTGGAACGGTGCCTATCTCGATCCGCTTCTGATCGGCAGTTATCCCTTTGCTGCGCGCCAATTCGTCGACTCCGTGGTGAAGGATGGCGACATGGCGATTACCCGGCAGCCGATCGATTTCCTTGGCGTGAACTACTACTCGCCCAGCTACATCAAATTCGACAAGACCAACCCCAGCTATATTGGCCCCGCATTGCCGCCAAAGGGTGTGCCGCTGGATGCGTTCGGCCGCGAGATCGATCCGTCGGGCCTCGGCGAAGTACTCACGCGCCTGCGCGAGGATTATGGCAATCCTGTTATCTACGTGACGGAAAACGGATGTTCGGATCCGCTCGGCACGGGCGAAGCGCTGCTCGACGACCCATTCCGCATCGACTATCTGCGCCAGCACATGGAAGTGACGAAACTCGCCATGGAGAACGGTTCGCCCATCTGCGGCTATTTCGTCTGGTCGCTGGTGGATAATTGGGAATGGGATTCCGGCTTCACCTCCAAATTCGGGATGGTCGCCATGAACCGCACCACCGGCGTGCGCGCCACCAAAGCCTCCTACAGATGGATGGCGGCGCTCGCTAAGTCCGGTCTGCTGCCCGCGGAGACGCGCAGCGTATGACCGCAGCGCCATCGCAGCAGCAGATCGAAGCCTTCCAGCGCGACGGCGCGGTCTGCCTGCGCGGCGTTCTGAATGCCAACGCCGTTGCGCGCCTGCGCGATGGTATCGACGCCAATCTGCGCGCGCCCAGCCCGCGCGCGAAAATTGCCAGCACCAACGGCGACCCCGGCCTGTTCGTGGAAGATTTCTGCAACTGGCGGGAAAACGATGCCTATCGCGACTTCATCTTCACATCCGGACTCGGCGAAATCGCCGCGCGGCTGATGCAGAGCAAAACGGCGCGTCTCTATCACGATCACATGCTGACAAAGGAGCCGGGCACGGTACAGCGCACGCCGTGGCATCAGGATCAGCCCTACTACAACATCGACGGTGCGATGAATGTGAGCTTCTGGATTCCCGTCGATCCGGTGAGCCGCGCCTCCACGCTGGAATTCGTCGCCGGTTCGCATCGCGGGCCGTGGCTCATGCCGCGCACCTTCCGGGACAATCAGGCGAAATGGTTTCCCGAAGGCAGCCTCGCCGATCTTCCCGATGTCGAAGCGGATCGCGCCGCGCACAACATCATCGGCTGGGCGCTGGAGCCGGGCGACCTCGTCGCCTTCCATATGCTGACGCTGCACGGATCGGCGGGCGTTCAGCCCGGCACGCGGCGGCGGGTCTTCTCATTGCGCGTTCTGGGCGACGACATCACCCACGCGCCACGGCATTGGGCGACATCGCCGGAATTTCCGGGCCTCGCGGACGATCTGCCGCCCGGCGCGGCGATGGATCATCCGCTGTTTCCCCTCCTCTGGCCCGGCTAGCGCGCCACCAGCTTGCGGTAGAGATGCCATGTCGCGTGGCCCAGGATCGGCACCACCGCGACAAGCCCGATGAAGAGCGGGATCGAGCCAAGCACCAGACTGGCCGCCACGATCAATCCCCACGCCGCCATCGGGCCGGGATTTTCCTTCACCGCGCGGATCGAGGTCCGGATCGCCGTATCCAGTCCCACATCGCGATCGATCAGCAACGGGAACGAGACGACGCTGATCGCCATGGCGAGCAATGCAAACAGGAAGCCGACGCCAACGCCGGCGACGATCAATGTCCAGCCTTGCGATGTCGCGAACACATCGCGGGCGAAAGCGCCGATGGATACCGGTTCGGCCGGGCCGAGCGTCAGCGCATAGATTCCCCACGCCGCGGCCAGCCACACCAGGAACAACATCACCAGAATGACGCCCAGCGCGATGATGCCACCGATGGCCGGCGCTTTGAACACATCGAAGGCGTTGGACCATTCCACTTCGGCGCCCTGCTCGCGCCTGCGGCTCATTTCATAGAGGCCGATGGCGGCGAAGGGGCCGACGATCGCGAAGCCGGAGGCCAGCGGGAACAGCAGCGGCACCAGATCGGAACCGAACGCGGCGCGCGCGAGCACGAGCCCGACGGCGGCGTAGATAATGCCAACGAACAGCACGTCGCTGCGATAGGCTTCGAAATCGTCGAAGCCCTTGGCGAGGGATTCGCGCACGTCGGCGATGGTGATCTTGCGCACGGCGGGGATGGGCGAATGCGCCGTGTCCGCCATGTGGTCGAGCGTGCGATGCGCGGATGCGATGGCGTGGCCTGCATTGACGATCTGCTCGCCGGTCCATTCGATGGGATTGCGGATGGTGTGAGGCATGTTTCTTCCTCCCGAGGCGTTTTGGGCTGGGGGAAGCGGCTGGCGGTCAACCTGGCCGTCGGTCGCGTGTCCCGCAACCTTGCTGTCGCAGGACTATACGCCTTTCGGGCGCCCGGATCACCTCGCGCAACGGGCGAAGGCTCACGGGAAACAACCGGTTTGACTTCGCTTTTGGCGCCACCTAAACATCGCGCCCTCAAAAGCTGTCGGCCCAGATGGCGGAATTGGTAGACGCACTAGTTTCAGGTACTAGCGCCGCGAGGCGTGGAGGTTCGAGTCCTCTTCTGGGCACCACCCTACGCTCCTAAGGAGCTTCGGGTGGCAGGCCAGTCTTTGCGCCCGCCCAAAAGAAAAGCCCCATAGAATCCGCGCCGCTTTCGCGGGCGCGCCCCATGAGGCCTTTCGGTGCCCAGCTACGCAGCAAGCCCTAGGATGGCCGTCTTCCAGGCCAACCAGTGAGCGCCTTCGCTCCAACCTCCCCGGTTTGCATGCGGAAACCGGATCGAGCCATCGCCGGCCTGCCGATCTCCGCGCGGGGTGCCGCAAGCGCCCCCTTACCTGTCTGTCCCTGCGATCATCAGAGCTTCACGGCTGTTTATCTCCCGTCCATTACCCGATTGAACATATAGAGAACAGATAGGACTAATGCAAGCCTTATTAGGAAAAATTTTCAGAGGCGCTTCGAATTCCATTGTAGTGACGATGTCAATACGCCAATATGGCAAGCCCGGAGGAGACAACGATGGCCAGCCCGGTCCGCAAAGACGATGTGATTCAGATTCGCGCATCCGCCGAAACCAAGGCGATGCTGAACCGCGCGGCGGCGCTGCGCGGCCAAAAGCTGTCGGAGTTCATGCTGGACAGCGCGCGGCGTCAGGCGGAGGAAGCCATTCTCGATCAGCGCGTTTTCTTCCTGGACGAGAAGGCCCATGCCGCCTTCGTGGAAATGCTGGATGCGCCTGCCAAACCGAACAAAGCGCTGAAGGCGCTCATGACACGCAAGCCAGCGTGGCACCGCTGACGCTCCCGGCATGTCCACCGTCATTCTTCCGCCGGAACGATTGACCGCGCGGCACGACACATCCGGATTTTCCAACGGAAAGCATCCTTTGCTGGATGCCTGGCTGAAAGAGCGGGCGCTGGAGAGCGAAGGCCTTTCCGCCCGCACCTATGTGATCTGCACCGCGCTTGCGCAGGTCGTCGGCTATTATGCGATTTCGACCGCGATGGAAGAACGGCATGCGCTGCCGACGGCGAGGCTCCGCCGCAACCTGCCCCATCAGGTGCCGCTTCTGCTGATCGGACGGCTGGCGCTGGACGTTTCCGTGCAGGGCCGCGGATTGGGGGCCGATCTTCTGGCCGACGCGGTGCGGCGCTGTTGCGCGGCATCCGAGATCGCCGGAGCGCGCGCGATCATCGCCCATGCGATCGACGATGAAGCGGCGCGCTTTTATCGGCATCACGGCTTTGTCCCCTCGCCGCTGGGCGAGCACATCATGCTGCTGCCGATGGAAATGGCGAGGAAAGCGCTGACAGAGTAACCTCTGACAGAGAACAAAAAAGCAAATCCATCTTACTCGCACAGACAATCATATCGCGTGGAAGAGACTTCTTTGCCGCCCCATGGCACGACGCAGACGTGGGACCAATCGGGCGCCAAATTGTAGCCGGGCCTCATTCCTTCGCCGTTCTGGTCGGCACGGCAAACGGAGAACGGATTGCCATTCACATATCGGCCGCTTCTGACCGCGCGCATGCCTTCGGTTCTGCAGGTGGCTTCGCACCGCTCATTTCTCGATGGAATCCATGTGGCGCCCCAAGCTTGCGTGAACGCAGGCAGAGAAGCGGCGATCAAAGCTGAAGCAAAGAATATCCGTGTCTTCATAGTCCCCCCGTCAATGGGGAAAGAATATAGGGGCCGAATATCTGTCGCCACAATTATGTGCAGCCGGGGAATATGTGCCGCCGCATTTCCAGTAATTTTCCGGTTACGACTGGCTGACGGCGGCGCCGTAACTCCACAGGGGCTTGTATGCCGACCGGTAATGCCACGCGAGCGCTGCGAGCGTGACGCTGTGCAACGTGCCCCAGATCCATGCCGTATCGAGAAGCGTGTCGGTGAGGAAGATGATCACCATGACCGGCGCGAGGAGCACCACGCCGAGCGGCGCTGTGCGTTCGAAAAACAGAGCTATTGCGGATACTGCATAGATCGCTGCAAGTGCCGGATCGACGAAACCCGTTTTGGCCAACGCTTCCTGAAAACTGGCCGACGCGCTGCTGAGCTTCAAGTGGAGCGGCGGAACCGCGCCCAGAAGAGACAGCGCCAGGTAGATGCCGACATAGAGATAATAGGCTGCGAAGACGTAACGAACGATGCGCCAGACAATAGACTGCGCCATCCGTGCCCCCAATCAATCCGGATCGATCCCCCTTGGACTGTATCCTGCCTTTCCTTATGCGCCAACAGCACCGCGGCTTGCACGCCCGTATCCGGCAGAAGTCTATTTGGTTTGCACAGGTCAGGAGTGAGCACGCACACGGCAAATAGTCGATATCTGAATGGCGTCAGCGCAGATAAGCCTTCTCTCGGTTTGCTTGGGCGTTCGAGGCCGCAAGAATACGTCGACGGGATATCTATTGTGGCCGAGCGAGCGAACAGACCGGTGCGTCAAACTCTTACCTCCCCGCCACATGCAGGAGGTTGCTGCCGCCGCTCGCGAGGAGCCGCCCGTCTTCGCTCCAGATGTGGACGTTGCCGTGGATGAGGCCGCCGCCCGCAACATCCGCGCGGGCGTGGCCTAACAACCAGTCCGCCCTGCCCGGCCGGTCGTGAAACCACACGGTCACGTCGAGGCTGGGGGCGATGTAGTTGGGTTTCTCCTTCAAGCCGCGATGCCAGCTTGGCCACTGGATCGTGTCGATCAGCAAGAGTGAGCGTGCGTTGTCTAGCCAGACATCGTCCGTATGCGGAAAATCCTTGAAGCGGTACCAGTCCTCCAGCACCGATCCGCGCGCGTCGTGCATGTCCCACGTCACGGGCGTCACCGGTTTTGAATCGAAATGCGCCCAGAAGGGATGCTTTTCGTTTTCGGGAAACAGCTCGGCCCATGTCTTGAGCGCCGAAGGCTTCGGCACCTCCGGCATCTTGCGGTCGCGTTTCTGCGGGCCGTCCGTCTTGTTCGTGGTCCACACCTGCGCCTGCAATACGCGCTTGCCATTCTGTGTCAGCACCGCGTTCAGGCACCATGCGTTGCGGCCCTGGCGCACCGGCTCGATGGCGATGTCCACCGCATCGAACTGTCCGGCCGCGAGATACTGGCAGGAGAATGTCGCCGGCTTGTGATCCGGCGGCGCGATCTTTCCCACCGCGCGCAAGACGATGGAGGCGATGTAGCCGCCGTTCGGGCCCCAGATGTCCCAGTCGCGCGAGAGGGTCGCGGTCAACCGTCCGTCAACCATGGTCACAACGGTGTCGTCGACGAAGCTGGCCATATCTTCTTTCCGATGCCTTGTTTCCCGCTGGCGCTGGATTACCTCTTATCACATATCGATTCGCGCCAAGATTCGCTTCTGCGCGCAGGAGGACGAAACATGCTGGTCGTCACCACCGAAAGCATCGCCGGTTACAAGACGGTCGAAACGCTGGGGCAATGCTTCGGCGTTGTCGTGCGCTCGCGCGGGCTGGGCGGAAACATCATGGCTGGGTTGCGCTCCATCGTGGGCGGCGAGATCCATGAATACACCGCGCTGCTCGAAGAGGCGCGCCGCCACGCGGTGGACCGGCTTGTCGCCAACGCCACGCTGATGGGCGCGAACGCCATCGTGATGATGCGCTTCGACTCCGCGGAAATCGGGCAGACGATGAGCGAGATCGTGTCTTACGGCACCGCCGTGCGCGTCGTTCCGGCCAACCCGGACGAGACGCGTGCATAGCCTCACCATCGGGCTCGGCATCGCCGCTTTCATCTGCGGTCTGCTGGCGCTTGCGCTCATTCATTTTCCGGCAGCGTTCGTGTTCCTGTTCTGGGGCATCGTCATTGTCGTGGGGGTGGCGTTCGAGCGCTATCGCTACAAACGCATCGAAACGAAAGCGCCCGCCGGCAACTGGCAGCGCACCACGGAACGCTTCATCGACGACGCCACCGGCGCGCCGGTCACCGTGTGGATCGATCCGGCGACGGGCGAACGGAAATATGTCGCCGACTAGCGGCGAATTGCGCGCTTTGCGGTTCCGCGCGGCTTTGGCTATTTAACGGCGGCAAAATTCTCGGGAAATTCCCATGGCGTCTCTGGTGACGGTGTTCGGCGGATCGGGCTTTGCGGGCCGCAATGTGGTCAGGGCGCTGGCCAAGGCCGGTTATCGCATCCGCGTGGCGGTGCGCCACCCGAACCTCGCCCCATACCTGCCGCCAAGCGGTGCGGTCGGGCAGATCCAGTTGATGAAGTGCAACGTGCTGGATCAGGACGCGGTGACGCGCGCCTGCCATGGCGCCGATGCCGTCGTGAATCTCGTCGGCATTCTCTATCCGGCCGGCGGACAGGGTTTCGAAGATGTCCATGTCACCGCCGCCGGCCATATCGCGATGGCGGCAAAAGCCTGCGGCGCGCAGACGCTGGTGCATCTTTCCACGCTGGGCGTCGATCCCGATTCACAATCGGCCTATGCCAGCACGAAAGCGGACGGCGAACGCGTGCTGCGCGAGGAATTCGCGAACACCACCATTCTACGCTCCTCGCTGATGGCGGGCGCGGACGACAATTTCTTCAACAAGTTCGCAAGCCTTGCGCGCTTCCTGCCCTTCCTGCCGCTGATCGGCGGCGGCCATACGAAATTTCAGCCGGTTTTCGTGGGCGATGTGGCGGCGGCGGTGCTGAAATGCGTGGAGGATCCATCCACGCGCGGCAAGATCTATGAGCTGGGCGGGCCGAACGTCTACAGCTTCAAGGAAATTCTTGAGATCGTTCTGCGCGAGACCAATCGCTCGCGCCCGCTGATCCCGGTGCCGTTCTTCCTCGCGTCGGTCAAGGCGATGTTCCTGCAATTCCTGCCGGGCAAGCTTCTGACGCCCGATCAGGTGACGTTCCTGAAGACGGACAATGTGGTGGCGCCTGGCGCGCTCACCTTCCGCGATCTGGGCATCGCGCCGGAATCCATCGAAGCGGTGCTGCCGGCCTATCTGTGGCGCTTCCGCCCGCGCGGCGAATACGACGAAGCGGTGCGCGAGCGCGTTACCGGTAGCCCGTAAGCATCAGCGCGATCAGCGCCAAGCCTGCCGCCACGCGATACCAGCCGAACGGTTTGAGGCCGTAGCGGCCGATGAAGGCGATGAACGTCTTCACCACGACATAGGCCACAAGAAACGACACCACGAAGCCCACCGCGATGGTGGTCATGTTCGCGGAGGTCAGCGCGTCATGCTTCTTGTAAAGCTCGAACACGGACGCGCCCAGCATCGTCGGCACCGCGAGATAGAAAGTGAAAGCCGCCGCGGCCTTGCGCTCCACGCCCAGCATTTCGCCGCCCAGAATCGTGGCGCCCGAGCGCGATACGCCGGGGATCAGCGACAGGCATTGGCACAATCCGATCTGGAAAGCCTTCCACAAGGGCAGCGTGTCCGGATCGGTGTGGCGCGGTGCGGGCGCGATGCGCTCGAAGATCAGGATGACGATGCCCCCCAAGATCCATGTCGTCGCAATCACCGGCAGCGCGCGGACCGGATCGAGCAGAAAACTATTGATGAAGTTGATGACGGCGACGCCCAGAACGGCGGATGGCAGGAACGCCACGATCACCGCAAGCGCGAAGTGGCGCGCCTTGGGATCGGTGAACATGCCGGTGATCACATCCCAGATCTTGCGCCAGTAAACGGCGACGACCGACAGCACCGCGCCGAACTGAATCACCACGGTGAACGCTTCCCACTGGTCCTTGTTCAGACCGAGGAAATTTTCGGTGACCAGCAGATGCGCGGTGGACGACACCGGAAGGAATTCCGTGAGGCCTTCGACAATGCCCAGCCAGACCGCATTCAGAAAATCGCCCATATCAGCCCCAGATTCGCGTGAAGATGCGCCTGCCTAACATGGCCCGCAGGTTTCCGGACATTATGGAAAGTTATGACAGCTAAACTGACTTACTGATCCGGTGATTGTGGATGGCCGACCACAACCTTCCAGAAATCCAAACTATATTAGGCAGTAATACTGTCTTATACTGCTTATTCCGCTCGATCCCATCCCTGGAATCTGCCAAATGGCAATCTCATTGCGCTGGAGAAGGCCGTGGCAGAACGAATGTTACGCTTTGTTTCTACCCATCAGCAGATGCCCGAAAAGCGGCCGGCGGACACCCGCGCGCAGGACTTCCATGAGATCTATGCCGAATTCATCGCCGCAAAAGCCGAAGAACAGGCGTCCCGCTGTTCGCAATGCGGCGTGCCCTTCTGCCAGGTCCACTGCCCCCTTCACAACAACATCCCAGATTGGCTGAAGCTCACCGCCGAAGGCCGCCTCGAAGAGGCCTATGAGCTTTCTCAATCCACCAACAACATGCCGGAGATCTGCGGCCGCATCTGCCCGCAGGACCGGTTGTGCGAAGGCAATTGCGTCATCGAGAAGGCGGGCCATGGCACCGTCACCATCGGCGCGGTCGAGAAATATCTGACGGACACCGCCTGGAAGAACGGCTGGGTGAAGCCCCTCGTCCACCGCCGCGTGCGCAGCGAGCATGCCGGCATCATCGGCGCGGGCCCTGCCGGACTTGCCGCCGCCGAAGAGCTGCGCCGCCAAGGTTACAAGGTAACGGTGTATGACCGCCACGACCGGGCGGGCGGGCTGCTCACCTATGGCATCCCCAGCTTCAAACTGGAGAAGGACATCGTCGCCCGCCGCGTGAAGCGCCTCGAAGACGGCGGCGTCGTCTTCAAGCTTGGCTTTGAAGTGGGCCGCGACGGATCGCTCGCCGATCTTCGCGCGCAGCACGACGCGGTTCTCATCGCCACCGGCACCTACAAGGCCCGCGATATCGACGCCCCGGGGGTCGCGTTGAATCATGTCATCGACGCGATGGATTTCCTCATCGCGTCCAACCGCAAAGGCTTCGGCGATGCCGTGCCGCAGTTCGACAACGGCGCGCTGGATGCGAAAGGCAAGCACGTCGCCGTCATCGGCGGCGGCGACACCGCCATGGATTGCGTGCGCACCGCCATTCGCCAGGGCGCGGAGCAAGTGTCCTGCATCTACCGCCGCGACATGGAGAACATGCCGGGCAGCCTGCGCGAAGTCGCCAATGCCGACGAGGAAGGCATCGCTTTCGAGTGGCTGACGCTGCCCAAAGGTTTTCTCGGCAAGAAGAAGGTGAGCGGCGTGCGCCTGACGCGCATGCGCCTCGGCACGCCGGACCGTTCCGGCCGCAAGACACCGGTGGAGATCGCCGATAGCGAATTCACGCTCAATGCCGATCTCGTCATCAAGGCGCTGGGCTTCGACGCGGAGAACCTGCCGCAGATATTCGACGCGCCGGGCCTCGGCGTTTCGCGCAGCGGCACGCTGTCCGCCGATCCGAAGACGTTGCAGACCACCATGGACGGCGTTTTCGCTGCCGGCGACATCATGCGCGGCGCGTCGCTTGTGGTGTGGGCGATCAAGGATGGCCGCGATGCGGCGGCCTCCATTCACAAATATCTCGAAGCCAAGGCGCAACCCGCGCTGGAAGCGGCGGAGTAAAGATATGAGCGAAGAACGCCACCCGCTTTCCTCCCCCGTTCACGGGGGAGGTGTCGAGCGTAGCGAGACAGAGGGGGCGCTTGGCACCGGCCCCCTCCACCGCTTCGCGGTCCCCCTCCCCCGTGAACGGGGGAGGAAAAATAGAGGTGAAGCGGAAATCGCTCGCTATCTCTCGAACGCTCGCAAACTCGAAGATGCGCATTCCTACAAACCATCCGACGAACACGACGCTTGCGGCGTCGGCTTCGTTGCCGCCATCGACGGCAAGCCGCGCCGCGATGTCGTGGCGCGCGCCATCGATGCGCTGAAATCGGTCTGGCATCGCGGCGCTGTGGATGCGGACGGCAAGACCGGCGACGGCTGCGGTATTCATCTGCAGGTGCCGCAGGATTTCTTTCGCGAAGCGGTGCAGCAGACCGGGCACAAGCTTCGCTCCGGCCGCATCGCGGTGGGCCAGATTTTCCTGCCGCGCACCGATTACAACGCGCAGGAAACCTGCCGCACCATCGTGGAATCCGAAATCCTGCGGTTCGGCTTCTACCTCTATGGCTGGCGCCAGGTGCCGATCGACATTTCGATCATCGGCGAGAAAGCGAACGCGACGCGGCCCGAAATCGAGCAGATCATGTTCGATGCCGGGGACGGCAATCTCGAAGAGCTGGACCGCCGCCTTTATCTGTGCCGCCGCCGCATTGAGAAGCGCGTGCGCGAAGCCTCCATCCAGGATTTCTATGTCTGCTCGCTGTCGTCGCGCTCGCTGATCTACAAGGGCATGTTCCTCGCGGAGCATCTCAGCGAATTCTATCCCGATTTGAAGGACGAGCGTTTCGTCTCCGCCTTCGCGATCTTCCACCAGCGCTATTCCACCAACACGTTCCCGACCTGGCGGCTGGCGCAGCCCTTCCGCATGCTCGCGCACAATGGCGAGATCAACACGCTGAAGGGCAACGTCAACTGGATGAAGAACCACGAGTTCAAGATGGCGTCCGAGCTGTTCGGCGAGCATGGCGACGACATCAAGCCCATCGTGCAGCCCGGCGGTTCGGACTCCGCCGCGCTCGACAGCGTGTTCGAGGTTCTGGTGCGCGCGGGCCGTTCCGCGCCTTTAGCCAAAACGCTGCTCGTGCCTGAAGCGTGGTCGAAGAAAGCCAGCACGATGCCGGAAGCGCATCGCGCGATGTATGCTTATGCCAACGGCGTGATGGAGCCGTGGGATGGCCCCGCTGCGCTTGCCGCCACCGATGGCCGCTGGGTGATCGCGGGCATGGACCGCAATGGCCTTCGCCCGCAGCGCTACGCCATCACCGAAGACGGTTTGCTCTGCACCGGTTCGGAAACCGGCATGGTGGTGCTGGACGAGCGCTCCGTCGTGCGCAAGGGCCGCGTTGGCCCCGGCCAGATGATCGCGCTCGATCTCGACGCAGGCCGCTTCTACGAAGACCGCGAAATCAAGGACAAGCTCGCATCCGAATTCCCCTATGCCGAATGGGCGAAGAAGATCGTGGAGCTGGAGCCGATCATCGGCCCCGGCCCCGAACCGCGCATGTTCGACCGCGATGGCTTGCGCCGCCGCCAGGTCGCGGCCGGCATGACCTTGGAAGATGTCGAGCTGATCCTCGCGCCGATGGTGGAAGACGGGAAAGAAGCCGTCGGCTCGATGGGCGATGACACGCCGCTCGCGGTTCTCTCCGAGCAATACCGGCCGCTGTCGCATTTCTTCCGGCAGAATTTCAGCCAGGTCACCAATCCGCCGATCGATCCGCTGCGCGAAGAACGCGTGATGTCTCTCAAGACGCGCTTTCGCAATCTCGGCAACGTGCTCGCGCAGGACGAAACGCAGGCGGACGTCTATGTGCTCGAAAGCCCGGTGATCTCCACGGGCATGTACGACCGCATGAAGGATCACCTCGAAGGCCGGTTCTACGAGATCGATTGCGTCTTCGAGGTGCGGGACGGAAAACCGAAAGATGGCAATGCGCTGTCCCGCGCGCTAGAGCGCATCAAGAGCGATGCCGAAGACGCGGTGCGGCAAGGCTACAATCACCTCATCCTGACCGACGAACGCATCTCCAACGCCCTCGCCGCCATTCCGATGATCCTGGCCACCGGCGCGGTGCACTCGCATCTGGTGCGGCAGGGGCTTCGCACCTACACTTCTCTCAATGTCCGCTCGGCGGAATGTTTCGACACGCACTATTTTGCCGTGCTGGTCGGTGTCGGCGCGACCACGATCAACGCTTATCTCGCGCAGGAATGCATCGCGGACCGCCATGCGCGCGGCTTGTTCGGAAAGCTCGCACTCGGCCCCACGGTGAAGCGCTATCTCGATGCGGTGAATGCCGGGCTGCTGAAGATCATGTCCAAGATGGGCATCTCGGTGATCTCGTCCTATCGCGGCGCCTACAACTTTGAGGCAGTCGGCCTGTCGCGCTCCATGGTTGCGGAGATTTTCCCCGGCATGACCAGCCGCATTTCCGGCATCGGCCTGGGTGGCATCGCCAAGAAGGTGGCGCGCCAGCATGCGCGCGCACATGATGCGGATGTCATCGCCCTGCCTGTTGGCGGTTTCTACAAGTCTCGCGCCAATGGCGAGACGCATGCGCATGGCGCAGAGCTGATCCATCTGCTGCAAACCGCGGTGACGACCGACTCTTATTCTACCTACCGCAAATATTCCGAAGCCGTGTGGGCGCTGCCGCCGGTATCGCTGCGGCATTTGATGAACATTCGTAAAGGCACAGCGCCGATCCTGCTCGAAGAAGTGGAATCCATCACCGAAATCCGCAAACGCTTCGTCACGCCGGGCATGAGCCTTGGAGCATTAGGCCCAGAAGCGCATGAGGTTCTGAACATCGCGATGAACCGCATCGGCGCGAAATCCGACAGCGGCGAAGGCGGCGAAGACCCGGCGCGTTTCAAGGCGAAGCCCAACGGCGACAACCCCAACAGCGCTATCAAGCAGGTGGCGTCCGGCCGCTTCGGCGTGACGGCGGAATATCTGAACCAGTGCCGCGAGCTGGAGATCAAGGTCGCCCAAGGCGCCAAGCCCGGCGAAGGCGGGCAGTTGCCCGGCTTCAAGGTGACGGAGATGATCGCAAAGCTGCGCCACGCCACACCCGGCGTGATGCTCATCTCGCCGCCGCCGCATCACGACATCTATTCCATCGAGGATCTGGCGCAGCTCATTTACGACCTGAAGCAGATCAACCCCGAAGTGCGCGTCTGCGTGAAGCTGGTGTCGGCATCGGGCATCGGCACCATCGCGGCGGGCGTGGCGAAGGCGAAAGCCGACGTCATCCTCATCTCCGGCCACAATGGCGGCACCGGCGCGTCGCCGCAGACCTCGATCAAATATGCCGGCGTGCCGTGGGAGATGGGGCTGACGGAAGCCAACCAGATCCTCACGCTCAACAATCTGCGTCACCGGGTGACTTTGCGCACCGATGGCGGCATCCGCACTGGCCGCGATGTGGTGATGGCGGCGATGATGGGCGCGGAAGAATATGGCGTCGGCACCGCCTCGCTGGTGGCGATGGGCTGCATCATGGTGCGCCAATGCCATTCCAACACCTGCCCCGTCGGCGTCTGCACGCAAAACCCCGATTTGCGCGCGAAGTTCACCGGCACGGCGGAGAAAGTGGTCAATCTCTTCAGCTTCATCGCTGAGGAAGTGCGCGACATCCTTTCGCAACTCGGCTTCCGCAAACTGGAGGACGTGATTGGCCGCACGGACCTGCTCTACCAGATGAGCCGCGGCGCGGAAGAACTCGACGATCTGGATTTGAACCCGCTGCTGGTGCAGGCCGATCCCGGCAATTATCCGCGCAGCTCCACCCGCACCGGCCGCAACGAGGTGCCGGATGCGCTGGACACGCAGATCGAGAACGACGCGCAGGCGTTCCTCAACGCCGGCGAGAAAATGCAGCTCACCTACAATGTGCGCAACACCATGCGCAGCATTGGCGCACGCATCTCATCGCGCATCGTGCGCAAATGGGGCATGACGGGCTTGCCGCATGGCCATCTGACGTTGCGCCTGCGCGGAAGCTGCGGCCAATCGCTGGGCGCCTTCGCCGTGCAAGGGTTGAAGATCGAAGTCTTCGGCGACAGCAACGACTATGTCGGCAAAGGCCTGTCCGGCGCGACGATTACCTTGCGCCCCACCACCGCCGCCAAATTCGTGGCGCGCGACAACACCATTATCGGCAACACCTGCCTCTATGGCGCGACGAGCGGCAAACTCTTTGCGGCCGGGCAAGCGGGCGAACGTTTCGCCGTGCGCAATTCCGGCGCGACCACCGTAGTCGAAGGCTGCGGCTCGAACGGCTGCGAATACATGACGGGCGGCACGGCGGTGATCCTGGGCGCCATCGGCGACAATTTCGCCGCCGGCATGACGGGCGGCATGGCCTTCGTTTACGACGCCGACGGCATGTTCGAAAAGCATCTGAATACCGACACGGTCATCGCCCGGCGTATCGCGACATCCTATTGGCACAACTATCTGTACGACCTGATCGACGAGCACCGCCGCGAGACGATGTCGGTCTTCGCAGGCGAATTGCTCGCGCATTGGGATGTCGAGCGCGACAATTTCTGGCAGGTCGTCCCAAAGGAAATGCTGAGCCGCCTCGCACAGCCGCTCACCGAGAACAAACAGGCGGCGGAGTAGTCCGAGCGGCCTAAAAAAGAGGCATGTCGCCCAAAATTTGAGCCATCCTCGGCTTCGTTTGGTGAAGGTTCTCGTAACCCACTGATCTTGTTTGTGGATATCCACCGGATCGGTTGGCACGAACCCTGCTAAATCCTTAACAACACAGCCTGGCGATCCATGCTCGCCGGGCCGGGAGCACATATGAAAAAGATCGAAGCCATCATCAAACCCTTCAAGCTCGATGAAGTGAAGGAAGCCCTCCAAGAGGTCGGCATCCAGGGCATCACCGTCACCGAAGCCAAGGGCTTCGGCCGCCAGAAGGGCCACACCGAGCTTTATCGCGGCGCCGAATATGTCGTGGATTTCCTGCCGAAGGTGAAGATCGAGATCGTGCTTGCCGACCAGCAGCTCGAAGCGGCGGTGGACGCGATCCAGAAGGCCGCGCGCACCGGACGCATCGGCGACGGCAAGATCTTCGTGCTCAACGTCGATGAAGTCATCCGCATCCGCACCGGGGAGACCGGCGCGGACGCGATCTGAAATCCATTGGGGTGAACCAGTTCAACCGTTCGAAGGGAAGTTAGCATCATGGCCGAGAAGAAAGACGCCCACCACATTCTGAAGACGATCAAGGACAAGGAAATCAAGTTCGTCGATCTTCGCTTCACCGATCCGCGCGGCAAGTGGCAGCACGTCACGTTCGACCTGTCGCTGGTCGATGAGGACATGCTCACCAACGGCACGATGTTCGACGGCTCGTCCATCGGCGGCTGGAAGGCCATCAACGAATCCGACATGACCCTTCTGCCCGATTGCGAAAGCGCCGTGATCGATCCCTTCTTCGCGCAGCCCACGCTCGCCATCTTCTGCGATGTCGTGGAGCCCACCACCGGCCAGCGCTATGGCCGCTGCCCGCGCTCCATCGCCAAGGCTGCCGAGAAATACATGGCGTCCGCCGGCGTGGGCGACACCGCCTATTTCGGCCCGGAAGCCGAATTCTTCATGTTCGACGACGTGCGCTTCGACGTGCAGATGAACAAGGGCTTCTATTACATCGACTCCGCCGAAGGCGCGTACAACACCGGCAAGGAATATGAAGGCGGCAACCTCGGCCACCGCCCCGCCGTGAAGGGCGGCTACTTCCCGGTTCCGCCGGTGGACAGCGCGCAGGATATCCGCTCCGAAATGCTCGCCATCATGGGCGACATGGGCATCGAACCGGAAAAACACCACCACGAAGTCGCCACCGCGCAGCATGAGCTTGGCTTCAAGTTCAACACGCTGACCAAGTGCGGCGACAACATGCAGATCTACAAATACGTCATCCATCAGGTGGCGGCGGCTTATGGCAAGTCGGCGACATTCATGCCCAAGCCCGTCTATGGCGACAACGGTTCGGGCATGCATGTCCACCAGTCGATCTGGAAAGGCGGCAAGCCGCTCTTCGCCGGCTCGGGTTATGCCGACCTGTCGGACACCTGCCTCTATTACATCGGCGGCATCATCAAGCACGCCAAGGCGCTCAACGCCTTCACCAACCCGCTGACGAACTCCTACAAGCGCCTCATCCCCGGCTTCGAAGCGCCAGTGCTGCTCGCCTATTCGTCGCGCAACCGTTCGGCATCGTGCCGCATCCCGTTCTCCGGTTCGCCGAACGGCAAGCGCGTGGAAGTGCGTTTCCCCGATCCGGGCGCAAATCCGTATCTCGCCTACGCCGCGCTGCTGATGGCCGGCCTCGACGGCATCGAGAACAAGATCCATCCGGGCGACCCGATGGACAAGGATCTCTACGCGCTGCCGCCGGAAGAGTTGAAGGAGGTGCCAACCGTGTGCGGCTCGCTGCGCGAAGCGCTCGACAATCTCGACCGCAACCGCGGCTTCCTCAAGAAGGGCGGCGTGTTCTCGGACGACTTCATCGATAGCTGGCTCGAACTGAAGATGCAGGAAGTGTACGCCTTCGAGCACACCCCGCATCCGGTCGAGTTCAAGATGTATTATTCGGTGTGACTTTTCCTCCCCCGTTTACGGGGGAGGAGCTGAACGAAGTGAAGCGGAGGGGGCTGTGCGGCGGCATAGCCCCCTCCGGCGTTTCACGCCACCTCCCCCGTAAACGGGGGAGGAAAGTTTCTACGCCGCCGCTGCTTCCGGCTTGCCTTGAACGCCATCCACCGGCTTGCACGGCAGGACGACATAGGCGCGTGCGCCTCTGCCCTGCTCGCTTTCGAGCCA
>JAFECP010000060.1:0-578 GCA_018242105.1 Pseudomonadota bacterium
GCGAGGCTCGTTGCCGAAACAAAGACGGCCGCTAGACACCAGTAATAGATGGTCCCAAATGTCGGATGGCGCCCCTTACGTTTTGGGCTCAACATCGCGACCGCACCGGCGACAACGCAGGCGAGTCCGACCAGGACATGCAAACTCACAACGACCAGAAAAACCGGTGAGGCCGATGGTATTGGAATCCCAAACAGATCGGACGGGTCGATCAAAGATCACTCCAACGCTCTACGCGTACTTGCGCCAGATCACTTCCGGTACGAACGACAAAAGAGCGGCCACCAGTGTAATTCCCACGACGTTGTTAAGAGCGTGCGACCCCCACGCAAATGCGCCGAGCCCGAGCAGCCCGATAGTAGCAGCGCCAACGAGGAACGCTGGACCGGAGATATAGCAATGCAGCCGATGGCAACGTCGTGCATTCGCGACACAACCGGTCCCCATCCAGGTGAATGCGATCACCCAGACAAGAGCGGTTGCGCGCGGAGGCAGGACAATGAGGTTCGCTAAGAATCCCACGCATAGTGGCAAGCACCACCAAAGAAGCGCCGACACAGGTCGCTGAACCAAATCGC
>JAFECP010000060.1:627-9222 GCA_018242105.1 Pseudomonadota bacterium
GCGCGTTCAATCTGAATGGGCGGGCACGGCAATGAACCGTAAGAACAGAACACGCAGCAATCCCCGGACTTGGGACGAAGCAGGCTGCCGCAGCCCTCGCATTCATAGAAATGGATGCAGGCATCGGTTGGCATGGCTTCGACTTTCTTCAAGCCGCAGTTCGGGCAAGTGATTTCGCTGGCCATAAGCGGAACAAAGGATTCGGCATCAGCGCTCATTGTAATGTGTGCTTTTCGTCGAATTTTGCAACCATCACATCCACCTTCGCTGCGAATACCTTGCTATCCAGGAATGGAAACTTCGGATTGCCCCGAAGCCCATCAAGCTGATGCATTAAGAATGCTGGCCGTGGCGGGGAGCTTCCGTTCCAAACCGCGTCTGGCGAATATATCATCCAAGTGTCCCACGCATAAATCCAACGCGAGCCATTCCAGTAGTCCAACGCATGTGACATCTGCCGTCCAAAATCACCTGTTGAATTCCAGTAGTGTCGCGCGAGCGTCGTATGCAGCAATTCGGCTGCCGCTGGGATGTCCTTGTTGCTACCGCCGATCACCGGCTCATACACAACATAGACTTTCACCGGCGCGCCCTTGGGTAATTTTGCGAGAACATAGTCTCCCATGTCCGCCAAACCACGAAGACAACCCGGACACCGCGGATCCACAAGGAACATTAGCCGCACGAAGCTTTTGTCCCGATTGAAGTCGTTGCGCAACGGCTCGTCCGCGCCGTCGAGCACCGCGACATGCGGTAACGCATCGCTGGAAGGTACGGCTCCAACGGGGCCACAACCGGTAAGCATCAGCATGCCGAGAACTATAATAAACAGCCTTTTTTGACAGATGAGACATGGACCGATCCTCAATTCAAGAAACGGGGCGCAAAGGACGCGACATCGATCGCGATCACGATGATGGTTGCGGCCCACACCAGCCAACGAAGCTTTCGTTGCTGAATGGCATCGCAAGCAGTCTCGGCGCGCGGACGGCGATAGACGAACCAGAAGCCTAACCCCAGCAAGAAAAGTGTACCGATAATGACATAAGGCTGAACAAAGGCCAGTCGCGCCAGTAGTACCGCGCCTGACACACCTAAGAGCGTAACCGCCCAGGGCGCCACGCAGCAGGCGCCGAACGCCAACGCCAGCGTGCTTAAACCCAGCGCGCCTCCGGTTACGCCCAAAACTTGCGGTTTCGCGTTCATGCTGATCTCCCCGTCGCTTACACGCATTGTCGCGTGGGCTCTTGCGGTTTAGCCTGACCCTAGACCCTGTAGTGGCTACAGACTCAAGAGGTTTTTTGCATGGCAAAAACTGCCGCCAAGGCGGAGTTTCCGATCGGCGCCCTCGCAAAAGAGAGCGCCGTGAATATCGAGACCATCCGCTATTACGAGAAGATCGGCGTGATGCCGAAGGCGCCGCGCAGTGCTGGCGGATATCGCCTCTACGCGCCGGAGCACCTCAAGTGGCTGACATTCATCCGCCGCGGGCGTGAGCTTGGCTTCAGCCTCGACGAACTGCGGGATTTGCTGCATCTCGTCGATGGTCACGCTTACAGCTGCGCTGAGGTTCGTGCGCTGACGCTCGATCACGTTGCAGGTATCCGTCAGAAGATTGCCGATCTCAAACGGCTCGAACGGGTGATGACTTCAGTCGCGTCTCAGTGCAGCGGTCGGAAAATTCCCGATTGTCCCGTCATCGATGCGTTGTTTCAGGCGGCGCCAGCAACAGCCAGATCTCGTCGGTCCAAAACGCGCGGACGTTACGTCTAATCTCGTTTCCAGCGCGAGATTGGAAATCTGCTATTCGTGCCAGCGAATAAGTACTTGTCAGAGCGGATTTTCAAATATTGCTGCATAGTGATATGCCGGAATTTCAGTAATACGGCAAAGCGTGAGACCGGACGGCTCAACTTCCTTGGTAGTGGCTTCAGGCGTCATCCTTAGATCGCTCGCCGGGCCACGCGCTTGACCAAGAACTTTGGTTTCCTCGCGCGGGCGCGCTTGCCAATTTACAATAGCGAACCGCCCTCCCACTTTCAAAATGGAGCGCACAGCCTTGGCGAGGCGTGGCTTATCTGGCGCGCCATGGAATGCGTTGGCCAGAAATACAAAATCCACCGGCGTGGTGACCAATCCAGCAAGATCGTAAGCGTCCCCTACGACGATGTCGCAATTGCGGAGATTACTGTTTGATAAGCGGGTTCTGGCAGCCTCCAACAACTCCGCATCGATATCGATGGCCGTGACGTGTCGCGCAATCCTAGCGATCGGCAAGGTGAACCAGCCGTCACCGGCACATAAATCGACGACAGTCATGCCGGATTTCAAGCCGGCATCGATAAGCACTTTCTCAGGATCGGGCCACAGTGCTTCCCACCAATTCGGGTCTGGCATTCCCGTGCCTTCAAAAAAACCGGGCGTTTTTGTCATCGAAGCTATCCCAGCGTTTTGTTTTGAAGGCGAGTGACATTTGATGCGCAAGGACAATCGGCGTCTAGTCAAAATGCGCTAGCCGAAGCCGAAGGGCATTGGCAATCACGCTGACCGAGGAAAGCGCCATGGCGGCCGCCGCGATCATCGGCGAGAGCAGGATTCCGAACACCGGATAAAGCACGCCGGCCGCAACCGGCACGCCAACGGAATTGTAAACGAAAGCAAAGAACAAATTCTGGCGAATGTTGTTCATTGTCGCTTGGGACAGCCTGCGCGCGCGAACAATGCCTGTAAGATCTCCTTTTAGAAGTGTCACGCCCGCGCTTTCCATTGCGACATCCGTACCCGAGCCCATGGCGATACCGACATCCGCCGCCGCCAGAGCTGGCGCATCGTTCACGCCATCGCCCGCCATGGCCACAATGCGTCCTTCACGCTTCAGCTTGGTGATGACGGCGCTTTTCTGATCGGGCAGAACTTCCGCCTCGACGTCTTCGATTCCAAGCTGTCTCGCCACCGCTTCCGCCGTGGTGCGATTGTCACCCGTCAGCATCACGATGCGAATGCCCTCGGCCGTGAGTGCTTTCAACGCCGCGGGCGTCGTTTTCTTGACCGGATCGGCAATGGCGAAAATGCCTGCTGCCCGTCCATCGATAGCCACGAAAATTGCGGTGGCGCCGTCGCGGCGAAGTTCATCTGCCTTTTCCGCAAGAGACGACACGTCGACGCCTTGTTCTCCCATGATCGCCTGATTGCCGAGCAGAATCTTTTTTCCCTCAACCACGCCCAGCACGCCCTTGCCCGACGGAGAGTCAAATTCCTCAACCCGTGGGATCGCGAGTTTGGCTTCCTGGGCTTTGGCGACAATGGCGGCAGCGAGTGGATGCTCGCTCGCTTGCTCGACACTCGCGGCCAGCCGGAGGAGCTCACTTTCGTCGAGGTCATGGATTGCGACGATGGCGACGACAGAAGGCTTACCTTCCGTCAGCGTGCCGGTCTTGTCGATCACTAGCGTGTCGATCCGTTCCATGCGCTCGAGAGCCTCCGCGTTCTTGACGAGCACGCCCGCCTGCGCGCCGCGCCCCACCCCGACCATGATGGACATCGGTGTGGCAAGCCCCAACGCGCAGGGACAGGCAATAATAAGCACGGTGACCGCGGAAACGAGCGCGAACGCGAAGCGCGGTTCCGGACCCCAGATCATCCAAACACCGAAGGCAAGCAACGCCACCGCGATGACCGCCGGCACGAACCAGGATGCGACGCGATCAGCTAGGCGCTGGATCGGCGCACGGCTGCGCTGCGCATCGGCTACCATCTGAACGATGCGGGACAGCATCGAATCGCGCCCGATCTTCTCCGCACGAATGATCAGGGCGCCCGAACGATTGACGGTGCCACCGATGACCTTGGCGCCAATTTCTTTTGTGACCGGCATGGATTCGCCGGTTACCAGGGATTCGTCGACCGAGGAGCGACCTTCGGTGACCTCGCCATCGACTGCGACTTTCTCGCCAGGACGCACGCGCACATGGTCGCCGGCCACGATAATTTCGAGCGGCACTTCTTCTTCCTGACCGTCCTTGATGCGACGTGCCGTCTTCGGCGCGAGATCGAGCAGCGCACGAATGGCGCCGGAGGTGTGCTCACGGGCCTGCAATTCTAGAACCTGACCGAGAAGCACCAGCACGGTAATGACGGCGGCCGCTTCGTAGTAAATCGCGACCGCGCCGTCCGGTGCGCGGAATGCTGGCGGAAAGAGACCGGGCAGAACGGTCGCAACAACGCTGTAGGTCCATGCGACGCCGGTTCCCAATGCAATCAATGTGAACATATTGAGATTGCGGGTCAGCAGAGATTGCCAGCCCCGTACAAAGAATGGCCAGCCCGCCCAAAACACAACCGGTGTCGCTAGTGCGAATTGGAACCAGGCCGACGCAGTACCCGATATGAAACGATGTAGCCCGAAAAGCTCACCGCCCATGCCGAGCGCAACTACTGGCAGCGCGAGCACAACACCCATCCAAAACCGGCGTGTCATGTCCGCCAACTCATGATTGGGGGTGGAATTTCGCGTCACGATCAACGGTTCCAATGCCATGCCGCAGATCGGACATGATCCTGGATGGTCCTGTCGGACCTCCGGGTGCATCGGACAGGTGTAGATTGTGCCTTCTGGAGCAGGCTCGGGTTTGGACGCGCGATTGATGAGATATTTTTCCGGATCGGCGATGAACTTGGCCAGGCAACCGGCCGAGCAGAAGTAATAGACCACGCCGTCATGCTCCGCGTGATGCATCGTCTTTTGGGAATCGACGGTCATGCCGCAAACGGGATCTTTCACAACGGCTATCGTGTGCACGCCTTTCGAACCGTCCGCAGCGTGCGGCTTGCAACAGCTATGCTTTTGGTCCTCAGACACTGGCGTCTCCATATCTTGAAATAGATACCCTACGGGGGTATATAGGCTGCATGAGAGACGACATCAAGGTCGGTTGCCGCAAACGCCTCAGCCGGATCGAAGGACAAATACGAGGGCTGTCGAGAATGGTCGATGAAGACCGTTACTGTATCGACATCATCACGCAGATCGACGCCGTGCGCGCAGCGCTCGGGCGCGTTGAGGAGGAAATCCTTCGCGACCATGTCGGCCATTGTGTCGAGCACGCCATAGCCTCCGGCAACAAAGCCGATCAACGCCAGAAAATTGCGGAACTCATGGATGTGTTTGGCCGCACCAAACGCTGAACGCGAACAAACCGTCTGAGAAGTCAGCGAAACACCCTGCTTGTCTTGCAAAAAGGGAAAGCCTGCATGACCAACAATTTCGTTCCGGCGTTAGGCAACCCAAAGCTCACGCGCTTTTATGACCTGGCCATCGCGCTAATGACGCGGGAACGAAAATGGCGACCGGAGTTCGTCCATTTGATCGATCCACAAGATGGTGAAGTGCTGATCGATGTGGGCAGCGGCACCGGAAGCCTCGCTATCGCGCTCAAATCCCAAGCGCCCAATTCGCGTGTCATAGGCGTCGATCCCGATCCTGTCGTGCTCGAACTCGCGCGCGGCAAGGCTAAAGCAAGAAATCAGTCCATCGAGTGGTTTGAAGAAATGGGAGGCGCCATCTCCAGCGTCCTTGGGCCGATCCGTGCCGACAAGATCGTATCCAGCCTAGTGCTGCATCAGTGTCTGCCGGACATGAAGCTGCGAATCTTGGGTGCGATGCACAAGGCGTCAAAGCCGGGCGGCCAGCTATTTTTGGCCGATTACGGCCTCCAACGAACGGCGTTGATGCGGCTTTTGTTTCGTCAGGTGCAAAATCTAGATGGCTGGGAATGCACGACACCGAATGCCAAAGGCGAATTGCCGTCCATGATCGCGAGCGCGGGATTTCGTAACGTGAGGGAAGTCCGCGTCATTCAGACGTTAACCGGTTCAATCTCGTTCTTTCACGCTATTGCATAGCTAACTGCACATTTAAAGCACCGGCCATGCCCAAAACACCACGCCGACGGCCGCGATGAATGCACCGCTCAAGACTTCACCATACCGTTCAAGTGGGCCAAGGCTTATGCGTTGTAATCCCGCAGTGGAATAAACGCATAAAACCACATAAGTCGCGATAGTTGTCGCCGCAAATACGAGCGACATGATGACGATCAAACCGAATCCGTATTTTCCCGCTGCAAAGAATGCCGGAATCCCTTCGACCATGGGCGAAGAACCAAGGATCAAGAGAAGGGCCGTCCGTGATGAGGTGCCAGATTTGCCGTGGGCCTCATCGTCGTGATCGTGGGAATGTTCCTCGAAATGGACAGTGTAGGTGTGTGCATGACCGTTATGGCCGGTTTCGATGTTGACTGAAAACGTGTGCGGCTCTGGTATCGCGTCGAGCGACTCCCAGTAAGTCCCGTGATTGGCCATTTCAAAGCGTTGTCTGATTCCGTCGGTGCGCAATGTTTCCAGGCTGACTTTGGTGTCGCTGCGTCCGGTCAGGCGAAATTTCGGTGGAATGCCATCCTCGAAAATGGAGAGCTGGAAAGGGCCATGTCCTGTTTCCACTTCTTGCAACTCTGGTCCATGGATCGTCCCATGCGGCACTGGGGAATGGTGGTGATGGTGGTGGCCATGTCCGCCAGAGCGGTGCATTTCCAACAGCGATGAAATCGCTATCCAGCCGCCGAAGCCGACAAGCGCCAAGCTTGCCGCCATATCGACGTAGTGACCGAAGCGCTGGGCGAAGGCGACGCCGGCGAACCAAACGACCAGTGCGATTGCCAGCGTGGAGAGAACGTGGCCCGTGCCTGCTTTGAGCGAGGCACGCGCCGTCTCAGCCTTGGTCCACCCTCGTTGGCGGGCAATGAGCGTGATGGGAACCCAATGGTCGGGGACGATTGTGTGCAGCACGCCAACGGCCGCAACGGCGCCCACCAGGAGCAGTTCAGGTGTGTAGTTCACTTTGGTTCCTTGTGCGCGTGCCGATGATCGGGGTCGAGATGATGGTGCGGATGGCTATGCCGGGTGCCGTCCGCGTGGACATGTTCGTGTTCATGAAAGACGATTTTGAGTTCGCGGCCGAAGGCGTCGGCTATACGGCACAGCGTTCTCAGGCTTGGAACATGCTTTCCACTTTCCAGCCGCGAGATCATGGATTCGGTCATGCGTAGTCGTTTGGCGAGTTCCAATTGGGTCTTTCCGTGATGGGCGCGCAGATCGAGAAGTGTTCTGGCACATTGCGCGGCAAGGGATTGCGCATTGTTGCGGCGGCGAGAAAGACGGGTCGCGGGCATGTGGACTTCGCAAAATTGGAAAGTTAAACTTAGCAAAGGTGCTAAGTAAGCGCAAATCCCAGATCGGACACCAGGACAAGGCGATGATCACAGCCCATGCATTCACGGCGATCTCGACTGCGTTCCTCGCATCCGTCGTGGAAGTTACAGAGGCCTACACCATCGTGCTGGCGGTCGGGCTATCCCGCGGGTGGCGATCCGCGTCCGCCGGTACCTTCGCGGCGCTGGCGTTTTTGGCGATTGCGGTCGCAGCTTTTGGGCCTCTTCTGGAAGAGGTGCCACTTTCGAATCTGCAGTTGCCGATAGGTTTGCTCTTGCTGGTTTTTGGGATGGGTTGGCTTCGCAAGGCAATCTTGCGAGCGGGCGGTGTGATTCCCTTGCACGATGAAAGTGCCATCTTCGCCAACGAAATGGCCCGGCTTCAACGCGCCGGGATGCGCTCGAAAGGCTTTGACATGCCGGGCGCATTCACAGCTTTCCAGGGTGTCTTGCTCGAAGGGCTAGAGGTCGTGTTCATCGTGATTGCCGTTGGTGCCGGACGAGGCCTTCTTGTGCCGGCATCTGTGGGCGCCGCCCTCGCATGTGTGTTGGTTCTCCTGATCGGCGCGCTTATTCATAAGCCGCTCTCGCGCGTGCCGGAAAACACATTGAAATTCGCGGTCGGCGCGATGTTGACGAGCTTTGGAATATTCTGGGTTGGCGAAGCTCTCGGCATAGCGTGGCCCGGCGCGGATTTGGCCCTTGTCTACATTGCGGCCGCGTTCTTGCTGTTAGGCCTGACCGCCGCATCTCGTTTGAGAAGGCTCTCGATATGAAGCTGCTGCGCGAACTCGCATCGGAAATTTACAGTATGTTTGCGGGCGACGCCGCAATGTCCGTTTTTGTGGTCATTATCGTGTGCGCGGCGGCGGCCTTGCGATATCTAACGCCATTACCGTCCTATTTGATCGGCTTCGGTCTTCTTGCCGGATGCCTGGTTCTGCTCGCACTTCGCGTGTTTTCCTATTCTGCCAAAGCGCGTGGGCGATAGCATATCCATCATCCGCATCGCGAATCCGGAAATTCCACTATTTGAATTCTACAAGCGGTTTTCAAAGCCGACCGATCAAGGCTAGGTTTTTGGGGCTACATCAATCACCATCATCAAGCCGCCGCCGCCCTGCATTTCCATGTTGTTGTTGGTGGTGTGATGCGGGATATGGCAATGGATCAGCCATTTTCCCGGATCGCGTGCCTTCCAGATGACATCATAGCGCTGACCCGGCCCAACCTCGACCGTGTCGGCCATGTAGCGCGCGGACGATTGCAGAGTTTGACCGTCCACGGCCACGACCTCGAATGGACCGCCATGAATATGCATGGGATGGAT
>JAFECP010000061.1:0-1938 GCA_018242105.1 Pseudomonadota bacterium
ACCGGCGCGAGCATTCCCATCGCCGGCCGCGTCTGATGCCGGTCGCCGTCACATGGGAAGACGTTGCGCTGCGCCTCGCGGCGGCGGTGATCGCGGGCGGCCTGATCGGACTGGACCGTGGCATCCGTGGGCGCATCGCGGGATTGCGCACCACCATTCTCATGTGCCTCGCCGCCACTGGCGCGATGATCGAAGCGAACATGATGCTGGGTGTGACAGGCCATAGCTCCGCCTCCTTTACGATGATGGACGCGCTGCGCTTTCCGCTCGGCATTCTATCCGGCGTCGGCTTTATCGGGGCGGGCGCGATCGTGCGCCGCGACAAGCTCGTCACTGGCGTCACCACAGCAGCGACGCTGTGGCTGGTTACCGTCATTGGTCTCATCTTCGGCGCCGGACTCTTCCTGCTCGGCGCCGTTGTGACGGTGGTTGCGGTGATCGTGCTGTCGGGGCTGAAATATGTCGAGCCGTTGCTATATCGCGAGCATCGCGGCAACTTCACGATGCGATTGGACAGCCACGGCCCGTCAAACGAGGAAATTCGTGCGGACTTCGAGAAAGCCGGTTTCAAGCCGGTGACATTTTCGGTGAGCCTCGCGGAAGAGCGCGTCGTGCGCTGCCGTTTGCGCTGGTATTCCAGCCATGGACAGGGCTTGCCGCCTGCGATGATTGAATCCTTCGCCAATCGTGCCGGTGTGCTGGGTGTCGATTGGGAGCCCGAAGAAGCCGGGCATCTGTCCGACTAAAAACGGCCGCCCCGCGTGATCACGCCGCCGGCTCTATACTCTGCCGAGCAGCACCAAAATCAGGACGATCACCAGAATGAGTCCGAGGCCGCCCGAAGGGTAATAGCCCCAACCGGAACTATACGGCCAGGAGGGCAGAGCGCCCAAAAGCAGGAGAATCAAAATCACAATAAGAATTGTCCCGAGCACGAAGCCCTCCCGTCATTATGCAGGGAGGTAACTCCCGCGCCGGTAGCGGAGTTCCCGTCTCACATGGGGAATCGCGTCAGCGGATTGCCCGCCATTTGCGCCCGTCGCGCTGGAGCAACTCATCCGACGCCGCGGGACCGGTGCTGCCCGATGCGTAGTTCGGAAAATCCTTCGGCTTCTCCGCGGCCCATGTCTTCAAGATGGGATCGACCACAGCCCAAGCCGCCTCTACCTGATCGGCACGCTGGAAAAGCGTGCCATCGCCAATAAAGACATCGTAGAGCAGCGTCTCATAACCGACAGCCGGCGCTTGCTTGAACCAATCGGCATAATTGAAATTCATCGTCACGCTCTCCAGCGCCATTTCCGTTCCCGGCTTTTTGGCGTTGAAACGCATCTTGACGCCTTCATCGGGCTGGATCTGCAGGATGAGCCAGTTGCAATCGAGTTGATCGACCGGCGTTTCGCGGAACAGCATGTACGGCGCGTTCTTGAACTGGATGGCGATTTCCGTGTCGCGCTTGCGCATGCGCTTGCCGGTGCGCAGATAGAACGGCACACCCGCCCAGCGCCAGTTGTCGATGGTTAGCCGCATGGCGACGAAGGTTTCCGTTGTGCTGTCCTGCTTCACGCCGTCTTCGCCGCGATAGGCCTTGTACGTCTTGCCATCGATTTCACCTGCGCCGTATTGGCCGCGCACCGCGTCGGCCGGTTTCAGCGGGTGCATGGCCTTGAACACTTCGGCTTTCTTCGCGCGAACCGCCTCGGCGTCGAACGACACCGGCGGCTCCATCGCCGTCATGGCGACGAGCTGGAAGACGTGGTTGGGCACCATGTCGCGCAGCGCGCCTGTGACTTCGTAGAAGCCCGCGCGCGTTTCCACACCTACCGTCTCCGAAACCGTGATCTGCACATGATCGATGCGGTCGCGGTTCCAGATCGGCTCGAACAACCCGTTGGCGAAGCGTAGCGCCATGATGTTCTGCACCGTCTCTTTTCCGAG
>JAFECP010000061.1:2006-7480 GCA_018242105.1 Pseudomonadota bacterium
CTTCCTTTACAAGCCCAGCCTTGCCAAGCGCGTCCACCACCGGCCCGAAGAAACGGTCGGCCACGGCGAGATAGAAGAGGGCGTTGCCGTCAGTCTTGTTTTCGAGCTTCGCAAGTTTGTCCTTGATATCGGCGTAGGTTTTGTCCTTGGTGAAATCGCCGACGATGTAATCCATCGTGCCGGCGAGTTTCTTCCATGCCGGTTCATCGATTTTCTTCTCGGCGGCTTCGCCTTTGCCCTTGGTCAGGCCTTCCAGAAAATCGCGCAATTCGCCGCGCCATTGATCGGCGGTGCAATCGTTGTGATCGACACCGATGATCGCGAAGTTCTTGGGCAGCTCGCCGGCATGCATCAAATTATAGAGCGCGGGCACGACGAGGCGTTTGGTGAGATCGCCATGCGCGCCGAACAGCACCATGGCGCAGTTGGGCAGCGCTTTGGGTGTGGTCATGTCTTTGGTTTTGCCGCCATGCCGTGATCTTCCAGCGCGCCCTCGATATGGCCGCCGAATTCGTTGCGCATGGCGGAGAGAAGCTTGTCGCCGAAGCTCTTGTCGATGCGGCTGCGAAAACGCGTGAACAGCGCGGCTGACAGCACGTTCACCGGCACGGCTTCCTCGATGGCGGCGTTGATTGTCCAGCGGCCTTCCCCCGAATCGTCGACATATCCCTTGAAGCCTTTCAGCTTGGGATCTTTCGCGAGCGCGATGGCGGTGAGATCGAGCAGCCATGAGGATATCACGCTGCCGCGCCGCCACACCTCGGCGACGTCCGTTAGATCGATATCGAAGCGCTCGTCTTCGGGCAGCGACTCATGCGCGCGGCCCTGCAGCACATCGAAGCCTTCTGCGTAAGCCTGCATCAACCCATATTCGATTCCGTTATGCACCATCTTCACGAAGTGCCCCGCGCCGTTCGGGCCTGCGTGAATGTAACCCTGTTCGGCGCGCGGGTCGGCATTGAAACCCTTGGTGCGCTCGATGGCGCCAAGGCCTGGCGCCAGCGCCTTGAAGATCGGATCGAGACGGTCGACTTCGCTCTTATCGCCGCCGATCATCATGCAATAGCCGCGCTCGGCGCCCCACACGCCACCGGACGTGCCGCAATCGATATAATGAATGCCCCGAGGCTTGAGCAGCTTCGCGCGGCGGATGTCGTCCTTCCAGAACGAGTTGCCGCCGTCGATGATCGTGTCACTTTCTTCCAGGATTTTGCCCAGCGCCAGAACCGTCTCCTCGGTGGGGTTGCCGGAAGGCAACATCACCCACACGGCGCGCGGTCTGGCGAGCTTCCTGAAAAAATCTTCCAGTGACGCCGCGGCTGTCGCCTTGTCCTTCACCAGCGCGTCGATAGCCTTCTGGTCGCGGTCATAGACGACGACTTCGTGGCCGTGCGCGATGAGCCGCCGGGAGATATTGCCGCCCATGCGGCCCAGTCCAACCATTCCAATCTGCATCAGGAGAGCGCCTCTTCAAAAGCCCTGGTGAGTGCGGCAAGCCCAGCATCCGCGTCTTTCATGTGAAGCCTGAGGGCGCGCCGCTTGCGTTCCACGAGCACCGAGAAGTCGCCGATAGCCTGTGCTTTCTCGACGACGCCGAACGTCGCCTTGCGGCCGGGGATGTCGCGATCTTCCTTGTGATCGGCCGTGAGCGTCAGGAACACGCCGCTGTTGGGGCCGCCCTTATAGGCCTGCCCCGTGGAGTGCAGGAAGCGCGGGCCGAATTCGAAGCAGGTGGCGTTGGTGAATTTCGCGCGCACCTTGCGGCGGATTTTCTGCAGCACCGCATCGTGCCCCTCGCTAAGTTCGATAAAGGCGAGGAGGGCGAAGTAGTCGCCGGCTTTCAGCTGTGCCAGATGGTTCTTCAGAATCTCGCCCAGCGACCGACCTTTGCCATCGCCATAGGCGGCGATACCGTCACCGTCCCAGAACGGCGTGCCTTCATCCAGCCTGCCGTTCTTTTCATAGGCGTCCGTCAGCTTGCGTGCGCTGACTTTTGCGGCTTCCACATCCGGCTGATCGAACGGATCGATCTTCAGCACCATACCGGCAAAAGCGATGGCGGCTTCGCACAGATAGAAGAGTTGCCCGATCTGATAGGAGTCATCGATGGTGATGCGCACCGTGGGATGGCCGGCTTTCTCGAGTGCGCCGACCGCATCGGTATGGTCTTCGTCACCGGCGACGCGCAGATTCACGAAGACGCGGTCGTTGCCATAGGACGAAGGCGCGCCCACCGGCTCGCGATCCACGGGTATGAGGCCCTTGCCCTGCTTGCCGGTGGATTCGGCGATCAACTGTTCCAGCCATGTGCCGACATGCGAGAGCGCGTTGGAGGCGAGGATGGTGACCTTATCGCGCCCGTACTTGTTCGCCAGCACGCCGAGCGCGATGCCCAGCCGCGCGCCGGGATTGGCGGACGCCGGGACAAGCTCGCCGGTGCTCTGCACGAATTTCTGCGTTTCCGTCAGCAAGCGTTCGACATCCAGCCCCATCGCGGCGGCGGGCACCAGACCGAATTTGGACAGCACCGAATAGCGTCCGCCGATACTGGGCTCGCCATAGAAGACGTGTCCGAAGCCATGCTCCTTCGCCGTCTTCTCCATGGAAGAGCCGGGATCGGTGATGGCGATGAACTGCTTGCCCGCCTTTCCGGAAGCGGCGAAGAAATAGTCGAACAGGATGTTGGGCTCGAGCGTCGTTCCGGATTTGGACGACACGATAAACAGCGTCGATCCCATCTTGATGGCTTTCTCCACCGCGCCGATCTGGGCGGGATCGGTGGAATCCAGCACATGCAGGTTGGGCCAGCCTTCGCGGTGGCCGAAAGTCTCGCGCAGCACTTCCGCGCCGAGGCTCGATCCGCCCATGCCGAGCAGCACGATATCGGTAGTCTTGTTCTTCTCCACTTCCGCAGCGAAGGCCTTGAGGTTCGGAACGTCTTTCAGCTCGCGCGATACCACATCGGTCCAGCCAAGCCATTTGTCTTCGTCTGCGCCGGTCCAGGCGGATTTGTCTTTCGCCCAAAGCTTGCGCGTGTCGCCGCGCGCATTGCTGGCGGCGATTTCCTTGTCGATATCTTTTTGCGCTTCGCCGAAGCCTTCTTTCACCAGCGGCAACGCTCCGGCCAGAATTTTCGCGCGCTTGTTGGCCAGCGCGCCGTAAAGCTTGTCGGCGGCTTCCTCGAATTTCGCCACGCCGTCGATCACCAGTTCTCCGGTGATCCCGTCAAGAGAGATGCCGCCCTTCTTCAATGTCTCCAGAACCTTGTAGGCGCCGTTCACATCCTCTTCGATGGTGTCTGCTTTCGGCGTGCCATGATCGCGGAAAGCATCCATCGTTTCCGGCGGCATGGTGTTGACGGTGGGATCGCCGATCAGCGTGTCCACATAGAGCGTGTCGGAATAGTCCTTGTTCTTGGTGCCGGTGGAAGCCCACAGCAAACGTTGCGGCCGCGCCCCGCGCGCCGCGAGCTTTTCCCAGCGCGGACCGGAGAAGGTCTTCTTGTACATCTGATAGGCAATGCGCGCGCTGGCGATGGCGACCTTGCCGCGAATACCGGCAAGCTCCGTGGCCTTGCCCGGCTCGTCCTGCAGCTTCTTGTTGATCAGGCTGTCCGCCATCGTGTCGATGCGGGAGAGGAAGAAACTGGCGACGCTGGAAATCTTGCCGAGATCCTCGTTCCCCGGACGCTTCTCCAGACCTTCGATGTAGGCGTCCGCGACGGCCTGATAGGCGTCGAGCGCGAAGAGCAGGGTGATGTTGATGTTGATGCCCGATGCGATGAGGTCGCGGATCGCCGGAACGCCATCTTTCGTTCCCGGCACCTTCACCATCAGGTTGGGACGATCGATCTCTTTCCAGAGAGATTTGGCTTCATCGATGCTCGCCTGCGTGTCGGCGGAGATGTAGGGCGATACTTCAATCGAAATAAATCCGTCCGCGCCCTTTGTTCGGTCATAGACAGGGCGGAACGCATCGGCGGCGTCCTGGATATCTTTCACCGACAGTTTGCGGAAGATCGCGCCGACCCCGAGACCCTGCTCGACATAGTGCTTGATGTCCGCGTCATACGCGTCGCCTTGCGAAAGCGACTTCTGGAAAATGGAAGGATTGGAGGTCATGCCGCCGATGCCGTCCTCTGCGATCCGCTTTCGGATGCCGTCCTGCTTGATGAGCTCGCGGCTCAGAAAGTCGAGCCACACCGACTGGCCAAATTGTTCGAGCTGTTTCAGGCGATTCATGTCGTGCCCCATTTGATCTAGCCGAGGGTGATGTAAGCGGACGCTGCGGAAAGCGATTTATCATGCATCTTTGCGGGACGCTCTGCGAGTTGACCAATCCGTCGAAAAAGGATGGGCTTACGCCACGATGTGATAACGCAAAAATCCCCTGTTTGTTCCGATTTTGCGCAATGTGACGAAACGCTCATGAAAATCGATCTTCTTTCACCCGAAAGTTTCGCCGCCGGTCATCCGTTCGCGCAATACCGCTGGCTCCGCGACAATGCGCCTGTGTTCTGGCACGAAGAACCGGCCGGCCCCGGCTTCTGGGCCGTGACGCGCCACAAGGACGTATGGACCGTCGATCGCGATTTCCAGAACTTTTCGTCCGAGCCCACGGTCATGATTCAGGACCCTGCCGCCGAACAGGCCATGGGTTTCGGCGGCTACAAGATGATGCTGATGATGGATCCGCCACAGCATACGGCGTATCGCAAACTCATCCGCAACGAATTCACGCAGCCGGTTTCCGCGGGCCGCGCGCCGCGGCTGAACGAGCTGGCGCGCCGCATCGTGGACGAGGTGATCGAGCGTGGCGAGTGCGATTTCGTTTCGCATATCGCCGGCGAGATGCCGTCTTATGTCATCGCGGAATTGCTCGGCATTCCGCTCGATGACGGACGCGAGCTCTACAAACTGACCGAAGCCATCCACACTGCGCCCGAAGCGCAAGATCCGGGCGCCGGCGCCATGGCTGTGATGAAGATGTTCGAATACGGACGCGGCGTGATCGAAGAGAAGCGTACCCGCCCGAAGGACGATCTGGCGACGAAGCTGCTGCAGGCCGAAGTGGACGGCAAGAAGCTCGACGATATCGAATTTCTGTTGTTCTTCCTGCTGCTGGTGGACGCGGGCGGCGACACCACGCGCAATCTTTTGTCGTCCGGCCTTATCGCGTTGTTCGAGAATCCACAGCAGTTGGCATGGCTGAAAGCGGATCTGGATGCGCGCCTGCCGTCCGCGCGCGAAGAATTGCTGCGCTACACCACGCCCGTGATTTATATGCGCCGTACCGCAAAACGCGATGTCGTGCTGGGTGGCGAGAAGATCGAACAGGGCGACAAGGTCGTGATGTATTTCGGCTCGGCCAATCGCGATCCGGAGAAATTCGATGCGCCGGATGCGCTCAACCTGGCGCGCAGCCCCAACCCGCACATCGCGTTCGGCACTGGCCCGCATGGCTGCCTCGGCCAA
>JAFECP010000062.1:0-7662 GCA_018242105.1 Pseudomonadota bacterium
GTGTCATTCCGCGAAGGCGCGATGGTGGAGCCGCTCGCCGTGGGCCTGCACGCCGTCGACATGGCGAAGATGCCGCGCGGGGCGACCGTGCTGGTGATCGGCGCGGGTCCCGTCGGTCTCGCGGTAATGCTGTGGGCGAAATTCCTCGGCGCGCGCCATGTCATCGTCAGCGAGAAGGCGGATGTGCGTAAAGCCATGGCGGCGAAGTTCGGCGCCACCGATGCCGTCGATCCCAACATGCCGCTCACACCGCAGGTGGAGAAGATCGCCGGCAAAGGCCCGGACATCATCTTCGAATGCGTCGGCGCGCCGGGGCTCATCAACGCTGCCATGTTGGATGCGCCGCGCGGTGCGCGCATCGTGATCGCGGGCGTCTGCCAGCAGCCCGACACGATCATGCCGCTGATGGGCATCGTGAAGGAGCTGGAACTGCAATTCGTGCTGGGTTACCGCCCCGCCGATTTCGACTATGTGATCTCGATGATCGCGACGGATCGCGTGGACGTTGGCCACATGATCACCGATGTGGTGAAGCTGGATGCGCTGCCCGCTGCGTTCGAAGCGCTGCGCAAACCCTCGCACCAGTGCAAGGTGATGCTGGAGAACTAAGCTTCGACAATCCTGCACAGGAAGCGCTCGATATTCTTCGAGAGCTTCGACACGGAGTTCTCGTCTTCGAGAACCAAACGCACGCAGACGCCGTCGATGAAGGCGGAGAGCACGTCGGGCAGCGTATTGGCCATCTCGCGGTCCAGCTTTCCCGCTTTCACCGCCGGTTCCAGCTTGCTGCGCATGAAGGCGAGCGTGTCGTCGTTCCACTGCGTCATCTTCCGGATCGCTTCCGGCGAAGGCGGCGGTGGGCGCAGCAGCAGGCGATATTGCGAACGATTGGCGTTGAAGTCGGCCAGTGACGTGTCGAGCAGCCGCTTGACCACATGGTCCTTCGGATCGGTCTTGGCGAATTGCTCTTCCAGGCGCGCGACGTAGCCGTTTGCGCAGTAATCCAGCACTGCTTCGTAGAGCGCTTCCTTGGACGGGAAGTACCAATAGAAGCTGCCGCGGCTGACTTTGGAGCGCGCGATCAGCTCGTCATAAGTGACGCGCTCGAAGCCGGACTCCGCAAAACACTCCAGACTTTCGCCCAGAATGTGCTGCACCCGCGCGCCGCGCCGGGGCGCCTTTTCCGGGTTCGTGGTTTTTCGGGCGGCGGACATGAAGGTTCGATTCTAAAAGCCTATCTTGAATAAACCGACTGTCCAGTCTAGTAAATAGTCTGGAGAGTGGAGGTTGGGGATATGTCCAAGGTCGAACGCATAACGCGGCCGCATATGAAGCCGCTGATCGGGCCTTATGGATTGGCGGAAGCCGTGCGCCATGGCAGCACGCTTACCATCGCCGGGCAGACCGGCATGACCTCCGATCACCAGATCGTCGCCGGCGGATTGAAGGCGCAGGCGCTGCAGGCGTTCCGCAGTATCCGCGAGATCATCGAACTGGCGGGCGGCGCACCGGAGAATCTCGTCCATCTCACCTGGTACCTCGCGCCTTCGCAGCGCAGCTTCATGGAAGACGCCATCGATGTGACGGCGGCGCGCAACGAAATCTTTCCCGGCCTTGTCGCCGGTTCGACGGCGGTGCGCGTTGCGGCGTTGCTCACCCCGGAAATCCTGATCGAAGTTCAAGCGGAGTGTGCGCTGTGACCAAAACCGTCGATGTCATCGTGGTGGGTGCGGGCGTCTCCGGGTTGAAGGCCGCACAAGAGCTTGTCGAGGCGGGCCGCTCTGTCGTCGTTCTGGAAGCGAACAATCGCGTCGGTGGCCGCACCAAGCGCACGCAGGTCGGCGATTACATTGGCGATCTTGGCGGCCAATGGGTCGGCAAAGGGCAGGACGTCCTGCTGGCGGAAGCCAAGCGCTTCGGCATTACCACCTATCTGCAATACGACACCGGAAAGAATCTGCTGCAGATGTTCGGCAAGTTGGTGAGCTACACCGGCAATGTGCCGAGAGTCTCCCCGCTGGCGCTTATCGAGATTGCGCTGCTGCAGCGCCGCTGGGAGCGCGAGATGAAAACCGTTCCCGCCGGCGCACCATGGAATGCGCCGCGCGCGCAGGAATGGGATGCGATCACGCTGGAAAGCTGGATCCTGAAAAACGTCCGCACCAAGGCAGCGCGGGAATTCGCGCGTCTTCCGGTACGCAGTGCCCTGGCCGCGGAAGCGCAGCAGGTTTCCTATCTGTGGTTTCTCGATGTGCTGCGCGCTGCGGGCGGCCTCGAATATCTCATCGGCGCGAAAGACGGCGGGCAGGAAGCCAAATTCAAGGGCGGCATGCAGCAGATTCCGCAGCGCATGGCGGATGCGCTGGGCGATCGCGTCGTGCTGCAAGCGCCGGTCGAAAAGATCGTACAGGACTCCAATGGCGTTCGCGTGACGACGCTCAAAGGCGAATTCGCTGGCCGCTTCATTATTGTGGCCACGCCGCCAACGGCTGCGTCGCGCATCCAGTACGAGCCGCATTTGCCCGCGATGCGCGACGGCCTTCAGCAACGCATGCCGGCCGGAACGATCACCAAGGTGATTGTGACTTACAGCACTGCTTTCTGGCGCGCCGCCGGATGGTCCGGCCAGGTCGCGACCGACGACGACACACTGGGCGTTGTGCTGGACGATACGCGCGACACCGGACCTGCGGCGCTTCTTTGCTTCATCGAAGGCCGCCGCGCCGTGGAGATGAGCGCGCTCGGCAAGGACGCGCGCAAAGAGAAAGTCATCGCGTCGCTGGTTCGGTTCTTCGGTCCGGAAGCGGCGCATCCGCTCGGCTATGAAGACAATGACTGGCTGACCGAGCCGTACATTCACGGCTATGTCGGCCACATGGCGCCGGGCGTGATGACGCGCTTCGGTCCGGCGTTGCGCGAACCGTGCGGCCGCATTCATTGGGCGGGAACGGAAACGGCCATCGAATTCATGGGCTATATTGAAGGCGGATTGCGCTCGGGGGTGCGCGCTGCACGCGAAGTGATAGCCCGTCACAACGAATAACCGGCCGGAAACCCTGGCTTTCAGGGTATCGAAACCTTTGCTTAACCAAATCTCGACACATGCGCCTTAAAGAAAGCCTCATGGTCGAGACCACCGACAACAGGCCCGGCGCGCGTTATTCCAGGATGGCGAAGGAGAACGGCTGGATTGGGTTCTGCGATCCGTCGCTCGCATTCCGCGCGCCGGAATTGCGGGAGTTGGTCCATCAGTGGCAGCAGGCAAAAGGCCCCGCCGGCATTCCCAAGCGTGCAGACTTCACGCCGCGCGTCCTCAAACATTGCCTGCCGCATGTGGCGATTTATGAGCGCACGGTTTGCGCCAAGATGGGCCCGCGTTATCGCGTGCGCCTCATGGGAACGCGCTTCGCCGGCGCGATGGGCGATCTCACCGGCAAGTTCATCGACGAGGCCATCGCGCCGCAATTTCTGCCACGCTGGTACGCGGCACTGGAATCGGTACTGGAAGCGCGCGCGCCGCTGCGCTTTCTTAGCCGCTCCGACACTATGGACAAGAAATTTCTGCTCGGAGAATTCTTCGAAGCGCCGCTGTTGAACAACAATGGTGAGGCCAACCTGGTTCTCGCTGCCGGCTTTCACAGCCCCATGCGAAGCTGGGAAGAAGTCATCGCCCAGGAACGCGCACGCCAGGTCGCGATAGCCTAAACCGGCGTCACCATGAATCCCGCCCGCGGGAAATGCACCACGACATCGCCGACCTGATCGTCCGACCGCGCGATGGCGATTTCATGCGCGTTGCTAAACAGGATCGTGCCCGAAACCGGATCGCGGCCGTAATCGTCCGCCGAAACCGTAACGCGTGTTCCCGGCGTGAGCCCACGCGGATCGAAAGGGTCTGCGGTCATCTGGGCTTCCGGCTTTGCCGCTTTGGCGATCGCCAGGGCCTCCTTCGAATCCATCGGCGCCGGGCGGCCATGGCCGATCGCCGCGATGCGCGCCATCCAGGCGGCGATTTTGGGATATTCCTTCAGCAACTGGTTGGCCACATGCGGCGCCGCACCCTTGAGCCACCAGAAATTCATATAGGTGTGGATGTCTGGAGCACCGGGCTTGGCGCCGCCGACGAAATCGCGGCCGTCTTCCAGGGTTTCGCCAACGAAATCCGCATGGGCGCGCCACTGATCGCGCATGAAAGGTGCGGCGGCTTTCATCGCTTCGGTGTTGAACGTGCTGCCGGACATCTTGGTGCGATCCTGCTTGAACGCTTCGGGCACCATGTCGCCTATTTCAGCGAACACCACCGCCACGCTCGGCATGAAGAACAGCCTGTCGCTCCAGAAGCCGATTGCATAGGCGAGACAGTTCTTGACCGGGAAGATCGAAGGCGTGGGATAACGCCGCTCCAGCTCGCGCAGGATGATCTGCGTATCGCAGAAGATATCCGCGCCGATCTGCATCACCGGCGTCTTGCGATAGCCGCCGGTGAGCGGGATCAGGTCCGGCTTTGGCATCATGTTGGGGATTTCGACCGAGCGCCAGGGCAGCGCTTTGATGCCGAACGCGACGCGCACCTTCTCGGAGAAGGGAGAGGCCGGATAGTGATGGAAGATGATTTCGCCGGTCATGGTTCAATTCAACTCATTGGAGAATCGGATGTTGTTCTTCTCGATACCTTCGACCACGACATCCAGCCCGCCGGACCGGATCATCCATTCCAGGCGATGGTCGCGGTATTCGCGCTTGAACAGGCCGCTTTTCACCGCTTGATCGACTTGCGCCATATTGGCGACGACGGCCGCCGCGGCCTGCGCTGCTTTTGCGACGGACGGCCGCGCATTGGCGCGCGTCAGCCATCGACCGAGCGGTGACGCTTCATCTGGCGCAATGCCGTTGCCGTGCGCGCCATTGAGATAGGGCACGACGGAAAGATCGGCCCAGCCGAACGTGTCGCCGTTGAACCATTCGTTTTTGCCCAGATGGCGCGTCAGCCATTCGTAGATGCCGCGTGCCTGCGCGTGGGCGCGCGCTTCCAGGATGCGGGCGCGCTCGCCCGTCGCGCGCTTGAACCATTTGATTTCACCAAGGCCCCAGTTGATCGGCTCGAAGCTGGTATCCATTACCTCTTCGATGGTGCGTGCCTTGGCGCGCTGCGCCGGAGTCTTCGGCAGCATCGGCGGAGAGGGCCATTTGTCCTCGATATATTCCAGGATGATGGTGGAATCGAAAACAGAGACATCGCCATCGATCAGCGACGGCACTTCGCCACGCGGGTTGGATTTGAGGAAGCTCGTATCCGGCTGACCGCTGCCGATGGCGGTGGGCATGCGCGTTTCATAAGCCACGCCCTTTTCATCCAGCGAGATCTTCACCTTCTGCGCATAAGGGCTGAGGGGATGCTCATAGACGATGAGGCTCATGGGCGGCTTCCTCTTTTGTCGTTCCAGATCTGCGCCATCCAGCCGAACAGCGTTGCGGCGTCTGATGGGACATCCTTCGCGCCAAATTCGCGATAGAGCGTGGCGGTGTTCACGGCGATGCGTTCGCTATCGCCCCAGTTGGAAAAATCGGCGAAGGAAATGTCGCGCGCCGCTTCCAGCGCGCCCATGCCGCTATCGTAGCGCTTCTTCGCCTCGCCCTGGATATAGGCGAGATATTCGCGCACCCGTGCCACGCCGTGCTTATCTGTGACCGGACCGTGTCCGGGCACGATCACCTCGGCATCCATCGCTTCGATTTTTTCGCAGGCATCTATCCAGTTGCCGGCAGGTCCGGCCCAGATGATCGGATGACCTTCGACGAAAAGAATATCGCCGGTGAAGACGGTTTTGTCCTTCGGCACATAAGCGATGGCATCGCCGCCGGTATGCGCAGGCCCGACCTCGATCAACTCGATGGTCTTGGCGCCGACCTGTTTGGCCAGATGGCCATGGAAGGTACGATCGGGCAGCTTCGCCGCGATGCCGCCGAATTCGAAGCGTCCGAAGCAATGCAGGAAATATTCGCCGGTCGGGCCCATATTGCCGGCGACTTTCATCAGCTTCGCGAGGCCTTCCGGCGTCTCATGCGTCATCGCGGTTCTGGCGCCTTCGGTGGCGATGATCTCCGCGCCTTCCACCAGCGCATTGCCGTAGCAGTGGTCGCCATTGTGATGGGTGTTGAAGAGCGTGCGGATTTTCGCCGGTGATGCGCGCCTGAAGCTTTCGAGCATCGCGCGGGTGTGCGCGTAGTCGAACATGGTGTCGATCAGGAGCGCCTCGCCGTCGCTCGTCACCAGACCGGAATTGGACAAGCCCCACCCGCCGTCCGGCTGCAGATAGGCGAAGGACCCATTGCCGAAATCCGCGACGCCCGGTTCGTAACGCGCTTTGGGAAAAGACAGCGCGCTCATAGCCCGCTCAAGCCTCCGTCCACCGCAAATGTTTGCCCGGTGATGTAGGAACTCTCCTCCGACAGCAGGAACAACGTCGCATAGGCCGTTTCCCAACCCGTGCCCTGACGGTTGAGTGGAACGTTGGTGCTGGTGCGATTGGGGCGCCCGCGCGTGGCAAGCCTGCCGATGGACGTGTCCATCAATCCCGGCGCGACGACGTTGGCACGAATCCAACGCCGCGCGCCTTCGAACGCGACATGGCGGCACAGACCGAACAACGCGGCTTTGGAAGAATCGTAAGCAGGAAGGCGGCTGCCCGCCGTCAGCCCTGCGATGGAAGAGATGAAGACAATGGACGAGGCATCGTCCAGCTTCGCCATTGCATGCTTCACTGTCAGCATATGGCTGCGCAGGTTGATCGCGAACACCTTGTCCCAGCTCTCAGCCGTGGTGCCTTCCAGCCACGCGCCGCCCGCGCCGATACCGACATTGAGCACGATGCCGTCGAGCGCTCCCAGGCCTTTGTGCGCTTCGCCGATCATGCGGACGATGTCGTCTTCCCTGATCGCATCGGCCCGGACCGCGAAAGCCTGGTTGTTCTCTTTCTCGATCAGCGAAACGGTGGCCATGGCGCTCGCAAGATCGCGATCCGCTACAGCGACCGCGGCGCCTTCGCGCGCGCAGAGAATGCTGATCGCGCGGCCATTGCCGATGGGCGTGTCGGCTTCGCCGATCTCCATCTGCCCGCCGCCCAGCACCAGAATGCGCCGCCCCGCCAATCGTCCGCGCGGCGGCGCTTCGCCCTTCGCTTCCGCCGGCGTGTGAACCACGCGCTCGCTCATGTGGCTTTCTCCCTTGACGGATTAGGGCGCGGCTGGTTGTTCTGCGCAAGGGCAATGCGATTGACGGTGCGGCATGATCGAGGCGGTGATCTGGGATTTCGGCGGTGTTTTCACCTCATCGCCCTTCGAAGCGTTCGCGCGCTATGAGCAGGAGAACGGGTTGCCCGCCGATCTCATACGCAAGATCAACAGCCAGAACCATCTCACCAATGCCTGGGCGCGCTTCGAGCGCGCGGAACTGGATCTGGACAGCTTCGACAAGGCCTTCGCGGATGAGGCGTTGGCGCTGGGCCATTACGTTCCGGGCAAGGATATCATCGGCCTCCTGTCCGGCGACTTCCGCCCGGAGATGATCGAGGCGCTGCGCCGCATCAAGGCCAGGTTCAAAACCGGCTGCATCACCAACAATGTCCCCGCCAACATGACTGGTTCGAATGAAGGCCGTTCGCT
>JAFECP010000062.1:7754-9261 GCA_018242105.1 Pseudomonadota bacterium
GAGGCCTGCATCTATCTGGACGATCTGGGCGTGAACCTGAAGCCGGCCCGCGCCATGGGGATGGCAACTATTAAGGTGGAAAGTGGTCCGCAGGCCATTGCCGAGCTGGAAAAACTCACCAGCATGCGCCTGACCTGACCCAATTTGGGTCACAGCGCGATTAACGGCGCGTTGACGGGAAATTGTTACATTTGGTCCATGGACAATGTGTCCGAGGCCATCGCGCAATTCAATGCGCAAGCGAGAGCGAATAACTGGGTCCAATATTGCGATCCCGGCAATGCCTTCGTCATGCGCGAGTGCGACGAGCTGATCGAGCTGTGGAACTGGGCTCGCGGCGAGCGCGACCTGCCTGCGCGTGACGATCTTCCGGCGCGCGCGCTCAAGCCGTATCTGCAGCGCCTGTCGATCGTGGAGCGCATCCAGGACGACCCACCACGATTCAAATTCCGCCTTGTCGGCACGATCATTACGCGCAGTCTCAGCGAGCGCACGGGCCAAGCCTTCGATCATGAAAGTGCCACGAAAGAGCAAACGGAGCGCTGGACCTATTCTTCGCTGCTGTCGCTTGCGGTGAAGCAGCCGCTGCGCTTTCCCACCATGGCGCAGCGTCTCATGGTCGGCGAGATGCTGCTTCTGCCTCTGGCAGACGAAACCGGCACACCGCGTTTCGTGCTGGCTTACGGCCGCTATGAGCCGACACGCGACTGGAGTGTGCGGGAAACGCGCGCCTTCGCGTCCGCGTCTTAAGCGAAATCCTTCGACAATTCCGCACGCACATCCGGCGCGATCACCGCCATATGGCCATAGGCTGGATGCGCCACACCCAGAACCGCTTCAATGGCGCTGTTTTTGAACTTCGCGATCTGATCGGCGGAGAAGGTGAAGCGCACCCAATGCACCGATGAGGTTTTGCCATCCGGCGTTGTGCGATCGTCATATTCGGTGGGCACAGCCGGGATGCGCTCCCGATCGAGCGCAATGTAGATGCTCTCCTCGATCCCGGCGAGGCGGAAGAGTTCGCGATTGCGCACATCGACATTTTCGATTTCCAGCATCAGGGTCGCGATCAATTCGCTGCCTTGCGGGATCAGTGGATTGTAGGCTTCCAGTTCGCCTTCGATCTGCCCAGCGCCGCCTTTTTCGATGTGCAGCATCTCCTGCACCTGCATCCACATCGTCTCGTAATTCTCGAAATAGAAGGTCGCAAAAGGACCGACCTCCATGCGCCGGTTCTTCTTCGTCGGGATGATGTTCTTGCGGAATTGCGCGCGCTCGGCCGCGTACTTTTCATAAGCGATGATATCGGCAGGCGTGATTTTTCGCTTTGTCGCGGGCATGTCTTTTACTCCACCAATCCGAACGCGCGCGCGAAGATCTGGATGGGATGCTCCGGCTCTTTCGCTTTCGTGTCTTTTCCGTCCTTTGCGTTCAGTTCCTTGACATTCTGAAGGATGTGCTGCGCCGCCAGCGGGCAATCGGATGCGATATGCCCGTGGTTTTGTCC
>JAFECP010000062.1:9304-24157 GCA_018242105.1 Pseudomonadota bacterium
GGCTTCACCACGCCGAAGGTGCCGCCATGGCCCGAGCAACGCTCGATCACATCCACGCGCGTTTCGGGAATAAGGCGCAGCATCTCGGCAGCCTTCGGCCCCATGTTCTGCGCGCGCGCATGACAGGCCAGATGCACCGTCACACCTTCGGCCAGCGGTTTGAGGCCCTTGGGCAGCCCTTCCTTCCTGGCGATGTCGACGACATATTCGTCGATATCGAACACCGCATCGGCGACGCGCTTTACGTTCTTATCGTCCGGCACGATCAGCGCCCATTCGAATTTCAGCATCAATCCACACGATGCTGTCGGCGCGACGATGTCGTAGCCTTCGTCGATCAGTTTCACCAGTTCGGCGGAAACCTTGCGCGCTTGTCCCGCCACCTTTTCCATCTCGGCCTGTTCCAGGAAGGGCATGCCGCAACAACCCGGATATGCGGCTTTTGTTTCCACGCCGAGATGGTTCAAAACCGCGCGGGCGGCCATGCCGGTATCCGGCTTGTTGTAGTTCACGAAGCAGGTGGCGAAGATCGCAGCTTTGCGCTTGCCGAAAGCGGGCGCGCCCGCATTCACCGTTGCAGGTTTCGCCTTTTCCGCGCGCATGAAAGTCTGTGAGGCGAATTTCGGCAGCGTCGCGGTCTTGTCGATATGCAGCACCGCGTCCATCGCCGGGCGCGTCAGCGCGTTGTCGGTCTTGGCGCCCCAATTCACCAGCGGCGCCAGCGGCACGGCCATCTTGCCGTTGCGGTCCATTTCGGCGAGCTGGCGCGCGGTGAAATCTTTCTTTCCGGCTTTGGCTTCCGCCACGCGATGGCGCAGCAACAGATGCGGGAAGTCGAGCTGGAACGGGTGCGGCGGCACATAGGGGCATTTGGTCATGAAGCACATGTCGCACAGCGTGCAGGCTTCGGTGACTTCGGCGAATTTCTCAGATGGAACGCCGTCCAGTTCTTCCGTCGGGCTGCTGTCGATCATGTCGAACAGGCGCGGGAAGCTGTCGCACAGATTGAAGCAGCGCCGGCAGCCGTGGCAGATGTCGAACACCCGGCGCATCTCCGCGTCCAGCTTCACCGGATCGGTGAAATCCGGATTCTGCCAGTCGATGGGATGGCGTGTCGGCGCATCGAGGCTGCCTTCGCGAGAAGTCATAGCGAGTAGCGAATGGCGAATAGCGAATGGGGGAAAAGAAAATGGCGAGTGGCTGCGCTATTCGCTATTCGCCACTCGCCATTCGCGTACTTACTTACCCAGCGTGTCGAGCGCCTTCTGGAAGCGTCCGGCGTGGCTCTTCTCGGCTTTGGCGAGCGTCTCGAACCAGTCGGCGATTTCGTCGAAGCCCTCGGAGCGCGCGGTCTTGGCCATGCCCGGATACATGTCGGTGTATTCGTGTGTTTCGCCCGCGATTGCGGCCTTCAGGTTCAGCGAGGTGTCGCCGATCGGCTCGCCCGTCGCCGGATCGCCCACCGCCTCGAGGAATTCGAGATGGCCATGTGCATGGCCTGTCTCGCCTTCCGCGGTGGAGCGGAACACGGCGGAGACATCGTTATAGCCTTCGACGTCCGCCTTCTGCGCGAAGTAGAGGTAGCGGCGGTTGGCCTGGCTTTCGCCGGCGAACGCGTCCTTCAGATTCTGCGCGGTCTTTGAGTTTTTCAGAGCTGCCATGTCTTTCTCCCTTGAACGGTTTTGGCCCGGCGCGAACATGCGCCTCCGCAAGGGCGGCTGTCAACCAGTTTAGAACAATTCAAAAGAGATTCTGGAACTTCGTCCGGCGCGCCAAATTGCCGTCAGGCGCGCTTGATGCGCACCACCACATCGACGCGGTCCACCGCCATGCCCTTGGGCGGGGCCGGAACATTGGAGACGCTGATCGTCTCGCCGGGAATATCGATCAGCTCGCCATTCTCTTCGACATAGAAGTGCTGGTGCTCGCCGATATTGGTGTCGAAATAGGCGCAGCCGGAATCGACCACGACTTCGTTCAAAAGGCCCGCCTGCGTGAATTGGTGCAGCGTGTTGTAAACGGTGGCAAGCGACACGCGCACGCCGGCCTTCGCGGCCTCTTCATGCAGCGCTTCAGCCGTCACATGGCGGTCTTCGTTGCGGAACAGCAGACCTGCCAGGGCGATGCGCTGGCGCGTGGGGCGCAGGCCCGCGGCGCGCACTTTGGCGCCGGTGGTTTCCATATGCTCCTTGCCGGATTTCTTGCGCATCGCGGACAACGTCAACACCTCTTGTGCGGCCCTTGCGCCTGGGGCGGCGGACCAGCATGTTGCACCAATGCAATCTGACCGTGACTGGTTAGAATGCTTCTAACAAACAGAAATCGGCTCTAAGCCCTCTTTTGTCAAGAGTATTGGCCTGGAACCAGCCGAAACACGGGATTTTCGCGGAAATGACTGACACGGTGCTGCGCCCATCCAGCTTCGATCTTGAGGGACTACTGTCCTGCGCGCGGGGCGAAATGTTTGGCGAAGGCAATGCCAAGCTGCCCATGCCGCCGATGCTGATGATGGATCGCATCGTGAAAATCTCCGACAAGGGCGGTAGCGTCGGCAAGGGCGAAATCCACGCCGAACTCGATATCAATCCGGACATGTGGTTCTTCAAATGCCACTTCCTCGGCGATCCGGTGATGCCCGGATGCTTGCCGCTGGATGGGCTGTGGCAGCTTGTCGGCTTCTTTCTGGGCTGGGCGGGCGGCTTGGGCCGTGGCCGCGCGGTCGGCGTCGGCGAAGTCAAGTTTAGCGGAATGATCCTGCCGACGGCGAAGAAGGTCAGCTATTATATCGATATGAAACGCGTGATCCTTCGCAAGCTCGTGATGGGCGTTGCGGATGGTATTGTGAAGGTCGATGGCAAACAGATTTATGACGTCAAGGATCTCAAGGTCGGTCTGGTTACTGACGAGCAAGCTGCAGCAGCCGCGGCGCGCGGGTGATTATTCGTACATGACTTATGAACACACAGGAGTTTCGCCATGAGGCGGGTCGCCGTCACGGGCATGGGCATCGTGTCGCCCATCGGAAACAATACGCAGGAAGTCGTCGCGTCTCTGCGCGAAGCCAAGTCCGGCATCAGCTACTCCGAAGAATATAAAGAGAAGGGTTTCCGCAGTCAGGTCTATGGCAAGCCGAATATCGACCTTGCGTCGATGATCGACCGCCGCGCCATGCGCTTCATGGGCGACACCGCAGCGTTCGCTTTCGTCGCGATGGATCAGGCGCTGCGCGATTCCGGCCTGGAGGAAAAGGATATCATCAACCCGAAAACCGGCTTGATCGTGGGCTCGGGCGGCCCTTCGGTGCGCAACATCATCGAAGCGGCGGACATCCATCGCAAGACCGGAAGCCCCAAGCGTGTCGGCCCGTTTGCGGTGCCCAAGACCATGTCGTCCACCTGCTCGGCGGTGCTTTCGACATGGTTCAAGATCAAGGGTGTGAACTATTCGATCAGCTCGGCTTGCGCGACTTCGGCGCATTGCATCGGCAACGCAGCAGAGCTGATCCAATGGGGCAAGCAGGACATCGTGTTCGCCGGCGGCGCCGAAGAACTGGACTGGACGATGTCCGGCCTGTTCGACGCCATGGGCGCGATGTCGAGCAAGTTCAACGACCGGGCCTCCACCGCGAGCCGCGCCTTCGACAAGAATCGCGACGGTTTCGTGATTGCGGGCGGCGGCGGCGTGATCGTTCTGGAAGAATGGGAACACGCCAAGGCGCGCGGCGCGAAGATCTATGCCGAACTCGTCGGCTATGGCGCCACGTCTGACGGCCACGACATGGTGGCGCCATCGGGCGAAGGCGCGGTGCGCTGCATGCAGCAGGCGCTCGCCACGGTGAAAGGCGGCATCGATTACGTGAACGCACATGGCACTTCGACGCCGGTGGGCGACGTCACCGAAATCAAGGCGATGCGCGAAGTGTTCGGCGACAAGATGCCGTACATCAACTCCACCAAGTCGCTGACCGGCCATTCGCTGGGCGCGACTGGCGCGCAGGAAGCAATCTATTCGATCCTGCAGATGAACAACGGCTTCATCGGCGAGAGCGCGCATATCGAGGAGATCGACCCGGATGTGGCCGATGCCCCGATCGTGCGCAAGCGCATGGACAACGCCAGGATCGAGCGGGCGCTTTCCAATTCTTTCGGCTTCGGCGGCACCAATGCGACGCTGGTATTCCAGCGGCATGACGCCTAAACCGCGCACGCATATTGCAGAGACAGGGCGAGAGCCCTGTCTTCGCGTTTCAAAACGAGACAGGCAAGGATAGATCATGGCTGAGGCCGGCATGATGAAGGGCAAACGCGGGCTGGTGATGGGCGTGGCGAACGACCACTCCATCGCCTGGGGTATCGCGCGCACGCTGCACGCGCACGGTGCGGAGGTCGCGTTCTCCTATCAAGGCGAAGCGCAATCGCGCCGCCTCAAGCCTCTGGCTGACAGCATCGGCTCCGGGATCCTGCTTCCCTGCGACGTCGAAGACGACAACCAGATGGACGCCGCCTTCGATGTGCTGAAGCGCGAATGGAAGACGCTCGATTTTGTCGTTCACGCCATCGCGTTTTCCGACCGCGACGAATTGAAGGGGCGCTACGTCGATACCAGCCGCGAGAACTTCGTTCGCTCGCTGCTCATCTCCTGCTATTCGTTCACCGCCGTCGCGCGTAGAGCCAGGGCGATGATGCCGAATGGCGGTTCGCTTGTGACGCTCACCCATATGGGCGCACAGCGCGTCATTCCGAATTACAATGTGATGGGCGTGGCGAAAGCGGCGCTGGAATCCAGCGTTCGCTATCTGGCGGCCGATCTGGGCCGCGACAATATCCGCGTCAATGCGATTTCCGCGGGCGTGATGCGCACGCTGGCCGGTTCGGTGATCGGCGAAAGCCGCGTCGTCTTCCGCTGGAACAAGGCGCAATCGCCGCTCAACCGCACGATCGATCTCGATAATGTCGGCAACTCGGCCCTCTATCTGTTGAGCGACATGGGCGCCGGCGTCACCGGCGAAGTCCATCTCGTGGACGCCGGTTACAGCATCATTGGAGCGCCGCCTTCGACCAAGTTGAAGGGTTGGACCGGCGAGGACGAAGGAGAATAGTCATGCGCGCCGCCATTTCGCTTCTTGCACTTTGCCTGTTCGCAACGCCCGCGCTGGCGGCCGGGTGGCAGGACGTGGCGACGCCCGCCGATCAGAAACGTCTTTCGCTTCTGGAAGAGTCCAAGGCCAAGGGTCTTGAAGCTGCGCGCGGCGGTCCCGACATAGCCGCGATCAACGAGGCCCTAGGCTCCGAAGGCGGTCCCGCCGAAGGCATCGCAGGGAACTGGCGCTGCCGTCTCATCAAGCTCGGCGGCATGACGCCGTCGCGCGTCTATTCGTGGTTCAACTGCCGCATCTCCGATCGCGGCGGCCATCTGTTCTTCAACAAGCTCAACGGCTCCACGCGCACCGCCGGTTATCTTTATCCGGCGCATGACGGCAAGTATGTCTATCTCGGCGCCGAATATATGAGCACCGAGCCGATGCACGCCTATTCCGGCAGCGGCGCTTCGGTTGGCGCAACACAGACGCCGGACGATGAGATCGGCCTGCTCTCCGGCCTCGGCCGTGGCCATGCCCGCATCGAGTTTCCCTACCCGGTGCAGGAATCGGCGTTCGACGTGATCGAACTGCGCCGCTAATCATTTTCCGTCGCGCAGCTTTTCGGCGGCTTGACCAGGCGCGCGGCAAGCGGGCGTCAAGAATCGCTTCTGCGCAAGATCGCGCCTTGTGGCGGCAAAAGTTTTTGGAAAAAACGAGCCGGGGCTTGAGGGACGTCGGGGGCGGGCCCCGGCTCACATCCGCGGGGTAGGCGGACGTTCTATTGAACGGTGATGGTGGCTTTCATCTGCGGATGAATGGAGCAGATGTATTTGTAGGTGCCCGGCTTATCGAATTTGAAGGAATAGCTGTCGTTCTCGTCCAGCGCCTTGGAGCGGAACGCGCCATCGACGCTCACCACCGTGTGCGGCTCACCGTCCAGGTTTTTCCAGGTCACCGTGTCGCCGGCCTTGATCGTGACGTCCATCGGCGAATAGTCGAAATTCTTGATCGTCACGGTGGCGTCGGCGAAAGCCGGCGCTGCAGCGAGCAGGGCAAGCAATGGCAAAGCGAGAATGCGGAATTTCATGATCGTATCCTTTCAAAACGTGAAGTTCAGGCGAGGGTCTTGTCGGTGAGCGCAAGCTTGCCGGCGCGATTGATGGAGATGCTGCTGATGCCCAGCATCTTGCCCAAATCGCCGGCGGGGACTTTGAGCGGCCCCGGTCCCGGCCCCACGCCTGCTTGCGGCTGGGGATAAGCGGTGGAGCGCGCGGTGTGGAAGGTGATGTTGCCTTCGGTCTTCTGCACGATCTGATGGATGTGTCCGTTGAGCACGATGACGGAACCGAACCGGCGCAGCATCTGCGCAATGTCCAGCGCTTCCGCCGTACCCCATCCCCAGGGTTCATAGATCGTCCACAGCGGCATGTGCGCGAAGACGACAATGGGCTGGCTCGCGGGGCGCGATGCGAGGTCGTTCTTCAGCCATGTGAGCTGATCGTCGCCCAGCGCGCCAAGGCCACCGGCCTTGAAGTTCATCACATTCACCAGCGCCACGAAGTGAACGCCCTGCGAGTCGAAGCTGTAATAGCCCCTGCCGCCCGATGCCTTGCCGAAGCGGTTGAAAAATTCCGTGCCTGGGCCGTCGGTCACATCGTGCTCGCCGGGAACCGCGTGCAGCTCGCTCGTCTTCAGCGTGGAAAGTATCTGTTGCGCCGTATCGAATTGCTCTGCGGTGGAAAGATGGGTGATATCGCCAGTGTGGATGGCGAATCCCGGCTGCACCGGCAGCGTGTTCACCATCGCGATGCTCTCCTTCAGCGTGCCGGTCACATCGGGATTGGCGTCCTTGTTGAAGCCGATATGGCTGTCGCTGATCTGCACAAAGAGCGGCGCGCCCACATTGCCGCGCGTGGCGGCCTCGGCCAGATCGACAGCGCCGAACACGCCGCTCGATAGCGTAAACAGCGTGCCCGCGCCCATGCCCAGGCATTTCAGCGCGTCGCGCCGGGAAGTCTTGTCGTTCATTGTTGGGAGCCTCTGTTCTTCGAGGCTCCATACCGGGCGAGGGCGCGGTTTATTCCGGCTCTGCGCGCACCAGCCCGGAAAATTTCCGCAACTCCGTCCAATCGGTGTCACTGACGGCCGCGAAGTTGAGATCGCCCCCGCGCCAGAACATGGCGTGATAACCCTGCGTGGTGTTTTCGCCGGGGAGCGCGCCCTTGCCGGCCGGCCACACGAACAGGTCGATCTCATGCTTGCCGTGACGATAGACGACCACCGCGGCCTGCGTGCCGGCCACCTTGTCGATCCGCCCGCCAGCCAGCACGAAGCCTTGCTGCTGGAAATCGGCCACCGGCGGCGACAGCGCCACGCGGCCCGCGAACCATGGCTTTACTGTGTGGTGATTGCTGGACACCACTTGAATGGTCTTGCCGTTCATCAGCGCGCGCACATGCGCATCGGTCACCGATTGGGCCAGCGTGGCCGCGGAAGGCGGCAGGATGAGAAACAGGGCAAGCCCCGCTGCGAGCGCCGTGCCGCCGCTGCCGCTGAGCGCCCCCATCCAGAAGTTGCGGCGGCGGAAGGGCGTTGGGTCCGCAGCTTCTTCCGCCTCGTCGAGAAGCTTGCCGACGCGGCGGCGCAGCGCATCGGGCGCGCGGTGGTGCGGGATCTGTTTGCGCAGCATGTCGCTCAGATCCGCGATGCTGGCGCTGAAGGCGCGGCAGGCTTTGCAATTCTCGATATGGCGTTCGGCCTGCTTCGCGGCGGTGTCGTCCAGTTCGCCGTCGAGAAAAGCCTGTGTGCGCAGCATTTCCGAACAGTTCATGCCAAATTCCTCGCCATCCATGTCTCGCGCAGCATCGCGCGTGCCCGCGCCAGCCGCGACATCACGGTGCCGATGGGAACGCCGGTGATAGTCGCGATCTCGCGGTAGCTCATATCCTCCATCTCCCGCAGCAGCAGCGCCTCGCGAAATTCCTCCGGCAAAAGCGCGATCGCTTCGTCCAGCCTGCGGCTCTCGCTTGTTCGCATCGCCGATGCCTCCGGATCCGGTTCATCGCTTGCAAGACTCGCATCGCCGTCGTCGAGCAGTGCGGTCTGGGCGCGGCGCCGCACGTCCGCGCCCGCGTTGCGCCAGCAATTGCGCACGATGGCCAGAAGCCATGGCTTGACGTCGCCGCCGCGAAATCCGTCAAAGGCGCGGAAGGCGCGCAGCATCGCCTCTTGCACGATGTCTTCCGCGTCGGTCTGCGAGCGCGAAAGCCAGCATGCCAGGCTGTAAGCCGCATCCAGATGCGGCAAGGCCATGGTCTCGAATCTGCGCCGCCGTTCGTCCATTCGCCCGCTTCCCGCCGGTTATCCAGTCTATACCGGTCGGGCGGGCGATTTATTCCTGAAAAAGCTAGGCCCGCTTCCTGGCGGCTTCGGCGAAGCGGCCGAAGAGGTAATGCGAGTCCATCGGGCCGGGTGAGGCTTCAGGATGATATTGTACGCTGAACACATCGCGGTTTTCTATTCTGAGGCCGCAATTCGTGCCGTCGAACAATGAGACGTGCGTCTGTTTCACGCCTTTGGGCAGCGTGTCCGCATCCACAGTGAAGCCGTGGTTCATGGACACGATCTCCACCTTGCCGGTCTCCAGATCCTTCACCGGATGGTTCGCGCCGTGATGGCCTTGCGCCATCTTCCTGGTCTGCCCGCCCAGCGCGAGGCCCAGCATCTGATGGCCGAGGCAGATTCCGAACACGGGGATGTTGGTTTCGAGCAAGCCTTTGATCGTTGGGATCGCGTAGGCGCCGGTGGCCGCCGGATCGCCGGGGCCGTTGGACAAGAGCACGCCATGCGGCGAGTGGCGCATCACGTCTTCGTAAGTGGCCGAGGCGGGAAGCACGATGATTTCCGCGCCGTGCCCCGCAAGCTGGCGCAGGATATTGCGCTTCACGCCGTAATCCAGAACCGCGGCGCGCCATGTTGGATTCTTCTCAACTGAATAGCCTTCGCCCCACATCCATGGCGTTTCGTTCCACGCATATTGCTGGCGTGTGGTCACGTCCTTGGCGAGATCGAGGCCGACCAACCCCGGAAATTCGCGCGCCTGTTTCACCAGCGCGTCGCGATCGAATTTTCCTTCCGGCGATACCGCGACGACGCCATGCGGCATGCCCTGTTCGCGGATGCGGTTGGTGAGCGCGCGCGTGTCCAGCCCCGCGATGCCCGGAATGTTGTGCAGCTTCAGCCAGCGGTCGAGCGGCGAGAGCGCGCGGTAGTTCGACGGCTGTGTCGCGTCGGAGCGCACGACCATCGCGCGCACCACCGGCGTCGCCGTCTCGATGTCTTCGCTGTTGATGCCGACAATTCCAATGTGCGGGAAGGTGAAGGCCACGATCTGGCCGGCATAGGAAGGATCGGTGAGAATCTCCTGATAGCCTGTCATCGCTGTGTTGAAGCAGACTTCACCCACCTGGGCGGTGGCGGCGCCGAAGCCCTGTCCCTCGAACACCGTGCCATCCGCGAGTACCAGAAGTCCCGTCGCGCGTGAAACGGCTGCCGCCGGGCGCTCGGCGGTTGCGGAAATTTGGTCGCTCATTTGGGGGCTCCGATTTGCCGGAAAGTAGGAATGGCGCGGGTAGGGGTCAAGCGCGCGTTTTCGCGCATCCGCCGGTTCCTCGCCGCGCTGTGAACCCGGCGGAAAATGCCGTAGAATCGGCTTTTCCAAGCATCCGGAGAGCGATATGGGCCTGCGCGAGCAGTTCAACGAGCAGATGAAAGAGGCGATGAAGGCAAAGGATCAGCGTCGTCTATCCACGCTGCGCATGGTCAACGCGGCCCTCAAGGACAAGGACATCGCCAACCGCACCGAGACGAGCCGCGAGGGCATCTCGGACGACGAGATCCTTGGCCTGCTCGGCAAGATGATCAAGCAGCGTGAGGAAAGCGCCGAAGCCTTCGACAAGGGTGGCCGCCCGGAGATGGCCGCGTCTGAGCGCGAGGAAGTGGCGATCATCCGCACTTTCATGCCCAAGCAGATGTCGCCTGACGAACAGCGCGCCGCAATTCAGGGTGTTATTACCGATGTTGGCGCCACTTCGATGAAGGACATGGGCAAGATCATGGCCGTGCTGAAAGAGCGCTATGCCGGCCAGATGGATTTCGGCAAAGCGAGTGGGATGGTGAAGGAGTTGCTCAAATAATTTCCTCCCCCGTTTACGGGGAAGGTGGCGACCCCGCACTTGTTGCGGGGGAGCAGGAGGGGCATTCCTGTAACTCCCCCTCCGCTTCGCTCGCAAAGCTCGCGCAGCTCCTCCCCGTAAACGGGGGAGGAAAAACTCAAGCCGCCAATCTTTGCATCGCGCCGGACACCGCGTTGCCGAGGGCTTCCACGACTTTCACGTCTTCTTCGTTGAACGCGCGCTTGTCACGCCAATAGGCGCCCATCGCGGCGACGGGCGATGCGCCGCCCACCGGCACCATCACCAGGCTTTTGACGAAGGTCTTGCGATAGACGTCGTGCGGGATGCGGTCATCCACGAAGATGTCTTCGATGGCGGCGGTGGTCCTGTTCAGCATGCACCAGCCGGAGATGCAGGCTTCCATCGGAAACTTCTGGCCCTTCCACAATGGGCCGATGGCGTCTTCCTCGATGTAGTGACACTTGCCGTTGTCGCGCAGCACGAAGGCCACGCCGTCGGCGGAGCAGACGGAGCGCGCGGTGGAGCGCACAATGGCGACGATATCCTCCAAAGACCGGGCGGCGCCCAAACGATCCTCCGCCGCCTCCAGAAGCTTCTGGCGAAAATCTTGATTCACACGAACATGAATATCATGCGTCAAAATCTTTGCCCCAGACTTTCTCCGTCCTTAAGGAATACAAGCCTCTGCTTGCGAAGACAATAAAACTGCGCGTTGAATGGCATTCGAAGGCGGCTTTTATTGTCGGATTTTGTCGCATGCGCCGGCGGCCATTGCCCCTGAATCTGCGGGGAAATGCGATTTTCGCATCGACTCACATGATTTGTTGCGAAAATCGCAACAGGGCCTGAACCGATGTCCTATATTTGGGACATGCGCTTTGGGCCCCATCTTCTCGACGAGATCCTGCGAAGGACCGATCTGGTCCAGCTTGTGGGCAAGCGCGTGAAACTCACTCGCAAAGGCCGTGTGATGTGGGGCTGCTGCCCCTTCCATCAGGAGAAGTCGCCCAGCTTCAAGGTCGAGAATGAGCGGCGCACCTACAAGTGCTTCGGCTGCGGCGCGGGCGGCGACGCCTTCAAATGGATGATGGAAACCGAAGGCCTTTCTTTCCCCGAAGCGGTCGAAAGATTGGCGAGCGATGCCGGTGTCGAGCTTCCCAAATGGTCGGCGGAAGACGAAGCGCGCGAGGAAAAGAAGAAATCGCTGTACGATGTGGTCGAAGTGGCATGCCAGTTCTTCGAAGAACAGTTGCGCGCGAAGAACGGCAGCGAGGCGCGCGACTATCTGGTGTCGCGCGGATTGAACGGCGAGGCGGCAAAGCAATTCCGCCTGGGTTATGCGCCGGATTCCAACGCTGCGCTGAAAGACCATCTCTATGCGAAGAGCATCCCGCTGGACGATATGGTCGCGGCCGGCCTTGTGCGCCCGCAAGATGGAGACCGCCCGGCGCGGGATTTTTTCTACAACCGCGTGATATTTCCCATCGCCGACACGCGCGGGCGCATCGTGGCGTTCGGTGCGCGCGCGCTCGATCCCGACGCCAAGCCCAAATACATCAACACCGGCGAGACGCAGCTCTTCTCCAAAGGCCATCTGCTCTACAATTTCGCCACTGCGCGCGCCGCCGCGCTGAAAGCGCAAACGATCATATTGGCCGAAGGCTACATGGACGTGATCGCGCTGGTGCGCGCCGGTTTCGATTATGCCGTGGCCCCGCTCGGCACTGCCTTCACCGAAGACCAGTTGCATCTTCTGTGGCGCACCGCGCCCGAGCCCATCCTTTGTTTCGACGGTGACGAAGCCGGATTGCGCGCGGGCCTGCGCGCGGCGCATCTGGCGCTGGCGCATCTGAAGCCCGGCTTCTCGCTGCGCTTTGCGTTTCTGCCGCCGGGCGAAGATCCGGATACGCTCATCAAGCGCGAGGGTCAGCCCGCGATGCGCAAGGTGCTCGAAGCCGCCGAGCCGCTGGCGAAAGTTCTGTGGCGCGCGGAAACCGAGGGCAAGGATTTCTCCACGCCCGAACGCCGCGCTGGGCTGGAGCGTGCGCTGGGCGAAATCGTCAGCCGCATCTCCGATCAGAAGATCGCCGATTACTACCGCCGCGACTTCGACCAGAAAGTGTTCGAAAGCTTCAAACGCCGCGCGCCCGCGCAGCAGAATTATCCGCCGCGCGATCGCCAGCAGGACCGGCGCAGCGGTTTTCCCGGCGGCCGTCGCGTGCCGCCGCGTCCCGGTTTTGCCGGTGGCGGCGAAACGGTGTCGCCTGCGGTGAAGAATTCGCTTCTCGCCCGCTCGGGCCGTTCGGGTGCCCGTGGCGTCAAGGAAGTGGAACTTTCGGTGATCCTGTTCCGCCATCCCGATCTGGCGGTCCGGCACGCGGAAATTGTCGCCGAATTGCCCCTGTCGGACCGCATCCTTGACAGGTTCCGGCGTGAACTCCTAAACCTCGCCGCCTCCGGCTCTAGGCTTGAAAATCAAGGCTTGGAAGCCCATCTGGTCCGTCACGGCATGTCCGATCTCGTCGAGCGCTTGAATGCGCGGGCGCTGGCGAGCGGAGAAATTGCCCCCGCGGACGGCATGCAGGGGATTGAGGGTGCCGAAGACATCGAAGCCCGCTGGCTCAGAGCCGCGTCCCAATTGCGGGACATGGCCGAAACCGGACCTGAGCGGGCCCGTGCTTTCGAGCGTTTCAAGTCGGAAGGCACCGAGGAGAGCTGGCGCGACGCCGCCAATCTTCTCCCAAGGCATGATGAGTAGCGCGGTATTCGCGTTCTGTTCACGGTAGAGCGCAAAAACCGGACTCTCTCCACATAGGGTAGAGGGTTCTGCAAAAACGGAAATTGTCAGTTGGCGACGAAGAAAGACCTGAAGAAGAAGCCGGCCAAGGCCGCTCCCAGCAAATCCGCAGCCAAGGCTGCCGTGAAATCCAAAGTGGCGAAGCCCGCCGCCAAGGCCGCCGCGTCCAAAAGCGCCGCGGTGAAGAAATCCGCGCCAGCAAAGCCGGCCGCCAAAGCCGCTGCGAAGCCGGTCGCCAAGGCGGCGGTCAAAACCGATCCGAAGGCGAGCAAGAAAGCCGCCGATCCCAAACTCGATCCCAAAGCCCTGAAAGCTGCGGCGGCCGCCGCCGGTCTGGTGAAGAAGCCGGACGTCATCATGAAGAACGGCAAGCCCGTTCCCGTGAAGGGCCTGAAGCCGGGCGAGGCCGAGCCGCCGGGCGATGCGGACAGCCCGCTGCTGGATATGTCCGATGTCGGCGTTCGCAAGATGATCGCCAAGGCCAAGACACGCGGCTACGTCACCTATGACGAACTGAACAAGGTGCTGCCGTCGGAGAAAGTGTCCTCCGAGCAGATCGAAGACACGATGGCGATGCTCAATGAGATGGGCATCAACGTCATCGAATCCGAAGAGCAGGAGGAAGGCGAAGGCGGCGAGGCCGGCCTTCCCGCCACCACCACCGGCACCGCTGTCGCCACCACCGCGACAGGCAAGGAAACTTACGACCGCACCGACGATCCGGTGCGCATGTATCTGCGTGAGATGGGTTCGGTTGAACTCCTCAGCCGCGAAGGCGAAATCGCCATCGCCAAGCGCATCGAAGCCGGTCGCGAATTGATGATCGGCGCGCTGTGCGAATCTCCGCTTACCTTCGAAGCCATCACCGTGTGGCGCGATGAGTTGAACGAAGGCAAGGCGCTTCTGCGCGACATCATCGATCTGGAAGCCATGTATGGCGCCGGCCCCGATGGCCAGCCCGCCAATGTGCCGCCGCCGGTCGGTCCCGACGGCCAGCCGCTCAACAATGCGAACGGCGCCGCGGCGCCCGCGCCGCCCAAGCCGGCCTTCGTTCCAAAGCCCGCCCCGGCGCCCAAGCCCGCTGCGGCGGATGGCGAAGAGATCGATCCGGGCGAAGCCGCCGCAGCGGCCGATGCCGGCGATGACGAAGAAGATGAAGGCAATCTGCCGCTGTCGGCAATGGAAGCCGCCCTCAAGCCGCAGGTGCTTGAGACGCTCGACAACATCGCCAACCTCTACAAGAAGCTGGGCAAGCTGCAGGACGCCAGCGTCGAAGCAGCCCTCGGCAGCGCCGAAGACCTTTCGACCTCGCAGGAACGCCGCTTCAAGAAGCTGCGCAACGACACTGTGGATCTGGTGAAGGGCCTAAAGCTCAACAACAACCGCATCGAAGCGCTTGTCGATCAGATGTACGGCATCAACCGCCGTCTCGTCTCGCTCGAAGGTCGCCTGCTGCGCCTTGCCGAAGCGCATGGTGTGGACCGCGCGGATTTCCTCAAGGAGCATTTCGGCAACGAACTGGATCCGCAATGGGCGCGCCGCGTCGGCCGCCTGACGCGGCATGGCTGGAAGGACTTCGTTCAGGACGAGCGCGACAAGATCGCGGGCCTGCGCGACGAGATCCAGTCGCTGGCGCAGGAAACCCGCCAATCCATCGTCGAATACCGCCGTATCGTGCACACGGTGCAGAAGGGCGAGCGCGAAAGCGGGCAGGCGAAGAAAGAAATGATCGAGGCGAACCTCCGCCTCGTGATCTCCATCGCCAAGAAGTACACCAACCG
>JAFECP010000063.1:0-13688 GCA_018242105.1 Pseudomonadota bacterium
CCGGCAGCACCGATTGCGTGGTGATGTTCGTGCCGGGCGACAATTTCGTCTCCGCCGCCTTCGAGCGCGATCCCGATCTTTTTGAGGATGCGATCAAATCGCGCGTGCTGATCTGCACGCCCACCACCTTCATCGCGCTGGCCAAAGCAATCTCTTATGGCTGGCGGCAGGAGAAGCTGGCGCAGAATGCGCTCGACATCTCCAAGCTTGGCAAGGAGCTTTATGCGCGCCTCGCCACCTTGGGCGATCACGTCGCGGGGCTGGGCGAGCAGATCAACAAGGCGGCGAAGAAGTACAACCAGATGGTCGGCAGCCTCGAAAGCCAGGTGATGCCGCAGGCGCGCCGCTTCCGCGAAATGGGCGTGGAAGGAACCGCCGAGCCGATCGCGGCGCTGGAAGAAGTCGACACCGTGGTGCGGTTTCCGCAGCAAAACCGCGATCTGCTGATAACCAAAACCCGCGAATAGCGCCGTTTCCCTTGACCGCAAAGGGCCAAAACCCTATCTCCCGGCCATGGCCATCCGCCCCATCCTGACCGCGCCCGATCCGCGCCTGAAAGCCGTGTCCGAACCTGTCGCGAAGGTGGACGGTGAAGTCCGCACGCTGATCGAAGACATGATCGAGACGATGTACGACGCCGATGGTATTGGCCTCGCCGCCATTCAGGTGGGCCAACCCAAGCGCATTCTGGTGCTGGATATCGACCAGCGCGACGGCAAGAAAAATCCGCAAGCCTTCATCAATCCGGTGATCACATGGGCGTCGGAAGAGATGGCGGTGGCGGAAGAAGGCTGTCTTTCCATCCCGGAAATCTGGGATGAGGTCGAACGCCCCGCGCGCATCAAAGCCGAATATCTGGATCGCGACGGCAAGAAGCAGACGCTGGAGGCCGATGGCTTGCTCGCTACCTGCCTGCAGCACGAGATGGATCACCTCGAAGGCATCCTGTTCGTGGATCATCTGTCGAAGCTGAAACGCTCGATGGCGATGAAGAAATTGCAGAAGGCCAAGAAGCTGAAAGCGGCGGGCTGATGCTTCGACAAGCTCAGCATGAGGAGGCTCTCCTCACCCTGAGCCTGTCGAAGGGGGAGGCGGTGCGCTGATGCGCCTCGCATTTCTCGGCACGCCGGATTTCGCGACACCCACGCTCACCGAGCTTGTTGGGCAAGGTCATGACATCGCCGCTGCCTATTCGCAGCCGGCGCGCCCCAGGGGACGCGGCCTCGAAACCGAACCATCGCCCGTCGCCAAAGCCGCCGCGAATTTCGGCATTCCCGTCCGCACGCCGCCGAGTTTGAAGAATGCTGACGCGCAGGCCGAATTCGCCGCGCTCGAACTCGATGTGGCGATTGTTGTTGCTTACGGTCTGCTGTTGCCAAAACCCATCCTCGATGCGCCGAAGCTTGGTTGCTTCAACCTGCACGGCTCGCTGCTGCCACGTTGGCGCGGCGCGGCGCCGATCCAGCGCGCGATCATGGCAGGCGACGCGGACACCGGCGTGATGGTGATGCGCATGGAAGAAGGCCTCGACACCGGCCCCGTGCTGATGGCCGAACGCACACCCATCGGCCGCAAGACCTATGGCGAATTGCATGACGAACTGGCGCGTCTTGGCGCGGACCTCATGGCGCGCGCGATGTCGGCGGTTGTGTTGGGGCAAGCGAGTGAGAGGCCGCAGCCGGAAGAGGGCGTGACTTACGCCAAAAAGATTCTGAAAGAAGAAGCGCGCATCGACTGGACGAAACCCGCGCGAGAACTCGATTGCCTTATCCGCGGCCTGTCACCCGTTCCCGGCGCGTGGTGCGAGATCAAGGGCGAGCGCGTGAAGATTCTCTTCGCCGATCCGGTGGACGGCAAAGGTGCGCCGGGCGAAACACTGGACAATAGGCTGACGGTTGCCTGCGGCGACGGTGCGCTGCGCCTGCGCTCGCTGCAACGCCCCGGAAAATCCGCGATGGCGGCGGACGATCTGCTGCGCGGTTACACCGTACCCAAAGGCATTAAGCTGTCGTGACCCGTTTCAAGCTCACGGTGGAATATGATGGCACCAGCACCGTCGGCTGGCAGCGGCAGGATACGGGTGTGTCGATCCAGTCAACGCTGGAGAAAGCGATCTTCGATCTTGCCGGTGAAGTTGCCACCGTCACAGGAGCAGGCCGCACCGATGCGGGCGTGCATGCCATGGCGCAGGTTGCGCATTTCGATCTCTCGAAAGGTTTCGCGCCGGACAAGATTCGCGATGGCCTCAATCATTTTCTGCGGCCGGCCAACGTATCGGTGTTGCGCGCCGAGATAGCCGCGCCGGATTTCCACGCGCGGTTCTCCGCCACGGGGCGGCATTATTTCTATCGCATCCTGTGCCGCCGCGCGCCGCCGGTGCTGGAGAAGAACCGTGTCTGGCATGTCGTGCGCAACCTCGATGCCGAAGCGATGCATGCGGGCGCGCAGCATCTGATCGGCCAGCATGATTTCACGACCTTCCGATCGTCGGAATGCCAGGCGAAATCGCCGGTTAAGACGCTGGACCGTCTGGACGTGCGCCGCGCGGGCGATGAGATTCACATTGAAGCCTCGGCGCGCAGCTTCCTGCACAATCAGGTGCGCTCGATGGTGGGCTCGCTGAAGATGGTCGGCGAAGGCAAATGGCAGCCGCGCGATATGGCCAAGGCGCTGGAAGCGAAAGATCGCTCCGCCTGCGGCGTGGTTGCGCCGCCGGAAGGGCTTTACCTCGTCGGCGTCGATTACAACTAAACTTGTCATCCCGGCCAAGCGATGCTTCAGCATCGCGCCGAGCCGGGACCCATTCAGCCGCGTCTCGATGGGTCCCGGATAACCGCTGCGCGGTTTCCGGGATGACAGTCAGGATTGCAAATCCACCAACTCCACAAAACCCGGATCGATGGGCTGTCCTAGGAAGATTTCGCCCACGCGCGCGAAACGATCCGGTGCATCGGTGGCGAGGAAGGTATGAGACGGGTTGCGGCTGTTGCCGCGCGTGAGGGTCTTCTCGCGCAGGATTTTCTCGACCGCTTTTGCGGTCGTCTCCGCGCTATCCACCAGCTTGATATCCGGCCCGGCCACTTTCGCGATGGTGTTCTTCAACGCCGGAAAATGCGTGCAGCCCAGCACCAGCGCTTTTGGCTTCGGAACGGCGGCGAGCAGTGGGTCGAGATAACGCCGCGCAATCGCTTCGGCGATCTCGCCTTCGAGCAGGCCTTCTTCCGCGATGGACACGAACAGTGAGCAGGCCTGCTGGATCACGGGAATGGAACGGCCGTGGTTTTCGATGGCGCGGACATAGGCGCCGCCTTTCACCGTGCCTTCGGTGGCGATGACGGCGATGGGGCCTTCCGGTGCTGCTGTTACCGCTGCTTCCGCACCGGGCACGATCACGCCCACCACCGGCACCGGCGCGAACATTTTCTGCAATGATGGCAGCGCCACTGCAGAGGCGGTATTGCATGCCACCACCAGCATCTTCACGTTGCGCTTCATCAACGCGCTGGCGGCCTGCACCGCATAGCGCGTGACGGTGTCGCCGCTTTTGGTGCCGTAGGGCAGGCGCGCGGCGTCGCCGAGATAGATGAACTCTTCATCGGGCAGGTGCGCGACCAGCGCGCGCATCACCGTCAGCCCGCCGATGCCGGAATCGAAAATGCCGATGGCGGCGTCGCTCATCCCGGCGGATTCGCGAAATAGGTTTCCAGAATCTCCGCATAGACATCGACGAGCCGACCCAGTTCTTCCACCGGCACACATTCATCGACCTTGTGCATGGTGCCGCCGGGCACGCCGACTTCCGCAACCGGGCAGATGTCGCGGATGAAGCGGGCGTCCGATGTGCCGCCGGTGGTGGAGTATTGCGGAAATACGCCCGTCACCCTGGCGATGGCGTTACCCAACAGATCGGTGAACGGTCCGGGCCGGGTGATGAAGGAGACGCCGCTGACGCTGTGTTCGATGGCGCATTCGCCACCGAACGCAGTGGTGACGTCGTGCGCGGCCTGCTCGATCCGTCGCAGCAGTGTTTCCGGTGTGTGCAGATCGTTGAAGCGAATGTTGAGCGAGGCGTGCGCCCGCGCGGGCGAAACGTTTCCCGCCGGATTGCCGACATCGACGGTCGTGAACACCAGCGTCGAAGGCTGGAAATGTGCACTGCCGCTGTCCAGTGGCTCGGACAACTTCGTTATCAATGCCGCCATGATCGGGATCGGATTCAGCGCGTTCTGCGGATAGGCTGTGTGTCCCTGCACGCCGGTGACTGTGAGCGCCACGCGCATGGAGCCGCGGCGGCCGATCTTGATCGTGTCGGCGGTGCGCGCGGTGGCTGTCGGTTCGCCGACAAGGCAGTGATCGATGCGCTCGCCGTCTTTCTTCAGCGCCTCCAGCACCGCTTTGGTGCCGTTGATGTTGACGCCCTCTTCGTCACCGGTGATGAGAAGGCTGATGGAACCTTCCGGCTTGCCTTTGGCCAGAACGCGCTCCACCGCCGCGATGAAACAGGCGATGGCGGACTTCATGTCGGCGGCGCCGCGTCCGAACAATGTGCCGTCCGCGATTTCGGCTTTGAACGGATCGTGGCGCCATGCTCTTGCATCACCGACGGGGACAACATCGGTGTGGCCCGCGAAGCAGAAATTGGGCGAGGCCGCGCCGAGCCGCGCGTAAAGATTTTCCACCGCCTCGCTGCCTGGCGCCTGCAGGCGCATGCGCTTGCAGGTAAATCCCAGCGTGGTCAATGCTTTTTCGAGGATCGTGATCGCGCCTTCATCCTTCGGCGTCACAGACGGGCATCGGATGAGATCTTGTGACAGCGCCACGGCGTCGATCATGTCAGTCCCGAAGCAGATCGTTGATCGAAGTCTTGGCGCGGGTGCGTTCGTCCACGCGCTTGACGATCACTGCGCAGTATAGCGCGGGCTTGTCCGGGCCGCCGCCCATCGAGCCGGAGACGACCACGGAATAGGGCGGCACCTTGCCCTGGTAAATCTCGCCGGTGTGGCGGTCCACGATCTTGGTGGAGGCGGTGAGATAAACGCCCATGGAGAGCACCGAGCCTTCGCCCACGATCACGCCTTCCGCCACTTCGCTGCGCGCACCGATAAAGCAATTGTCTTCGATGATGGTGGGTGCGGCCTGCAGTGGCTCCAGCACGCCGCCCAATCCCGCGCCGCCGGAGATATGGCAATGCGACCCCACCTGCGCGCAGCTTCCCACTGTCGCCCAGGTGTCGATCATCGTGTTCTCGCCCACGCGCGCGCCGACATTCACGAAGCTCGGCATCAGCACCACGCCCTTGCCGATGAAAGCGGAGCGGCGCACCACCGCACCGGGAACGGCGCGGAAGCTGGCGTCGCGAAATCGGCTGGCATCCCAGCCCACGAATTTGGAATCGACCTTGTCCCACCAGTTCGCTTCACCCGGCGCGCCTTCGATGAGCTTCATGTCGTTCAGGCGGAAGGACAGCAGCACGGCCTTCTTCAGCCATTGATGGATATGCCATTCGCCGCCGATTTTCTCGGCGACGCGCAGGCGGCCGCTGTCGAGTTCGTTCAGCGCGTGCTCCACCGCATCGCGCACGGCGCCTTTGGTCGAAACACCCAGTGCCTCGCGCGCCTCCCAGGCGTCGTCGATGGTGCGTTGCAAGTCAGCGGTCATGGCGTGGCGATCCTGATGCCGGAAAGGAAGTGCACAAGATCGCCGGTTTCGTGGTTGATGTGAAGACCTTGATCTTCGATACGCCAATGCGACTGGCCGCCGCCATTGTTGAACCACACCGTCGTCATGCCGCGCGCCCGGGCCGGGACGAGGTTGCGCACGCTGTCGTCAAACAGAGCCGCATTTTCGGGTTTGAAACCGGCAAGGGCGAGCAAGGTGTCATAAGCAGCCTGCTGCGGCTTGGGCACATAACCCAGCGCCTTGGCGTCCACGATCAGACCGAACAGATGCTCGATGCCAAGGGCTTTGAGCACATTCCTGGCATAGCGGCCGCAATTGTTGGTGAAGACCAGACGCTGACCCGGCAGCCGCGCCAGCGCAGCGCGCAGCCCGGCGTTTGGGGCCAGCGACAGTGCGGCCAGATCGTTGACGGTGTCGTGATAGAAGTCGGGATCCACGCGATCATGCCGCACAAGTCCCGCCAGCGTGCTGCCGTAGTCGCGCAGATAGCGCTTTTGGATCGCCCATGCCGGTTCGCGCGGCAGGCCGAAATGGCGCTGCACGAACGTGCAGATGCGCTCTTCCATCGCTGCATGCTGGGTGGCGTCGAGCGTGTAGAGCGTGTGGTCGAGATCGAAGACCCATGTGCGGACGTGGCGGAAATCGGGCAGGTGCTGTGCGGGGGCGGACATGGCCGGAAAATGGGCGATAGGGATTTGTTAAGCAAGCGGGCGCGTGGCGGCGAAGTTTGCCGCGTATTAACCGGCTTGAAGGGCGGTCCGGCGAAAATGCAACCGAGGGAAGAGGCCGCTTAAGCGGCCCGGGTGGACCATGGCCTTGGACAGACGCAAGACGGACACGATGCCTGCCGCATTGTCGCGGGCGGACACGTTGCGCATTCTCGAAGAGCGCAACAACGAAGCGCGCGAGGAATTGGCGGCGCGCGGCGACGCCGCGCCCGAAGTGCTGTTCTTCCTTGCCAGCGAAGGCTCGATCGCGGCCCGGCGCGCCATCGCGCGCAATGCCGCGGCACCGGCCCATGCCAACCGCCTGCTCGCGGAAGACAACGACAAGGAAGTGCGCGTCGAGCTTGCCCGCAAGATCGGCCGGCTGATCCCGAATCTGCCGCCGGACACCAGCGAGAAGATGCAGGCGCTCACCATCGAAACCCTGGAGCGCCTCGCGCACGACCAGTTGCCTCGCGTGCGCCGGATTCTGGCGGAAGAGATCAAGGCGCTGGACTGCGTCCCCAAGCGCGTCATCGACATGCTGGCGCGCGACGTGGATGAAGTTGCCGCCCCCATCCTCGAATATTCGCCGCTTCTGTCGGATGCCGACCTCATCGACATCATTTCATCGGCGCAGGCGCGGTTCACCCTGACGGCTATCGCCGCCCGCAAGCCTTTGAGCGCCAACGTATCCGACGCGATCGCAACGGCGCTGGATGTTCCTGCCGTTGCCGCGCTGCTGGCCAATTCCACAGCCGAGATTCGCGAACAGACGCTGGAGAAGATCATCGATCACGGTTCGCGCATCACTGAATGGCATCTGCCGCTGGTGCTCCGCAACGATCTGTCCCAACGCGCCATCCGGCGCATCGCGGGTTTTGTCAGCGCGGCGTTGCTCGACAAGCTCTCGGTACGAGAAAGTCTGGATCCGGAAACGCGCAGCATGCTCGCAAAGCGCGTTCGTGTGCGTATCGACGAGCCTGACGACGAAAGCACCGATCCGGGCGCGCAGGCGCAAAACGATGTCGCGCTTCTCCACAAGGAAGGCCGGCTTGACGATTTCGCGGTCGAACGGGCAGCCGAGGCGGGCAAGCGCGAATTCGTCATCGCGGCGCTCGCGCTGCTGACGCGCACCCCGGTCGAAACCGTCCGCCGCATCATCCAGTCAGGAACCGCCAAGCCCGCCATTGCACTGGTGTGGCGCGCCAAGCTTTCGATGCGCGTGGCCTTCAAGGTGCAGACTCTGGTGATGCGTCTGAAAGGCGGCGAATTGCTGCCGGCGCGCGATGGCGTCGATTTTCCGCTGACCGAGGACGAGATGCTCTGGCATCTCAACTATTTCGGCATCGCAGCCTGAGCGGGGGCCGGTAATAGCCCTTTGTCGCCGATATGGGCGGTATAACCTGCGCGGCCCCTGGTGATGGTTGTCGCAAAGCCCACTTCGTTCAATCCACGCTTCTTGCAATCGCCGGCGCCTGACGTCTGGAAGGTGATGTTGGTGACGCAGAATTTTTCGGCGCCGCTCACCAGGTTGGGTTTGTTGTGGCCCTCGGCGTGGACAAAAACCTTCTCCACAGTGAGCGGCTGGGTGAGTGCGCGCGCGCAGCCGCCCGCCGGAATCTTCCACCAGCCCGCAGCCAATGCCTGTTTCTGCTCGCGAAAGGCCAGTGCCGTCCATATTTCGCCGGCCGTGTCGTTGCAGATGGAATAGCCCGCGGGCGCAGAAGCCTTTAGCGCCTCGGTCTCCAGCGCGTCGAAAAGCTCTGTCACGCCGGCCTTGGGCGCGATCTTGAACTTCACGCGGAATTTGGCGAGCGCATCGTTGCGCTGTTTGGCATTGCCTGTCTTGTAGCCGATGTCGTGAAGCAGCCTGTCCAGCCCCGCTGCACGCGCGGCGTCGTCGGTGGCGATGGCGTCGGATTCGGTGAGCGTCGCGGTCCAGTCCTGCATGCGATGTGTGTCAACCGGCGCGAACGGCATGGTGTAGGTATCGCTGTTGAGACATGTCTGGGACGCTGCGGGAGTCTTCAGCGCGAAATTCGTATCCTTGGCGCAAAGCTGCACGGCGCCGCCCCAGGCGCGCGCGGTGCCGCTATGGCCCTGCGAGCTGCGCGCATAGAGAAAATAATTCTGTGCCGTGAGCATGCCGGAGATCGGCGTCGCGCAGGAGCCGGGGATAAGCCGGGTCCAGCCCTTGGTGAAATTGTCCGCGCCCACGGTCCAGCCTTCGGCGGCGTAGAGGACATAGCTGGTGCGGTTGCAGACCTTCAACGCGGCTTGCGCGGAGCGATGCGAGAGGAGAAGGAAGATCGCGCAGAGCGCCAGAAGTGCGCCATCGCGCCGGCGAACCGTCATTCCTTGACGATCATGGTGCCGGCGCCATGCTCGGTGAAGAGTTCCAGCAGCAGCACATGCGGAATGCGCCCGTCCAGCACCACCGCACCCGATACGCCGGCTTCCACCGCATCGATGGCGGTTTCGATCTTGGGGATCATGCCACCGGAAATCGTGCCGTCCGCGATCAATGCGCGCGCTTCTGCGACGTTGAGCTTGGGGATCAGCTTGCCGTCACGGTCCAGCACGCCTTCGACATCTGTGAGAAGCAGCAGACGCGCGGCGGTCATGGCGCCAGCGACCGCGCCAGCCACCGTGTCGGCGTTGATGTTGTAGGTCTCGCCCTTCGTGCCCACGCCGATAGGCGCCACCACGGGAATGAGATCGGAGTTGATGATGGTGCTCAGCACTTCGCCGTTCACCTTTTCCGGCACGCCGACGAAGCCCAGATCCACAGGCCGCGATTGCAGCGTCTTGGGATCCATCTTCATGCGTTCGAGCTTCTTGGCCACGACGAGATTGCCGTCCTTGCCGGAGATGCCGACCGCGCGCCCGCCTGCGGCGTTGATGCCGGTGACGATCTGCTTGTTGATGGTGCCGGTGAGCACCATCTCGACGACTTCTATCGCAGCCTGATCGGTGACGCGCAGGCCGTCGATGAAGGTGGACGGGATCTGAAGGCGGTTGAGCATCTGGCCGATCTGCGGCCCGCCGCCGTGAACGACAATGGGGTCGATGCCCGTCATCTTCATCAGCACGATGTCTTGCGCGAAATTCTCGCTGACGCCGTTCTCCATGGCGTGACCGCCATATTTCACGACGATGTTGCGGCCTTCATATTGCAGAATATAGGGCAGCGCCTCGACGAGAACGCGCGCAGTCTGCCGCCAGCGCGCCAATACGCGCAGGCTGCGCTCCGGTCCGGTTCCGACGTCGTCCTGCAGGGCCATTGAACTTTCCGCTGAAGTCTCAGGCTTATAACCGATGCGTCAGGCTTCGGCCAACAAAAGAAGATTCACTTTTAGCGGGTCGAGGCCCGATTTTTCGCGCGCCGAGGTGACAAATATTTCGGGATAGGCGGCGGTGTGCTTCGCCGCTTTTGCCTCGGTCCTGGCGATGACGGTCTTCAACTCCGCGGGTTTCAATTCATCGGCCTTGGTAAGCGTGACCAATGTGGACATGGCCGCCTGATCCAGCAGCGTCAGCACTTCCTCATCGCTGTCCATGATGCCGCGGCGCGAATCCACCAGCAGGACGACACGCCGCAGGCTCGGGCGGCCGCGCAGATAGGTGGTGATGAGAATGTTCCACTCCGCCGTCATCGCCTTGGATGCCTTGGCGTAGCCATAGCCCGGCAGATCCACCAACATGACGCGGGCGCCAAGATTGAAGAAGTTGATTTGCCGCGTGCGGCCCGGCGTGTGGCTCACGCGCGCCAGCGCCGAGCGCCCGGTGATCGCGTTGATCAGGCTGGATTTGCCGGCGTTGGAGCGGCCGACGAAAGCGATCTCCGGCAAGGCGGCGGGCGGAAATACATCCGGCGTGGTCGCGCCCGCGACGAAATCGCAAGATCCAGCGAAGAGCTTGCGTGCGCGTTCGCTGTCGGCACGCTTCTCATCGTCCGTCTTGTCGTCTTCGTTCACTCGGCCGCTTTCGGCTTGCTGAGCCACGGCAGCTTCAGATTGTTGAAGAGATGAATCTCGACGCCATGCTTGCGCATCATGAAATATTGCTGGAGCAGCGTGAGGAAGTTGCTCCAGGTGTAATAGATCACCAGGCCCGAGGGCAGCGACGCGAACATGAAGGTGAAGATGATCGGCATGTAGCCGAACATCTGCGCCTGCACCGGATCGGCGGGCGCGGGGTTCATCTTGGTCTGCACCCATTGCGTGATGCCGAGCAGCACCGGCCATGCGCCGATGCTGAGGAAGCCGAGATATGCCGGCAGATAAGCGTGCGGATTGTATGGCAGCAAACCGAACAGATTCATCCACGACGTCGGATCGGGCGCGGAAAGATCCTTGATCCAGCCGAAGAACGGGGTGTGATACATCTCGATGGTGACGAGGAACACCTTGTAGAGCGAGAACAGGATCGGGATCTGGATCACCATGGGCAGGCATCCCGATACCGGGTTCACCTTCTCGCGGCTGTAGAGCGCCATCATCTCCTGCTGCTGGGCGACGCGATCGTCTTTGTTGCGCTCCTTGATGCGCTCCATCTCCGGCTGCAGCTTCTTCATGCGCGTCATCTGCCGGAAGCCCGCATTGGCGAGCGGGAATAGAGAGCCGCGGATCAAGACCGTGAGGAACAGAATGGCTAGGCCGAAATTGCCCAGGAACGAATAGGATTTGTCGAGGATCCAGAAGATCGGGCGTGTGAAGAACGAGTACCAGCCCCAGTCGATCGCGTAGTCGAACTTGGCGATGTTCAGGTTCTTCTCATACCCCTGCACCACCGAAACCACTTTGGCGCCTGCAAAAAGGTGCTGGGTGAGGTCGAGCGTCTGGCCCGGCTGCACCGTGCGCGCGTTGAGACGATAGTCCGCCTGATAAGCATGGGTGCTGCGGTAGGGCGTGCCGCGATAATTGCCGTCGAACTGCTCGCTCTGCGGCGGCACCACGGCCGCCATCCAGTATTTGTCGGTGATGCCGAGCCAGCCGCCGGTGGACTGGAAATTCTGCGGCGGTTCGTTCTTGTCGAAGTCGCTGTATTTGGCGTCCTTGAGCGAACCTTCCGCAACACCCACAAAGCCTTCATGCAGCGACCAGTAATGCTGGGTCTCCGGCGGCACGCCATCGCGCGCGACATAGGCGAAGGGATAAAGCGTGTGTGCCCTGGCACCCCTGTTCGCCACCGTATCGCGGATGGTGAACATATATTGATCGTCCACCGCGATGTGGCGCGTGAAGACGAGGCCCTGGCCGTTGTCCCATGTCAGCGTCACTGGCGCGTTTGGTGCGAGCACCTTCCCGCTTGTGAGCGTCCACACGGTGTTGTCGTCGGGAAGCTTCACGGAATCGCCGGGCGCGGCGACCCATCCATAGACGGCATAATAGGGGAACGCGGTGTTCTGCGGCGAGAACAGCACGACCTCGGGACTCTTGGGATCGACCGTCTCGTGATAGTGGCGCAGTTGCAGGTCGTCGAAACGCGCGCCTTTGAGGCTGAGCGAGCCGTCCACCGTCGGTGTGTAGATCATCACGCGCCCGCCGCTCGATTGCAGCGCCTTACCGCGTGGAAGAACGGCGGCGGCGATCTGTTGCGCCTTCACAGTGGGAGAAACGACAGGCTTAACCTGCGAGGCTTTCTCTTTTGCGAGCACATGCTGCTTCTGTTGCTCGGCCTTCATCTGCGGGCCGGCGATGAAATATTGCCAGCCGAAAAGCACAGCGGCGGACAGCACAACGGCGAGAAGCAGATTCTTGTTTTCCATGACTCTCTACTTGAGCGGCGGCACGGGATCGAAACCTTCCGATCCTCCAAGCCAGTGAATGGGATGGCAGCGCAGGATGCGTTTCAGCGCGAGCCAGAAACCTTTGATGGGGCCGTGACGTTGTATGGCCTCGATCGCATAGCGCGAGCAGGTCGGCTCATAACGGCAGGCTGGCGGCAGCATTGGCGAGATGAAGCGCCGGTAAAAACGGATCGGCGCCACGAGTGCGGCTGTGCCTGCGCGCCTGAGCGGCGATGTCGCGCCTTCCGTCAATTCGCGTCTCCCCGGTTGGGTTTGTCGAGCCGTGCGTGGGCGGCGGCCAGCGCGCCCGAAAGATCGTTGAGCAGGCCGGCGAAGTCTCGTGTCAGCGTCGCCGTCCGCGCGACCAGAACATAGTCATGCCCGTCGCGGCCATGAAGGGGAAGGACCGCCGCAGCCGCCGCCCGAAGCCGCCTTTTTGCCCGATTGCGGGCTACGGCATTGCCGACCTTGCGGCTGGCCGTGAAGCCGACGCGGATATGGCCGGATACGGCCTGTGGCGTCGGGCAAAGTTCCAAAGTCAGGCTGCCGGTCGAGCGGCGGATGCCCCGCGCTGCGCGCAGGAAATCTGGACGATTTTTAAGGCGTTCCATGACGGGCATGCGAGGCCCGTAGGGCGGATTAAGCAGAGAGCTTCTTGCGGCCATGCGCACGGCGGCGCGCCAGCACCTTGCGTCCGCCAGCCGTGGCCATGCGCGAACGGAAGCCATGGCGCCGCTTGCGTACGATTTTGCTCGGCTGATAGGGGCGCTTCATGGCTCATTTCCCGGCACTTTGCCGGGCCTCTTCGAAAGAGCGCGGTTTCTAAGGGGGTGGGCCGGACCTGTCAACCGACGAGGGGGCATGATACTTATTCCTAAATTTGCCGTGATCGCGTGGGATTTCCCTTTCGGTATCTTCATTTAGCCCCCATCTTCAGGCTCCATGGCGGGGATGGCGAAAGATGGGCGCGCAAGATTTGCGGAGGGCTGGGCTCTGGTCGCCCACAGCCTGTCCGGCCGGCTTCTGCTTCTAACCATTCTTTATGTGATGCTGACGCAGGTGGCGATCTTCGTGCCGTCGGTCGGTCGCTATCATCGAAGCCTGCTCGACCGGCAAGTGGAAGCCGCCGAGATCGCGGTCCTGCCCTTCACCGAACCGAAGAATGGACTGTCGCCGGCCTTGCGGGGTGAGCTTCTCAGCCGTGCTGGCGCCATCGCCGTGATGCTGCCGCGCCCGGACCAGCGCGAAATCTTCCTGTCTAACGAAACACCGTCGAAGATCGATGTGACGATCGATCTGCGCAGAGCCGGTGTTTTTACCGATATGCTCAACGGCATGGACTGCCTGCTGCATGGCAAGCGGCGCATCCTGCATGTCATCGCGCCGACGCGGATCAAAGGCGCGGAAGCCGTCGAGGTCATTCTCAATGAGCGGCCGATCCACGCACAGCTCAAGTCCTATGCCTGGGGCGTGGTGCTGCTTGCGTTCCTGATTTCCATCGTCACCGGCAT
>JAFECP010000063.1:13796-29088 GCA_018242105.1 Pseudomonadota bacterium
CGCGACATCTATTCGTCGCTGCAGCAGCGCGCGCGCCTCGCGGCGCTGGGCACGGCGGTGGCGAAGATCCAGCACGATCTGCGCAACATCCTCTCCAGCGCGCAGCTTGCTTCCGATGAGCTTTCAAAAAGCGAAGACCCTTCCGTGCAGCGTCTGGCGCCCCGGCTTGTTTCGTCCATCGATCACGCCGTCGCACTGGCCACCAACACGTTGCGCTATGGCCGCGCCGATGAGCATCCGCCGCAGCGCCGCAAGATCCGCGTCAAGCCGGTTGTCGATGAAGCCTTTGAAGCCGCGCTTTCCGGCAAGGAGCGCGTGATCCCGGACGACCGCGTCGATGCGGTTATCGAAGCCGATGCCGATGCGGCGCAGCTTTTCCGCATCCTGCTCAATGTTCTGCGCAATGCGGGCGAGGCCTTGGCGGAAAAGGGGGGCACCATCAGCGTTTCTGCCGCGCGCGAAGGCGCCGCCACGCATATCGACATCGTGGACAATGGCGAAGGCATTCCGGAAAAAATTCGTGAACGCCTGTTCCAGCCGTTCGCAGGAACGACGCGCGCCGGCGGCTCGGGGCTTGGCCTGGCCATCGCACGCGATCTGGCGCACGCTCATGGCGGCGATGTCGCATTGATCCGAAGCGATTCCGCGGGCACGCAGTTCCGCGTGACCATTCCGGACCGGGAAGAATGAGCTGGAGTCCCTCCACCTATCTTGCTTTCGCCGATGAGCGCACGCGGCCTGCCGCAGATCTGCTCGCGCGGGCGCCAAGCGAAAATCCCGCGCGCGTCGCCGATCTGGGATGTGGTCCCGGCAATTCGACGGCGTTGCTGGCGGCGCGCTGGCCGCAAGCAAAAATCGAGGGCATCGACTCCTCGCCGCAGATGATCGAGGCCGCGAAGAAAAGCGGTGTTGCGGCGGATTTCACGCTGGCCGATCTCGCTTCATGGACGCCCGCTGCTGCTTATGATGTGATCTTCTCCAACGCGACCTATCAATGGCTCCCCGATCATCGCGTGCTGCTGCCGCGCCTGATGGGTTTTGTCGCGAAAGGCGGCGTGTTCGCCTTTCAGGTGCCGAACAACCAATATTCGCCGTCGCACACGCTGATGCGCGATGTGGCGGCGCAAGGCCCATGGGTGGAGAAGCTGGCAAATGTGCGCGGCATCTTCGTGGAGAGAGTGCAAACCTATTTCGATATCCTCGCGCCGCATGCCGCGTCGCTGGATATCTGGGCCAGCGAATATCTGCATGTGCTGGACGGCGAGGACGCCGTCTTCAGATGGGTGAGCGGAACGGGCCTGCGGCCCTTCCTCGATGCGCTCGATGCGGACGAACGCGAAACCTTCACGCGCGAATACAAGGCACGGCTGAACGTAGCGTATCCGCGCCGCGCGGACGGCAAGACGCTGTTTCCGTTCTCGCGTCTGTTCGCTGTCGCGAAGATTTAATCTCCGCGTGCGCTGCCGTCGCGCCGCGGATCGGCCGCGCCGCGATAGCCGCCGTTCACGCGTTCGATGATGTTCACACCGCTTAGCTCTACGATCGGCTCGGCGACGTGATGGCCCATCGCTTCCAGTTGCGGGATGAGCTTCTCAGCAGCCGTGTCTTTTTCAATCAGCGTCGGCGAATTGAGATTGGCGACATGCGGTTCGGCGGCGGCCTGGGCAGGCGTCTCATGGCCATCGATCAGATCGATGATGGACTGCGCCGTATAGTCGATGATGAGCGGACCGCCGGGCGAACCCGTCGCGATTTTGAATGCTCCGTCCTTGTCGAACACGATGGTGGGCGACATCGCAGACAGAGGGCGCTTCTTCGGCGCGGGCGCGTTGGCGACCGGCTTTCCGTCGATCACCGGATCGAACGAGAAATCGGTGAGTTGGTTGTTGAGGATAAACCCCTTGGCCATCATCTTCGAGCCTAGGAAGGATTCCACTGTCGTCGTCATCGCCACCGCTTCGCCGCTGTCATCGACGATGGACATGTGGCTGGTGCCTTGCGGTTGCGGCGAACGCTGCGGTGCGAAGTCGAGGCTCGCATGCTTGACCGGCGGCGTGCCTGCTTCGGCTTTGCCCATATCCTTCGTGGGATCGATGAGTTTGGAGCGATCCATCGTGTAGGTGCGGTCGGTCAGCCCTTCAACCGGCACCGGGATGAAATCGGAATCGGCCATGTATTTCGCGCGGTCCGCGAAAGCGAGGCGGCTGGCCTGTGTGAAGAGATGTGCCTGGCTGAGCGTGCCGGGCTGCAGGTCTTTCGACGGGAAACGCTCCAGCATGTCGAGAATCTGAATCACCGCCACGCCGCCCGAACTCGGCGGTCCCATCGAGCACAGCCGATAGGTGCGATAGGTGCCGCACACCGCCGGGCGTTCTTTGGCGACATAGTTTTTCAGATCGTCCAACGTCATGCCCGCCGGATGGATCGGCGCGTGCTGTACCTTGTCCACGATGGCTTGTGCGATTGGGCCTTCATAGAAGGCCTTCGGTCCGCCCTGTGCGATCATCCGCAACGTCTTCGCAAGTTCGGGATTTTTCAGAATCTCGCCTTCGGCATAGGGCGAGCCATCGGCTTTATAGAAGTAAGCACGGATGTCCGGCATCTTCGCGAGTTGCGGATATTCGTGCAATTCGGTGGCCAGCTTTTTCGGAACGGCGAAACCTTTTTCCGCAAGCGCGATGGCGGGTTGAAACAGCTTCGCCCATGGGAGCTTTCCGTATTTCTCATGCGCAAGCCACAGCATGGCGACATCGCCAGGCACGCCGACCGAGAGACCGCCCGGAATGGCGTCGCCATGGGCGAGCGGTTTGCCGTTCGCATCGAGGAACATGCCGGGTGTGGCGGAAGCGGGCGCCATCTCGCGGCCATCGAAGGTGGTGACTTTTTTCGCCTTGGGATCGAAGAGAACGACGAATGCGCCGCCGCCGATGCCCGTGGATTCCGGCTCGACCAGGGTGAGCATTATCTGCGCGGCGATGGCGGCATCCACCGCCGATCCGCCTTGGCGCAACATCTGAAGCCCGGCATCCGTCGCGTAGGGGCTGTCGGTGACGATCATGTGCTTTTTGGCGACAGGTGCGGTTTCTGCCTGTGCCGCGCCTATGGCCAGCAACGATGCAAATACAGCGAAAACGATGCGGGACTTCATTCTGTTCTCTTTCCGATGACGGAGCCGGACGCTAGCGTCACCGCCATCGTCCGGCTTGGCAAGGCGGCAAATGCTCTTGGGGAGGAATTTCATGGACAAGGATTTCGCGGCGCCCATCACGCGGCGCACCTTCGCGGCGACGGGCCTCGTAGCCGGATTCACATTGGCGACCGGGCCGCTCAACGCCGCCACGATTGTCACCGATGCGAAAGGGCTGGACGCCGGCGAAGTGAGCATTCCGGTATCGGACGGAAAGATTCCAGGCTATCGCGCCAAGCCGTCCGGCAAGAGCAACCTGCCGATCATTCTTGTCGTGCAGGAAGTGTTCGGTGTTCACGAGCACATTCGCGATATTTGTCGCCGGCTCGCGCATCGGGGTTATTATGCCATCGCGCCGTCGCTTTATGCGCGCCAGGGCGATCCCGGCAAATACGACATGCAGCACCTTAAAGATCTGTTCAACGATATCGTGGCGAAAGTGCCGGACGCCGAAGTGATGACCGATCTGGATTCGGCGGTTGCCTTCGCCTCTGGCGATGGCGCGGATACGGCGCGGCTCGGCATCGTCGGTTTCTGTTGGGGCGGACGCATCGTTTGGCTTTATGCGGCGCACAATCAACATGTGAAGGCTGGCGTTTCTTTTTATGGCGCATTGCGCGCGCCGGCGACGGTCAGTCCGCTGCGTCCCAAATATCCGCTCGATCTGGTGGCGGAGATCAACGCGCCGGTGCTGGCCTTCTATGGCGGTCAGGACAAGGGCATCAAGGTTGCCGACATCGAAGAGATGAAAGCGGCGATGCGCGATGCGGGAAAGAACGATTGCAAATTCGAGCTTTTCCCTGACGCGCAGCATGGTTTCTTCGCCGATTATCGCCCGTCCTATAATGAGAAGGACGCGAAGCAGGCGTGGCGCGAATGGCTCGCCTGGATGAAGAAGAACGGCGTCGCTTAGCCGCAAAACTTCGATTGCCCTCGAAGATCATGGCGTTAAGCTGACTCTCCGCTTGGGAGGGTTGGGATGAGCCGTTTCCGTATTGCAATTGCTGCCGCTGTTTGTGTCCTTGCGCCGCTGGCCGGTTCTGCCGCGCAGCCCGCAAGCGATCCGTTCACCATGGATCAGGTGCTGTCTTATCCGTTCGTCGCCGCCATCGCATCGGCGGAGCATGCCGATCGCGTCGCTTGGGTGCGCGTGGTCAATGGCGTGCGCAATATCTGGGTCGCTGATGGGCCGTCCTTTGCGCCGAAGCAGATCACTCGATACACGAAGGATGACGGCCAGGAACTCTCCCAGCTCACTTTCTCGCCCGACGGCAAGCATCTTATCTTTGTGCGCGGCGGCGATCATGATGCGAATTGGCCTGCGGAAGGCGATCTTGCGCCCGATCCGGATTCTTCGGGCACGCAGCCCATGGTCACGATCTGGTCCGCACCGCTGAGCGGCGCGGCGCCGGTGAAGGTGGACGAAGGCGATCAACCGGCGATGACCGATGATGGCCGCATCGCCTATATCAAGGATCATCATGTCTGGCTGACCTCGCTGTCCGCGAAGGCCAAGCCCGCGCGCTACTTCTTCGATCGCGGCAATGACGAGAATCTGAAATGGTCACCGGACGGCAAACGCCTGGCCTTCGTGTCGAAGCGCGACGGCGACGATCACAGCTTTATCGGCATCTACACCAACGCCGCGACGCCGCTTCTCTATCTCGCGCCGTCTACCGGCCGCGACGACGGGTTCGAATGGTCCAGGGATGGCAGCCAGATCGCCTATGTGCGCCGGCCCGGCAAGGGCGGTGCGCCTGAGCCGATCCTGAAAGAGATTCCGCATCCCTGGTCGATCTGGATCGCGGATTCCCATTCCGGCGCAGGTCGCAAGATCTGGCAAAGCCCGGACACGTTGCTGGGCTCTTATCCGGAAACCGCCGGCAATGCGAATTTGCATTGGGCCGCAGGAAATCGCCTCGTTTTCCTTGCCGATCTCGACAACTGGCCGCATCTGTATTCGGTGCCGGTGGATGGCGGCGATGCCACGCTGCTCACACCGGGTAATTTCATGGTCGAAGATGTCGCGCAGAGTCGCGACGGCCGCTTCATGATCTACAGCGCCAACACGGGAAGCGATCGGAATGACGACGATCGCCGCCATATCTTCCGTGTTCCGGTCGATGCGGCAACGCCCGTCGCGCTCACATCCGGCGACGGATTGGAAACGTCGCCCGTTATTGTAAGCGCAAATACGGTGGCATTCGTCTCAGCCGGTGCGAAACGTCCTTTTTCTGTCGCAACGATCGGAATGGACGGAAAAGGCGCGCGTGATTTGAATGGCGAAACGCTGCCGCGCGATTTTCCCCTCGATGCGCTGGTGGTGCCGAAGAAAGTCATCTTCCAGTCGCCGGATGGCCTGACCATTCACGGCCAGTTGTTCCAGCGCGATGATGGCGTGACGAAGCCCGGCGTCATTTTCGTGCATGGCGGCCCGCCACGGCAGATGCTGCTGGGCTGGCACTACATGGATTACTACTCCAACGCCTATGCCGTGAACCAATATCTCGCCGCGCATGGCTTCACCGTTCTGTCAGTGAACTACCGGCTTGGCATCGGTTACGGCCATGCCTTCCATCATCCCGACGATGCAGGGCTTGCCGGCGCGGCCGAGTATCAGGACGTTCTGGCCGGCGCGCGCTATCTGCAGAATGTGCCGGGTGTCGATCCCAACCGCATCGGAATCTGGGGCGGCTCCTATGGTGGTTATCTCACCGCGATGGGGCTGGCGCGCAACTCCGATGTCTTCAAGGCGGGCGTGGACTTCCATGGCGTGCATGATTGGTCGCAACTGCTCAGCGAATGGGTCGGAAAACCCAAGCCGCGTTTTGAGAAAGGCGATTTCGAGGCGGCCTTGAAGGTTGCGTTTGAATCGTCGCCGGACGCCAGCATCGACACCTGGAAGTCGCCGGTGTTGCTGATCCAGGGCGATGACGACCGCAATGTCCCCTTCGCCCAGACGATAGATTTGGCGCGCAGGCTGGACGCCCATCACATCTATTACGAAGAACTGGTCATCCCGAACGAGATCCACGGCTTCCTGCGGCACATCTCATGGGACGAAGCCGACAAGGCGGGCGCCGCGTTCCTGACGAAGGAATTGCAGCCGGCGCGTTAAAGAATACGAAAACAAGAAAGGGCGCGGTGAAAGCCGCGCCCTTTCTGTTTGTTGATATCCGAAAACTTCAGCGCACGAAGACGCGCACTTCGCTGGCGGAAATCGACGGATCGGTCGCCGAGGAGATGCCAAGGCGGGTCGCCGGAACGCCCATATCGGTCATCGAGCGCATCACGTCCTGCGCATGGCGGCGGGCGCTGGATTGCGCGAGCTGAACTGCCGAGGCTGTCCCGCGCGTGGGCGAAACGCCCACAATGTCGAAGCCCGCGCCCGGACGCGCCTGCAAGGCCTGGCTCAGCGCCGTATAAAGAATCTGCTGATATTCGACACCCGGATGATCGAAACGGATCGTAACCAGCGCCGCACCGCTGGGCGTCGCACCGTAGCTTGCTGGCGCCGATGTCGCTGCCAACATCGGTGCGCCCAGTTCGGAACCGTAAAGCTCGCCGTTCTTGATGGCGCTGGCCAGCGTGGTGAGGTTGGCGCGCTCGTTGGCGACATAAGCCGTCTGCCGCTGCACATCCGCAGAAATCTGGCGCATCAGCCGGTCGATCAACACGACAGTCTGATCCGTCTCGTCTTCCAGCACCGAAAGCTGGCGATGATCTTCATCCACCGCGCCAGAGACATTGTAGGTGGACTGGATCGTATCCAGATCGAAATGGGCGCGCGACGCATCGGCGGAAACCGCCGTGCCGAGCGCGTTCAGCGCGTTGATGTTGGTGGTCAGTTCGTCGAGCGAGGACTGTGCGGCGTTCCACTGGGCCACCAGTTCCGGATTGCCGCGCGTGGTGCCCATTTGCAGGTGTGTGGTGATGTGCGCCTTGGATTCGTGATAGGCGCTGGACGAAGCGCCCGCCTGGCCGCGCAGGGTTGCGAGCTGTTGGGCGTCGGCCACGATCTTGTCCTGCAGACCGGAAACATCGGAGCGGAGCTGAGCGACTTTTTGGCCGACGGCCGTGCCGGTGTCGGTGCCCGGTTCGATCGTCACCGGCGTGATGGAAATGCTGGGGCCGGCCGCAACGCTTGCTCCCGAGCCCGGAAGCGTTCCGGGCATGGACGAAGGAGCCGCTGTTTCCGTTGTTTCCGTGCTGGCGGACGGAAGGGTTCCGGGCATCGCGCTATCGGAGGCTGCAGGTGCGGATTGGTCGCTGCTGGAATCGCTGCCAAACATCGCATCATCGATGCTGCCGCAGCTTGCAAGGCCGAATGCCGCCGCCGCCAGGATCAGCGTCAAAACCCGCCGCGAGTCCGCAATTCTCAACATCTGCTTTGTCTCCGCTCGGGCGGTTCTATCCGCCCCCCGGCGCTGATTGCGCCCGAACGCATTGCCCCAGCCCAAACCTCAAGAACGACAAGGCGGGCGCTGCCAGTCTTAACCACGCAAACAGGCCCCGACAAGACCGCGTGAGCATGCAGGCTGGGGGAAATTTCGTGGGCGGGACGGGGACTTGGCGGGTGTGACCCGAAAGTTGCCGGGATGGTTGCGCGGCCCTTGCGGCGGTTCGCCCAGACCGTTCCCAAACGGTCCCAAAAGGGTTGCTATTGCCAAGCCCGATGAATAGGTTGCGCGCCCTTGTGGACAGGCACCCGTAGCTCAGCTGGATAGAGCACCAGACTACGAATCTGGGGGTCAGAGGTTCGAATCCTTTCGGGTGCGCCATTCACGAACAAAACTGCGAACGGATTTGGCGTAATCTCCCAAAGAGATTGCACCTGCGGCTCGTCGTTTTTCGCGACAATCCGGCAGAGGTTCAGGGGTTAGCAGGCGCTCCGCCAAGGCTTCGATCACAAGCTTGTCGAACTGCCCTTCTGGGATCGCGGTAGGCTTGGCACAAACCGTCCTTCCCATGAGCTGGTTCCCGGCGCATATGTAATACCGGTAACGACTGCTCCTGCCCGTGCGGAGCTGGCAATCGTTGGACAAATCCACTGACGCCTAAAGGTTGTTCGCAGGCTTGGTAAGTCGAAATCAAAAAATTTGTTCGACCGAATATTAAAGAGAGCTGCAATCCTTCTTGCTGAACTCTTTTTCTTCGGCCTCATTTTGATTCTCCATAGCCAGCACATAAAGTTGAAGGCAACTCATGCCAGCATAGGGATTGGCGGGCATATGGGCCTCCCCATTCAAAGGACCGTGTAGCTGTGCCGCACCGAATCTACCGGGCGCAGGAAAAAGATGCATTTCTTTGTCTAGCGGAGAGTTGTGCCGGCCATGAGCCCATGAATCTGCCGCCAGGAGCGACCAAACAACCGTCAAAATCGCCCCAACCAATGCAAGATTTGATCTCTCTGACATGTGACCGGCCGGTCAATCGATTGTGCGCCAAATTGCGCTTGCAGGCGCAAAATAGCTGAAGAAGGCTGGCTTGCGCATGAGAAATGCTTAATCAGCCCGGTTGCCGTCTTTCCGGCGCAACCGCCTGCGAGAAACGGGATGCCATTTGTATCTTGAATGAGCCGCCAAGCCGCACCGCTATGAAGGCAATAAAGTCTGACGTTGTGTACGCTTTGCAACGCGGCTGTAAAATGCCTGCATATTTCGGACATAGATCTGCTTGGTAAAATTTCGCTCGTATTCCGCCCGCGCTTCTGTCGCGAGATTTTCGCGCAACACGTCATCGGAAATAAGGCGATCTATCGCGGATGCGAGGGCCGGGGCATCATCGGTTGGGACCAGCAGGCCGTTTTTCCCGTCTGCGACATAGGCCGCTGGGCCTTGAGCCGCTGCCGCAATCAATGGAGTTCCGGCAGCCCAGGCTTCGATCGTGACGGTACCGAATGGTTCTTCCCGTGACGGGAAAACACAGATGTCGGCAGTCGCTAAGAGAGCCTCGCGATCGACGCGCCAGCCGAGAAACCGGACACGCTCCGAGAGGTTGAGGCGTTTCGTCTGCGCGACCAGTGCAGCCCTTTCAGGACCTTCCCCCGCAATCCAAAGATAGGCTTTGGGCACCTTTGCAAGCGCTTCCAACAAAACATCCAATGCCTTGTCCCGATGAAGCCGTGCCAAAGCCAAAAGAAGAGGAGCACTTTCCGGGGTACCGAATTCAGCCCGATCAAGAGCGCGAGAAGGCTGCGGATCGGCAAAGGTATGTACGAGCGAAACATGATTCGATGAAACGCCCTGGCGCTGAATATGCTGCACGAGATCCTTCGTAATTCCGATGAAGTCGCTGCATGATGCGAATCTCCATCGATCACGATAGCCCCCATACCAACCAACTTGGGCGGCGCTGCTTTTAACTGCCGTCATTGCGGCACGGCCCGTCCAATACTGGATAATGTCGGGTTGGAAAGACGCGACCTCCCGCGCCAGGGCCGCGCGGCTCGGAAAAATGAACCATGGACTGAAGGCTGTCGTTACAACGCGGATATTGGCGTCCCTAAGGCGTTTGATCTGATATGGAGCATTTGGGCGCACGACGGCCGCTTGCTCGATCCCTGCATCCGACAGCGCGAGCACTGCGTCGAAGAAAAACGTCTCAATGCCGCCAACAGGCGCTCCGGCCATTACCTGAAGTACGCGGTAGGGTAAACGAGGCTGGGCTATGTGCATGTTTCGACAAGTCCGGGCATCTCATCGCTTGAAGCTAACTAACCTGTAATCTTTGTGGCCGCATCGGCACGATCCAATGCGCGCGCGCAGTTTACGCACTCAATTCGCAACGCGCTGAATACAGTTTTGTCGGAATCGGAAAACTTTCTCGACAAGAGCGCGCCGCCCGACATATTCGGACAAGCAACTTGGCGTCTTCCGACCGCGCGACGTCGCGATGCGGTCAGATTTCCCAGAGCTTCGTTTCTTTTGCTGCGCTCATCGGTTTCAGCATTATCGGTGCATTGATGTGTGGTATCGCCGGAATGCAGATGGTTGGCCACACCAACGTGCCGGCGGGGGCTTTGACTATTCTTCGCCGCGGAATACTGCATCGCGGCCCCGACGCTCAAGATCAGTTCGTTACGGAAAATACGGCGCTTGTTGTTACCCGCCTCGCTATTGTCGATCTCGCCCATGGCGATCAGCCGCTATTTTCACCAGATCGCTCGGCCATCGTCGTTAACGGCGAAATCTATAACTCCCCCGAACTGCGCAGCCTGTTTCCGGACTATCCGTTCAAGACAAAATCCGATTGCGAAGTTATTTTGTCGCTTTACGGAGCGTATGGGCCTTCTTTCGCAGACCATCTGCGTGGAATGTACGCAATAGCTCTGTTTGACGCGCAAACAAGAGAACTCATCTTGTCGCGCGATCCGTTTGGAATCAAGCCGCTCTACTTTGTGGAAGATAAAGACTGTTTCGCATTCGCGTCCGAGATAGCACCGTTGATTGATGCGGCCCTGGCGCCAATTCGCCTTGATGAAACGGCCCGCACGGAACTCCTTCAGCTCAAATATAGTTTCGGCTCGAAAACGATCTTCCCCAATGTCCAGCGCGTCGAGCCGGGCGAAACGCTTATAATCAGGGACGGCAAGATCCGCGCACGGTTCAGCACGCCGACATGGCCGAGACACCCGCAATTTAGAGGCGCAGCGAAGGACATTCACCGCCGCGCACTTTCTTCTGACCAACTGGGTACGGAGTTTGAAAAGGTCATATTCGATTCGGTGAAAATGCACCTGCGCGCCGATGCGCCATCGCGCTTGTTATATTCCGGCGGCATCGATTCGACGATACTCATGCTTGCGGCGCGAGAAGTGTCGAATGTCCAGGTTCCTGCACTGACGATTGGCTATGAGGGCGAGGAAGATGAGGACGAGAGTTGGGATGCTCTCAAGCTCGCGGATGAAGCTGGCGTCGCTTGCGAGCGCATCGAAATGCGTTGCGACGATTTCTGGAATTTGGCGCCGCGGATCGCGGCCGCCGTGGACGATCCAATGGCCGATCCGGCAGTTTTGCCTCTGTACATGCTAGGCGCTGCCGTGGCGAAGCAGGGCGCAAAAGTTGCGATCTGCGGGGAAGGAGCCGACGAGATATTTGGAGGATATCGCCGCTACCAGCGTGCGCTTTTACCTGGCTTTTTGCGCCGCCAATCCGGCCGCCGGGGAGTCTTTTCGAAGACTACAATTGCAACCGGCGACGTTTGGATGGAGGCGCCCGACGACCTTGAACAGATGCAAAGCCAGTTGTGGCCTTCACGCCCGCAGATTTTGCAGGCGGTCGATGTTCTGGAGCGCCTTCCGAACTGCCTGCTCATCAAACTGGACCGGGCCCTCATGGCGCATGGGGTCGAAGGTAGAACGCCGTTCCTGGATCTTGAAGTATTGCGCTTCGCATCGGAGCTTCCAGAAAAATCCCTGGTGAGCCTGCGGATGGGAAAGCGAATTTTGCGAGATTGGGTGCACAAGGCTTTCCCTCAGGCTGCACCATATGCCCGGAAAAAGGGGTTCAACGTTCCACTTGGGAAATGGATGCATGCCCGCCGCAGCGAATTGGGAGCCATGGTGGCCAGACAGAAGGGGGTGATGCAGATTGCGGATCCGGTGTTTGTTCAGCAGATTTTCGATGAATGCCGAAGCAATGAGCAACCCGCCTGGAGCCTGCTTTTCTATGCCCTATGGCACTCCCATCACGTTCTGAGGATTGATCGCAATCAAGACATCGTCTCTGTCCTGTCCGAAGCCGCGCGCCTTCGATAGATGGCCGCGATAATTGAAATTATGGGATTTGCGCGATAGCTAATGCGATGCGCCCTTTCTTAAGCCTCCTGTATAATTTCCACTGGGTCGTGGGAGGCGAAGCGGCGCGCTCAGCGCAGGCTTATGCCGGATTCCTGCGGCAGTTTCTGCGACAACATAAAATCCGAACCGTTGTAAATCTGCGCGGTAGCAACCCGCAGCAGTCCTGGTGGCGGTATGAAGCGAAAATCTGCCGAGAACTCCAAATTGATCACTACAACATACCGGTAAATTCACGCACGCTCCCGTCTCGTAAAATCCTCTTGGAGATTCTCGATACCTTTGAGATTTCGCAAAAGCCGCTGCTTATCAAATGTTCTGGCGGTCAGGACCGCACCAGCCTCGGCGCGGCTTTATACATACTGCATCGCAGAGGATGGGCCGCCCAATCGGATGCGCTGAAACAATTTGCGAAATGGCCTTATTTGCATTGGCCCAAACGAGATCAGCGCTGGCTTAGACATTTCTTGACTTATGCCGAGCAGGAAGCGAAAGGCCGTCCGCTCAGAACCTGGGTTCGCGACGAGTACGCACCGGAACGGCTCATGACGTGGCTGGATGCGCAAGGCTTGCATGACGTGTTTCGCAACCTACCGGATCAACCGAAGCGAGCTTTGAAAAACGGTTTGCCGGTCAGATAGGTCGGGCGGCCGTTCGCCGTCACGGCGACCAGAAAACTTCGACCGGCACGCCGGCCTGTCCCAGCACCGCGCGCACAGGCATGTCCGTCACATCGCTGCCGCTTTCGGCGGCGCGATAGGTTTCCATTTTCTCCTCGCCTTTGATGAGCAGTGCGATCCAGCGCGTATCCAGAAGCGCTCTGAGCGTCAGGGTCATCCGGTCGCCCGTCGCCGCTGCGTTCTGCGCATGCACGGCGTGAACAAGAGCCGGTGAACCCGTATCGAGCGCCGCTTTCAATTCAGGGGCGCGCGGATAGAGCGAGGCGGTGTGCCCGTCATCGCCCATGCCAAGCAGCACAACGTCAAACGGGCGCGGCATCGCTGAGATCGCGGTTTCGACGGTTGTTTGCGCGTTTTCCGGTTTCGCATCGCTGGTCTTCATGCCGGTGAAATGTGCGCCGGCCGCTTTGCCGCGCAGAAGACGGGTGCGCACCAGTTTTTCATTGCTGCCGTCTTCGCTGGGCGCGATCCAGCGTTCGTCCGACAGCGTGATCCAAACTTTCCCCCAGGGCGCATCGCGTTCGCAAAGAACGTCGAACAATGCGCCCGGCGTCGTTCCGCCGGATACGACAAGGCTGGCGTGGCCACGCACCTCAACGGCGGATTTCAGGCGGGCAACGATCTCATCCGCGAGGCGCGCGGCCATGTCGCCAGTACTCGCAAATTCCCGTAGCCGGTCGTGCATGATGTTCATCCTTCGGGCCATTGCTCTGTGCAACGGCCCGGCAGGATAAAGGCTCCATCACCAGATATGCACGCGGCTGTCCGGCGCGATGTAAAGCTTGTCGGCCGGCTTCACATTGAAGGATTCATACCAGGCGTCGATATTGCGCACCGGGCCGTTGACGCGGAACTGCCGCGGGCTATGCGGATCGCTGACCACCTGCTTCTTCAGATAATCGTCCGACACTTTGCCGCGCCAGGCCTGCGCCCAGCCGAGGAAGACGCGCTGATCGCCGGTAAGCCCGTCGATCTTGCGCGCGTGCTTGCCTTTCAGCGAGGCGTGATAGGCATCGAGCGCCAGTGTGACGCCGCCCAGATCGGCGATGTTCTCACCCATCGTCAGATCGCCGTTCACATGCACGCCGGGCAGGGGTTCAAAGGCGGAATATTGCGCACCGAGCGCTTTGGCGCGGGCTTCGAATTTCGCCGCATCGTCCTTCGTCCACCAATCACGCAGACGGCCTTGGGCATCGATCTTGCGGCCCTCATCGTCGAAACCATGCGTGAGTTCGTGGCCGATAACGCCGCCCACCGCGCCGTAATTGATCGCCGCATCGGCATTGGCGTCGAAGATCGGCGCCTGAAGAATGCCGGCCGGGAAAACGATGTCGCGCAGCGAGCCGTTATAGGCGTCGTTGGTTTGCGGCGTCATCTGCCAATCGGTGCGATCGACAGGGCCGTTATAACGGCCCAGATAGAACGCCCAATCGAACGCGCCGGCGCGGCGCACATCGCCAACGATATCGTCATCGGTGACGACAAGGCCGGAATAATCGCGCGGATGGTCCGGATAGCCGACCTTGATGGTGTAAGTGTCGAGTTTCTTGATCGCTTCGGCTTTTGTGGCGTCGCTCATCCAGTCGAGGTTCTGCAACCGCACGCGATAGGCGGCGAGAAGATTGTGCACCAGGGCTTCGATCTTAGCCTTTGAGTCTGGGCCGAACCATTTGGCGGTGTAGAGCTGGCCGACGCCGAAGCCCATCGTGCCGAACGTGCCGAAGCGCGCGCCGACGCCGAAATCATCGCCGCTGACAGCGGTGATCGCGCGCTTCCAGCGCACGCGCTGCTGCGCCTGGCCGGACAGCGTCTTGTCGTGCATGTCGAAGTAAGCGCCGGTGAACGCCTTGGAAAGATAAGGCGCGGCGTTGTCGGCAATGTGGAAGGCCTGCCACGCCTTGATCGTTTCCAGCGGCGTGGTGCCGTAGATGGCGGCGAGTTTTGGGAATGCCGTCTTCTCCGCCACGATCACGCGATTGATGTGTCCGAGACCTGCTTCCTTGATGAAGACATCCCAGTTGAAGCCGGGCGCGAACGTGGACAGGTCGGCTGTAGCGACCGGGTTGTAGATCGCATTCAGATCGCGGTCCTGAACCTTGGTCCAGCTTGCATTGGCGATCTTGGTTTCAAACGCGACCACATCCCTGGCGCGGGCGCCGGCATTCTTCCAGCCGATCAGTTTAAGAAGCTGTGCCACATAAGACTGATATTTCGCCTTGGCCGGCGCGAAATTCTTTTCAAGATAATAGTCGCGATCCGGAAGGCCGAGGCCGCTCTGGGAAAGATAGATCGCGTATTTATTGGGATCCTTCAGATCGATATCGATGCTGACATTGTAGAGCGATGCTTCGAAATCCGAATTGTTGCGGCCCATGAGCTGTGCCAATGCCCCGCGCGTCTTGGCTTTGCGCACGGCATCGAGTTCGGGCTGTATCGGCTTGGCGCCAAGCTGTTCGACATACGCCTCGTCCATGAAGGCTTTGTAGAACGCACCGGCCTTGCCTTCGAGATCGGTGGGCTGGTGCGATGCCTTCGCGGCGGCGGCTTCCAGAATGTCGTGCAGGCGGCCTTCGGTGCGATCCGTCATTTCCAGGCGTAGCGTGACCGCGGGCTTGTCGGCGGGAATGG
>JAFECP010000063.1:29173-43974 GCA_018242105.1 Pseudomonadota bacterium
CGTGCCGGCACCCATAAGAAGCATTGCTGCAAGCGCGCCGCGCAGCATGTGTTTGTTCATAACGAATCTCCCCCGCCTTTTTGTGCTGCGCGAATTGTGCATGACGCCGGGGCCGCCGCAATTCTCGCCAAACGTGCAGAAGCCCCGCTTTTGGAGCGGGGCTTCGCAATAGACGCAATTCCAGAATTGGAAAAAGTGTACAGGGGTACCGTCACGGCGTCAACCTAATTATTCTCCTTTCAAGGAATAATTATTCTACACTTAAGTTATTGAATTTACAAGAGAATCATCATCTTCCCTCAATCGCGGTGTGATGATCGGCAACAATTTGCGCGATGGAAGCGGTGACTTTCTTTGCCGTTGGCACATGCAGGAATTCGTTGGGGCCATGCGCGTTGGAATGCGGGCCAAGAACGCCGGTGATGACGAATTGCGTCTTGGGGAATTTCTCGCCCAGCATGCCCATGAACGGAATGCTGCCGCCTTCGCCCATGTAAGCGGCCGGTTTGCCGAACGCCATCTGCGACGCCGCTTCGACGGATTTCTCCAGCCAGCCTGCAAGCTTGGGTGCTTCCCATCCCGACTGGCCATGTTCGGCATCGAATTCCACTTCCGCGCCATAGGGCGGATCGGATTCCAATGTCTTCTTGATCAGCGCCGTCGCTTTGTCCGCATTGGCCGTCGGCGGCAAGCGGAAAGACAGCTTGGTGGAGGAATAGGGCAGCAGCACATTGCCGCCATTTTCCGGCAGCGGATATCCGTCGATGGCGGTGATTGCGAGCTGTGGCCGCCATGTGCGGTTCAGAACAAGGTCGGTAAGGTCTTCCGACATCGGCCGCGTCGCGCCGGCGAAGGGCAGCTTGTTGAAAACTTCCTTGCCCAGAATTTTCGCCGCTTGCTTCGCTTGTTCTATGCGCTGCGGCGGCACCTGCACATAAAGATCCTGCAATTTGATGGCGCCCGTGGCTTCGTCTTCCACGCGCGACAACAGATTGCGCGTGATGCGGAAGGACGAAGGGACGATGCCGGACGCATCGCCAGAGTGAACGCCCTCGGTGAGAACACGTACTTTCAAGACCCCCATTGCAATGCCGCGCAGCGAGGTGGTGAGCCAGAGCTGATCGTAATTGCCGCAACCGGAGTCCAGACAAATCACCAGCGAAGGTTGGCCAAGGCGATCCGTGAGATGATCGATATAGAAGGGAAGATCGTAGCTGCCCGATTCCTCGCAAGCTTCGATCACAATCACGCAGCGCGCGCGCGGAATGTTCTGGTCCTGCAGCGCAAGCAACGCAGTGATCGACGCATAGATCGCATAACCGTCATCGGCGGAACCGCGGCCGTAAAGCTTGTCGCCGTCACGGCGCGGCTCCCATGGGCCGGACCCTTCAAACCAGCCTTTCATCTCCGGCTGCTTGTCGAGATGGCCGTAAAGAAGAATCGTGTCGTCGTTCTTGTTGCCCGGCAGGTCGATGAAGATCAGCGGCGTGCGGCCTTCGAGGCGGATAACTTCCAGCGTCGCGCCCTGCAACGCATTGATCTTGTCGCGCGCCCAGTTCTCCATGAGCGACACCGCTTTATCCATGTATCCGTGCTCGGCCCATTTGGGATCGAAGGCGGGCGACTTGTTGGGAATGCGGATGTAGTCGGTGATCGAGGGAATGACGGATTCATCCCACTGCGCGTCGCAGAATGTCTTGAGCTTGTTCGTGTCCATCATTGTGAAAGCGCCTTTGCGAGCAGCGGCAGGCTGCGGTCCATCCGGTAATCGACGGAAGAGTGATTGTCCGGGAATTCTTCGTAAGTATGCGCGATGCCGCGCTTTTCCAGAAGCGCGTGCATGCGCCGCGCGCCATACACGAGGTTATATTGATCGACATCGCCGCAATCGATATAGAGATGCTTCAATTTCCTGAGATCGTCCGCGCGCTTCTCCGCGATGACGAGCGGGTCCCAGTTCAACCAGTTCTGCCAGCGCTCGGCGATGAATTCGCAGGTGTGCGGATCGACCGGCAGGCGGATGTTCATATAGGCGGATGTGTCCGGATCGAAGGTGGCGGCCTGGCACAGCATCATGATGATGTGAACATCGGAATCCTTGGTCTTTGCCGCGGCGAAGAATTTCTCCAGCCAAGCTTTCGGCGTGCCGCCCACAGTCGCCAGCGCGCGCAATACCGTGGGCATTTCGTGGCGATACATGAGATCGAAACCCATATCGCCGGAATGCACCGCCGCCGCCGACCAGAAATCCGGATAGAGCAGCGCGTGCACCATGGCGCCATAGCCGCCGGAGCTTTTGCCGAAGATGCCGCGCCTGCCTTTGCCGCCGCAGCCGAATTCTCTCTCCACAAGCGGCACAGCTTCTTCCATCAGGAAATCGGCCCAGCGGCCGGTTCCTTCGCTGTTGATATATTGATTGCCGCCAAGCCTGGTGAAGCAATCGGGGAAAGCGACGACGCAGGGCGCCATCGCGCCGGTTGCGATCAGCCGGTCGAGGCGCTCGGGCAGGTTTTCGCCGAAATTCTTCCAGTTGGTATGTGCTGGTCCGCCGGCGGTGAAGCCGACAATATCGATCAGCAGCGGAAGGCCGCGCCCATCGTGTCCGGCGGGGACATAGATGTCGATCAGCCGCTCCGCCGGATCGCCGAGCGTCTCTTTCTTCAGGATCTTGCTGTCGATGGTTCTACGGTGAATGGCGCCCGCGGGGGCGGAAAGGTCGCGTCTCATGGAGCGCAACTATAAAGGCTGGGGCGGTTCCAGCCAGCGAATTATGGGCAGGCGCGTTATGTGCGTTTAGCGCGCGAAAACCACGCCGGTGGCGGGAACGCGAAGAGCCGACAGCGTGTCTATGGTCTGCGCTACCGCCGCGCGCGGCGTCGATTGCCAGCGCACCAGCAGAACGGCGGCGTCGCTGAGCGGCAGGAAATAGCGCGAGGCGCTGGCATAGTCCGGTGCGGGGCAATCCACGATGACCAGATCGAAGCTGCGCTTCAGATAGGCGATGAGTTGCGGCAGCGCATTGAGGAATTGTGCGTTCGGCGAATGCAGGCGTGCGGGTGAAAGCAACAACGCGCTAGACCGGGTGTCACGCGCAAGACTCTGGCTGAGCGGCGATGTGCCGGAAAGAACATCCTGCAATCCAAGGTCGCCCTGCGCGAGGCCCATGGCCTGCGCAGCGCGGGGTAGCTTAAAGTCGCTGTCGATGACGATAGCGCGAAGCCCGCGCTGCGTGGCGGCGCGCGCCAGGGCGGTCGCCAGCGCCGTGCGGCCTTCGTCCTGATCGGGCGCGGTGAGCGCAATGACCTTGCCGGCATGGCCGCGCGCGTGCGGCGCCAGGCGGCCCAAAAGCAGTTCGACGGAGCGTGCATAGGAATCGTGAGGCCTGTCGATCACCACGTCGGCAGCGCGCAGGGATGCATAATCGGGAATCTCGCCGATCACCGGCGCGCCGCGTAGCGGATCGACAGCCGGCGCAGCGGATGCGGCGGCGGCAGTGGGACGGAATATGGCGCGTGGACGGTATTCGGCGGTGGGGCTGTTGCGTTCAGCCAGAAGCGCCAACAAAAGGCCAATCAACAGGCCGGCAGGGATGGACGCGGCCGCGATCAGGGTGCGCTTGGGGGAACTCGGTTGCGCGGGAACTGCGGCAGTCGAAATCACGCGCGCGCTGGGAAGACCTGCGGCGCCCTGCGTCTCGCGCAGGCGTGTGACGAAGGCCTCATACATGGTGCGGGTGGATGCGGCATTCGCTTCCAGGGCTTTCAATTTCACGCGCTTGAGGCTGTCGGCGCTGGCGTTCTTTTCAAGCGCCTTCAGGCTCGCGGCCAGCGAGCCAACATTGGCGCGGGCGACAGCCACATCGTTCGATGCCGACCCGCCCACACGCGCGGCTTCCTGCGCGATCTTGTCCTCCAGATTTTGCTTCTGGGATTCGATGTCCATCATCTTGGGATGGCGCGGGCCGTATTTCGACGAGAGTTGCGCTTCCTGGCGAAGCAACTCCGCTTCCTGCGCGCGCAGCTGGATGATGAGCGGCGAGGACACGACCTGCGAGACGTCGGCGCCCTGTCCCGCAGCGATCATGGAATTCACATGAGACGAAATCGCTTGTTTCTGCGCCAGGTCGGATTTCGCCGCGACCAGCGCCGCGTTCTGCGCGATGAGTTGCTGATCGATCAGGGAATCGCCGTTGCTGGTGTCGTTGAGATCGTTCTGCGCGCGATATTGCTGCACGGCCATTTCGGCGCCCTGCACCTGGCGGGCAAGCGAACGGATGCGGTCCAGAAGCCACGTCGTTGTGTTGCGGGTCGCTTCATCCTCGAAGTTCACTTGATCGGCCAGATAGGCGGAGGCTATGGCGTTGGCGATGGCCGCAGCCTTTTTGGCGTCACGGGATTTGAAGGTGACGTTGATGGTGGTCGAAAGCCCGACGGCTTCCGCTGTCAGATGACGTTCAAAACCATCGATCACCGCATCGGCGCTCGGCATTTGCCCGGTGATGGCGTCCGGCTTGGCGAATTCGGGATCTTCGTAAAGCTTCATATCGGCAATGACGCGCGCAGCCAGATCGCGCGAGGTCAGGATCTGGATCTGGTTCTGCACCGATACCGGATCGGTCGGCAGCGACGAGAGCACCGATGTGCTCGAAGCCACGCTGTTGGTGCGCTGTTCGAGCATCAAGAGCGTGGAAGCGGAATAGACTGAAGGCCACAACAGAAGCGCGGCGATGGTGACGGCGACGACGACCGTGGCGGTGGTGAGGATGAGCGCCATGCGCCTGGCGCCCACGCGAACCAGATCGCTGAAGCGGAATGCGCCAGCACCGTTCTCTCCGGCTGCTTGCGCGCCGGCGGATGTGGAAGAAGATGAAACGGCCATCGCCTCTGTACCGCCATGACACTTCGGAAGAGCTGCATCTTCCAAAGCCAGACAGGCGGATTTAACCCCGCCAGCCACTGCGGAATGGTTAACGAGAGGTAGTGCAAACGATCGTTAAGGTGGGCGTCAAGACTGGGCTGCGAAGCTGGCGCCCTGTTGGGCGCTGGCCATGAACGCCCGCCATTTTTCCAATGCCGGACGGGCCTGCTGCGACTCCATCCACGCGCGGATCAGTACCGGATCGTCCCAGGGCACGTCGTGGAAGGCACTGGTCAGGTAAGGGCTGGCCGGGTCGCGCATCCACTCCTGCGGAAAGAGCGCCACGACATCGCCTGCCACACGCGGCCGCGGCGGCCGCGCATGTCCATCCACCCGCGCGGCGAGCGCAGAAACAAGATCGTGTCCTGCTCCGAAGCTGAGATAGCTCGTCTGCGGGCTGCGTGGATTGATTTCAATGAGGTGCGCCCGGCCTTGACCGTCACGCACATAGTCTAAGCCGTGCAACCCGCTCAATCCGAAATGCGCAGCAAGGCGCGCGGCCGCCTGCTCCATCTCTTCGCTTTCGAGGCGGCGGAGCACGCTGGCCGGGCCGTTGGCTTCTTGCGCAGCGAGCGTTTCCAGATGATTGGCGGCAAGAAGCTTTCCTTGCCAGCAGGCGAAGGATGTCGTCGCCGGCCTTCCGGCGATGAATTGCTGCATGCTGACGGCGGGCGCTTGGGCGTCCAAGGCGCTGCGCAGGAAATGCGCGTCGGAGCGGCGCAAGGCGCGCGCAAGGCTGCGCAAGAGCGATGGCGGTTTGGAAAGGCGGCGCCAAGCGAGAAGCGCTTCATTGCGATCGTGCACCACGGCGACACCATCGCCGCCCCATGTGCCGTCAGCCTTGAGCACGGCGGGAAAGCCGATCTGGCGGATCGCACCTTCAAGATCGTTTTCGTTTTCGATCGAGCAGGTCAGCGGCGTGCGGATGTCGGCTTGCCGCGCCGCTTCGATGAAGCCGTTGCGTGACATGAGCTGGGCGTAATTTTCCGTGCAGCCGAGAGATCGGCCAATCAGCGCGGCGATATGCACCGGCGCGCGTTCGCGCGCCTGCAGCAGCAGCGCCGTCGCGCGGTCGTCGAGCGCCAGAACGGCATCGCTGTGCGATTGCTCCGCGGCATCCAGGAAGGAGGAGACGCCACCGAGCGGCCGGTAAGCATATACACGCTCGAAGTACCGGCTGCGGGAAGCGGGATGGTCTGCTGGCAGCAAGGCATCGACCACGCAACCGGTTGCGGCAAACGCTCCGGCCAGCCTGCCTGCGGAAGGCCAGGGCACGGTGGTGATGAGCAGTACCTTAGCGGTCATGGCCTCACTATGCCCGGCGCCGCGTCAACCATCGGTGAACGCCTCATCTGGCACGCGCCTTGGATGAATCCGGCTTAGTGCGGAAAAGCGTGCGGCTTCGGGGCAAAAATCCCGCGGCTGTGCCGTATTGGAACAGGTTTTGCCCATGACCAGCGTCGATTTTGAAGACGTCAGAGCGGTTCGTCCGGTTCTGACACCGAAAATTTCCAAAAACATCTTCGCTCTAGGGGCGAAAAAGCCTGCGGTGGATTGCGAGGTTGCGATCATCGGCGCCGGTCCCTATGGCCTGTCGCTGGCCGCCCAGCTTGCGGCGCGGGGCGTATCCTTCCGCATCTTCGGACGCGCGCTCGACACCTGGCGCAATCACATGCCCAAGGACATGCTGCTGAAGTCCGAAGGTTTCGCATCCTGCCTCTCGCATCCTTCCAAGGGCTCCACGCTTCGAGCCTATTGCGAAGCGCGCAGCATCCCTTATGCGGACAGGGCGCTGCCGGTCTCATTGGATCTCTTCCTCGAATACGCGGGCTGGTTCCGTGAAACCTTTGTGCCGACGCTCGAAGAAGTCGATGTCACCAATCTCCAGGCATCGGACGCGGGTTTCGCGCTGGCGCTGGAAGATGGCCGTCACATCCAGGCGCGCCGCGTGGTTCTCGCCATCGGTATCTCCTGGTTCCGCAACGTGCCTGCGGAGCTGGCCTATCTCGACAAAGACGTGACATCGCACAGCTACGATCATCGTGACGGCGCACAGTTCAAAGGCAAGGAGGTCGTGGTTCTGGGTGCGGGTGCATCCGCCGTCGATCTTGCCGCGCTGCTCAACGATGGCGGCGCTTCGGTGAAGATCGTCGCGCGCGACAGCGCACTTCGCTATCACACGCCACCGGGAGCGGATGACAACAGGTGGTGGAGGCAGATTCGCAATCCCGCCACGACCATCGGGCCGGGCTGGCGTTCCTGGGCGGCGGTGAACATGCCGTTCCTCTTCCGCTTCCTGCCGGAAAAGCTGCGCCTTGAGATCGTCAAACGTCACCTCGGTCCCGCACCGGGCTGGTTCGTGCGCCAGCGCGTCGAAGGCAAGGTCGCCGAAATGCTGAGCTGCAAGCTGGACGCGGCGCGCATGGCGGGCAAGCGCGTGCTGCTGCGCGTGATCGATCAGCGCGGCGAAGCCAAGACGGTGGAATGCGATCATGTCGTTGCCGCCACGGGCTTCCGCGCCGATCTTTCGCGCGTGGGTTTCATGACGCCGTCGCTCTTGTCGCGCATCTCAACGACGGGCGCCGCGCCCAAACTGTCCGGCAATTTCGAGACGACTTATCCGGGCCTTTATGTGGTCGGCCCCGCATCCGCGAACAGCTTCGGTCCATTGATGCGCTTCATGACCGGCGCTGAATATGCCGCACCGGTTCTGGCAAAACATCTGGCGAAGAAGGCGAAGGCCTAAGCGAAGGCCTTCGCCATCGCATCCCACATCGGCTTGCGCTGGAAGTCGCGGTCGAGCGGGAGCATGCGCGGATAGCGTCCCGCCAAACGGTCGCGCCAGCCGGGTGGATCGAGAAACCGGTCCGACAGGCCCCAGGTCAGCACCGCGATCGTCGCGGGATTGTCCAGCATGACATCCAGAAAGCGCCGGCTGGCATCCGCCGCCGTGCGATCGCGCGTGGCGATATCGGGCGGCCCACCGCTGTCATCGACATCGTGCTCGGTGACGAGGATCTTCAATCCCATCCGCCGCACAGCTTCGAGAAAAACGGCAAGCTTTCGCTGATCGACCTGGGTTCCGAAGGCGGAGAGATGCCCCTGCATACCGAGAGCCTGAATGGGAACGCCGCGCGTCAGGGCATTGCTCAGGAATTGCAGCGTGGTAGCGCGGAAGCGATCGTTTTCCGGCGCTCCCCATTCGCAGCCCCAATCGTTATAGACGAGCATGGCGCGAGGATCCGCAGCGCGCGCGGCATGGAATGCCAAATCTATATATTCGGGGCCAAACCGCTTCAGCCAGAATGAATTGCGCAAGCCATCGGCGCGGCCATCCGAAGGCTGGATCGCTTCGTTCACGACATCCCAGGAACGGATGCGGTTCCTGTAATGACCGGCGACGGCTGCGATGTAATCGGTGAGCAGCGAATCTGCATCTGGCGCTTGCAGGGCTTCTTCCAGCCATGGCGGATTGCTGTGATGCCACACCAGCGTATGGCCGCGAAACGCCATGCCATGCGCGCGGGCAAAGGCGAGCAATCCATCGCCGCCGGAGAAATCGTAATGGCCGCGCGTTGGCTCCAATGCGGCGCGCTTCATTTCATATTCGGCGGAGAGGATGCCCGCCTCGCGCGACAGCGCCGCTGCGAACGCTGCATCCTGAAATTCATAGGTCGCTGCCGCGCAGCCATAGAGAAGACCGCGCTGCGCCGCGATGGTGTGCAATCCGTCATCGGATGCAGCGGCGGCGGGCCACGCCGATGCAGTCGTGCCGGCAAAAGCCAGTTGTCCGAGAAACTCGCGGCGCGTGAGCATCAGGCCGATACGCCGCGCCGGGGCACGAACGGAATCGCACGATCGGCGATGCGCCTGTAGAGCCCGTCGGGGAGGAATATCTGCAGGAAGATGATTGCGGCGAGACGCGGATTGTAGCAGCCATGCAGCACCGCGCGCAGATAGTAGTAGAAGGCGCGCCATGGCCGTTGGACAACCGCGCCTTTGGCGATGGCCCAACCGAAGGCGCCATAATAGGCGCGGCGCGGAATATTGGGTTTCATCTGCTCGATCCAGGGAATGAGGTCGTGACCCTTGCGGCCCGCCGAGGTGCGCTTGGGATCGGGAACGTCGTTCCAGATCGCGCCGGCCTCCTCCACCATCTTGAATTCGCAACCGGCGGCAAAAAGCCGGAGCGCGAAGTCGGTGTCTTCCGCCGGGCGCCAGCCGCCATAGCGCACGCGCCGCGCGGTCTCCGCCGAAAGAGCCAGGGTGATCGTCGGCACGAATCCACGATCGCATAGCAGATAGGTGCCCATATGTTCGCCGGGCCGTATCGCGCGCGGCGGCTTCAGCATGGTGACGCCATTGCCGCGATCCACGATCATGCGCGCGTAACCCACGGTATTTGTCGTGTTCTCCAGTAGCTTGCGCATGTTTTCCAGATGGTGCGGCAAGAACTGGTCATCGGAATCCAGCAGCGCCACGAGACGTCCGCGCGCCTCGTCGAACCCGCGATTGCGCGCAGCCGCGCCGCCACGATTTTCCTGCCGCGCGATCCGAATCCGCGAATCGCCGATCTTTGCCACGACATCTTCAGGATGGTCGCCCGATCCATCGTCAATCACGACGATTTCGAAATCCTGGCAGGTCTGCGCCAGCACCGAGCGGATGCCACGCTCCAGAATATCGGCGCGGTTGAAGACGGGGATGATGACGGAGAAGAGCGGCGTCATGGCGTTTGCTTCAACCGATGGCCGCGCAAAGCGCCCAACATCATCAGGAACAAGACCCAGCTTGCACCGTCGCTTTCCAGAAAGTCGGACTCCGTCAGATTGTGAAACGCGAAGAAGACAAAGAGCGCAAACAGGAACGATTTGAGCAGGTGATCCATCCCGTCCATGCGCCAGAACGCGATGCCCGGCTGGATGAGCACGCAGATCATGGTGAGGGTGAAGCCGACGATCCCGGTTGTCACCATTAGCTGCAAATAGCCGTTGTGGCCATGGCTGATCGTATCGACCCAGTTCTGGCCCACATAGGCATGCAGTGGCGACAGCGCCCCAGTGTCGGCGAAGGAGCCGAAGCCGGAGCCGAGCCATACGTGATCGCGGATGAAGGCGATCTCCGCCTGCCAGATCACGGTGCGTCCGGTGAACTCCTGCGGATCGGCGAAGATGCGCGAGAGCTCCTGATGATAGACGCCTCCGATCGCGGCCGCGAAGAGAACGAGAAGAACGACACCGACGCTGACGATCGCACGATCGATCCCACGCCGCCACGCCCAATAATATATTGCCCCGGCGCCGATCCCGAGCGGCAGCAGCCCCATCGAGGATTTGGAGCGCGTCATTACCAGAAAGCCCAGGGTTGCGATCAGCAGCAGCCAGTCATTCCGGCTTTTGTCGCGGATCGCATAGTAGAGGAACACGATCGCGGAGAGCGCGCATACCGCGCCGGTGATGTTCTTGTGGAAGTAAAGCCCGCGCCAGTCGCCCACAATACTGGGATCGGTTTCGTTCGGCAGGTGGACGGCTTGCGGCACGATGGGGATCGAGATCCAGTTCACGATCAGCACCGCAGCCAGCACCAGCCGCAAGATGCGAAAGCTGCGGTCTGCGCCCAGAGCGTTGACGCTCAACATCACCGACAACACGACGATGATTTCCAGGCCGACGCGGCGGATCGTGATCAGGGGCGGCGCTTCGGTCCAAAACGCGCTCAAACCGCACCACAGGAGCAGGAGCGCCAGAACCGGCGGAACCGAGTCGATGGCACGCCATCCCTCACGCTGGATCGCGACGATGAAGATGACGGCGAAAAACAGTATGTAGAGAATCTGGCGCGCCAGATCGCCTTCGCCGGCGGCGAGCATGTCGCCGTTCGCCAGCACATTTGGATCGCGGATGGCGAAGGGTTGCAGGCCAACGAAGACCAAAAGCAGAAAAGCGCCGAAGGCGAATTCGACGAGGCGGGAGGAAATATCCTGACCCGCGTGGGAGTCGTGAATGGCTATTCCGTCATTGGCCATGAATTACGGAATACTCTTCGTAAGTCCGCCCGCCAATCGCGGCCAGCTTGCCGAACGCACGGCATAGCTTGCGCAGCGGCCTGACGCGCCGATTTGGATTGAAAGCAAGGATGACGAACAGCACCGGGTTCAACAAGAGCGCGGCTACGATGCGCGCCATCTCGTTGAGGCGCGCCACAAGGTCCGGGCGGTATTTCAGAAACACGCGCATATCGGAATTGCCCGCGCTATAGGCGCGGCTCAGCGCCCAGCGCAGATTGGCGCGCGAGGGCGGGACATAGTCGTAGGCGATGGCGTCATTCGCCCAAGCGAAGCGTGCGCCCGTTTTTTTTGCGCGCACGAAGAAGTCTTTGTCCTCGCCGCCGGTCATGGCGAAAGCCGGATCGAACCACGGCGCGGCCATGCCCGCGAACAATGCGTGCTTTGCCAGCAGATTGCCCGTACCTTCGATGATGCCGATGTTCCCCGTGGGGGCGAAAATATCCGACACGCCGTCGCAATGTTTGGCCCACGCCCCCGGAGCGGTTTCGAAGACACGCCTGGTCGAACCGTTCAACGCATCGGCGCCGGTTTCGGATTGCACGCGCAGAAGTTCGCCGAGCCAGTTTGCGTCCGGCTCTTCGTCGTCGTCCAGCATGGCGATGAAATCGCAAGGCGGTTGCCGCAGCGCTTCGGCGACAAGTGCATTGCGCACATGGGCGATGCCGCGTTCGGTGACGACGATGGAAGAGATCGGCCAGCGATAGCCGCGTGCGCGCACGGTATCGCAAGTTGCCACCGCTTCGCGTTGCTCGGGGTCGTTGTCGGCGACGAGAACGGTAACGTTAGCGCGGGTGTTCAGATTCGCGATGGCAATGAGCAGGCGTTCCAGGCTCTTCGGCCGGCGAAAGCTTGGAACGGCGATCAGCACGCTAGCCATGCTGCACCCGCCACTTGCGCGCCTGCGCGAAGATTTGTAGCGCCATCACGACTTCCCCCGCCATGACGCCGCCCATCGAGACGATGGGGCCGAAGGCGAGCAGCAGGATGGTGGTGAAGGTCAGCGACACAACGCTGGAATTCACGCTGGCACTGGCCAGCGGCTTGAATTCGCCGCCTGCCTGCAGAAGCACCGACTCCGGCGTGCGTAGCGCGCGGATCGCCATGATCGCCACCCACATGCAGACAACCGTGATCACACTCGCTTCCTCATAACCGCGTTTGAGGATGAGTTGCGGGAACCAGATCATGATGATAGCCGCGAGCGCCGACGTTCCGGCGAGGACGACAAGGCCTGCCATGCGGAACTGGGAGACGGTGCGCATGGCATCGCCGAATTTTCCGGCGTTCAACGAGCGCGCCATGGAGGCGCGCTCGGCGTCCGGCAATGCAGTTATCACCAGCGAGGCGGGACGCATGAAGAGCGAACCAACCGCCAGCAACGCAAAAGCCTTGGGGCCGGAAATCAATGTCACGAGATAGGCATGGGCGTTGGCGGTGAGTTCGGTGGAGATCACACCCAGGAGCGACCAGCGCGCGAGATCGCGCCAGATCGGCAGAAACGCACGCAGCGATCCTTCCCACAACGCGCTTGCCTGCGCGCGCAGGAATTGCCGGCCGAAGCCGATCACCGCACAGCCGGAGCAAAGAACCAGAATCGAAGCAGCGAAAACGGGGGTGAAGTTGCGGGTAACGATGAGAACGCCAAGGCCGCCGATGAGCACGCTGCTGTAAATAAGATCGGATACGATTGCGCGCGGCATCTGGTGCACCGCATAGGCATGGCAGCGCGCGAACCAGCGGATCGTCATTAGCGCGCCGTAAACCGATACAATCGCCGCAAGTTCCATCCCCGCCGTTCCCACGATCATCAATCCGAAGATTGCGAGGGTTGCAAGACCGGCATAGAGCAGGTTGGCTTTCATATAGGCTGCGAGTTCGCCATCCGTCATCGGCACCTTGCCATTGGCGGAGTTGACCAACGCTGCGCCGAATAGCGCGCCGCCCATCGATAGCGCGAAGGGCACAACAACGAACACGAAGGAGAACAGGCCGAATTGTGACGGCGGCAGGAAGCGCAGGAAAAGCAGCGAGGTGAGGAAATGCGCGCCGGCAATGGATATGGGGCCAAGCGTGTTAAATGCGTAATGCAATGCCAGAGAGACAAGGCCCCCCAAGGCGGAAGGCGCTTTCACGCGATCCATCCCGGCGGTTGCGGTCAGCGGCGCGGCATCGCTCATGGGGTGCCCGGTCAGTCCTTCGACCTGTAGGCCATGGTGCGTGTCAAAAGAGTAAACGCGGCGATAGGATTTGTGACGGCGTAGCGTTTCCACAGCCTTTTCGGCTCGCGCCACAGCCGGTAGAGCCATTCCAGGCTCATCGCCTGCATCCATTGCGGTGCGCGGCGATATTCGCCGCAAACAAAATTGAAGCAGCCGCCCGCGGTGACCAGCCACCCAGCGTGGATCTTCTCGCGGTTGCGCACGCAGAACTCGTATTCCTTCGGAACGCCCAGCGCGACCCACACCACATCGGCATTCGCCGCGTTGATCTCTTCGACGATCTCTGCTTCCTGGTCTTGCGAGAAATAACCGTGGCGGCGGCCTACGATTTTCAGGCCTGGATAAGACTCGCGAAGCTTCTTCGCGCAGGCAGCGTTCACCGCTTCGGTCGAGCCGAACAGGAAGAAGCGCAGATTGTTCTCGCGTGCCTTGATGGCGGCGTCATGGATGAAATCGGTGGTCGCGGTGCGTTCCGGGATCGGCGTATCCGTCAGCAGTCTGGAGGCGATGACGACCGGCTGACCGTCGGCATGGATGAGATCGGCCTTGGCGAAATTCTCGCGGAAGCTTTCATCGTTGCGCACCATGGAAACCGCATGACCGTTGGACGCGAAGACCAGGCGCGCACGGCGCTTGCCGCCGCGCGCCGCAAGGCAGTCGCCGACCATGAGGCGGCCAAGCTGTTCGCGCCCCACGCAGGCTGTGCGAATGCCGCCGACGATGACTTCGTTATAGATGCGGTCCGGGTCGCGTCGCTGATAAGCGCGGCGCGGCGCGGTGGTATCCTGCGGGAGAAACTTTTGCGGTTGCATCAGTATGCGTTCCGCTGGCTAACGACCTCGCCGATAGTGCGGACGATGATCTGCACATCGAGTGCGAATGTCGCATTGCGCGAATACCAGACGTCATAAGCGAGACGCTCGCGCATGCGCGAGATCGTCACGGTAGCGCCACGATGACCATGCACCTGCGCCCAGCCGGAGATGCCGGGCTTCACATTCTGGCGCAGTTCGTAGCCGGCAATCTGGCGGCCATAGTAGCGGTCATGTGCAAGCGCATGCGGGCGCGGGCCGATCAACGACATGTCGCCGTTGATGACGTTGATGAGCTGGGGCAGTTCGTCGAGGCTGAGGCGGCGCATCCATGCACCGACTTTCGTGACGCGTGCATCGTTCAACTCGGCCTGCTTGATCGCCGGGCCGTTCTCCAGAACGGTCATGGTGCGGAATTTCAAAATCTGGAACGGCGCGCCGTTCAGGCCGAGCCGCGTTTGGCGGAACACCGCCGGGCCTTCCGAACCCGCACGGATGAGGACCGACAAGATGAGCATCAGCGGCGAAAGCAGGATCAGCGCAGGAACCGCCAAGGCCAGATCGAGGGCCCGCTTGGTAACGCTATGCGCGTAATCGCCCTCATGCGCGATGCTGCGAGCGGAGGTATAGGCGCCGCCATGGGAGAACGAGGCAAAGTCTTCGTGGATAGTCACTGTCCGGCTCTAACAATCCGATCCTCGCGGCTTAGATTGCATCGAGTGCGCCAGTTTTCGGGGCTTTTGCCTGTGCCGTATCGCGACCGCCATCAGGGTTTCGCGGCATTTA